>JAWDJY010000024.1:0-58424 GCA_032469775.1 Geobacteraceae bacterium | reverse complement strand
GCCCATGACCGGATCGATTCGCTCCGCTTACTGCGCACGCTCCGGGAAGAGTCCGCTCCGGCCGTTAAACAGCTGATGCAATGGCTCGATCGCGTTATTACGGCCTTTGCCACGTCGCAGTGGCTGGCCGGAGAAACCCTGGCAACGGCTGAAGTGTTGCTTGGAAAAGTCCGCGAGCTGTCGGCCGGGATGAACATGCACTTTCTCTATGACCACAAACGCAAGCTTTTTACGATCGGCTACAACGTCACCATCGATCGCCAGGACATCTCCAGCTACGACCTGCTGGCCAGCGAGGCGCGTCTGGGCAGTTTTGTCGCTATTGCCAGGGGCGATGTCCCCCTGGAACACTGGTTCTCCCTGAGTCGCCCCTACGGCGCGATCGGCCGTAAACGGATTCTTTTGAGCTGGACCGGCACCATGTTCGAATATCTGATGCCGCTGTTGTTCCAGTGTTCATACGGCAATTCGCTGCTGGACAAGGCGGCCCGGGAGGCGGTGAAGGTCCAGATCGATTACGGCCGCAAACGTCGAGTGCCCTGGGGGGTATCCGAGTCCGCCTTTGCCGATCTCGACCTGGAAAAGACCTACCAGTACAAGGCCTTCGGTGTGCCGGCGCTCGGGTTGAAACGTGGCCTGGAGGAACAGCTGGTCGTGGCTCCCTATGCCACGCTTCTGGCGCTGAACCTGGCGCCGCTTGAAACCGTGAAGAATCTGAAAAAGCTGGTCGGCCTGGGGTTGCTGGGTGATTACGGTTATTACGAAGCAATGGACTTCAGCAGGCAGTTGCAGCGAGGTGGAAAGCGCGGGGTGATTATCGAGGCGTATATGGCTCATCACCAGGGTATGGCGTTTGTGGCGTTGACCAACTTTCTGCATGGCAACCCGTTCCCGCGTCGTTTCCATAACGATCCGCGGGTGCGTGCTTTCGAGGCCCTGCTCCAGGAACGCATCCCGGTCCTGCCACAGCTGCACCTGCTTTCCACGCGGCCAAACGAGCCCGCGCTGCCGGGCGGGGATCTGGTCGCGCCGTCAGGCAGCAACTTCAGCACCCCCCATACGGCCACGCCCAGGTGTCTGCTGCTAAGCAACGGCCGTTACGGGCTGATGGTCACCAACAGCGGCGGCGGCTACAGCCAGTGGGGCAATCAGGAACTCACCCGCTGGCGCTCGGATCCCACCTGTGACGGGCAGGGTAACTTCTGCTACATCCACGAGCCGGATCCGGATCGCGTCTGGTCCGGCACCTATCACCCGGTGGGCGGGAAGGTTGATGACTATTCGGTGGACTTTGCCATCGACCGGGCCGTGTTCCGCCGCGTGGATAACGGGATTCACACCGTGACGGAGGTGGTCGTGTCGCCGGAAGACGATGCGGAGGTGCGCCGGATTACCCTGGTAAACCGCTCCAGCCGCACCCGACGGCTCAACCTGACCAGCTACATTGAACTTTCCATGGCGCCCCACAACGCCGACCGTCAGCATCAGGCCTTCAACAAGCTGTTCATCCAGACCGAAGCGCTCCCCGAGCAGCAGGTTCTGCTGGCCTACCGGCGGCCGCGCAGTGAAAACGAACCGCCACTGTACGTGGGCCACCGCTTGACGCTTGAGCACGCCGTTGATGACGGTTCGAATCAAAGCGAGTGGCAGTTTGAAACCGACCGGCGGCGTTTCATCGGCCGTGGCCGGACCCTTGCCGATCCGATGGGAGCCAGTCAAAAACTCGGCAACAGCCAGGGTTTTGTGCTGGATCCCAGTTTGAGCCTGCGGCGCGCCGTTGTTCTGGAACCGGGCCAGCGCGCCCGGCTTTCCCTGGTGTTGGCCGCCGGGGAATCACGCGAACAGGTGCTGCTGCTGATGGACAAGTACGGAGACCCCCATGCGACCGGCCGGGCCATGGCTTTTGCCTGGGGTTCTGCCCAGCAGCAGTTGCAACTTCTGCATATCCAGCCCGATGAAGCTCGGCGTTTTCAGCAACTGGCCAGCCATCTGCTGTTTCCCGGTCAACTGCTGCGCGCTCCGGCCGAGCGCCTGGAAGACAACCTCAAGGGGCAGGCGGGCTTGTGGCCCTATGCCATTTCGGGAGACCTGCCGCTGGTACTGGTTACTATCGGCGAGGCGCGCGAAATCAGCCTGGTCCGCCAGATGCTCCAGGCCCACACCTATTGGCGGATGCACGGACTGTCAACCGATTTGGTGATCCTCAACGAGGAGGCCTCCAGCTATGAGCGGCCGCTCAAGGAACGGCTGGAACAGCTGATCCAGGCCCACACCCTGGCCGCTTCCACTGATCGTGCGGGCGGAATCTTTTTAAAGAGCGCAGCGCAGATTCCGGAGGAAGATCTCAATCTGCTCAAGGCTGCATCCAGCGTCGTGCTGGTGGCGGCCCGCGGAACACTGCCGCAGCAACTGGGGGCGCCGGACGAAGCTCCCGAACTGCTGGACAGGCTGGTTAAAAAACGCGCTCCGCGGGAACCTTCTGCTCCGCTGCCGTTCATGGAGCTTAACTATTTCAACAGCCTGGGCGGCTTCACCCCGGACGGTCGTGAATACGCGATCTATCTCGGCCCCGGTACCAATACCCCGGCGCCCTGGGTGAACGTGATCGCCAATCCGACCTTCGGCACCATGATCAGCGAAACCGGCTCCGGCTTTACCTGGTACGGCAACAGCCAGCGCAACCGATTGACCGGCTGGTCGAATGACCCGGTGCTTGACCCGGCCTCGGAGGCGATCTACATCCGCGACGAGGAGAGCGGCCTGTACTGGTCGCCGACCGCCGCGCCGATCCGGGAAACTACCGCCTACCGGGCCAGGCATGGCGCCGGCTACACGGTTTTCGAGCATAACAGCAACGGCATCGAGCAGGAGCTGACCGTCTTCGTGCCGGTGGACGACGGCGGTGGGCAACCGATCAAGCTGCAGCGGTTGAGGCTTACCAATGCCTCCTCCAGAAGGCGCCGGCTTTCGGTGACCTGTTATGTGGAGCTGACCCTCGGCGAAAACCGCGAAACATCACAGATGCATGTGATCACCAATTGGGATGACGACGCGCAGGCACTGCTGGCACGCAACAGCTATCACCCCGAGTACGGTGAACGGATCGCTTTCGTGGCCATGACTCCCCGGGCAGACTCCTACGGAGGCGACCGCGGCGCCTTCATCGGCCGCAATCGCTCGCTGTCCAGCCCGGAAGCCATGGAGTTGACCCGGCTTTCAAACCGGACCGGGGCGGGGCTGGATCCGTGCGCGGTATTGCGGGTTGCCCTGGAACTGGCTCCCGGTGAGCGCCGCGAGGTTACCTGCATGCTGGGGCAGGCCGGCTCCGTTGTACAGGCCAGGGAACTGGTGCTGAGATACCGGGAGGATCAGGCACTGGAGGAGGCTCTCCGCCAGACCAGAGCCTGGTGGGATGCGCTGCTGGGCACGATTGAAGTTAAAACTCCCGAACTGGCAGCCGACCTGCTGATAAACCGCTGGCTTCAGTACCAGTCCTTGAGCTGCCGTATCTGGGGGCGTTCCGCATTCTACCAGTCCGGCGGCGCCTTCGGCTTTCGTGATCAGTTGCAGGATGTGATGGCATTCCTCTACTCCCGGCCGGAACTGGCGCGAGACCAGATCCTGCTGGCCGCCAGCCGGCAGTTCAAGGAGGGGGATGTCCAGCACTGGTGGCACGAACCGGCCGGCGCCGGGATTCGTTCGCGTATTTCCGACGATCTGCTCTGGCTGCCGTATGTGGTTGCCCATTACGTTCGTACCACCGGCGACCTGGATATCCTGAAAGCTGAAGTTCCCTTCCTGATCGCTCCGCTTTTGGCAGACGATCAGCATGAAGTATTCTCCTCTCCCGAGGTTGCATTTGAACGTTTCACGATTTTTGAACACTGTCAGCGGGCGGTAAGCCATGGTCTGACGGTCGGCCCCCACGGCCTGCCCCTGATCGGGACCGGTGACTGGAATGACGGGATGAACCTGGTGGGCGCGGCAGGAAAAGGAGAGAGTGTCTGGCTGGCCTGGTTCCTGTGCGAAGTGCTGCAGGGGATGGCCGAACTTTCGATCCTGCTGCAACAGCCTGAGTTGAGCCAGACCTATCAGGAAGACAGGTATGCGTTGATCCAGCGCGTCGAGCAGGCCGGCTGGGACGGCGAGTGGTACCTGCGGGGTACTTTCGATGACGGCA
Organism: Geobacteraceae bacterium; assembly: GCA_032469775.1. Lineage (GTDB taxonomy): Bacteria > Desulfobacterota > Desulfuromonadia > Geobacterales > Pseudopelobacteraceae > JACRCG01. The sequence goes on along the minus strand of JAWDJY010000024.1, from coordinate 54,244 downwards.
CACCGCTGGGCTCTTCGGCAAACATGGAAGCGAGGATCGATTCACTGCCCCAGTCCTGGGCCCGGCTTTCCGGCGCAGCCGACACGGATCGTGCGGACAGGGCCCTGGAGTCGGCCTGGCATAACCTTGTGCTCCAGGATGAAAACCTGGTGCTGCTGTTTACGCCACCTTTCGACAAATCGGAACCTTCGCCCGGCTACATCAAGGGCTATCCGCCCGGCGTGCGCGAAAACGGAGGACAGTACACCCATGCCGCGCTCTGGATGGCGATGGCCATGGCCCGCAAAGGGGATGGCGGGCGGGCGGTGCAGCTTCTGCGCATGCTCAATCCGATCGAACATGCCCGCGATGCGGAAGCGGTCTGGCACTATGGGGTCGAGCCCTACGTGGTTGCGGCCGACGTTTACCGGTTGCCCGGCCGGGTCGGACAGGGGGGCTGGTCCTGGTATACCGGTTCGGCAGCCTGGATGTACCGGGCCTGGATCGAAGAGGTACTGGGGCTGCAGGTGCGGGGAGGGCGGATGCGGGTAAATCCGGTCATACCGTCAACCTGGCCCGGTTTCAGCCTCAGCTATCGGCATGGCGAAACGGTCTACGCGATCAAGGTGGAGAATCCGGACGGTTGTGAGCGCGGCGTTGTCTGGGTGGAAATGGATGGTCAGCGCGTGACCGATGGTGTGATCATGCTTGAGCGGAGTCTGATAAAGCATCAGATCCGCGTCCGGATGGGTATTCCGGCCAGCCCGGCGATGGCTCAGTAGTTCAGCAAGCTGAAATGTAGAGAGATGCATGTAAGTTGTTTTAAGCCTTCCGTGGTCCGTCATATATGGCAGTAATGTTATACGTGACGGGTTACGTTGACGATCTTTCATTTTACCCGCACGTCTCCTTTTTACTTTACCCATAACAATCAAACTGTTGCGCTATCTGCATCCACATGATTTCAGTGGCATGCTAGTTGCGTTGTACCTGCTCAGGCAGAAGATGGGCACCGTTGTGCGTTCTGCCAAATACGAGTTGTCCAAAAGGTGGATATCATGAAATCGGGAATCAGGGATCAGGCGGAAGGAACGTTTCACGAGGCGAAGGGCAAAGTAAAGGAGGTCGTGGGTAAATTAAGCGATAATCCAAAGTTGCAGGTTGCAGGCGCCGTTGAAAAGATCGCCGGAAAGGTTCAGGGGAAAATCGGCCAGGTCAAGAAAGTTTTCGGCAAGTAGCTCAAGGGAGCGACACAACATGGTAACTTATTCGTAATCCAACAAAAAGGAGAACAAGGCATGAAAATGTTAAATTACTTATCCGGGATGATGGTAGCTGCGTTGGCTTTGCTGGCGGTCAGCCTACCGGTATTTGCTGCGGATACGGACAGCCGCATCGAATCGTCCGCCAGGCAGTCCTATGTGTTCAAGACCTACCTGCAGGGTGATGATATCAAGATCCAGTCCAAGGACGGCGCAGTAACCTTGACCGGGATGGTCAATGAAGATTCCCACAAAGCACTGGCCCAGGATACGGTAAACGGTCTGCCCGGCGTCAAGAGCGTGGACAACCGACTGGAAGTCAAAGGCACCCCGCCCACCGCAAACTCGGATGCTTGGCTCGTCACAAAAGTAAAAACCACGCTCCTGTTTCATCGTAGCGTCAGCACCGCCAAAACCGAAGTTGACGTCAAGGACGGCATCGTGACCCTGCGTGGCACTGCCGACAACCAGGCTCAAAAAGATTTGACAACTGAATACGCCATGGATGTTGATGGTGTCAAAGAAGTCAAGAACGAGATGTCCGTTAAAAAGAGTCCTAAAAACAAGCGAACAGCCGGCGAAAAGATCGATGACGCTTCCGTCACCGCCCAGGTCAAAATGACTCTGCTGTACCACCGCTCTACCAGTGCTATCAACACCAAGGTAGAGACTAAGCGTGGTGTGGTTACATTGACCGGCAAGGCAAACAGCGTAGCCGAATTCAACCTGGCCACCAAACTCGTCAATGATGTCAGAGGCGTGAAGAGTGTTAAGAACCTGATGTCCGTGGAATAATGGACCGGCCGCATCATGATGATTGAAGTCAAAATATAACTGGAGAAACAATTTATGAAAAAGCTTCTTGTTCTGGTCTGCGCAACAGCAACACTTTCTCTGACAGCAGGTGCGGCAATGGCCGACAGTATCAAAGGGAAAGTCGGTGTGACCGGTAAAATAGGTTTCATGATACCTGCCGACGGAGACATGTATTCCCGTGATAACAAGACCGATATCGGTTTTATCGGCGGCGGCGGCCTGATCTATGGAATTGATGATCATTTCGCGGCAGAGATCGACGTAACCCGCAGTTCATTCGATTCGGACTATGCCGGATTCGGCGTGACCAATATTGCTCTGGGCGGACAGTATCGCTTCGTTCTGGAACATCCCAGGCTGGTCCCCTATCTGGGGGGCGGGCTTGACATCCTTGTGAATGATGCCGACCAGGGGCGCAGCGTTGACACCACGGTGGGAGTGCATGCCGGCGTGGGTGTTGACTATTTCTTCATGAAGCAACTGGCCCTGACTACGGAGGCCAGGTTGGTGGTTGCTCCTGATGCCGATGTCTATGGTCCTGGCGGCAAAGTGGGTAATTTTGATCCGACCGGTTTTTCCACAACCTTCGGCATCAGATATTTTTTCAATTAAGATTGCTTGCCCCGTTTTGGGCCGGAGGATTTCAGTGAAAAACGATCTGGTATAAATATGACCGTATGACTCAACGTATAATTAAGACCCGCTCCGGCGGGTTTTTCCGATTCAAACCGGCAGATAAGTAGATCCGGAAACCAGAAGTAGTTGCGAGCTGATTAAGATATATTTCCTCTATGAACCTTGGCGGTTCTGTGTCGATTGACCTTTGGAATATATCGCTCCTTCAGAAAGGTCACAATAATGGATAAAAAATTATACCTGAGCATCATGGCTGCCTTTGCCACGGCTGCCGCCGTCTGTCTCTTTGCGCTGCTGGCGGCCCCGATCGCCAAGCCGCTGGCCTGGGCGCTGATTATCGGCATCGCGACCCTTCCGCACCACGACCGCCTGGCCGGAAGGTTCCCCGGTCACCCGGACCGCGCTGCCGGAGTGATGGTTCTCGCAATAACCGTCTGTTTCATTCTTCCGGTTGCGGTCCTGGTCGCAATGGTCGCCCGGAACGCCGCCGAGTGGTACCTGGAGGGAGAGCGGCTGGTCCTGGCGTTTACCACGACCGGGGCGGGCACTCTCAGCCGTTTTCCGTTCGCAAACGATATTGTTGCCACCCTGGAGCGGTTCGGCTTCGAACTTTCCGGGTTAGGTACAAAACTGGCCTCCAGCGCTTCGGGATATCTGCTCGATTTTGCTACCAATACCGCGTTGAATCTCTGGGAGTTCATCTTCACCCTTGCGGTGGCGCTGTTCATTCTCTTTTTTATCTATCGTGACGGAGAAAGGATTATGTCTGTTGCCATTGCCCGCTTCGCTACCAATCAGGAAATAGCTCAACACTACGTATCCGAGATTCGCGCTACAACCACAGCCGTTACAGTCGGAACAATCCTGACCTGTCTTGTGCAGGGCGTGGTCGCCGGAGTCGGGTATTTTGTCGCCGGAGTTCCGGCGCCGGTTCTTTGCGGTGCGCTGACGGCAATGGCGGCGCTTTTGCCCGTTGTCGGCACGGCCATTATCTGGGTACCGCTGGCCGCCCTGGTCGCCATCAACGGCGCCTATGTCAAGGCGGGACTCCTGGCAATCTGGTGCGTCGTTTTCGTGGGTCTTTCCGACAACGCGGTCAGGCCGCTTGCCATCGGCGCAAAGAGCAATATCCCGGTCGCGGCGGTCGTGCTGGGAGCGATCGGCGGAGTGTTCGCGCTGGGAATTCTCGGGCTGATACTGGGGCCGGTCATCTTCGCGATTTTGATCAGCGTTTGGCGTGATGTTACCGAAAGCGATCAGCTGACGGAGTCAGCCAGCGGTGTGCAGTCAAAATGATCCGGCATCGTTTCAGACTCCGGGTCCGCTACAGAGAGTCCTGAAGTTTCATCCCAGGCAGAGAGCAGCGTAGATGCGGGTTGCTCTTGACACCTCCCCGAAGTCCACCCGCTCATCCGGCGTATGGGCGGCTCTCGGAACCTTTATCCGGAACATGTTCCGGCTTGTCCCGTCATATATTGCAGTTATGTTAATCATGACGGTTTCGGATGGCGGTTCTCCCCGCGCCACATATGCCGATTTTCTGTTTTAAGTCGTAAATCAAGCAACTTGCACTGAGGATGTCCTCAGGTTACCTCTGGCACATATGTTGCGATACACCCTGTATACAGAGTTGCTGCGCTTAAAGCAGGAAAAACCGGCAAAGGCGGTTCTGATAATCATGATAACGGCGGTAGCTGTCCGCTAGCATGGAAGGGGGGTAACAGATGAATAAATCATTTTTGGTCAGACTGGCAATTCTGCTTGTGGCAATCACGACACTGTCGGGTTGTCTCCTGGTGCCGGTAGATGACGGATTTCGCGACGGAGATTCCCGCCACAGAGACCGTGGCGAACATCGCGGAGATAGACACGATCGTCATTAGCATCCTGGATGCTGTCTAACTGTCAGGTTCCGGAAGGAATGAGTATCTTCGTAGCAGGAAAGTTAAAAATACAGGAGGTGTAACCATGAAAACCGTAACAGCAAAAAGTGCGTTGATATTCATAATTGCCGCGATTCCCGTCGGAATGATGTCCGGGTGTGCCAATTACGAGGTCAATACCATGCGTGGCAATGTTCCGGGGCACTACATCCGCACCGAGATGCAGGAGGCTGATCGGGCCGTTGAATCAGCGCGCCGGGCCGGGAAAGACAAAACCTGCCCGGTAGAATTCAAAAAAGCCGAAGATGCCAAGAACAATGCATATGATGTCTTCAGAGCCTGCCACACCGAGGAAGGTGTCGCACTGGCAAAAAAAGCCACGGAACAGGCCAATGCCCTCTGCCCGTCGCGTCCGGTGGCCGAGACGGCGGTTGTGCCTAAAGCCGCGGAGCCGGTTGTAATTCTTGTCTCCGAACCGGCGGTTGAGGAAAAGGTAGCCGTCCTGGTGTCCGAACCTAAGATTGCAGAGAAAGTAATCGTGCTTGCCTTCGAAGATATCCATTTCGATTTCGACAAGTCATCCCTGACTCCTGAGGCCAAGGAATTGCTGAAAAGGAATATCCAGATCCTCAAGAATAACCCGAAAGCCAATGTCCGTATTGCCGGGTATACCTCTGCTTCCGGAACTGAAGAGTATAACCAGGCCTTGAGTGAAAGAAGGGCTAACGCCGTAAAAGAATACCTGATAAGTGAAAATGTCGTTACCCCTGACAGGCTGACCGAAATCGGTTTCGGTGAGTCAAAATCTGCAATGTATGAAGTCGCTCCGAAAGACCTCTACTCAACAGCCGCAAAAGCCAATATGAGAGTGCTTTTTCAGGTTATCCTGAAATAGAAACAGCTGGACAAGGGGCCGGGGAAGCAGTAGAACTTTCCCGGCCCCTTGCTGTTTTTAAATCTCTTTCAGAACACACTGTCACATATGCCGGATTCCATTTCCGTACACGCAAATAATAGCGTCAGATTGCGCCGCGTAACTATCCATGCTTTTCTGGCGTGTCTGCTGGTATTGCTGTTGCCGGCCATGCCTCTGCATGCCGCCGCGCCGGTCGAGGTCGTCATTGAAGGCATAGAGGATGATGTGCTGAAAAATGTGCGGGAGACACTGACCCTGCCGGCCGGGCTGGTGCGCGAGGGGAAGGTGGACCGTCTCTGGATGGAACGTTTCGCAAGGCAGGCCGAAGATAAAACCAGGACCGCTCTGGAGCCGTTCGGTTATTACAACGCGCAGGTCACGGTTACGACCGAAGCGGCCGGAGACGGTTATCGCCTGCTGGTCAAGGTGGCGGCGGGAGAACCGGTGCGCCTGAGCGAGGTAAAGGTGACTCTGGCCGGACCGGGCAGCGAGGAAAGACGTCTGAACCGTCTGGTCAAGGCGTTTCCGCTGAACAGGGGCGACGTATTGCTGCATCAGAGGTACGAAGAGGCCAAGGCAGCGCTCAAATTGCGGGCCCAGGCCCTGGGCTACCTGGACGCGGAATTTTCACGGCATGAAATCCGCATCGAAAAAACCGCCACAAGCGCAACGGTCGAGCTGCTGCTGGAGTCGGGCGAGAAGTATTACTTCGGCGAGACAGCCATCCAGGGAGCGCCCGACTATCCGGACGATTTCCTGCGTCGGCACCTGACCTATAAATCCGGCGAGGTTTTTTCCTGTCCCGCTCTCGGAGAAACCCAGCGCAATTTCACCAACTCGGAGCGCTTCAAGGAAGTGCTGATCATACCTGAAAAACAGGACGCCGAGGCATCCAGGGTTCCGGTAACCGTCCAGTTGACAGCCGGACCGCGCATAAGCGTGCGTCCCGGAGTCGGCTACGGCACGGATACCGGCGCGCGTTTCACCGTCCGTTACCGCGATCTGAACATGTTTCACCTGGGGCACGAGCTGTATTCGCATCTGTATGTAGCCGAGCGGCTTCAGGGACTGGTGACCGGCTATATCATCCCCGGTTCCAGAGATATTCGCAGCTCCACGACGCTGCAGCTTAACCTGCAGCAAGAGGAAACCTCGACCTATGACAGCCGCATACTGGCCCTGGAGCTGGCCCGGAACCGGAGCCTGGGCAAGGGTAAGCTGGGCACCGTTTATGTCAGGGCCCAGTACGAAGACTATTCCGTGGGTGACCAGAACTCCAGCGCACGGCTGCTGTTGCCGGGAGTGCGTTTTTCCGATGACCGTTACAACAACCCGATCCGCCCCCGTCGTGGATTCCGCTACGCGCTGGAACTGCGCGGCACACATCAGCTGCTCGGTTCGGATACGGCCCTGGTCCAGTTCCTGGCCGAGGGGAGTCATCTGCTGCCGCTTCCCTGGCGACTTTCCCTGCATACGCGGGTCAAGGCCGGGACAACCCTGCTGAGCGACCCCCTGCGCGACATACCTCCGTCACTGCGTTTCTTTGCCGGGGGTGACCAGAGCGTGCGCGGCTATTCCTACAAATCCCTCGGCCCCCGTGATGCATCCGGTCAAATTACCGGCGGCAAGCAGCTGTTAACCTCCAGTATCGAACTTGAACGGGCGCTGTTCAAGGACTGGGGCATTTCCCTGTTCTATGATGTCGGCAACAGCTTCAATTCATTCTCCTCTGTCAAACTGTTCCAGGGGGCGGGCGTCGGCCTGCATTACTATACCTCGGTGGGGGCGCTGAACATTTCCGTGGCCCGGCCGCTCTGGCAGGACAACCCCTCCATCCATTTCCACTTCACCGTGGGATTCGAACTATGAAACGGCTGACCCGGCAGAGCCTCGGCGCGACGCTGGCAATTGCCCTGTTTGTGGCCGCAATAGTGGCAGTTGGCTGGGTCGTGGCCACTACGCAGGGCGCCCGCTGGTTGCTGACGAATGCTCTGCCGCTGAGCGGAGCCGGTTTCTCCGTTCAAAAGATCGAGGGTAAAATTATCGACCGTCTGCTGCTCAAGGGGGTGCGAATCACACTGGCACGGCAGAAACTGGACATCGCCAGCCTTGAGCTGCGCTGGAAACCGCTCCTTTTGCTGGCCGGCACAGTTGCAGTCCAGGAATTGAAAATCAACGGGGTGCGGATTCAGGACGACACTGCTTTCGAAAACAAACCGCCGAATCTGGCCTGGCCGAAGGTGTCCGAAACCGGGCAGCTCTTTGATGGCATGATCTCGCGCTTGCAGGTGACAGACCTTAGCTATCGCCGGTTGCAGCAGCAACCGCTGCTGATAACCTCTTTTAAAGGCGCCGTTTCCTGGCAAGGCGGTCTTCTGACCATCAGCGATCTCGATGCAGCGGCGCCTTCCGGCCGGATAAAAGGCCGTGTATCGGCCGGTTTCAAGCACCCATCCCTGACATCGGACCTTGCCATTATCCTGGCGCAGCCCCTGGCGGACATGGATCGTTTTACCCTGCAGGCCCGCAAAGCCAAAGGAACAGGACTTGAACAATTCGTCGCGAACCTGACCATTGCCGGGAGCGTTGGCGCGCGCAAGATGCTGGAGCTGAACGGCGACGTGGGAATGGCGCGAGATGCTTTCAATCTGCGCCGGTTGCTCCTGACCAGTCCGGGCCGCAAAGGGCGGATAAGCGCCGATGGAAAACTTGCGTTCACGACGCTGGAGCCGCTGCTTTCCTTGCAGGTCAAGGCGGAAAATCTCGACCTGGCCCCTGAGTTGAATGTGCCGACCGACCTCTCCGGAACTGTCAGTTTCGCGGGAACCCTGAACAGCTATCGCGGAGATCTGTCCCTTGCAAACAAGGCACAGGGGTGGCGGGCGGCGGCTGTTTCAGCCTCCTATTCCGGCACCGGAGCGGGGATGAAGCTGGCCCCGTTGAACGGCAAGCTTCTGGATGGAACCCTGGCGGGAAACCTGGATCTGAACTGGCGCGACGGCTTTAGTATGCAGGGGGCGATCAGCGGCAGGAATCTCAACCCGGCCGGGATCGATCCGGGTTGGAAGGGCCAGGCAAATTTCAATGCAACCGGCAGACTGGGCCGGGCAGGGCAGGCGCCCCTCACGGGAAGTGTCAGCGGCTCGCTGCTGGAAAGCCGCCTGCACGGACAGGCGCTGACCGGCGAGCTCAAAGCCGGTTTCAGCGGCGACAACCTCACTATCTCCCGGCTTGCTCTGCAGGGTAAAGGCTTTGATCTGCAGGCCTCGGGAGAGTTGAAAGAACGGATTGACCTGACCGCCCGGATCAGCGACTTCTCCCGGCTGGTTCCCGGATCGGCCGGGACACTCCGGGCCGACGGCTGGGTGAGCTGGAACGACGGCAGGCCCGGTGGCGCCATGGTCGCCACAGGCAGCCGGCTGGCCTACTCCGGGACGCACGTGGCAGCCGTAAACCTGACTGCCCGGCTTGAACCGGGAGCCGGTTATCCAGTGCATCTCAGCGCATTATTCAAGAATGTGGTCCATGACGGTTATGCCCTGGATAGCGTGTCTCTGGCCGCGGACGGCACGTTGCCGCGCCACGGCCTGAAAGTCACCCTGCGTTCGGGCAGCAGCGACGCGCGGCTGGCCCTGAATGCAGGTTACAACGACGGGCTCTGGAAGGGCGAGATCGGCAGCCTGTCCGGCCGGGACAGCAGCGGTCCCTGGAGCATGACGGCTCCGGCGGCATTTACCGTCAGCGCCGACAAGTTTTCCCTCTCCAACCTGTCCCTCTCGGCCGGCGCCGGCGAGCGCCTCGAACTCTCTGCGGATCTGGTCCTGAAGCCGCTCGGTGGTCAGGTTCGGGCGCAATGGAGTGCCCTTGACCTGTCCAGGGCCAATCGATATCTGAAGGATATTAAGTTCTCCGGAAACAGCCACGGTAAGGTGCGTCTTGACATTCAGGGCGGAAAACGGCTGGCCCTGGCCGGTAATGCCTCCGCCAGCGGAACATTTGCCGGGCAGGGAACCGGTGTCACGTTCCGGAACAGCACGTTAACCTTTGACGGAAATGAACAGGGCCTGCGGGCCGGTCTGGAACTCAACACGGCTGACGGCGGCCGGTTGAAGGGCAGCTTTGCCTCGTCCGCTCCACTTGGCACGGCCCTGCCCGAAAACGGGAAGCTGACGGCGGAACTGAGCGGGATCGACCTGGCGCTGTTCAAACCATGGCTTCCACCTGACACTGTTCTCGAAGGGCGGATCAGCGGTCGGGCCAAAGGGGTGATGCTTCCGGGACAACGCTTCGAACTGGACGGCAATGCCGTGCTCTCCGGAGGGATGATCCATCAGCAAAGGCCTGACGGTGAGTTGAAACTCGATTTTTCGACTGCAACCGCCTCCTGGGGTTGGCGTGGTGAAACGCTGTCCGGCGATTTTTCACTGGTCATGGCCGATCACGGTCAGGCCGGGGGGAATTTCCAGCTTCCGTTGCCGGCACGTTTCCCGCTTGCCGTAAATCCGAAAGGGGCGCTCAAGGCCTCACTTGCCGGGCAGGTCCGTGAAAGGGGGATCATAACCGCTCTTTTTCCGGGACTGGTGCAGGAAAGCTCCGGAGAGCTTGACGTCCGGCTCGTCGCCGGCGGAACCTGGGAAGCGCCGGCGATCAGCGGGAAACTGCAGTTGAGCAGGGCCGGCGCATATCTGCCCACCGCCGGAATTCATCTCAGGGACGTTCAACTGGCGGCCCGCCTGGAAAAGAACCTTATCCGGATAGATTCCTTCCGGGCGCTTTCCGGCGCAGGTAATATCGAGGGGACGGCGCTGATTACGCTGGACGGCTGGCGGGTGACCGGTTATCAGGGTTCCATCGCAGGCGAAAATTTCCTGACCGTGGATTTTCCCGAACTCAAGTTTCTTGCTACTCCCAAACTCAGCTTCGAAGGTACTCCCCAAAAACTCAAGGTGCGCGGTGAATTGCGCCTGCCTGAACTGCGCATCGTCGGAGCCCAGTCCGGTACGGTTGTCACGCCCAGCAGCGATGTCATCCGCGAGGGGAGGGCTGTTCAACCAGCCGCCGTTTCTCCATTGGCTCTGGATGTTCAGGTCCGGGTGCTGCTCGGTGAACGGGTTTTTGTCAAGGTTGCCGGGATTGACGCCCAGTTGGGCGGAGCCCTGAACCTTTCCCTGAGCAGTCTCGACAATATCACCAGCAAAGGCGAGATCAGGGTGATCAAGGGACGCTATCGCACCTACGGGGTAAACCTGGAAATCGTTCGCGGCCGGCTGTTCTTCGCCGGCGGCGCCATTAATCGCCCGAGCATCGATGTGCTGGCGCTGCGCAGCATCGGCGACATCCGGGCCGGCGTAACGGTAACCGGCACCCTCCAGAGGCCGATTACCAGGCTCTACTCCGAGCCGGCCATGCCGGACGTCGATGTGCTGGCGTATATCGTCCTCGGCCATCCGCTCGGCAACAGCGGCGAACAGGCCAGCCTGCTGACCCAGGCTGCCGGTGCGTTGCTAAGGTCCGGTCAGGCGGAGGTGCTGCAGGAACAGATAAAGAACTATCTGGGGCTGAGTACCCTGGAGATCCAGGGCGGAGTGGGAGGCACCAACAGCGCCATGGGGTACAAACCACTCCAGGTGACCCCTCCCGGAACATTGCCGGCGTCGCAGCAGACCGGAATCACCGAGACCGTGCTTACTGTCGGCAAGTATCTGACTCCGCAACTCTATTTCAGTTACGGCAAATCACTGTTTACCGGAAACAGCATCTTCCGGCTGCGTTATGATTTTTTCAGGAATTGGCAGATAGAAACCCAGACCGGCGGTGGCGAAAGCGGCGCCGATCTTTACTACAAGCTGGAGTTCAAGTAATATTGGCAGAATCTAAAACCTGCTGCAGCCTTAGTGTGTGTCTGCGACTGCAGACGTGGACGGTTGAATGTCAAGAGCCCGGAACTCCCCAATGCGTGCCGCTCTTGCTCCGCGTTTCAATTTTGAGCAATTCCCGGCAGATCAAATGCACCATGGAGTGCTGCCATGAAAATTCTCCTTGTGTATCCCCACTATCCTGACACCTTCTGGAGTTTCCGTTACGCCCTTAAATTCATCGACAGAAAAGCGAGCTTTCCGCCGCTGGGCCTTCTGACAGTGGCTGCCATGCTTCCCGATGATTGGGAAAAGAGGCTCTTTGATATGAACGTCAGCTCTCTGTGTGACGCCGATCTGGAATGGGCGGATTACGTATTTATCAGCGCCATGACGATTCAGCGGGAATCGGCGCGGGAGGTTATCGCACGCTGCCGGCGGCTCGGGGTGAAGAGTGTCGCCGGCGGCCCGCTCTTTACCTCCTGGCACGATGAATTTCCGGATGTTGACCACCTGGTGCTGGGCGAGGCGGAGCTCACGCTCCCTCCATTTCTGGCGGATCTGTGCAATGGGAAAGCGCGGCCGGTCTATGCGGACAATCGACGGGCGGATATTACTAAAACTGCCATCCCGCTCTGGAACCTGATAGATGTCAGGAACTATGCCGCCATGAATATCCAGTATTGCCGGGGATGTCCTTTTGACTGCGAGTTCTGCGACATTACCGCGCTGTTGGGCAAAAAGCCGAGGAGCAAGACGCTGGTGCAGTTGATAGACGAACTGGACAGTCTCTATATCAGCGGTTGGCGCGGGGCGGTTTTTTTCGTGGACGACAACTTCATCGGAGACAAGGGGAAACTGAAGCGGGAGGTGCTGCCGGCCTTGATTGGCTGGATGCAGGCAAAAGGGCATCCGTTCTATTTTTACACCGAGGCCTCCATCGATCTGGCCGATGACGGACAGTTGATGGAGCTGATGGTCAGGGCCGGGTTCGAGGAGGTCTTCATCGGCATTGAAACTCCGCACGAGGATGGACTGGTCGAGAGCGGCAAGGTTCAGAACAGGAACCGCGACCTGCTGGCCTCGGTAAAGTGCATCCAGCGGGCCGGCCTGCAGGTTCATGGAGGGTTCATCGTCGGGTTCGACAGTGATTCGCCGGATATCTTCGACCGGCAGATCCGTTTCATTCAGGAGAGCGGCATTGTAACAGCGATGGTTGGCGTACTGACAGCACTGCGCGGCACCAGGCTCTACCAGCGCCTGGTTCGGGAGGGAAGGCTGCTGGGCAATGCCACCGGCAACAACACGGCCATCGCGCTGAATTTCATCCCGAAGATGGATCTCGGAGAACTCATCAGTGGCTACCAGGCCGTTCTCGTCGCCATCTATTCACCGAAAAACTACTACCAACGCGTAATCAGTCTGCTCAGGGTGTACCGTCCATCACATCCGGGTAAATTTCACCTGCAACCGGGGTATATCGGTGCGCTCTTCAAATCGATAATGTTTCTGGGAATTATAGGCATGGAGCGGCTCCATTTCTGGAAACTTTTTTTCTGGTCTCTAGTGAGAAGGCCACGCCAATTCCCGCTGGCTATAACTTATGCGATCTATGGTTTTCATTTCAGAAAAATTGCGGAAAAGATTTGCGAAAACGGATACGTCAAAGATCTCTAGAAATGTGTGTACGCCGGCCTTCAGGTGGTGCCGCTTTTTCATCATGATGGTTCATCACCATCATGGACAGGTATCCATCATGAAGCCACTGTTGCAGGCTTGAGCAACTCTTCTCCCAATGCCTGCCGCACCTTGACCGCCAGGCTCTTCATAGAAAACGGTTTCTGGATGAAGTTGACTCCCTGGTCCAGAACACCCCGGTGGGCGATAACGTCGGCGGTATAACCGGACATGAATAGTATTTTAATGCCCGGATAAAGTGATTGGAGCAGTGTTGCCAGCTCCCGGCCGTTCATTTCAGGCATGACGACGTCGGTGACGACCAGCCGCAACTCGCCGGCATGTTCCCTGGCCAGCATGAGAGCTTCGGCAGGCGTGCCCGCCGCCAGCACTCGATACCCCAACTCTTCCAGCATCTTTTTCTCCACATTCAGTATTGAAAGCTCATCTTCCACTAGCAGGACCGACTCTCCACGGCTCATCGGAATTTCCGCCACTAATTCCATTGTGGCGACGACAGCCTGGCCTTTTTCTCTGGGGAGGTAGATTCTGAACGTTGTTCCTTTTTCCGGTTCGCTGTAGACATTGATGAAGCCATTGTTCTGCTTGACTATGCCATACACCGTGGATAGTCCCAGGCCGGTCCCCTTGCCAACACCCTTGCTGGTGAAAAACGGTTCGAAAATCTTGTTGATGGTCTCCTTGTTCATGCCGCAGCCATCGTCGCTGACCGCAAGCATCACATACTCTCCCGCTACAAAACCGGAATTATATGCGCAATAGGCCTCGTCAAAGACGGCATTTCCAGTTTCTATCGTGATCTTGCCGACATCGTCAATAGCGTCCCTGGCATTGACACAGAGGTTAGCCAGGATCTGATCGATCTGGACCGGGTCCATTTTTACCTGCCACAGCCCCGCTTCGGGCATCCAGGCCAGATCGATGTCTTCGCCGATGAGCCGTTGCAGCATCGTGAGCATGCTCTCCACATCCCGGTTCAGATCCAGTACTTCGGGTGAAATCGTCTGCTTGCGGGCAAAGGCCAGTAATTGTTTGGTTATGTCAGCGGAGCATCTTGCCGCTTTTATGATTTCCTCGAGGTCGGTATGCAGCGGATTGGCAGCGTCTACCTTATGCAGGGCCAGTTCCGCATAACAGAGGATTACGGTCAGCATGTTGTTGTAATCGTGGGCCACTCCACCAGCCAGCAGGCCAACCGCTTCCAGTTTCTGGGCTTGCTGCAATTGAGCCGCCAGCCGCAGATGCTCGGTGATGTCCCGTTTGACGGCCACATAGTTGACGATCCGGTCCGAACCGTCTCGCACCGGCGAGATAGTAGTCTCCTCGGTGTAGAAAGTCCCGTCCTTGCGCTTGTTTACAATACGGCCTGACCAGGTATCGCCGCCAGAGATGGTTGCCCAGAGATCGCGGTAAAAATGCCCGTCCTGAATGCCGCTCTTGAGGATACGCGAATTCAGGCCGACAGCCTCCCTTCCACTGTAGCCGGTCATGCGTTCGAAGGCCGGATTGACAAACTGGATGAGCCCCTGGGCATCGGTCATGACGATGCCTTCTCCAACCTGATTAATGGCCGCCATCAACTGTTTGCGCTCGGTCTTGGCCCGCTTGTTGGCGGTGATGTCGCGGATGTTGCACTGGATCACCTTGCTATGATCCACCAGGTACACATTGCTGACAAACTCCACCGCGATGGGATGTCCCCCACAGGTTTCCAACGGTAAATCCTCATAGCGGATATACTCGTTCTCCTGCAGGGTCTTGAAAGCGTCCTTGGACGCGGCGATATCCTTGAATACGCCGAGATCCCAGATGTATTGACCACATAATGCTTCGTAAGTATATCCCAGCAGCTGCAACAGGAACGGATTTACGTCAACCACCATGCCGGTTTCGGCATCCAGGATCAGAATGCCGTCCTTGGCTGATTCAAACAGCCGCCGGTATCGCTTCTCGGAATCCTGCAGCGACAAAGCGAAGCTATCCTTTTCCAGCAACATCTTTTCCAGCAATTCGATTCGCACGTTCAATTCTGCATTGTGATATTCCATAATTTTAGTCTTTCAATTTGACCTGATTCAGATTTGTTTTGTGTGCGTCCGGCCACCCAAACCTCAGAGGACATGCCAGATTTAGGGACAAAAATTTTCAGCAGGAAAGGGCACACCGGAGTGCGCCCTTTCCTGCTCTGACCGGACTGTCTCGTTTCTGCTCTTGCCCTAAAAGGCTTTTCTGCCTTGGATGACGTTTACCAGGATAGAAATAATCGCGATTACTAGCAGAATATGGATCAAGCCACCCATAGTGTACGAAGTCACCATACCCAGGAGCCACATCACTATAAGAATAACGCAGATTGTCCACAGCATAACTTACCCCCTATGTTTGCCTCGTGTCCGAGTGTTTCGGAAATTACTTCCGTTTTTTCAGCGGGGTGCTCGTGTTAAAGCAGACCACGTTTGCGTCAGAGTGCAATAACAGTGAACCGTCCGGATGGTAGTTCAACCCCGTGGATACTTCTTCAATCACGTAATATTGCGATGTGCAACTTCCGGAACCCTTCTGGATGAAATCGTTCAGGACCTTGTCACTCATTTTCTGGATCGTGTCCTCATCACCAATAGCCGGCACCTTTACCGCATAGGCCCCGTTGGTAATCAAAAATCTTTTGACTACGACAGCCTGAGGATATGAATCCCGGTAGCTCCCCTTGAAAACACCCATGAATCTGGGTTTGGCGCCCGTTTCTTCGGCAGTGGAACTGCATGGAAAAACGATCGAAGCAGATAGCGCAAATATCATCATGGTCAGAATTAATTGCATAAATCATATCTCCGGTCTTATCGATTCAATTCTGTCGGCACGGAAACCACTATTTCTTCCCGGTATACAGCTCTGCCTTTATTTCATCCAATGCGGTTATTACCGGCACGAGCGAGGCCTTTAAGGCATCCAGATCATTAACGGAATTCTTCGCGACAGGTGTTATCGCTTCGATCCCTTTGGGGGTCAAGTCGGTGGAAAGGAATTTCTGGATTTCTTTCAGGTCGGTCAGGTAGGCATTATAGGTGCCTTTGATTCCCGAGCCCGCCGCTGGCACGCGAGCATAGCTTTCGGCAAGTTTGTTACGTCGCTCTGCGCTGAGTTCACGAATCTCCGCATTTTTAAAGGCCTCTCCCTGTTTTTCCCATTCGGCAAAATACTCCTTGCTGTTCGATTTCATCTCATCCGTGCGTTTGAGTACCCGCTTGCCCTCACTGTCAAGCTTGGCGACGTTGTCCGAATATGTATCAAAGGATTTTTTCAGGTTGGATTGTCCCGGCATGACCAGGGAGTCGAGTGATGCAGCTGTTACGTCGATCTGGACCATCATTTTTCTGATTTCTGTATCAACATCCCGTATCGAGTTGGAGGTCTTTACTGATCGGTCCATGCCGGTCGTGGCGCATCCGCCCAGGATGGTGCTGGTTCCGAGTAAAAGCATGGCGAAAAAGGCAAGCAGCTGTTTTCTGGTGTTCATGAGTTCTCCTTTGGTTGACAACTGTGTGGTTAGTTTGCAGCAGCACATCCCTCTTTTAAGTTACTCCATCAAAACGACTTCCATGGTGGTGGTTGTTGTTATCCACAGTAAGAGCAATTGCCCTGCCAAGAATCAAATTATTAATTTGAGGTTTGATTCGTCTTTTAAAACAGGGTGGTAGGCTGGTGTCGCGTACTATTGGGGAAACATGAAATGATTGATTGGCCACGAGATATGACAGAAGTTCAATATATTGAGGGGTGGCGAAGAGCCTGGATTGTTGAGAATTATGGCGGGAATGTCTGTTTTGGCACTTCGCCGTTCATGTCCAGTTTCGGAGCAATCGGAGAGAACATCCGTGTTGGTAAAACCCGCCGACCGGTTTTTCTCTCTCAGCGCATACATGATACTTCGGTGAGTTTGGTTTTCCTCTTATAGCTGAAGGGAGCGCTGTCAGATGCTCTTGCCCGTCTATGCGACACAGCAAGCCGGAACTGTGGGTTTTGATGTCCTGGAGTAAAATAGACCAGACATGAAACAAAGTAACATATATTGATAATACATGATATCCGATGACGCAATATGGAACAAAAACAAAATGTAAATAGAGATCAGCGGTGGATTAAAATATTTGTAAACCCATAGGCGGAATCAATGCCGTAAAGCCGAACATGCTAGCCCCTGGAATCCACTTCAGGGGCTTTTGTAGTTAATAAAACATAAGATTACAGCTAATTAGGTTTTGTGAACAGGGAACCGGACACTCTTCTGATATTTAAATTAAGAGAAGAAATTTCTCCAATAAACAGTGATAAAGGTGAGTAAGTTTATGAGTAACAATTTATTTAAAATAGTATTCAGTTGACAGGACTGTAACAAAGCCAGCTATTTTTGCCCGTTGATCGCATCAAACCAAATCCTGACCATCCCAGGTTACTCAAAATAATGATAAACTGTTGTGCTTGGTGAAAACTTAATAATGCATGGGGTGATGTCGCCGGTGCTGGTATGCATTGATGGTGAAGATTATATTTTAATCTCTGGGCAGCGACGCTTTACTGCAGCTCAGTGATTATTGGGATGATATTCTGAGTGCGGACATATTAGGAGTTGGACTCAATCACTTGGAAAAAACACTATATATTGGTCAGATTGTGTCCAGAGGCATTGCAAAACAATTGCCGGAAAAGTAAAATCGGCCACATTTACTTGGAACGACTTGTTTAATTAGTGTGTCGTGAGTCCTGAGCAAGCTTCCTTCATAGCAACCCGGCAGATGAGCCTTTCTCCCTCGGAGGCGAATACTCTGATGCAACTGTTCAAGTAGTATGCGAGACTGTCACGTAGGGATCGAAAGCCCAAGTGAATTACTGAATCACTCTGTACGGTCAGTAGACAGGGTTTATTCCAAACATCTTCCCTGCTATTAACTCCCCATCTGTCAGGCAACTCCGTTGCTCCTGATTACAATTTGAACCTCAAGAAGACGTAGGCCCGAGTCGTATCGTAGCCAAGTCCGCCTTTCTCGGGGTTTTCTGGGGTGAAGACCATGGGCGGAACCTCGTTTCCGAAAACGTTCTTTACGTTTACTCCCACCGAAAGCTCCGGGGTAATGTCATAGCTGGCGGCCAGATCCACCACGTGCCGATCATTCCGGTATATGCTGTTGGCAACAGGAAGCTTCGACTCGGAATATGCACTGTTAAAAAGATAATTCAATGCCAGGTGCAAGGTGTTATTGATGAACGAAGTCTGTGCGTTCAGTTTCATCTGATGTGACGGGTACAGCATTTCGTCAGCGCCATCAAGATAGACATAACCGTAACTCAGGCTGATATCCGTGTGCTCCAGCGGTTGATATGTCCCGATTATTTCACCGCCATAGGCATTGATATCCCTTGAAGAATTCAGGATCGATCCGGTTGTGCCGCCTGCTGCCAGACCCAGAGCGTTCCGTATGGCAGTTATCTGGGCAGGGGTGAACAGCTTAATCTGGTCGTAAAATTTCCAGCTGAGCTGGTCCTTGAAATTATTGTAATAGAGGTTCACATCAGCTTTGAGCCTGCTTGCAGGCATATTCTTGTGAAAATTAAGTTCGAAACTGTCCATCGTCTCGTTTTTTAGGCTGGGAACGTTCAATCCGAGCATTTCCGCCCCGGACTTGTATAACAGGTTCCATGTGTAATAAGACGCGTCTGGCGTACGAAATCCGTGCTGATAGGAGGCCTTTACGGTCATATCCCTGTCCAGTTCATAGGTAAGGGCGACCCGGGGAGAAAAATGACCTTCAATGTCGTCAGGCTTATTGTGCTGTGACCAGAGATGCCACTTGAAATCCTGAAGGAAAATCTTGTCGTAGCGTAACCCGAAATAAGCGGTCAGTTTATCGGTTACGGCAACCACATCCTCCGCAAAAATACTCAGTTCCGACCATGTCGTATCCACTGACGCCAGCGACAAATACACGTCCTCAGCGAAGAACTGCCTGGTTTGGGAGAACTCCTTTTCTCCGTATGAGAAACCGCCGGCCAGGGAATGACCTTTCCAACGCGTGGTTCTGTAGATATTCTTGATCTCCCAGTGTCTTTCCGATCCGCCAGCTTCCTCTATCCGCTTGATGGGGAGCACAAAGTATGGCGTGCTGTGGTCAAACAAAAGCAATGACCCGATCAGTTCAAGAGAATCTGTATTGCTTACTTTATACAGGTACTTTGGCCTGATCCCAAAAGCTGCCTGATGGAAATCGCCAATTTCGAAACTGCTGTTTTTGCGAGGATTATTGTCATAGTAAAACGTATTCAGATTGAATGGGCCATGGTTCCAGTAGAGCGAGAGCCGGTAATTGCCTGAGTCGTAACCGTTGGCATGGATATCGAAAGTTTTCTTGGAACCGTAAAGCTCATTCGGCTCGAAACCTTCGGCGCCGTAAGCTCCTGCGTAGAGATAAATATTCTTTCCCTCTCCGTAGCTGGCGCCGTAGCCATTTTCCACTTTCCAGGCGCGATCGGCGAAACCGTACTCCGAGGCGAAATACAGGCCGGGGTTATTCTCTCCGTTTTTGGGCACAAGGTTGATAAAACCATTGATGGCACCGCTGCCATGAACTATTGCGCTTGGCCCGAGTATTACTTCAACGCGCTTCAGATCACCCAGCAGGGGAGAGAGAAGGCCTGTTGTATAGCCAAAATGGGATCTTTGGTTGATATGCTGTCCATCGAGCATCACCATGGTCTTTGCATTGTTGTCGATGAAGACGCCCCTGGTGCCGATCAGCGGTCCATGGCGTTCGTGACCGCCGGTCGTCATTCCCGGCACTCGCATCGAAATCAGGTCGCTCAAGGACCGGTCCGGTGTTTTTTCAATTTGTTCATCGGTGATAATGTAAGAATAACCGGGGGCTTGCAGAGCAGTGGTGGGGAAAAATGCGATGGAGCTTAGTTCATCAAGCTCATAGAATAGAAGCAGTTCCTTCACCGCTTCGGATTCAACCAGCTTGTTATCAATGGCGAAAGCCTCAGAGAATACCGAGAAAATAATTATAAAGCACAATAATGATTTCTTCATGCTTTCATCACCTCCGATTCTCTATAGTACCGCCGATCCGTGACGCTTTCAGTGGTATAAGATTGAACTTCTGAACGAGCAGATCACCACTTATGCAAGGGTATCCAATTGAAAAACTGTCTGCCCGTCAAACATACACTCCTTACCATCAACATAAATAATATCTAATCTAATAATACTAGGTAGCAACTCATAGTCAAGCTAAACGTTGTTGGTTACGCGAGCAAACGACACGTATTTTAACGATAATCCTGATATGGACTCAGGGATCGTCCCCCGCGGTTCCGTGTCAGATAGTAATCCTTATGCATCCCCAAAAAGCAAATGGGTTACAGAGTGATCTGTAACCCATTGTTATTATTGGCGCGCCCGATAGGACTCGAACCTATGACCTACGGCTTAGAAGGCCGTTGCTCTATCCAGCTGAGCTACGAGCGCAAATTATATGTGAAGATGTTTCTGTGCGTACGAGTCAGGCACTATAGCTTTTATAGTGATTGATTGTCAAGACTGACGGAACGATTACGGCTGAATCTGTTCAAGCAGTTCAGAAATTGATTTTTATCCCTACACCGATTGATTGAGGCGGTGTGTCCCCGTGCTTGGAATCCGGAGACAGGTGGAGGTACTTGTAGTCGATGTTTAGTGAGGAGTTTTCACCAAGCAGATAACTGAATCCCGCTTGACCTGCCACACCGGCGTTAATCCTGGTCTTGTCACCGGGTTTGTTCTCCTGTCGAAGTGTGTACGCGAGACCGGTCCCCAGGTAGGGCTTGAAGCCATTCGTTGCTTTGAAACCGTATTTTGCGGTGAGGAGGCTGGGTGGGGGAGGAGCCTTTGGGTCATCGGTTGCCTGTGTGAGACTGCCAAAACCCAGAGACAGATTATAGCGCGCTTCTTCTGCATGGGTCGGTGCAATCCCCGCCATCAGGCAGAGTGTGGTTGCTGCAATGATATACGAGGTTGTCTTTGGAATGTTCATGTTCATCTTAATAGCCGTTGCGATTCCGTGTTCATATCAGCCTGCTACCGGTTCCGGGCTATCCGGGCGGTCAGGATTCGGCAGGACTGTCAGGTTATCAGGTCTACGACCAGTCCCTTGATACCGATTACTTTGGCCGTGATGGCCATGTTGTCGCGATTCTCCTTTACGACCAGATTGTAGAGCTTGTCGGCTTCGCTGTTAATCACGGTAATTATCTCGTAGTAACGGGGGTTTTGCGGGGTGCCGCCAAACTTTTCCAGACGGTAGGCTTCAGCGCTTATCTTTGTTACCAGCCTGCTCAGGAGGTCGCGAAACTGTTTGAAGTTTGGCAAGGTCGGTTCCAGCGTAAGTTTGTTTCCAGCCTCTTCGATCTCTTTGCGCAGGGTTTCTATATCGGCGTCGTACTCTTCCGATTGCCGTTCCTGGCGACTGAGACCAGCCGAAAAAAATGAGTTCAATACACCTTTGGCCGGTGAAGAACCCTTGGTTTTCTTGTCAATTTCCCTGAGAGCCGGGTTGTCCTGAATGCGCATTTGCTCACCTTTTACTCTGTTAATCGATGTTTTAACAATAACACACTCGCTATACTCCAGCAATTGATGCAAAAATGCAACAATCCGGTTTGCATCAGACCGGGTCTATGGTATTATTCGCCTGTTGAAACCACCTTTGAATAAAGGAGAACTAATCATGCTGGAATTATTGGAAAAAGCGGTCATGACAGCTATCGGTACCGTGGCGATTACCCAGAAAAAAGGTGAAGAACTTGTGGCAGAGATGAAGGACAAGTTCAAAATGAGCGAGGATGAGGGCAAGAACTTTGTTGACCGGATTCAGGCCATCGCCAAGGACAGCCGGGAAAAAGTCCAGCAAATGGCAGAAGTAGAAGTTCAAAAGGTTGTAGACCGTCTTGGGCTTGTGCCTCGTGAGGAGTTCGATCGACTGGTGAAACGGGTTCAGGACCTGGAATCAAGGAACTCCGACTAGGTTACGGATGTTTTCATTCTTCAGGATTAACAGCAATATCCGCAGTATCCGGCGCTATTGGAACATTGTCAGGGTTCTCAGCAAATATGGATTTGACAATGTACTGGAGATGTTGGGGCTGGCCGACGTGGCAGCCAAAGGCCGGCGTCTGTTTCGAAGCGGGGCGCTGGACCTGTCCGGGTTCAGCTCCGCCGAGCGAATGCGGATGGCGCTTGAGGAGCTTGGGCCGACGTTTGTCAAGCTAGGCCAGATCCTGTCAACCCGCCCGGATATAATTCCCGCTGCATTTCTGACGGAGTTTGAAAAACTCCAGGATCAGGTCCCCGGAATTTCATTCGATGAGTTGCGTTCCCAGATTGAACTGGAACTGGGGGCATCGGTCGAAGAGCTGTTCGAATTTATCGACCACGAGTCTCTGGCTGCCGCCTCCATCGCCCAGGTCCACAGGGCTCGCTTGAAAAGCGGTGAAGAGGTCGTGGTCAAGGTTCGCCGCCCAGGGGTGGTGAAACTGGTCGAGTCGGACATAAGCGCAATGATGGCGCTTGCCCAGCTGGCTGAGCGGCACATCCCCGGCAGCGAGCTTTACGACCCGGTCGGCGTGATGCGCGAGTTTGCCCGTTCCATAAGGCGTGAGATGGATTTTTCCCGCGAGGGACATACCATCGAGAAATTCCGCGACAACTTCAAAAGCGTTCCCTGGATGCACTTTCCTCATGTTCACTGGACCCACAGTACCCGCGGTGTGCTTACGATGGAGTATATCGACGGTATCAAGGTATCGGATCTTTCCGCCCTTGAAAATGCCGGCCTTGATCGCAAGCTGATAGCAAAGCGCGGCGCCGATGCTTTCCTGGAGATGGTTCTCAAACACGGCTTCTTCCACGGAGACCCCCATCCCGGTAACGTGTTCATCCTGCCCGAAAACAGGATCTGCCTGCTGGATTACGGTATTGTCGGACGGATCGATGAGGGACTGACTTCTTTCCTGAGCGATATTATCATTGCCATCGTAAATCGTGATATGGATCAGGTCGTTTCGCTGCTGCTTTTTGCCGGCGACATCTCCGACAGCCTGGATATCCGTTCGCTGAAGCGCGATCTGTCCTATTTTATCGACGGTTACTACGAGGTGCCGCTCAAGGAGATCGAAGTCGGACGAATGCTGCTCGAATTCATCGACATCATTACCCTGTACAATATCCGCATCCATCCTGACCTGATGCTGCTGGCCAAGTCACTGATGATCGTGGAGGGGATGGGGCGTACTCTCAACCCCGCTTTCGACATGGTGGAGCACGTGCGCCCCTTCATGGAAAAAGCGGTACGCCGCAAGATGTCCCCCAAAAACATGTACAAGGATATCAGCACCGTTATTTCTTCCTATACCAGCCTGGCAAGCAATCTTCCCCGCGATCTGAAGGAGATCATCAACCGTCTCAACCGTAATAAATTCAAAATCGATCTTGAACACCGCGGACTGGACAAATTCAACACCGATTTCGACCGTTCCATGAACCGCCTCTCTTCCAGCCTGATTCTGGCCGCTCTGATCATCGGGTCATCCATCATCATGCAGACAGACAAAGGCATCCAGTTCCTCGGATTTCCTGTGCTTGCCTTCATCGGTTACGTGGTCGCCGGCCTGTTGGGACTCTGGCTGGTATATGCCATTATCCGCTCCGGAAGGATGTAGGGGGAATCTGACCGAATGAGCAACAGGCTGCCGCCGGAGGAGCGGAAAAAGAGGATACGCGAAGCGGTAATCATTGTTCTGTCTGTCATTCTGATCATCTTCCTGACCAGGGCCGAGATCAGCCTTACCCAATTGAGTTCGGATGCCAAACTGGGCAGCAATATTGCCATCTTCGCGGTGATCAACGTGGTGATCCTGCTGGTGATCCTGCTGGTATACCTGGTCAGTCGCAATGTTGTGAAACTGTTTGTCGAGAGCCGTTCGAATCCGCTAGCCAAGCGTCTTCGAACCAAACTGGTGCTCTCCTTCGTCGGCCTTTCGCTGGTTCCCACCATGCTGCTGTTCTTTGCCGCTGCAGGTTTTATCAACAACACGGTGCATAACTGGTTCAATACGCAGGTGGAGATGTCACTGAGCGAATCGCTTGAAGTGGCCCAGACCTATTACAAGAACTCGGCTTCCAACGCACTCTACTACGGCAAGCAGATCAGTGGTTTCATCAAGGACCAGAAACTGCTGAACGAAGACAATCTGCCTGAACTGAAGAATCTCATCCGGCAGAAGCAGAAAGAGTACAACCTGGGTGTGGTAGAGGTCTATTCCGCCCAGCGCGAGGAACTGGTGCGGGCATCCAATCCGTCTGTTCCTAAGGGTGAGTTTACCAACCCGACTTCGGAAGACATCAACCGCGGCTTGGCCGGCGAGGAGCTTACCAGGGTCAACCAGGCCGGCAAGGCCGATCTTATCCGCGGGATTGTGCCGATCCGTTCCACCTGGAACAAGGACGACGTGGTCGGCGTGGTGGTTGTCAACTACTATGTCCCGTATTCCCTGGTCAGCAAGATGAAGGAGATCACCGAGTCCTATCACGAGTTCCGCCAGCTGAAGATTCTCAAGAATCCGATCCGGACCGGCTACATTATTACGCTGTTTCTGATCACCACCGTCATCGTCTTTTTCGCCTACTGGATGGGTGTGTACCTGGCCAACAGCATGACCAGGCCGATCCAGGAACTTGCCGAGGCGACACTGAAGGTCGCCGACGGCAACCTTGATGTCCGTATCGAAGCGCATTCCGATGACGAGATCGGCATGCTTGTGCGCTCTTTCAACCGCATGACCGAGGATCTGCGCACCAAACAGCAGGCGCTCAACATTTCCAATCTTGAATTGTCGCGTATCAACCAGGAGATCGAGCGACGTCGCCAGTACATGGAGATAGTGCTCCGCAATGTGGCCGCCGGTGTCATCTCCGTTGACCGGGAAGGGGTGGTGCGCACCATCAACAAGTCAGCGGAACGGTTGCTCAACGTAAAACTCGACATGGTACTGGGACAGAACTTCCGTAATGTGATCAAGGACAAGCACCTTGAAATCGTGAACGAGTCGCTTCGCGACCTGGTCAAATCGCAGCACGACAGCATCAGTCGCCAGATCTTCCTCGATGTGCGCGGTACGAGGCTGGCACTGCACCTGCACCTGACCATGCTGAGGGATGAGGGGGGAGAAAACCTGGGTATGGTCGTGGTTCTGGACGATCTGACACAGATGATGCGCGCCCAGCGCATGGCGGCCTGGCGCGAGGTGGCCCGTCGTATAGCGCATGAAATCAAGAACCCTTTGACGCCGATTCAGCTCTCGGCCCAGCGTCTTCGCAAGCGCTACCTGTCCCGCTTCAGCGATGACGAGAAGGTTTTCGATGAATGCACCGAAATGATTGTCAAGTCGGTTGACGACCTGAAAAATCTGGTGAACGAGTTTTCAAATTTTGCCCGCATGCCGGCCATCCAGCCTGAGCCTAACGATATCAACGCGCTTATCCGCGAAACACTGACGCTTTATCAGGAGGCACACCGCGGCGTCAATTTCAGTTTTGCAGAGGACAATCTGATGCCGATTCTCACCATCGACCGGGACCAGATCAAGCGGGTAGTTATCAATGTCCTGGAAAACGCTGTCGCTGCGATGGAGGAAAAGGGCAACATAGTTCTGACGACTTTTTACGATGCTGTGCTGAAGATGGCCGTGATCAGCATTGCCGACGATGGTCCCGGTGTGCCGCCCGAAGACAAGCAGCGTCTCTTCGAACCTTATTTCTCAACCAAAAAGAGCGGAACCGGTCTTGGACTCGCTATTGTCAGCAGCGTCATAAACGACCATGGCGGATTTGTCAGGGTGCGCGACAACAAACCCCACGGCGCAATTTTTGTAATCGAACTGCCGGCGGGTTAGCATATTTGCAGTCAGCAGGTTATTTTACGGGGAGCCATAATGGTACACACAATTCTTGTAATTGATGATGAGAAGGATATCAGGACTTCACTTTCCGGAATCCTGGAAGACGAAGGCTATGAGGTGATCACCGCTGCCAGTGGCGTCGACGGAATCGAGTGCGCCCGGCAGGAACTGCCGGATCTGGTCCTGCTCGACATCTGGATGCCAGGCATGGACGGGCTGGAAACACTGGAGAAGCTCAAGGTCATGTTCCCACAGGTGACTGTGATCATGATATCGGGGCACGGAACTATCGAGACTGCGGTACGTGCCACAAAACTGGGTGCGTTCGACTTTATCGAAAAACCGCTCTCCCTGGAGAAGGTTTTGATCAGCGTCGCCAACGCACTGAAACTTCAGGAGCTGAAGGCTGAAAACGCCGAACTGAAACGTACCGCTGCCAACGAGTTCGAGCTGATCGGAGATGCCCCGATTCTTGCCCAGCTGAGGGAGCAGATCATGCGTGTTGCTCCTACCTCCGCCTCGGTCCTGGTTACAGGTGAGAACGGCACCGGCAAGGAGCTGGTTGCCCGTTCGATCCACTATTACAGCCCGCGCCGGGATCGACCGTTCGTAGCCATCAACTGTGCTGCCATACCTGAGGAATTGATCGAGAGCGAACTGTTCGGGCATGAAAAGGGTGCCTTTACCGGTGCAGTGGCCCAGAAGAAAGGCAAATTCGACCTTGCGGACGGCGGCACCCTGTTTCTGGATGAGATCGGTGACATGTCGCTTAAGACCCAGGCCAAGGTACTGCGCATAATCCAGGAACGCTGCTTCGAACGGGTGGGTGGGACCCGCCTGGTCACCGTGGATGTCAGGATCGTGGCGGCCACCAACAAGTCTCTGGATCAGGAAATACTTCAGGGAAGATTCCGGGAAGACCTCTACTACCGCATAAACGTGGTTCCGTTCCGTGCTCCGGCCCTGCGTGAGAGGCTGGAAGATATTCCGCTGCTGGTAAAGCATTTCGTGGCGCAGTTCTATCGCAGGGAGGGGCGCGAAGCAAAGGCTTTCCTTCCAGAGGCTGTGGAACTGTTAACCGCCTACGACTGGCCCGGCAATGTCAGGGAACTTAAAAATATCATCGAACGGATCCTGATCATGACTCCGGGGCGGACGATAACCGCGGCCGACGTACCTGACCTGAAAGGTGGAACTACAACCGGGCGCTCACCCTGTCCCAAGCTAGAGGGTGCCTTTGCCATGTCTGTTCTGCGGGATGCTCGCGAGGAGTTCGAAAGGGAGTTCATCATTCACAAGCTGGAGTCCAATGACTGGAACATCTCCCGGACGGCTGAAATCATCGAGCTTGAAAGAAGCAACCTTCATCGTAAGATCAAGAGTTACGGTATCGATGTAAGGGGTAATAGCCGTCTGTAACCTGAATAATGCATATGGAACGGTAATAGATGAGCAGATCACGTAAAATATTTGCAGTATTACTTGTCGCAGCAGTAGCCGTGTGCCTGGGGCTGATTTTGTATCTGCGCTGGCGGCCGCTTGACAAGCAACCGGACTCAACCTACCTGTTGCTGTTGCAGGAGGCTTACACGGCGGTTCTCAAGCACCATGTTGAAAAACCGGATTCCAAAAAACTGGTTCAGAGCATGGTTGACGGAATGCTGGCCACGCTCGATCCGCATAGCGCCTATCTGCCGCCGGAACCTTACCATGAGATGGAAGTGCAGATGACCGGCGCCTTTGGCGGGGTCGGAATCGAGCTGGGCATCAAGGACGACAAGCTGACGGTGATAGCTCCGATAGAGGACACACCGGCTTTTCGCGCAGGGATACAGTCTAACGACCATATCTTCAGGATTGACAGAACATTTACGCGCGGCATGAATATCTCCGCTGCCGTAAAGCTGATGCGCGGCGAGAAAGGTAAACCGGTAACGCTGACTATCCTGCGTAACGGTTCGCCCAAGCCGCTGGTCTTTAACCTGATTCGAGACATTATCAAATTGAAGAGCCTGAAATCGCGCCAGCTTGCCCAGGGATACGGTTACATCAGGATATCCCAGTTCCAGGAGCGTACCGGGGCGGAATTCAGGCAGGCTCTACAGGATCTTAATGCCGGCGCCGGTGGACGCATGAAGGGACTGGTGATAGATCTGCGCTATAACCCGGGCGGTCTGCTGGAGGCTTCGGTCGAGGTTGCCAACTGTTTTATCGGAGATGATATCAACAAAACCGAGATCGTATCAATAAAGGGCAGGGGAGAGCACAGCCGAGTATTTAATGCCACGCTGGGCGAAAAGCAACCGCGCTACCCGATAGTGGTACTTATCAACGGCGGCAGTGCCAGCGCTTCCGAGATCGTGGCCGGAGCACTGCAGGATCACAAGCGAGCCATCATTATGGGCAAGCAGAGCTTCGGCAAGGGATCGGTTCAGTCCGTATTTCCGGTCAGGGGTGATGCCGCGTTGAAGCTTACAACCGCGCTGTATTACACACCGAGCGGCCGATCGATTCAAGCCAGAGGGATCGTCCCAGACGTGGATGTGCCAAATCTGATGCCTGTGCCGGAAAAGGATAAGGAGAAGGTGACGGAGTTCAAGGAGAAAGATCTGGAGAGGAGTCTGGCTCCGGAGGGCAAAATCGAACAGCCGCAACCCCGGAAACAAATCGAAGTTTCTCCGCATGGAGCAGCGGCCGGAGATACGGATTTGCAGAAAGACTATCAGTTGAAGAGGGCGCTGGAATTATTGCAGTCCCTGGGCATGTTGAAAGAAAAAGGCTTCTGAGGAAGTTAAGGTATGCCGCGGCCTCAGGAGAGGCCGCGGTTTCTGAATACCCGCATTAAAAGAACACCCAGGATTGACAGGCAGAGTCCCACGCAGAGAAACAGGTAACCGATTGACCGGCCTTCTCCCCATCCGAACAGGTCCTTGTTTTTCATCAGAAAAATCAATGCCAGGCCGCCGAACGTTCCTATCCCGCCGAATATATATACCCCAAAGGCGATAACCGCCAAGCCGATCCCCTGTTTTCCCGCCATATTATTACTTACTCCTCAATGAATTAACTGCACTCCCGGGTCTCAATCGTTAAGCAGTTGCTGCAGTTTGGCACCGATATCGTCTTCACGCATCATTGCTTCTCCGATCAGGAATGCCCTGGCACCATCTGTCTGCAATCGGACGATGTCCTCGCGGTTGTTGATGCCGCTTTCGGACACCAGCATCCGGTCTGCCGGCAGCATCCGGGCCAGGCGACCTGTAGTGCCGAGATCGGTGACAAAGGTTCTCAGATTACGATTGTTGACACCGATGAGTTTGCAGTCAGTCCTGAGCGCTGTCTCCATTTCTCTTTCATCATGCACCTCCAGCAGGACATCCAGGTGCAGTTCCTTTGCTGTTTCATGAAACTCGAGCAATTGGTTGAGCTCCAGAATCGAGGCTATCAAGAGGATCGCATCTGCTCCGGCTGCACGTGCTTCATAGATCTGATACTGGTCGATTATGAAATCCTTGCGCAGCAATGGAAGCGAGACAGTCTCACGAATCAGCGCCAGAAAACGCAGGTGGCCGAGAAAGAAATGCTCGTCCGTAAGCACCGACAGACAGGTGGCGCCGTTATCCTGATAGATACCTGCAATCTCGAGCGGATCAAATCCTGGGCGGATAACACCTTTGCTGGGAGACCCTTTTTTCACCTCCGCGATGATGGCCGTCCAGTCCGACGCAACAGCTTCCCGCAGATGACGTTCAAAGCCGCGCGGCACGTCTTCCAGATCGCCGATGCGCGACTTCAGTTCATTGACTGGTGAGGAGGCAATGACACTGGCGACTTCTCCCTTTTTGTGGGCAACAATGGTTTTCAGTATGTCGGGTGTGTCGGTTGGCATGTTCACTCTTTCGTTCTCTGCTGCGGAGTAGAATATATTCAGGCTGTTTTCTGCAATGGTTTCCAGCGTGCGTCACACCTGATTAGTAAGTTCGGCGAGCCTCTGTACCTGCTGCAGGGCACGTCCGGAATCAATCGCTTCGCTTGCCATGGCGATTCCTTCCTCGGGTGTGGCAGCCCTGTCTGCTGCTACCAGAGCATAAGCGGCGTTCAGAAGCACAATCTCTCTGCGAGGACCCGGTTCGCCCTTAAGAATGGACTTGACTATCTCGGCATTGGCTACGGCATCGCCGCCTTTTAGTGCCGACATCGGGCAGCGGGACAGGCCCAGCTGTTCCGGGGTTACCGTGAACAGTTTGATGCCTGCTGGCGTCACTTCAGCCAGTAGGGTCTCGCCGGTCAACGTCATCTCATCCATGCCATCGCATCCATGCACCACAAAACCATGCCTGCAGCCCAGTTTATGAAGAACGCCGGCAAGTTTCTCGACCAGGTCCGCCCGGTAGACACCCATGACCTGACAGTCGGCCCCGGCCGGGTTGGTCAGCGGTCCCAGTATGTTGAAGATGGTACGGATACCGATTTCGCGACGCGGCCCGATGGCATGCTTCATTGCACCGTGCAGGGCCGGGGCAAACAGGAAGCCGATTCCGATTCCGGCGATGCAGTTTTCTACTGTTTCCGGGGTGACATCCAGGTTTATGCCAAGTTTTTCAAGTACATCGGCACTGCCGCAGGCCGAGGAGACCGAGCGGTTGCCGTGCTTTGCCACCTTGACACCACAGGCTGAAACAACAAATGAAACAGTGGTGGAAATGTTGAAGGTATTGGTGCCGTCACCGCCGGTGCCGACCACGTCCAGGATGGTTTCCCGGTCGATGTTGATGTCGTCCCGGTCGATGTCAAGAACACCTCTGCCGACCCGTATCGGTGTGGCCCGTTCACGCATTACACGCGCAGCGCCGGTGATTTCTTCAATTGTTTCGCCTTTCATGCGCAGTGCGGTGATGAATGCTCCGATCTGGGCCGCGGTACATTCACCAGACATGATCTGATTCATGACTTCGATCATCTCGCCCTCAGAAAGATTCTCCCTTTCTACGATCCTGGCAATTGCGTTCTTAATCATAATAATTCCTCACAAATCAGTTGTTAGGGTAAAAAAATGGGGATGTGTAAGCATCCCCATCGGCAACGATTTTTGGTATGGTCTATTTCTACAAGCCTTCCCGGATCTTGCGGATGGCCTCTTTTATAAGCGTTTCGGCCAGATCAGGGACAACTTCCCATACTATCCGTTCGATAACCTCTTTTGAAGCGGATGATATGGCTGCTCTAAGCTGATCCTCTGTCAATGCGGCTGGTGCATCTGCGATTACCGGTGCATCTGCGATTACCGGTGCAGCCGCGATTACCGGAGCAGCCGCGATTACCGGAGCAACGGCTTCCGGTATTGAAGGTTCGACTGCCGTGAAAACGTCCGGAGCGGAATAAACAGGCTCAGGTTCCGGAACAGCAGCGGGCTCGTCGACGAACTCGAATACATCCTGAGGAGGCGTAAATACGGAGGCAGGCTCTTCAAAAGGTTCAAAAGTCTGTTCAGTAGCCACAAATGCCGACGGCGCGGATTCCATGACCGGAGTCGGGACAGCGGCGACGGTTGGGATCGGCTGGGGTGGTTCAACTTCATCTTCAAATGTGATATCGCCGAATGAAGTATCCATAGCCGGGGCTTCATGCTCCGACATCGCAGCAGCCGGCAGATCTGAAACGGTCTCCTCTTCAAATTCGAAGGTGTGCTCTTCGACAGGAATCCACTGCGATCCGGTGTTATGCTCGGAAGAACCTGATGTTACAACCGGTGGGACAAGTTGCGAGTCAGTTTCCTCCTTTACTATTGCGAATACATCCGGTTCGGCCGCAAACTCCGGAGCAGGTGTGACAGGAGTAGCTTCAAAGATCGGCGAAGTCTCGGTAAAGGGTGCGGAAGCCGGTTCCGATTCAACGGTGAATGCTCCCCATATATCGGATGGCGGAGCGGCTGCAGGCATTTCAGGCTGTATTGCAGAAGCGGGTTCCGTAAAGGTTTCTACTGTTGGGGCGAAAGCGGGCGGAGCCAGCTGTTCTGGCTCGATTTCGAATGCAGTCGGCGCCTGTACTGATGCAGCTGCGTTTTCACGGGCCTGACCAAGTTCGGCAAGTTCTTTTACCTTGCTGATAATCTGTTGCGATTCGAACGGCTTGGCCAGGAAATCATCGGCTCCGCATTTTTTAGCCTTGTCTTCGTCAAAAGGTTCAAACGATCCTGTCAGGATCAGGATCGGTTTGTTGGCCAATGCCGGAGTTGCCCGTACGGCTTCGGAGACTTCATAGCCGGTCATGCCTGGCATGAGGGCATCGATCAACAGTACATCGGGGCAGACTTCTCTGGCCTTCTCTATAGCAGCCTTACCGTTATCGACGACCGTCAGGGAGTAATCCTCTCCCCCGAAAATGATGCCGATTACCTTCTGGATAGTGATACTGTCATCGGCGACCAGCAGTTTGATGCTCATCGATCTCTCCCCTGTTGAGTGGATGCGGAAGAATTTGTATGCTGAAATTAACTAGCACAGGAGTTGTAACGTGTCAAGTTATTAGAGTTTTAGGGCTGTTGCGAGCTGTTTGAAATCTCGTCCGCCATACGCGGGTTTGAAAAGATCGAAACGGCCATAGTGGAAATGTCACTTCTCAGTCTGCTGAACTGCCGAACATCCTGATAGTCAAGACGAATTGTGAGCATGACCACAAACAGATCCTGCTCGGGGTCGATCCACATCGAAGAGCCGCTGTAACCCGTGTGTCCAAATGACATAGCCGAGAAGTGATTCCCTTTGGGGGCGGAAAATGGTGAATTTATATCCCAGCCCAGTCCCCTGATTATACGTCCTTTACTGTAAAAGTACGGCGCGGTCATCTGCGCCACTGTCCTTTCGTCGAACAGTTTCACACCTTTATAGCTTCCTTGATTAAGGATCATGCCGGCGAATCTGGTCAAGTCCGATACATTGCTGAATAATCCTGCGTGCCCTGCAACACCGCCAAGCCTTCTGGCATTCATGTCCTGAACAATCCCTGATGAGAGAGCTCTGTTGACTCCGGCGGTGGGTGCAATCAAGGCGGCTAGATCCGCTTGCGGCAGGAACTGGGTGTCGGCCATGCCGAGAGGGGCAAAAACCTGTTCACTGCAAAACCTGTCAAGAGACAGCCCTGATACTCTCTGAACCATTTCACCCAGGAGGATAAAATTGATATCGGCGTATCGAAAGCGATCGCCAGGTGGCGGGCTGTTTTGTGCCGCAGTTTTTATCAGGGCTTTCTTGAGTGAGTCGTCTGCAGGAATCTCCATGTCGTCAATTCCGGAAGTGTGCGTCAGAAGATTGAGCAGGGTGATTTCTTCGCGTCCGGACCCTTCGAGTTCGGGAAACCAGCGGGTGATGGGGTCAAGCAGATTGATCCGGCCGGCTTCCAGCAGTTTCATGACAGCCGGTGTTGTTGCGATGACTTTGGTCAACGAGGCAATGTCGAACAATGTCCTCTCGGAAAGAGCAGGGGAGCCCGGCGTCTGGAAGAGACTACCCCGTGCTGTACCGTACAGGATGCCTTTGTGGTTACCAATTGCGACAACGCCTCCGGAAATAAGGCCACGCCGGATCGCGTTGTCCAGCAGGAAGTCAATCGACGATGCCCGGCCGGCATTGAGCAGATCATCCGATGCAAGCAGCGGGGTTGACGGAATTGTTAATAATGATGCTATCAGGAACAATTGTATCAGGCGCACAGAATGTAACCCGTTAATCGATAAAAAAGCCCCCTGATCTTGGGGGCTGTAAGATCTGTGATATTTATAAATAGGTTGAATTATGTCCGGTAATCGGCATTGATGCTGACATATTCATGGGATAGATCCGATGTGTAGACTTTGGCCGAACCATCTCCCAGACCAAGATCAACCGTGACCGTGAAATCCTGTTTTTTCAGTACTTCGCTGCCTTTGGTTTCCGCATCCCCGCCGGCAAAAACACCGTGGCTGGCCATGATGACGTCATCAAAACAGAGTGAAAGCTGTGACTGGTCTACCTTGGCTCCGGAATATCCGACAGCGGCAAAGATGCGTCCCCAGTTGGCATCCTGACCGAAGAATGCGGTCTTTACGAGGCTGGAGTTGGCAATGGCCATCGCTGCAAGCCTGGCGTCGGCATCATCGGATGCGCCGGTTACCCGGACCTCTACAAACTTGGTGGCTCCTTCGCCGTCACGAACGATCTGCTTGGCCAGTGACAGCAAAACATCTTCAAGAACGGCTGCAAATGCATCTCCATCCGTGGTTGATCCTTGGATGACAGGATTACAGGCGGCACCATTTGCCATTATCAGGCAGGTATCGTTGGTGGACATGTCACCATCCACGGTGATCGAGTTGAATGATGCGTCTACTGATTTGCGGAAAGTCTCTTGCAGGAATGTCGCTTCGACATTGGCATCGGTGATAATGAACGAAAGCATGGTGGCCATGTTCGGCATGATCATACCGGCACCCTTGGCGATGCCGGCTACCGTATAGCCGATATCGCCGATCACCCCACTGCGTGCCTCCATTTTCGGGAATGTATCTGTTGTCATTATCGCCTGCGCGATATCGTCCAGAGTTCCAGAAGAAAGACCGGCAACCAATTCCGGAATTGCAGCGCAGATCCGGTCTGCCGGCATCTGCACACCGATGACGCCGGTAGAGCAGACCTGGACGGCATCATCGGAAATACCTAGTTCTTCGGCAAGCAGATGCGTAGTCTTCTCTGCAACCAGCAAGCCCTCTTCACCGGTGCAGGCATTCGCGTTGCCACTGTTAACCAGCAAGGCCCGAGCCTTGCCGCTCCGTATGCGTTCTTCAGACAATAATACCGGAGCAGCCTTGACCCTGTTGGTGGTGAATACAGCACAGGCAGCTGCCGGCGTTTCGGAAAATATCAGCGCAAGATCCTTGCGTCCCGGTTTTTTTATTGCAGCCTCAACGGCTGCGAACTGAAAGCCTTTAATATCCATGAGAGCTCTCCAGGCAGTCTGTTACTTGCCACAGCATTTCTTGTATTTTTTGCCGCTTCCACAAGGACAGGCATCGTTTCGACCGGCGGCTTTCTGGCTTTTGGCCGGCTCCTGGACACGATCTTCATCTCCGGCCAGGTTGAAAACCAGTTTTTTGCTGCGCTGTTCTTCTTCCATTTCCTCGATTTCCTCGCCGCCATGTTGTAACTGAACCCAGTAAACACGCTCGACAACTTCTTCCCTGATGCGGATCATCAGTTCCATGAAAAGGTTGTAGGCCTCTTTCTTGTACTCTTGCTTTGGATCTTTCTGGCCGTAACCTCGCAGACCGATGCCTTCCTTGAGGTGATCGATATTCAACAGGTGATCTTTCCAGTGTGTATCTATGGCCTGGAGCATCATGACCTTGATCAGGTGGTCAATCAGCTCATCGCCCATTTCCTGGACTTTTGCATCAAAAATGGACCTGGTTTCTTCCTTCAGGGTGTCTCGGAAATTTATCGGTGTCAGGCGGCTGAGCAACTCTCTGGGAAGATCCAGTTGCAGGTTGAAGCACCTGAAAACCACATCGCTTATTCCCTGCCAGTCCCATTCGTGTGCCGGCGTCTTTTCAATGGCGTAGGTTGCAACGATATCATCGATGGTTTCCTGCAACATCTCCAGGAAACTCTCCCTGATCGCCTGACCGGCGAGAATTTCACGGCGCTGGGTATAGATAACCTCACGCTGCTTGTTCATTACGTCATCATACTCAATCAGGTGTTTACGTATGTCGAAGTTATGTGCTTCTACTTTCTTCTGCGCATTCTCAATCGACTTGGTGATCATGCCGTGCGTAATTGCTTCGCCTTCCTCGATTTTCAGCAGGTCCATGATCTTGGCCACACGTTCGGAACCGAAAATGCGGAGCAGATCATCCTCAAGAGACAGATAGAATTTCGATGAACCGGGATCGCCCTGGCGACCGGAGCGGCCACGCAACTGGTTGTCAATACGCCGTGATTCATGACGCTCCGTACCCAGGATGTGCAATCCGCCCAGCTTGGTGACTTCGTCATGTTCGGCGGCGCATTGTGCCTTGAACTGCTGTACTATTTCCTGGTACTGCTCGTCGCTTGCATCCGGATTTGCTCTCAGCCACTGCTTGGCCATGGCATCGGGGTTGCCTCCCAGAACGATGTCGGTACCGCGACCGGCCATGTTGGTGGCAATCATGATCGCACCCTTGCGACCGGCCTGTGATACTATCTCGGCTTCGCGCTCGTGCTGCTTGGCGTTGAGAACATTATGCGGGATTCCCTGCTTTTTCAGAAGCTCGGACAGCACCTCGGATTTTTCAATCGAGATTGTACCGACCAGGCAGGGTTGTCCGGCGGCATAATGTTCCTTGATGTCCTCAATAACAGCCTTGAATTTCTCTTTTTCGGTCTTGTAGATCACATCCGGAAAATCCGGTCGCAGGAGAGGGCGGTTGGTCGGAATAACCGTGACGTCAAGCTTGTAGATCTTGTGAAACTCTTCCGCTTCGGTATCCGCAGTTCCGGTCATACCCGACAGCTTGCTGTACATGCGGAAATAGTTCTGGAAGGTAATCGTCGCCAGGGTCTGGTTTTCATTCTCGATCTTGACCCCTTCCTTGGCTTCGATCGCCTGGTGCAGGCCGTCAGACCAGCGGCGACCGGGCATAAGACGTCCGGTAAACTCATCGACAATCATGACTTCGCCGTCTTTTACAACGTAATCCACATCGACCTTGTACATCACGTGGGCACGTAGTGCCTGGTTAACGTGATGGAGAATCTCGATGTTGCGCGGGTCGTACAGATTGTCAACCTTGAGCAGTTTCTCTACCTTCAATACTCCCTGCTCGGTCAGTGACGCGCTCTTGGCCTTTTCATCGATCGTGAAGTCCCCGGTGTACTGTTTACGCTTGCCTGAAAGGGTATTTGCCTCAACTTCGATGACTTCACCCTTTTCAAGTCTGGGTATGATGCTGTTGATCACATAATATTTGTCCGTAGAATCTTCGGTCGGACCGGATATGATCAGAGGTGTCCTGGCTTCATCGATCAGGATCGAGTCAACCTCGTCCACGATGGCATAATTGAATCCGCGCTGGACATAATCATCCAGATCAAACTTCATATTGTCGCGAAGATAATCGAACCCGAACTCGTTATTGGTTCCGTAAGTAATATCGGCTGCATAGTTTATTCGGCGCTGTTCGTCTTCTATGCCATGAATGATGATGCCAACGGTCAATCCGAGAAAGCCGTACAGTCTGCCCATCCATTCCGAGTCACGTTTTGCAAGATAGTCGTTGACCGTTACAACGTGAACACCTTTACCGGAAATAGCATTGAGATAGGCAGGCAGGGTGGCAACCAGCGTTTTACCTTCTCCGGTTTTCATTTCGGCAATCTTACCTGAATGCAGAACCATGCCGCCAATCAGCTGTACATCGAAATGCCGCATTCCGAGCACACGTTTGCCTGCTTCGCGACAGACTGCGAAAGCTTCAGGAAGCAGTGCGTCCAGTGATTCACCCTTGGCGTGCCGCTCCTTGAATTCTGCCGTCTTGGCTTTAAGCTGGTCATCGGAAAGCTTGGAAATGGTATTTTCAAGCGAGTTGATCTTTTCTACTATCGGCCACATCTTTTTTAGCTCACGTTCATTCTTGCTGCCGATAAACTTCTTTATAAGGGAACTGAACATTCGGTAATCTCCCGTTGTTTTTGTAGTGAAAAAATAGCTTATAAAAATAGCATACCCTGACCTTATCCTCAATAAATAAATGGACTGAATACAAGGCATTTATGTGAACTATGCGCAAATCATCAAACTCTCTGATAAGTCGGTTTTCAAATCCTGATGGAGGCATTCAGGGAGGTTGACCGGTCAGTCGCTGTCAAAGAAAAAGGACTTAAGCAGTTTAGCTTAAGTCCTTTTCTTATTGGTGGGCGAAACAGGGATCGAACCTGTGACATCCAGCTTGTAAGGCTGGCGCTCTCCCAGCTGAGCTATTCGCCCTTTATTTATGGCGGGGTTGACGGGGCTCGAACCCGCGACTTCCAGCGTGACAGGCTGGCACTCTAACCAACTGAGCTACAACCCCAGGTTAATTACTTTTTCTTCTTCGATACAACTACGTTTACAGCCTCTTTCAAGGTTTTGCCGGGCTTGAACTTCGGCACGGTTGCGGCAGGAATGTCAATCTTCTTGCCGGTCTGCGGATTCTGGCCTTTGCGAGCCGAACGCTTGGAAGTAGAGAACGTGCCAAAACCGACCAGGCTTAATTTGTCTCCGCCTTTCAGAGCAGTAGTCACGCTGGCGATAAATGCGGCGACAGCTTTTTCTGCTTCCACTTTTTTCAGACCGGCCTGTTCTGCAACTGAACTGATCAATTCTGCTTTTGTCACGGTACACCTCCGATAACTTTTAATTATGATAACAAAGCGACACAGTGTTTATCAGATTTAAGTGAATCGTGTCAAGCATAAATTCTAGCAAAGCTGCAGTTTATGGGCTATTGCCATGTTTCTAAGATAATAATCTATTATATGAGTATTCAGATGTGGGTACTGAATTTATAACCAGCTGAAAAAAAAGATAATAGTATCAGGCAGCGTCTTTCAATTCCTGCTCGTATACCACGATCGGTTTTTCCTTGTGATAAATCACATCTTCGTTAATAACCACTTCCTGTACGTTTGGCTGTGACGGCACATCGTACATAATGTCCAGCATCGAGTTTTCAAGAATCGCTCTCAGTCCGCGAGCCCCTGTATTCCTCTTGAGCGCTTCTTTAGCAATTGCTATCAGCGATCCGTCCGTAAAGCGCAGGCGAACATTCTCAAGGTCGAAAAGCTTCTGGTACTGCTTGACCAGTGAGTTCTTGGGTTCTTTAAGTATCTGCACCATTGCTTCTTCGTCAAGCTCAGTCAGGGTTGCCAGCATTGGAAGCCGGCCGATAAACTCTGGAATGTATCCGTATTTGAGAAGATCTTCCGGTGTCAGGTTGTTGAGCAGTTCTCCAAGTTTCTTCTCTTCGCGCTTTTTTACATCGGCGCCAAAACCGAGAGTTTTCTTTCCGATTCTCTGCTGTATAACCGTTTCAAGCCCCGCAAAAGCGCCACCGCAAATGAAAAGGATATTGGTGGTGTCAACCTTCATGAACTCCTGCTGCGGATGCTTGCGCCCACCTTTGGGTGGGATGCTGGCGACGGTCCCTTCGATGATCTTGAGCAGTGCCTGCTGGACTCCTTCTCCGGAAACGTCCCGGGTAATTGAAGGTGAATCTGTCTTGCGGGCAATCTTGTCAATTTCGTCTATATATACGATGCCTTTCTGGGCGCGTTCCACGTCATAATCCGCAGCCTGCAGCAGGCTCAGGATTATGTTTTCTACATCTTCGCCGACATAGCCGGCTTCGGTAAGGTTGGTCGCATCCGCCATTGCAAAAGGCACTTTCAGAATTCGAGCAAGTGTCTGCGCCAGAAGTGTCTTGCCTGATCCGGTAGGGCCGAGAAGCAGGATGTTGCTTTTCTGCATTTCCACATCACCCGGCTTGCCACCTGAATCAATCCGTTTGTAATGGTTGTACACCGCAACGGAAAGAACTTTTTTGGCCTTTTCCTGTCCGATTACATACTCATCCAGAATGTCCTTGATCTCGCGAGGCTTTGGAAGTTTCTTCAGGTCTGGCCCGAGCGTCTCCTCCATTTTCATCTCTTCTGCAATTATATCATTACAGAGTTCAATACATTCGTCACAGATGTAAACAGCCGGTCCGGCGATCAGTTTCTTGACATCTTCCTGGCTTTTACCACAGAAGGAGCATGTCAGATGTTCCTGAGGTGTATCTCTGCGACTCATGGGGTACCCCCTGTTAAAGACTTCCTTGAAAAAACGGCATCTATCAGTCCGTATTCCTTGGCATCTTCAGCTGACATGAAGAAGTCTCTCTCGGTGTCCGCTTCAACCTTTTCTTTATTCTGTCCGGACAGGTTCGCGAGAATACCGTTAAGCTCGTCCTTCATCCTCAGTATCTCTTTCGCATGGATGCTGATATCAGTTGCCTGTCCCTGGAATCCGCCCAGCGGTTGATGAATCATGATTCTGGAATGTTCAAGGCTGTAACGTTTACCCTTCTCACCGGCGGTTAAAAGAATTGCGCCCATTGAGGCCGCCTGGC
The DNA here is from genome assembly GCA_032469775.1 of Geobacteraceae bacterium. Taxonomy (GTDB): domain Bacteria; phylum Desulfobacterota; class Desulfuromonadia; order Geobacterales; family Pseudopelobacteraceae; genus JACRCG01. The sequence continues at coordinate 14,051 of JAWDJY010000024.1, read as the reverse complement.
CTACGCAAATTGTTGAAACCGGTGCCTTGATATAACGCATGGTATCATATATGGCCATTCCTGCAGTGACCACACCGCCAGGGGAATTAATGTAAAGGTGAATATCCTTGTCTGGATCTTCAGCTTCAAGAAACAAAAGCTGGGCAATTACCAGATTGGCAACATTGTCATCAATGCCTCCGCCAAGGAAAATGATTCTTTCCTTCAGCAGGCGGGAGTATATGTCGTATGAGCGCTCGCCACGTCCGCTTTGCTCTACAACAATCGGAATATACATGTATTCGTTTCTCCTCAGGCCGTTTTCAATTCAGAAGCATCAACTTCGGTGATTACAGCGCTATTAATAAGTACAGAGATTGCTTTGTCTTCCTTGATCTCGGATATGATTGCGTTCTTTGCGTTGTTATTTGCAGTGTAGTATTCCTTGATCCTATTGAGCATGTCGGTGTTTCCTGCGGCAATCTTTTCATAGCGCTCGTTAAGGTCTTCGTCGGAAACGGAGATATTCTCTTTTTCAACCAGAGCCATCAGCAGCAATCCACCCCTGACTTTGTCGGCGGCATCGTCACGGAACCGGATTTTGAATCCAGCCTCGTCAAGCCCCATCATATCAAGTGACATCTGCTGGCTTTTCAGGCGGTTCTTCAGATTTTCAAGCATGTAATCCAGTTGACGTTTTACCATGGATTCAGGAACGTCCAGGGGATTCTTCTCGATCAATGCTTTTATGACGCGTTCTTTAAGTTCGTTTTCAATGCGCTCGGTCTCATGCTTTTCATGATATTCAACCATTTTTGCGCGCAGGTCTGCAATTGTGTCATAGTCACCGAATTGCTGTGCAAACTCATCATCAAGTTCTGGCAACTCTTTGCGTTTTATTTCCTTGATAGTTACCTTGAAAATCCCCTCTTTGCCTGCTGCACCGGAATTCCGGTAACCTTCAGGCAATACGAGGCTGAACTCTTTTGTTTCTCCTGCCTTCAATCCGATTAACTGCTCTTCAAACCCTGGAATCAGGCGGTTCGCGCCAACTTCCACCACTGCATCTTCGGCAACCGAACTCTCCTCCGGAAACCCATCCACTGAAAACGAATAATCCAGGGAAACCGAGTGTCCGTTAACTATGGAACAGTCGCTGTCTGCCGGAATCAGTTGCGCCATATTTTCCTGCATACGGGCAAGCTCGGCATCAATGCTTTCAGGTTTGGCGACATATTTCTCTTTGCTTACCACCAGTCCGTTGTAGTCCTGGAGAAGAATCTGCGGCATGACTTCTACCAGTGCACTGTATTTGAAAGGCGCTCCCTGCTCGATAATATCGCTTTCAATCGTAGGTGAGTCGATCGGCTCAATCTTGTGATCATTGAGGGCTTTGTAAAGGGTCTGCTCGTAGAGACGACGCATTACGTCGTCACGCATTGCATCGCTATAGGTGCGTTTTATGAGATTCATCGGAGCCTTGCCGGGACGGAAGCCCTGGAGTTTGGCTTTTTTCTGAATTGCCAGGAATGCTTTTTCTATCTCTTCGTTTACCCGCTCAGCCGGGACTTCGATGTTGATTTTTCTTTGTACCGGACTGATCTCTTCAACGTTTACCTGCATGGTGACTATCCTCTTTTGAATGAAATGTAATGTTTGTCATATGGAAGATTATCTAAACAAACACTTGGAAATATTGTTGGTGCGAGAGAGGAGACTTGAACTCCTATACCTTACGGTGCCAGATCCTAAGTCTGGTGCGTCTGCCAATTCCGCCACTCTCGCTAAAGGTATACTAATGGTTGTTGATGCAATAATCAGATATGTCAATGCCATTGTTTTCACAGCAAGTAAGGTGCTGCGTAAAAAAATTGTATATCATGTCTTTTCCAATAATGTCAACCTGTCGTGTCAGTGATTATATTATTATTGTCTCCTGTTATCCCGGCTTTCGAATTAACCGTCAAGCCTTTGCAACCGTTGTGGGCAGTGCTTCAGGACTGCGTTTCGTCGACGCAGACGACCACTGCCTTGATACTCTCGTGTAAGTCACATCTGCCATATAGATATGTACACTGGAAATTATGAATCCGAAAAGGATGCTGTAAACGGGCACTTTTTTTGTCCAACCTTTTTGATTTATGCTAATCTCCGGCATCTGGCATAAATTCAGTTATTTGTGGGGAATCTCTGATGGATAAGACCCTTTTGGCAAATATTTCCGGAGACTGGCTTGAAACGCTGCAGGCGGAATGGAAACGCGATCCGAATTCCATTCCTGCAGAATGGTCTGCGTTTTTCAGCGGTTTCGAGCTTGCTTCCGAAACACCGTCTGCTCTTTGCGGATTCAATGAAAACCATGCATTAAAGCAATCAGGTGTACAGTCACTTATCTATCGCTATCGCAGCATAGGTCATCTGCTGGCCTGCACTGATCCTTTATCTCCATGCCTGATACAACATCCGCTTCTTGATCTGGCCAACTTCGACCTTGATGACAACGATCTTGATACTGAGTATTCATGCCGCAGATACATGAAGCCAATAGCAACCCTGCGTGAGATTCTTGCTGTTATGAATGAAACCTACTGTCGTGAGATCGGCATTGAATTCATGCATATCCAGGATCCGGCTGAACGACAATGGCTGATCGACAGAATGGAACCATGTCGCAATCGTTCCAGCCTGAATATGACTGAACAAATACACGTTCTGGAAAAACTTCATCAGGCTGCTCTTTTTGAATCATACCTTCATCGAAAATTTATCGGTCAAAAACGTTTTTCACTTGAAGGTGGCGAGATTCTGGTTCCTCTGCTGGACCGGATAGTCAGGTACTGCCCGGAATCCGGGATCAGTGATCTGATTGTGGGAATGTCACACAGAGGGCGACTGAACGTGCTGGCACATATATTTAACAAACCCTATGAGTCTATATTCGCCGAGTTTAAGGATACAATGTCTTTCGGCTTTGTCGGAGACGGTGATGTCAAATACCACAAGGGTCATTCCTCCGAAATAGACCTGGATGGTCATCGTCTGCATTTGACTCTGGCTGCCAATCCCAGCCACCTGGAGGCGGTTAACGCAGTGGTCGAGGGGAAGTGCCGCGCACGTCAGGATAATAATGGCATTGAAGGCTCATCACGTGTCCTGCCGCTGCTTATCCATGGTGATGCCGCCTTTGCAGGTCAGGGCAGTGTCATGGAAGTTCTCAATATGTCCCAGCTTGAGGGGTATGGCACCGGAGGGACCATTCACATTGTTATCAATAATCAGATCGGTTTTACAACTATACCCAAAGATTCACGTTCAACCAGATACGCCACTGATGTCGCAAAGATGCTCGGGTGTCCGATCTTTCACGTACAGGGTGAAGCGCCTGAAGCTGCGCTTCATGTTGCCGGACTTGCCATGGACTACAGGAACAAATTCAGGCGCGATGTGGTGATAGAGCTGATTTGTTATCGGCGTCATGGCCATAACGAGGGCGATGAGCCGTCTTTCACTCAGCCGGTCATGTATAAAAAAATATCGGCAAGACCACCTGTCAACCGGATTTACCAGGATTCACTCGTAGACGCCGGAACTATCTCCCGGGATGTCTTGTTGGAGGTTGAACATAAAGTCATGCAGGCTCTGGAATCCGCATTCAGCAAGGAATCAATGGAGATAAAAGTGGGATTCTCGGACAGGTGGCAAAACATCAGCCGTGTTTACAGTGCTGATCCTGTTGCAACCGGAGTCTCTGCTGAAATCTTGCTGACTCTTTCCAGGAAACTTGCCGAATTGCCGCCCGGCTTCATGCCGCATGCAAAAGTGCACGCATTGATTCAGAAGCGCTTTGAAGCAGTGTTGAAAGGGACTGGAATAGATTGGGGCAATGCCGAGAGCCTGGCCTATGCAACACTGTTGAATCAGGGGGTATCGGTCCGTATATCCGGGCAGGATTCGCGCAGGGGGACTTTCAACCATCGTCATTGTTATGTTGTTGACAGTAACGATGAACGTTCATATGTGCCGTTAAAAGCTATTGCTAAGCAGGATGCCCGTTTTGATGCCTGGAACAGCTTGTTGTCCGAGTTCGGGGTGCTTGGGTTCGAGTATGGTTACTCACTGGAGACACCAGATTCCCTGACTATTTGGGAAGCTCAATTCGGTGACTTTGCCAATGGCGCACAGGTTGTCATCGACCAGTTTATAGCCAGCGGCGAAACCAAGTGGAATCGGGCCAGCGGTCTTGTGATGTTTCTTCCCCATGGATATGAAGGGCAGGGGGGGGAACATTCCAGTGCACGCATCGAACGTTTTCTGCAGCTCTGTGCCCATGAAAACATGGTATTGGCTTGCCCGTCGACTCCGTCACAGATTTTTCACCTTCTCAGGCGCCAGATGCTGCAATCGTTCAGGAAGCCGTTGATCGTGTTTACTCCCAAGAGCCTTTTGCGCCACCCGCTATGCACCTCTTCGCTCGAAGACCTTACCGATGGCTCGTTTCTCCCGTTTATTGCTGACTCCATGGATGTTTCAGTCGTGCGGAAGATACTCTTCTGTTGCGGAAAGCTGTACTATGAGCTTATTCAGGAACGTGAGCGGCTTGGAATCGCAGATGTTGCAATTGTCAGGATCGAACAGCTGTATCCAATGGAACTGAGTTCTTTATCCGCCATGATTTCGGGTTTTTCGGCTGGCTGCCGGTTCTTCTGGGTTCAGGAAGAACCGCAGAATATGGGCGCCTGGCATCATATTCGCGATCAATTCGAAGTGATGACAATTCCGGTCACTTATATTGGCCGCTTGCCGGATGCCTGTCCGGCTGTCGGGTCGCATCATCTTCACCTTGAACAGCAATCCGAGATTTTACGCAAGGCCTTATCCTTGTAGACCATACATTTTATGCTGCTTCTCCTATGATTCGAGAGTAGATGTATTAACTTGTGCAATTACCTGCAGCTTGCTTCGGATCGCCTCAATACTTGAATCCCGATCTTCCGGCTGGACAGCCATTGTGTGTTGACAAGCAATCTTAAGCCGTGTACATATCAGCACATTTGGATTAAAAGGTTATTCATGCTCAATCTTCTTTTCATATCCAACAGTCCCAAAGCGCAGTACATGAAAAGTTCACTTCAGCCTGTGCTGAAAGTGATTATCGACGTGGTTCCCGACTTCGACCACGGCTTGAAGGATGTGTTCGAAAAACGGCCTGCAACAGTCTGTATTCAGGAGCATATCGCAGGTGTTACCGGTGAAAGCGTTGCACGTCATATTCAGATGCTGCTCGGTTCCGGTTCTCCGAGATTCATACTGATGCATGAGGGCAGCAGCAAAGCAAAGTCAATCAACGGTCTTTTCGAGCATGTGATAGACCTGAACCAGCCGGATACCGCCCTAGTTGAAAATTTTCAGGATATCCTGAAAGCTTTGCTCGGAGATCAGTGGTCCAAGGTATTTATATCCTCCAAACAGACCAGGGCGGAGGCCGGAGCCTCGATTACCATTCCTGAGGAGTCCAAGGCTGATGCGGACAGGCTGGTCGATGACTTTCTGGCGGATTTTGAATCTCATGCTTTCACTTTTGATGAATCGTCTGTTGAGCCTGATCTTTCAACTGTCAATACAAAAAAATCAGACAACACTGACGATGTGGCCAGGATGCTTTTGGACCAGGTCAAATCCTTGAATAATGATGTCGATGCCGGCAAACCGGTAGAAGTGCTTGCTGTGCCTGAGCCGGAGAAAACTTTGATTACACCTCCGGTTCCTGTTTCGAATGACTCGTCTAATGTCGGGGGGAAGCCCGATTCCGTAAAGAATGTTCCGGTACAAGCAATTGAAAAGAAAGTGGTAACAGCCGGATCGTCAGCAGTAAGTTCATCTACAGACACAGATTCACCCCCGTCAGTCAGCGTACAAACTACTGTTCCTGTGTCCACACCATCTTCATCTCGGACCAAGGCTACTGCTTCATCGACACCGGTCACCCCTGCAGAGTTCAAGATCAGGGACGAAAAACAATCATCTGAAGAAGTGATACCTGAGGAGCTGTTGCACGCTTTTGAGAAAAATTACCGTACAGAATCGGCTTTCATAAAACGCAAATTAATTGTTTTATCGGTTTTACTTGTTGCGGTTGTCGGTGGCGGCGGGTGGTATGTTCTGGATAAGAAAACGGATCTCCTGGACTCTTTTAAACAACGCTGGCTGCCATCCAAGGCGTCAACGGTAAAGCAGAATTCTTCTGCTCCACAATCATCAAAGTCTCCGCTGTCAACTCCTTCTTCAAAAGAGGCAGCAAAAGAATTGCCCAAATTCATACCAATTGCTGGTCATGACAAGAACTATGCAGCCGGACACCCCGGCTGGGAACGCTATTCGAACAAAAAACTGGAGGTCAGGGTTTTCAACTCCGGAGGTGCGATCAAGGCGGTTCAGGTCTTGAGTAAATCCGGCAATGGTCTGTCAGATCAATTATTGAGGTCTGCCCTGACTGAGCTGACTGGAAGTTCAGACTATAAGATAGAATCACGAAAACTCACGTCAGGATTGCTGGAGTTGCGCGGTACTGTTGGACAGAAGGCGGATATAATCCTTTATACGAATAAAAAAATCATTCGTGCGTTTGTTGTGTCACTTAACTGAGTTTCAATATGACATGTGTCTCATTTGACTTTCCATAAGGTGTACAGTATAAATCCTAGCGTTTGCGCGGTACTCAAATACAAGCCTGATGTGGAGATCTGATGTTTTCTTTTTCTGAAATCCGTTTTAACATTGTAGCCGCCTCCTGGCTGATAACGTTAGGCTTTGCAGCTGGTGTAGACGCTGCAATGGATCCCCGCTTCGAAATAGATCCTCGGTCGCTGCTTCCATCTGCTTCGACCGCAAAAACACCTGCCAGGAGTTCCAGGCAATCGACCGGTCGCGGCGCAAGCAAAGAGCTGTCCACTGCCAAAGGTACTACCTATACTGTCAGAGCAGGTGACCATCTTTTTAAAATCCTTATGCGTGATTATGGCCTGAGCAATAACGAAGCAGAATCGTTTATTGAAGAAATCAGGCGTGAAAACAACATCTACGATATCAAGCGACTTAAAATCGGTCAGAAAATCATTATTCCACCGGTAAAAAGACGGGCTGACGGCTCTTTGAAACTGATTCAGCCTGTTAACACCTCTGCTTACAAATCAGATGAGGTTGGGGATACGCCCGGACAGAGTTTTGTACTTGAGTCTCCAATTCCAAAGCTGGATTCGCAGGAAGCTTTGTTAAAAATCCGTGATACATGGGACAGAGTCATGCCACAAAAGGTTGACCAGCAACCGGTATCACTGAAGACTTCTACCTTCTCCCTGTCTCTTGACCCACAGCGCTATCCGTCATTTTCAGCCATGAATGGTGCAAGGATCCTGCTTGACCAGCATTCCAGTATTCCTCCGCTTGTTAAATCATTGATTGAAGAAAAAGATCCTAACATACGAATTGTCAACTATTCCGATGCCGATTCCAGGCAGTTGATTTCAAAGTTGTTGGAAGCAGCCGGATTTTATTCGGTAGAAGAAAATTTCAGCATGGACTTTGGAACAGACCCCAAGTTGACCGTTCAGGCCGATTTTAAAATAGAAAAAACACCGGAAAGTCTGATCAAGCACGATGTTGTTCTCATGAACAGCGGTCGTGTGTCAGTTCCTTCCGAGTTGAGCAGTTTACTGAAAAGGGAGGGTTTCACGCTATATGAACCTTTTGCATCTCCCAAAAGCAGTCAGACAAATGAAGCACGCGCCATACATGTAATTACAGCCAAAAATCAGCCTGAAATGGTGGATTCGATTCTAGCAGCTCTTGCAGTCAACTCCGACCGTGACCGCAGCCTGGATGTTTTTGCTGCAGAAAACAACGGCATATCCCTTGCCGTGAAGGCCGAAAGGTATTTTGAACGCGGCGGGCAACGCTATGTGATTACTCGTTTTGACGGGGATCCGGTCAATTATACCCTGTTCAGAATCCTTGAGACAAAAGGGTATCGTGTCGTTATTCTTGAATCTCAGGACGATTTTCGCAAGGTGTCTGAAAAGATCGTGAGCCGCATGAAAATCAGCGGATCTTTTGCGCAACACAGCATGCTCAAGGACAGATCTTTATCTTATTCTCTGCAAATGTCAGGTCTCCGGGTTGATGACAGTTCTCTTCCCGGTGGCGGGCTTTTCCTGACTGACCTGACAATTGACCGCATTATCCGTGAACTGCTGACTGAAAATGGCTATAGATTCAACAACCGGTAAACGATTTTACTTTCCTGTTTTTTCTGTTATAACGCTCGGACCTTACACAAGGACGAGCGTTTTCTGTTTACATCGGGAGCAGGCATAATATGAGTATTAAAAAGGTAGGAGAATTGCTGGTCGAACAGCAGCTTGTTACTCAAGAACAGTTGATGGAAGCTCTTGAACTTCAAAAGCTTTTTCCTGATCAGCCGATTGGCCAGCTGTTGTGTAAGTTGGGCTTCATCAAAGAGAGCGACCTGAGTTTTGTGCTGGATCAGAAGAACAAACGCCTCAAGTTGACCGACATTCTGCTGGCTGACGGAGTAATAGACCAGCAAAAGATTGCGCAGGCGCGAGATCTTTCAAAGCAGAACGGAATCTCTCTGGAAAAGGCGCTGCTCAAGCTGCACCATGTGGACGAGGAAAGCCTGGCAAAGGCTGTCGCAGCCCAGTACGACATGCCGTACATACAGATAAACGTATCGGATCTGGATCAGTCCCTTTCCCGCTACATCAGCGCTGTTTATGCACAAAAACAGCGTATTGCACCTATTTCCAAAATAGGCAACACAATTACGCTGGCCATGGTTCATCCGCTCAAACCTCACGATATCCGTGAGCTGGAAGACAGCATCCGCCTCAAGATAATTTCAGCTATCGCAACCGAAGCCAGTATCTCCAAGTCTCTCAAGCGCCTTTATAACATTGATACGGTCAGTACTACCGATGTGGACGATGAGGTCAATCTTGACATAGTGCCTGACAGCATCATTGAGCTTTTGAGCAAAACCTCGGCGGATGAGCCGGAAATAGAAGAAGAGACAAAGAAGGTCACCGAGAAAGACAGCGTCATCGTCAAGCTGGTCAACAAGATTGTTTACGATGCCTATATGGACAAGGCCTCGGATATTCACATCGAACCATATCCCGGAAAAAAGGACGTAGTCGTTCGCACACGTGTTGACGGGCAGTGTTCGATCTACCAGAAGATACCGTACAAATATAAATTCGCGATTCCCTCGCGCATAAAAATCATGGCCAACCTGGATATTGCCGAGAAGAGAAAGCCACAGGACGGCAAGATTGAATTCAAGAAATTCGGACCGCTCAACATTGAGCTGCGCGTTGCCACCATGCCGACTGTCGGCGGCCTGGAAGACGTGGTAATTCGCGTCCTGGCAAGCGGGGACCCGATCGGATTCGACGAACTGGGGCTGACCGATCGCAACAAACTTGTTTTTCGCGAAGCCTTGAACAGTCCGCATGGCCTGATTCTGGTAGTCGGTCCTACCGGTTCGGGCAAGACAACCACGTTGCATTCGGGGCTTGCCTTGATTAACCAGACATGTCGCAAGATATGGACCGCCGAGGATCCGGTCGAGATTACCCAGCCCGGTTTGCGACAGGTGCAGATCAATCCACGTATCGGATTCAATTTTGCCGCAGCCCTGCGCTCTTTTCTGCGGCTTGACCCGGACGTTATCATGGTCGGCGAAATGCGTGACGAGGAAACCGCCAGCATGGCTGTAGAAGCCTCGCTGACCGGACACCTTGTCTTTTCCACACTACATACTAATTCCGCGCCCGAAACAGTCACAAGGCTATTGGAAATGGGGCTTGACCCGTACAGCTTTTCCGACTCTCTCTTGTGCGTCCTGGCGCAGCGCCTGGGGCGCAGGCTCTGCAAGGACTGCAAGCAGAGTTACCAGGCTACCGAGGCCGAGTTTGAAGAGCTAGTAGACGAATACGGCCGGGCCGATTTTGCAGCAACAGGAATCAAATATAATGATATAAAAATCTTTCAAGCTGTAGGCTGCAGTCGCTGCGGCAACACCGGATACCGTGGCCGACTCGGCATTCATGAGGTTCTGGAATGTACTCCGGAAATGAGGGGGCTGATCAAGCGACGTGCCGACACGGACAGTGTCCGTGCGCTCGCCGCTACCGACGGCATGACCACCCTGAAGCAGGACGGCATAATCAAGGTGTTTCAAGGTCTGACCGATATTCATGAGATACGCCGGGTCTGCATTAAATAACCGATCATTCTTTTAAAATATGCTTGCATATCAGGGCGTAGCATGCTACAAAGACTAAAATTTATGTTCACTCGCAGGTGAGCTCGCAAGGCTCACCTTTTTTGTTTTACGGGGTTTGGGATGGCAGCGCCAAAAGAAGATACCTGTACTTATGTAAAAGGGATCGCAATGCCGATTCTTGAGTCAATGGGGCTCGAACTTGTTGATATTGAATTCGGCAAGGTTGGCAGGGATGCGGTTCTGCGTCTGTTTATCGACAAGGAAGGCGGCGTCATGCTGGACGACTGCGCCGATGTCAGTCGCGAGCTGTCGATGATTCTGGATGTTGAGGATGTGATTACTTGCAACTATACTCTGGAGGTTTCATCACCAGGGTTGGACCGCCCGCTGAAAAAACCCTCGGATTATGAGCGTTTTTCAGGTCGTTTGATAAAGGTTCGCACCTATGAGCCGTTGCAGGACGACAGAGGCAACAAACGCAAGACCTTTTTGGGAAAGCTTGAAGGACTTTTTGACGGTGTTATCAGGATGACGCTCACGGAGGGTCAATCTGCTTCGATACCATTGGACCGGGTTGCTAAAGCCAATCTTGAATTCGAGCTCTGATAGAATATATAAACACGCCAGCAAGGAGAAGCAATCGTGGATACAATCATAAATCTCAAGCACGCCATCGAACAACTTGTCAAAGAAAAAGGTATTGACCGTCAAGTGGTGCTGGAGGCAATGGAACAGGCTGTCCTGACAGCGGCAAACAAGAAATATCGTAACACCCGCGATCTGGAAGCCCACTATAACCATGAGTCGGGCGAAGTCGAACTTTTCGAGTTCGTTACAGTCGTCGAAGAGGTGCAGGACTCCTACAAGGAAATCTGCCTTGAGGAAGCACATGAAATCGACCCGGAAGCGGAGGTTGGTGACTCGTTGGGTGAAAAGCTTGATTCCAGCGGCTTCAGTCGCATTGCGGCGCAGACCGCAAAACAGGTCATCATCCAGAAGGTTCGCGATGCCGAGCGGGAAACGATCTACAATGAATACAATGATCGTATCTGGGAAGTCATCACCGGTATGGTGCGCCGTTTTGAAAAAGGTGAACTGCTGATAGACCTGGGACGCGCGGAAGCGGTGCTCCCTGCAAAGGAGCAGATGCCGAGAGAGGTCTACCGTCCAGGAGACCGTATCCGTGCGATCATTACCGAAATTCGCATGACCACCAAAGGTCCCCAGATCATGCTTTCACGTACACATCCCAGCATGCTCGCCAAGCTTTTTGAAGCCGAGGTTCCTGAAATTGCCGAGGGCATAGTCGAGATCAATGCAATTGTCCGTGATCCGGGCAGTCGGGCCAAGATAGCCGTGTCATCCAATGACCGCGATGTTGATCCGGTCGGCGCGTGTGTCGGCATGCGCGGCGCCCGTGTCCAGAATGTGGTCTCGGAGCTGCGTGGTGAGAAGATCGATATTATTCCCTGGTCGGAAGACATTGCCCGCTTTGCCTGCAACTCGCTTTCTCCTGCCCAGGTCTCAAAAGTCTTTGTGGACGAAGAGAAGCGTGTTCTGGAGATAATAGTACCGGACGACCAGCTTTCGCTGGCAATCGGCAAACGTGGACAGAATGTTAGTCTGGCGGCACGTCTGACCGGCTGCCGGATTGACATCAAGAGCGAATCAAAGGTGGCCGAGGCCGAGTTGCAGGAGTTTGCATCATACGATGCAACCGCTTCCAGCGAAGATTCTGATGAGACACCGGATGTGGACACCGAAGTAAAACCTGACGGACAGTCGGAGTAAAGTATACTTGATGGCCCGCCACGGATCGACAGAACAGCCGCAGCGCAGCTGTCTAGGATGCAGGACCAGCAAAAACAAGGACCAGCTTATCCGCTTTGTTTTATCTCCTGAATCCGAGGTTATGCCGGATCTGGATTCAAAGCTTCCGGGCAGAGGATCTTATACCTGCATAAATAGTGAATGTCTTGTTGCGGCTTTGACCAAGGGACAGTTCAAACGCTCATTCAAGCAGGATGTTTCATCGATGCCACCGGATCAAATGGTTGCACATGTTAAGCAGTTGTTGTTTGAGCGGATTTTGGGATTGATCGGTCTTGCCAATAAGGCCGGCTGCGTTATTGGCGGCGGTTCGATGGTAAGTGACGCTATACGCGCCAAAGTCAAACCGGGCCTGGTCCTGCTGGCAACTGATGTTTCGGAAACAATAGGCGAAAAGATTATTTGTATTGCCGATGTCAATCATGTGCCGCACCGTACCATAATTACAAAAGACGGTTTCGGCGCAATTCTCGGCAAGGCTCCGCGTAGCGCGATTGCCGTAAAACATGGCGGTTTTGTAGCTCCGCTGCTTAAATCTGTTGACAGATATAGAAACTTCCTGGGGGAGGTATAATTAATATGGGTAAGATTAGTGTTGGAGTTCTGGCAAAGAAACTGGGTGTGGAGCCCAAAGATGCGATTGCCAGGCTCAAAGAGATCGGTATCGATGCAAAGACGGCCACTTCACAGGTCGATGAAGATGTGGTGAGTCGCTTGACAGCTCCTCAACCCAGGGAAAATGGCACGGATGAGGTCAGGGTAGCTTCGAATATCATTCGTCGCCGTGCTAAAATCGTTCCCCAATCGGAGTTGACTGAGCCGCAGGAAAAAACGGTTTCCGCCACCGAGCCGGCAATTGAGGCAACTGCGGTGGTGGTTCCGGAACCGGTGCCGGCACCCGCTGTTACTGCTCCGGCCCCGGCTCCGGTCGTAGCGGTCACCGATGTAATCAGCGCTGCTGTCGAAACTACGGTCAAGAGTGAACCGGAAGAAAAAGCGGAAACGGTAGCCGTTGTCAAGCCGGTTGCAGCACCTGAACCGCAGAAAGCCGGCCCCAATCAGGCCAGGATACTTGGCATGATTGAAATACCGGGCGTAACCAATCGTCCGACCCGCGTCGTTACCAAGGATACCCCTGTTCAGCAGAGAACCGCTCCTGCCAGACCGGCTCCTGCCGATGCAGGCCAGAGAAGACCGGCGCCTGCAACCGATCAGAGAAAACCTGCCGGTTCGTTTGAACAGAGAAAGTCGGCAGCACCGACTCCGTCTGCTCCTGCTACCGAGATAGATCGTTCCAGGATGAAGCAGGTACAACTTGCGCCTGCAGCGCCACCGGGTGGCGACAATCGTCGTGGTGTCAAAAAAGACGGTCCCGGGTACGGTGATGCCGGCAAGGGTGGTAAAAAGGGCGCTCCACCTAAGAAAAAAGAACAGCCGCGTAAAAATGAAATCCTGGAAAAACGTGAACGCACCTTTGACCCGGTTTACAAGGGTTCAAAGAAAAAGGGAGGTAAAGAGCGTGCTCCCGATACGAAGAAAACCGAGATTACGGTTCCCAAGGCGATCAAGCGCATCATCAAGATTTCCGAAAGCATCACCGTCGGCGAACTGGCCAAGCGACTCGGCATCAAGGCCAATGACCTGATCAAATCACTGATGAAGATGGGTATGATGGTTACGATCAACCATCCCCTGGATTTCGATACCGCTGTTATCCTTGCTTCCGAATACGATTATGAAGTTGAAAACGTGGCGGTGGATCTTGACGAGATACTCGAATCCACTCCGGATGCTCCCGAGACCCTGGAAAAACGTCCGCCGGTAGTAACGATCATGGGACATGTCGATCATGGCAAGACCTCGTTGCTCGATGCTATTCGCGAAGCCAATGTAATCGCCGGAGAGGCGGGCGGCATAACCCAGCCCATCGGCGCCTATG
>JAWDJY010000023.1:0-58717 GCA_032469775.1 Geobacteraceae bacterium | reverse complement strand
GAGGAGCGCTACCGGAAGCTGGTGGAACAGTCGTCGGCCTGGATCTGGAAAACCGATGCGAATCTGAGGCATACCTATTCAAACGATAATGTGGAAAAAATACTGGGGTATACAGCCGTGGAGCTCTGTTCGCTGGATATTCTCAATATTATCCATCCCGATGACCATGGCCTCCTCAGGAAAGTCGCCGAAGATGCCATCTCCGGCCGCGGTGGCTGGAACGGGATCGTACTGCGCTGGTTGGCGCGGGACGGATCATGGCGCTCGATCGAGTCGAGCGGCGGTGCTGTTTTCGATGATGAGGGGTGTTTTACCGGCATGCAGGGGGTCGATACGGATATAACCGACCGGCTCCTCCTGCAGCAGGAACAGGAAAAGAACCAGCGCCTGGAATCGCTGGGGTTGTTGGCGGGAGGTATTGCCCACGATTTTAACAACATTCTGACTGGCATCGTTGGTAATCTGTCGCTGGCAAGAACCATGATCGACGGTGGCCACCGTGCGGCGGCGCGGCTTGAAGAATGTGAAAAGGCGGCTGGACGTGCCGGCGAGCTGACCCGGCAACTGTTGACCTTTGCCCGCGGCGGAGAACCGGTGAAGAAGGTCGTGGATATATTCAGGCTGGTCAACGAGGCGGTTACTTTCGCGTTGCGCGGCTCAAATGTCAGGGGGGTACTGGAGCTGGCCGACGACCTGTGGACCCTGGATGCTGATGAGGGACAGGTCAACCAGGTCCTCAACAACCTGTTGATAAACGCGGTCCAGGCCATGCCCGGCGGGGGAGTGGTCACGGTCAGGGGCGAGAATTCAATCATGGAGGATTCATCAGGCGTGCCGGGACGTTTTGTGCGGCTGACAATCCGCGACACCGGCGTCGGCATACCGGCTGATATGCTGGCGAGGGTGTTCGATCCGTATTTTACCACCAAGCCGGGTGGAACCGGGCTGGGGCTGGCTTCGGTCTACTCGATTGTTAAGAGGCACGGGGGAGAATTGAGCGTATCTTCGGAAAGCGGCCGCGGCACTGAATTCATGATCTGCCTTCCGGCAACCGAAGGGATCGAAGCATGCGAGCGGGATCCCGGCCCTGCGCTGCTGCCGGAGACGTCCTGCAACGGCCGGGTGCTGGTGATGGACGACGAGGAGCTGGTGATCGACGTGGTCTCGCTGATGCTGGAGGAACTGGGGTGTGCCGTGGATACCTGCGGTGACGGCTCTGCAGCAATAGATCGTTACCGCACAGCGCTGGAGCGGGGAACACCTTATGATTTGGCCATACTCGACCTGACGGTGCCTGGAGGCATGGGGGGGCTGGAGGCGGCCAGGCTGATCAGGGAGGTCGATCCGAACGCCGTCCTGATCGTTTCAAGCGGCTATTCCCGGGACTCCGTGGCGTCGGACTACCGCAACCATGGTTTTAGCGGCGCGGTGATGAAACCTTATTCGCTGGAGACCCTGAGCGAGGAACTCGGCCGGGTGATGGAATCTGTGCGACACTCTCCCCGGCCGCAGCCGGAGCCTTAGCCGGGTTGTGAAGCCGGTTTGAAATGAAAGGAGTACAGCGCATGCGATATATCTCATCCAAGAGCATTCTCACAGATCCTTACCGGGCCGGATTTGAAATCGGCACGGCGCTTGTCCCGATCTCGCCCGAAGTAATACTGCTGTTTGCTTCGATGAATTATGACCCGGATTTCTCCGATTTTTTCGAGGCGCTGTACGATGCGCTTGGTACCAGATCGGTAATCATTTTCGGAGGGACCGGCGATGGCATCTACGAGACTTCCGGAGCCGAAAACTATGGTGTCAGCGCCCTGGGGATTACCAGCGACAGTCGGGTAGCCTGGTCGGTCGCCATTGAGCAGGGTGTTCAGGCCGACTCGTTCGCTGCCGCCGGGGCGTGCGCCCGCAAAGCGCTGGCTGGCTGTCCGGGCGCCTCCGATTTTCGCATGGTGCTGGCGGACGGGGCCAAGGCCGACGGCCACGCCATCGTGCGCGGCATCGCCGCCGAGATATCCGGGCCGTTCTTTGGTGGCCTGACCGGTGACGACCGCAAGTTCACCAGCAGCAGGGTTTTCCTGAATGGCGTGGAATATGAGGATGTGGTGGCGATGCTCTCCGGTTGCGGCGAAATCGATTTTTCGATCAACGCGGCCAGCGGTTGGACGCCGCTGGGGGATGCCGGCATCGTGGAGGAGAGCCAGGGGTGTGAAATCCGCACCATCAGCGGGAAATCGGCCCAGGATTTCATGGCCGGTCAGCTGGGCAAGCCGCTGGGCGAGTCGGATCTCGGGGTCGTTCCGCTGGCCGCCTATCATTCCGGTTCCAGTGGGCATTTCTCCCTGCGGGCGCCTATGCATCTGCATCAGGACAGCGGCGCGGTTACCATGTTTGGCAGTGTGGAGAAGGGAACCTTTGTGCGGGTCTGCAGCGCATCACGGGAAGATGTGATCCGCGGGGTTGCGGATGCCGTGCAGAACCTGGCTTTTGATCCTCCTGGTTTCACCCTCTCCGCGGCGATCATCATCAGCTGTGCCGGCAGAAAGTGGCTGCTTGCCGACCGTGGAGAAAAGGAACTGGCCGCCTTTTTCGGGGATCTGGGGTTCCGGATCCCGCTGATCGGTTTTCCATCTTTCGGCGAAATCAGCCCGTTTCGCGCTGCGGATGGCGCATTCACATCCGTCAGCTTCCATAACGTAACCTTTGTTGTCTGCCTGTTGGGGTGAGGCCATGAACAATCGTCTGTTTTCGTTATGCACACCCTGTCCGGACGGATTCACGTTCTGCCGGGAATTCCGGATAATTGATTTCCGCAGGGCGCCCTTTGCGCTCTATGCCCCTTCGTCCGAAGCTGCCAGGGATTTTCTGGGTCAGCATCTGCCGCGCCTGGCGGGGGTGATCCTGATTCCGGGCGAACACCTCTCTTCAGATGAGGTGACGCCGCTGGTGTCACAGATCGTCATCTCACCGGTAATGCTGCCATACCTGGCCGATTTCGCAGCCCATCAGCTGGTGCAGCTCGACCGGCGCATCAGCAGCGAAGAGCGCCGCTCGTTCCTGGCGCTTGAGAACGAGCGTCTGGAACTTAACAATCAGCGGGCTTCGGAGGAGTTCAGCCGCTTCCGGAGCAGCCTGCTGCACGAAATCGAAGAGAGGCGGGCGGCCGAGCGGCAGCTGGTGGAGAGCGAAGAGCTGCTGCGGCTGATCATGTCTTCGACGGTGGAAGCCATCTATGGAATAAATACCGAAGGCCTGTGCACCTTTGCCAACGAATCCTGCCTGAAGATACTGGGTTACGATCATATCGGCGAGGTGCTGGGGCGCAACATGCATGAACTCATCCACTGCCGGACACCGGAGGGATTGCCGATGCCGCAGGATCAATGCCGCATCTGCAAGGCTTTCACTGAAGGGATTGGAATCACTGCCACCGATGAGTTCTTCCTCAGGCGGGACGGCAGTACTTTGCCGGTGGAATATTCGTCCTATCCGATCCGCAAGGACGGGGTCGTGGTGGGGGCGGTAGTCACCTGGCGTGATATCACCGAGCGCCGGCTCAGGGAAGAGATGCTGAAAGAGAGCGAAGCGAAATTCCGCTCTCTGGTCGAGAACTCGAGCGACGTGATCTTTGTGCTGGACGCCAAAGGGGTCTTCCGGTTTGTTTCCCCCTCCTGGGAAAAACATTTCGGCTACCCGGCCAGCGAGGTCTTGAACCATGACTTTGCGCCGTTCGTCCATGCTGATGACGTGGGGCCATGCTTCGAATACCTGGTGAAAGTGATGGGCACTGGCGAAGCCGCGACGAGTCCGATCTACCGTGTCCGGCACGGTGACGGTGGTTGGCGCAGTTTTGTCGCCAACGGTTCCAGATATCCGGGCGTTTCCGGAGAGTCCTTGTTTCTGGGCATCGGTCGCGATGTTACCGACCAGTTGCGCGCCGCCGAGGAACACCTGCTCATGGAACGGCAACTGCTCCATGCCCAGAAACTGGAAAGCCTGGGGGTGATGGCGGGTGGCATCGCCCATGATTTCAACAATATCCTGACCGCGATTATCGGAAACGCCGACTTGGCACTGAAGCGGATCGGGAATGAATCCCCGGTGACGGAAAACCTGCGCAGAATCGAACAGGCCGCAGCCCGGGCCGCCGACCTGGCAAAGCAGATGCTGGCCTATTCGGGCAAGGGCAAATTCGTGGTCGAACCTATTGACCTGAACAGGCTTCTGGAAGAGATGCGGCACATGCTGGAGATCTCCATTTCCAGGAAGACGGTGCTGCGTTTCAACCTGGCGTCTTCCCTGCCATCGCTGGAAGCCGATGCGACCCAGATGCGCCAGATTATAATGAACCTGGTCATTAATGCCTCCGAGGCGATCGGGGACAAAAGCGGAGTGATTGCCATCAACACCTGCTCCCTGATGTGCGACAGAAACTACCTGAAGAATATTTTGAATGACGAGAGCCTGGCTGAGGGGGAATACATCTGTCTGGAGATTACCGACACCGGTTGCGGTATGGACCGCGATACCGTGGCCAGAATCTACGACCCTTTCTTCACCACCAAGTTTACCGGCCGGGGCTTGGGAATGGCCGCCGTACTGGGAATCGTCCGCGGTCACAAGGGGGGCATCAAGGTCTACAGCGAGCCCGGAATGGGGAGCGCCTTCAAAATATTCCTGCCCGCTTCAGGCAGAGCGGCGGATATGGCAAACCGGCGGGTTCAGAGTGAGGAATGGCAGGGCAGCGGTACCGTGCTGCTTGTGGATGACGAAGAGAGTGTCCGCGACATCGGCAGCGAAATGCTGGCTCTTCTGGGATTTCAGGTGATAACCGCCGAAGACGGTCGTGATGCACTTGAGAAGTTCGAAAGCAATCCCGCCCCGGACTTTGTGATTCTGGACCTGACCATGCCGCGCATGGATGGTGAACAGTGCTTTCGGGAACTGCGTCAGCTTAAACGGGATGTCAGGGTGATCATGAGCAGCGGTTACAACGAACAGGATGTAACCCGGAAGTTTGCCGGCAAGGGACTGGCCGGATTCATCCAGAAGCCGTACAAACTCTCGGAACTGAAGGAAGCAATCATGAGGATCGGCAATTCATGACAGGGGAAACAAACACAGTCGATCGTAAAAAGGCGCCGTTCCGGCATCTTTTCAGTGCCGCCGCGGTTATCTGGAGCATCGTCGCGGTGGCAATTCTGGTTGTGGAGCTTAGAGACCAAAAGAGTTTTTTGACCGCCAACGCGCTGAGCATAGCCCGGGCCAGTTTTGAGAAGGATATCGCCTTCCGGCGCTGGGGTGCCATGCATGGCGGAGTATATGTGCCGGTAACGGAGAAGACCCCCCCCAACCCCTATCTCAAAGTGCCCGAGCGCGATATCAGCACCCCCTCCGGGCGGGCGCTTACGCTCATTAACCCGGCCTATATGATCCGCCAGGTCTATGAGGTCAGCCGTGTTTCTTCAGATACGCCAAGTGGACACATCACCAGCCTGAAGCCGATCCGCCCGGAAAATGCGCCGGATCCCTGGGAAAGGAAGGCCCTGGAGCGCCTTGAAAAGGGGGGGCTTGAGTTCAGCGAGTTTCAGACAATCAACGGGGAACCGCATTTCCGCTATCTCCATGTTCTCAAGGCGGAACAGCCATGTCTGAAGTGCCATGCCGCCCAGGGTTACCACGAAGACGATGTTCGCGGCGGTATCAGCGTTTCGGTCCCGATGGACCTGCTGGACCGGTCGGTGACTACAAGCAGTTACGCCCACACACTGATCATTTCAGTGGTATGGGCGTCCGGGCTGGCGGGGCTCTGGTTCAGCTTCCGCCGGGTCAGCGCCTCTTCAATGGCGCTGCGGGAGAGCGAGGAGCGCTATCGCAGCCAGTTCCAGCAGAGCCAGGCGGTGATGTTGATTGTAAATCCGTATAGCGGCGGCATCGAGGCCGCCAACCCGGCCGCCTGTGACTACTACGGTTTCAGTCGCGAAAAAATGCTGGAGCAGAAGATCTACGACATCAACTGTTCCGGAGCGAAAGAGGTTGAAAGTCGCCTGACCGAAGTCCGTGACGGTATTGTCAGGCGTTGTCAGTGCCGGCACCAGCTGTCCGACGGCAGCATCCGGGATGTTGAGGTATTCAGCAGCCCGTTTCTCAGCCAGGGCCGGATTCATCTGCATTCGATCATCTTCGACATTACCGACCGGTTGGCCGCTGAACAACAGTTGCATGACAAGATGGATTTCGCTGAAAACCTGATCTACAACTCAACCGCTCCGACCTTCGTCATCGACGCCGACCACAAGGTGCTGATCTGGAACCGTTCCATGGAGGACCTCTGCGGAGTCAAGGCTTCGGAAATGATCGGCTCCAGCCTGCAGTGGCGGGCATTCTATCCGTCGCCCCGCCCCTGCCTGGCGGATATCGTTGTCGATGAAACCGCCGGGGAGGCGGCCGCGCTTTACCTGCACTTCTCGGTGTCGAAGCAGGTTCCTGATCGCTTGCACGCCGAAGATGACTATATCCTGGGCGGCCGCAAACGGCGTCTCTTGATATCGTCGGCTCCGATCCGTGATCATCACGGGAAAATCATCGCCGCGATCGAAACTATTGAAGACATCACCGAGCGCTTGTCACTGGAAGCCCAGTTGCTGCATTCACAGAAGATGGAGTCGGTCGGCGCGCTGGCCGGCGGCATCGCCCACGACTTCAACAATGTGCTGACCGTGATCAGCGGCTATGCCGACCTGTTGAAACTGACTGCAACTGATGACGAAAACCTGCACATCGCCCATGAGATCTCCGCTTCCGTGAACCGGGCCGCCGAGATGACCCGCAGCCTGCTGTCGTTCAGCGGCAAACACGACATGATGCTGCAACATGACGACCTGAACCAGATTCTGGCCGAGGTCCGCAAGAGCCTTGGCCGACTGATCCGGGAGGATATCACGCTTTCGATCCAGCCGTGCGGGGAGCGGTTGCCGGTATATGTTGACCGGGTGCAGATCGAGCAGGTTCTGTTCAACCTGGTGGTCAACGCCCGTGATGCAATCGGCAGCGGCGGAGAGATCACATTATCCACAAGCTCCGTCCTGTTTGAAGAAGCATCGATCAACGAAGGGACGGTGATTCTGCCCGGCCTGTATGCCCGTCTCTGCGTCAGTGACAACGGCGCCGGAATTGCCGCCGGGATGATTGACCGGATTTTCGACCCGTTTTTTACCACCAAGGAGAAGGGGAAGGGAACCGGTCTGGGGCTCTCGATCGTGCATGGGATTGTAACCAAGCATGGGGGCTACGTCACCGTTACCAGCACACCTGGAACCGGTACCGAATTCTGCCTCTACCTGCGAAAGCACGAAGGAGATCAGTCGGTAAATCAGGTAGAGGCGACTGCGGCTGTCAACTACCACGGCAGTGAGACGATCCTGATTGTCGAGGATGATGCCTCGATCATGAGGATGTTCAGGCAGTTGCTGGAACTGTACGGCTACTCGATCCTGGAGGCCGGGGACGGTGTCGAGGCGCTGGAGATTTTCGAGAATAACCGCGAACAGATACGGATTGCAATCGTGGACGTGATCATGCCGCGCATGAACGGGCGGGAACTGGTGGAAGAGATCAGAAAACGGTTGCCGGAACTGCCGATCATCATGATCAGCGGCTATACCGACGATATTGTTGATCGGGCCGCGCTCGATGAACTGAATGCCATGTTTATTCAGAAACCGGTCAACCCGCTGGATTTGCTTTCGGCGGTCCGTGGCGGCCTGGAAAAGGGGGTTTTACAGCCGCCATTGCCTAATTAATAGGCATGTCAGCCCCGGCTGGATTGGGGCCGTATGGTAAATTAATGTAAAATCGGCATGATAGAGCCAATATCCGATTTGGCACGTCAAATGCTCCTATGGACTCAAACTCCGGCAACGGCGCCTCCTCACATGTCATCTTTAATAAAGATGTGGAGCGCCGTTTTTCGTTGCAGTCGGAACAAACCAAGAGTCTAGCTTTTCAAGAGGATACTATCATGGCCAAACCGGACTGGTACGATACCGACAATTGCGAAACCCATGACAAGGGTGCTCCCAAGTTCTGCAAAAAATCCGAGCCGGGCGAGGGGACCGAACGTTCCTGTGCCTACGATGGCGCCCGTGTGGTGCTGATGCCGGTCACCGACGTGATCCACCTGGTGCATGGACCTATCGCCTGTGCCGGGAACTCCTGGGACAATCGTGGCGCCCGCTCCAGCGATTCACAGCTCTACCGGCGCGGTTTCACCACCGAGATGCTTGAGAACGATGTGATCTTCGGCGGCGAAAAGAAACTCTACAAGGCGATCCTTGATCTTGCGGAACGTTATAAAGACCAGGCCCGGGCGATCTTTGTCTATGCCACCTGCGTGACTGCCATGACCGGCGACGATGTGGAGGCGGTTTGCGCGGCTGCGTCAGGAAAAGTCGCAATACCGGTGATCCCGGTCAACACCCCCGGCTTCATCGGTGACAAGAATATCGGCAACCGGCTGGCTGGAGAGATCCTCTTCAAGTATGTGATCGGAACCACCGAACCGCCGCTATTGGGAGAATACCCGATCAACCTGATCGGCGAGTACAACATTGCCGGCGACCTGTGGGGCATGCTGCCGCTCTTCGACAGGCTGGGGATCCAGATCCTCTCGTGCTTCAGCGGCGACGCGAAATTCGAGGAATTGCGCTACGCCCACCGGGCCAAGCTCAATATCATAATATGTTCCAAGTCCCTGACCAACCTGGCCAAGAAGATGCAAAAAACCTACGGCATGCCTTACCTGGAGGAGTCCTTCTACGGCATGACCGATACCGCCAAGGCGCTGCGCGACATCGCCCGCGAGCTGGACAATATCGTCAACGGCCTGGAGAAGCGGGTCATGCAGGATCGTGTAGAAAAGCTGCTGGAAGAGGAAGAGGCCAGATGCCGTCAGCGGATCGCGCCCTACCGTGCGAGGCTGGAGGGAAAACGGGCGGTACTCTTCACCGGTGGCGTCAAGACCTGGTCGATGGTCAATTCGCTGCGTGAGTTAGGAGTCGAGATTCTGGCGGCCGGAACCCAGAATTCGACGCTGGAGGATTTCTACCGCATGAAAGGGCTGATGCACCAGGATGCCAAGATCATCGAGGACACCTCCACCGCCGGATTGCTGGCGGTCATGCGCGAGAAGATGCCGGATCTGATCGTGGCCGGCGGCAAGACCAAGTTTCTGGCTCTCAAGACCAAGACCCCTTTTCTGGATATCAACCATGGCCGTTCCCACCCCTATGCCGGCTACGAGGGGATGGTGACATTCGCCCAGCAGCTGGACATGACCGTCAACAACCCGATCTGGCCGGTCCTGAACGCTCCGGCTCCCTGGGAGAAAACGGAGCGGACAGACGGACTGCCTTCGCTGCGGCATGCGGAGGATTTCCTGGCCGAGGATATATCAGCTTCGCGGGTCAAAGTTTCGACCAAGGCCGCCACGGTTAATCCGCAGAAGAACTCTCCTGCGCTGGGGGCCACCATGGCTTACCTGGGGATTGACAACATGCTCGGCCTGCTGCACGGTGCCCAGGGCTGCTCGACCTTTATCCGTCTGCAGCTGTCAAGGCACTACAAGGAATCTATCGCGCTGAACGCAACCGCGATGAGCGAGGACAGCGCGATTTTTGGCGGTTGGGAAAACCTGAAGAAGGGGATCGGGCGGGTGATCGAGAAGTTCCACCCCGAGGTGGTGGGGGTGATGACTTCGGGGCTGACTGAGACCATGGGCGACGACGTACACAGCGCTATCGTGCATTTCCGCCAGGAGCACCCCGAAACGGCGCACATCCCGATCATCCATGCCGCGACACCAGATTACTGCGGTTCGCTGCAGGAAGGTTACGCCGCGGCGGTCGAGGCGATCGTCTCCAGCCTCCCGGAAGGGGGCGCGGCCGTGCCGGACCAGGTCAACCTGCTGCCCGGAGCGCACCTGACACCGGCCGATGTGGAAGAGGTGAAAGAGCTGGTCGAGTCATTCGGGCTGACGGTGCTGACGATCCCGGATATATCCAATGCGATGGACGGGCATATCGACGAGGTGGTGTCTCCGCTCTCGACCGGTGGTATACCGGTTGAAGATATCAGGAAAGCCGGCCGTAGCGTTGCGACGTTATATGTCGGTGATTCGCTGGCCAAGGCCGCACTGAAGCTGAAGGAGAGGTTCGGCATCCCGGCCTATGGTTTTACATCTTTGACCGGCCTGGCGGAGACCGACCTGCTGATGGAGTCGCTGTCAGCGATCAGCGGGAGGCCGGTTCCGGACAAGCACCGCCGCTGGCGCAGCCGGCTGATGGACGCAATGGTGGACAGCCACTACCAGTTCGGCAACAAGAAGGTGGCGTTGGCGCTGGAGTCGGACAACCTCAAGACCCTGACCCGATTCCTGGCCGGCATGGGGTGCGAGATTCAGGCGGCGCTCTCCGCAACCCGTACACGTGGTCTGGATTCCCTGCCCTGCGGGAACGTTTTTGTCGGTGACCTGGAGGACCTGGAAGAGGCGGCCAAAGGAGCCGACCTGCTGGTGGCCAATTCGAACGGCCGTCAGGCGGCGAACAAGCTCAAGATCGGCGCACACCTGCGGGCCGGACTACCGGTGTTCGATCGCCTGGGAGCCCACCAGAAAATGTGGGTCGGGTATCGCGGCACGCTCAACCTGGTATTCGAAACCGCCAACCTGTTCCAGGCCAATGCCAGGGAGGCGCAGAAACTGGCCCATAACTGACGACAAAAAAGGACCGGCCGTTGATGGCCGGTCCGGTTCAATTGTGTAGACCTGATGAGTGTCAGGCGGATCAGGTCAGTTTGCTGATGTCGCAGATGTCAAGCTGTTCTTCCACCACATCCCTGAGCTTGTCCTTGATTTCCACGAAACTCTGGACATTGGCCAGAAACAGGTCGAGGAAATCCGGATCGAAAAAAACGCCGCGCCCCTCCTCCATGATACTGACCGATTTTTCGATCGAAAACGCTTTTTTGTAAGGTCGTTCCGAGGTCAGCGCGTCAAAGACGTCGACGATGGAAACGATTCTGGCGAACTCGTGGATATCGGTGCCCTTGAGTCCCTGGGGATAGCCGCTGCCGTCCCATTTTTCATGGTGCTGAAGGGCGATCACGGAGCCGGCGTCCAGTAACGGATATTGATCCGAATCGGACAGGATCGTGCCGCCGATGGTCGTGTGCTCCTTCATTATTTCGAATTCGTCAACTTCCAGTTTTCCGGGCTTCAGCAGAATCCGGTCGGGGATGCCGATCTTTCCAACGTCGTGCAGCGGCGAGGCTTTACGGAGCACTTCACAGCGGTCATCATCGAACCCGGCCAGCATCCCCAGGTGCTTTGACAGTTCACTGATCCTGCGCGTATGCATGCCGGTCTCCTGGTCGCGGAATTCGGCCGCTTTCCCGAGGCGTAGTGAAATCTCGTATTCCGCTTCCTGGGACTGCTTGAGGGCTACCTGCAATGCCGCTGTTTTCTTGATGACTTCCTTTTCCAGGATCTGGTTCATGTCTTTTGCCAGGTCCGCAAGTTTCTTGCTGCGGACATGGTTCATCACCCGCAGCCGCAACTCTTCCGGGTTATAGGGCTTGGCCAGGAAGTCATTGGCACCCAGCGCCAGGGTCCTGGTCACTTCGCTGCTGCCGGCGGTGACCACGATCACGGGAATTTCACGCCAGTCGGCGCTCTGCTTGATGCGCCTGATGGTTTCGTAACCATCCATTACCGGCATCTCCAGGTCAAGAAGCACGACATCAATCTGCTTGTCCGCCTCCAGAGTTTCAATCGCCAGTTGTCCATTGCAGGCCTTGAGGAGCCGGCAGTCCAGCTCGGATAACATTATCTCAAGCATCTCCAGGTTCATGTCATCGTCATCAACGGCCAGTATGGTCACTTCATCAAACACAGTAATTCTCCGTGAATCTCAATCCAGAACTTTTCTCACCATTGCAAGCAGTTCTAGCGGTATGTAAGGTTTGGAAATCAACATCACATTGTCGCTGACCAGCGCTTTTTGACGGACGGTGTCCGATGCATAGCCGCTTGCAAAGATCACCTTTATGTCCGGTTCAATTTTACAGATTTCGTCATAGGCTTCTTTGCCGCTTTTTTTTGGCATTATCACATCGAACAGAAGCAGCTGAACCGGCTCCCTGCTCTCCCGGTATTTTTGCACCGCATCTTCTCCGTCAACCGCAACGATCACCTTATATCCGAAATTCTGAAGCAGCGCCAGCACCATGTTTCGTACAGATTCATCGTCTTCAGCCAGAAGTACTGTCTCTGTCCCCCGAGCCGGCATCACATTCTTCTGCTCCATTTCCATACAGTTTCCGGCCGATTCGCACAAGGGCAGGTATACCCGGAATGTAGTCCCAAGGCCTGGTTCACTGTAAACCGTGATATATCCGTCATGCTGCTTGACAATGCCGTAGACGACCGCCAGTCCCAGCCCTGTCCCTTTCCCGATATCTTTTGTGGTGAAAAACGGGTCAAATATTTTCTGGCAGGTTTCCGTATCCATGCCTGTGCCGGTGTCCGTAACGGTCAACAGAGCATACATGCCGCTGCCGCCGCTGCCGCCATGTGTTGTAATGAACTCCTCGTCGAGCCGGATGCGTTCGGTGGCAATCGATAATAATCCCCCCTTCGGCAGAGCATCTCTCGCATTAATTGCAAGGTTCATCAAAACCTGCTCAATCTGGTGAGTATCTGCTGAAATCGAAATCTTTCCGTCAGCAGGTGTGATGGTGCAGGTGATGTCCTCGCCGATGACCCGCCGCAGAAACTTGTCCACTGATCTGACAATTTCGTTCAGGTCGGTTTTTCTCTTGTCACTGAGCTGCTTTCTGCTGAAGAGCAGGAGATCCTGAGCCAGGCATGCCGCCCGGCGAGCGGCTCCCATGATATGTCCGATGCTCTGGCGCATGGGATCGTCTTCGCCGATATTCATGAGTGCAATATCCCCATAACCTATGATAACCGTCAGGATATTGTTGAAATCATGGGCAATGCCGCCGGCCAGGGTGCCGATCGATTCCATCTTCTGTGCATGATGCAGTTGTTCTTCGAGTTTCTTGTAATCGCTGATGTCCTGCAGGCTGAGCAGGACCATGTCCTGATTGGCTACAACCACTTTTGTTGTCGAAAGCAGAAACACTACTGACTGCTCTTTCCCGTCACGGGTGATCGGAAGGCGTGCTTCCACCTGGTGATTGCTCCGTCCGGTATCTGAAGTGTCCTTGATGGTGCGTCTGACGATACACTCCACGCAGTATGGACTGAAACCGCACCCCTCGTCGGCATCGACGGAATGCGCGCAGCGCAGCGCTTCTCCGACTCGACTATCAATCATATCGTTACTCGATGTGCCGGTGAGTGAGCATGCCAGGCCATTTACCCTGTGAACTTTTCGCTCCGAATCGAGCAACATCATCATAAAGGGGGCGTTTTCAAAAATGGTGGCCAACTCCTGCTCATGCTCCCGGAGCGATTTTTCCACCCGTTTTCGTTCGGTAATCTCGCTGTGCAGTTCCGCATTGAGGCTGCGCAGCTCTTCTTCGGCCTGTTTGCGCAGCGCCAGGGATTGCTCCAGTTCCTGTACCTTTTCCTCCAGCTTGGTTGCGACGATCCGGCCGTATTCCCTGAGGAAATGCTCTTCCCTCTCGTCCATTGAAGCGTGCATGGCCGTACCGTTGCGGGTATTAAAAGATTCCATGATCGTGCTGATCCTGGCCCAAAGATTTTCCGGTTCCATCGGCTTGATGACAAAGGCCGCCGCTCCGAGCGAGATGGCCAGTTTTTCTTCTGACTCTCCGGTATAGACGGCCGAATAGAAGATAAAAGGAATCGATGACAACTCCTGATCAGCCTTGATTGCACGGAGAAATTGAAAACCGTCCATGCGTGGCATGAGCGCATCGGAAATAATTATATCCGGCTTGAGGCGGGTGGCCAGTTCGAGTCCCTGCTGGCCGTCCTGTGCCTCGATCACCGTACAGCCGTGGTGTTCCAGTGTGTAGAGCAGCAGCTTGCGGTCATCGGAATTGTCTTCAACGATCAATACGTTCATGGTCGTGCCTCGTTTACATCCAACCAAGCAGGGAGTGGATCTTGTCCATGATGGTCAACGGGTCGATCGGCTTTTCGAAATAGCCGTTGCAGCCGGCGGCCAGAACCAGATCCATATCCCCGGCCATGGCGTAGGAGGTGATTGCGATAATCGGGATGGTTCCGTTTGCTCCGCTCTTGCGAATGCGCCTGGTGGCTTCAAGGCCGTCGATGTCGGGCAGATTGATGTCCATGATGATGAAGGCCGGATGTTCGGCTACAGCCATCTCGACCCCCTTGATCCCGGTTTCTGCGGAAATCACCTCGTAACCGTGGCGCCGCAGCGCATAGGTGATGAGACGCAGATTGTCCCTGTTATCCTCTACCACCAGCACCTTTTTCATATATACGCTCCGGAATCCTCAAGGTAAAAGTGCTTCCCGTGCCGATATTGCTTGTACAGACTATATCACCCCCCAGGACTTCCACAACCAGCTTTCTGGTCAGATAGAGGCCGAGTCCGGTTCCGGGAGCAATGGTTTTAAGGGGGGATTCCAGACGTACGAAAGGCTGGAATAGCCGGTGGATGTCCTGCTCGTCGATGCCGACTCCGGTATCGCGGACAGAGATGATAACCGGCCTGGCCCTACCGACAGATGATGACCATCCGTTTTCGTCCGTCCGGTTATCCGCACCCGCTGCCGAGATGGTCACCATGCCATGTTCGGTAAACTTGACCGCATTGCTCAACAGGTTTATGACGCACTGCAAAAGCCTGCGCCTGTCGCTGCGGAGCTGGTGATGATGTATATCCAGATGCAGTTCCAGCCCCTTGTCGTGGAGATCCCTGCCCAGATACTGCACCGCTTCCTTCATCAGGTCATACAGGTCAAACTCTTCGATGCGTGACTCGATTCGTCCGGCCTCGATCTTGGATACGTCGATCACGTCGTTGATCAGGTTGAGCAGGTGCTTGCCTGAACGCTGGATTGTATCCAGGTTTTCCTTCTGTTCCGCATTGACCGGGCCGAGCCATTCATCGCGGAGGATGCTGGAGAAGCCAATGATAGAGTTGAGCGGAGTCCTCAACTCGTGACTCATAGAAGCGATGAACATGGACTTCAGCCGGTCCAGTTCCTGCAATTTGGAGTTTGCCGCTTCCAGCTCTTCGGTTTTCAGGTTCAGATCCTCGACGATGTTCATCAGAGCCAGCTGACTTTCCTCCAGTTCGACCCGTTTAGCTTTCAGGTCGTTGGTGCGTGCTTCCACCCGTTCTTCCAGTTCCCTGTTGAGCCGGTTGATCTCCTCGCCTGAATGTCTCTGTTCGGTGATATCCCTGGCGATGGAAGAGGCTCCCAGTATGTTTCCTCCCAAGTCGCTGATCGGCGATACGGTGAGCGAAATGGATATCAGTTGACCGTCCTTGCGTTTCCGCTCGGTTACGTAGTGTTCGATGTGCTCGCCCCTGTTGATTGCTTCCAGGATGCCGTGAAACTCAGCTTCCTTACCGGGTGGGATCAGCATCGAGATCGATCGCCCGATGCTCTCATCCGCCGAGTAACCGTAAATTCGCTCGGCTCCCCTGTTCCACGAGAGGATCTCTCCTTTCAAGTCTTTGGCGATGATGGCGTCGTCGGAGGAGTGCACGATGGCGCTGAGGAGGTGTTCCTTCTCTTCCGCCTTCCTGCGCTCGGTGATGTCATGGATGGTAGAGCGGCTCATCAGAAAATTGCCGTTGCTGTCGGAAACGGCGCTGGCATTCAGAAGCACCGGAAGAATCGTTCCGTCCTTGCGCTGCATGTCGAATTCCAGGTTTTTTACCCAGCCCCGCTCCTTGAAACGGGGGAAGTTGTCCAGGAAGATCTGCTGGCTGCGGGGGCTGACAATATCGGTAAAGCGCTTCCGGCCGACCAGCTCTTCCCGCTGATACCCCAACCATTGCAGTTCGGTGTCGTTGATGCGGATGAAAACACCGTTGTCATCCAGGGAATGATATCCGCAGGGGGCACGGTTATAGAGGTCGTGGATTTCTTCAGAGTATTTGCGTAACTTCTCCTGTTCCCGCTCCCGCTCTGTTAGTTCCTGTTGCAGACGCTCGTTGGCACGGTTGAGATCGGCCGTTCGTTCCTGTACACGCAGCTCCAGTTCGTCACGGGCCTTACCAAGCTCCTCCTCGGTCTGCTCCCGCTCGGCAATCTCCAGTTGCAGCTCCTCATTCATCTCGATCAGCTGATCATATGCCTGTTTGAGCCGGGTGCCGCTGAGGATTTCGTTTTTCAGGGTCAATGCGGTGTAATTGAAAAATGACGGCAGGAATTGATAAAGTTCGCGCATGCCGATATGCAGACATTCCATCTTGAGGACGCCGATAAGATCCTGTCCGACCAGAAGCGGGTAGACCCAGGTGTAGGCTTTGCCGAACTCGGGAGTAGTCATCCGCGTGTCGCTGAAATCGTGTTCAACCTCAACCGGTTCCCGGGTCGTATGCACCTTCAGCACAAGTTCATCTTCAATTGTGGAGAGTTGCGTTCTATTTCCGTAGACGTCGGTAGAAAAAATTTCGCTGCCGATCTGGTAGTAAAGGATAATATTCCCTCCACCCACCACATCAAGGATATTACGCATCATGCAATTGATCATATCATCCAGCCCCGAGACGGCACTGACACGGTTGATCAGCCGCATTACCAGCTGGAGGTACGATTTTTCACGGGCCAGTTTCCTGGCGCGTTCCTCCAGATAAACCAGTTTTCCCACTGGTATGGTTACGGTTTCTTCCATCTTGCCCTCTTCAGGTGGTCTGTCCACGATGAATTAACGCAGTGAGGAGCGGTTTTGAAAGCCCTTGTCCCGGAATGCCAGGCTTTCGAGACCGGAAATGGCGGGCATGATTTTGCGGCTGCGCTCTTGCAGGAGGTTCAGCCCGTCAACGGTTGTGGTCTCTGTCCCGGTCATGGCTTTGCCGGCGACTTTCTGTTGAGGGCCTGTTGCAGAACCGTTTCCAGGTGGTCGAGAGAAACGTCCAGCCAGCGGAGCGGCAAACCCACCAGCCGCCCTGCCTCTTCGGCTCTGGTTCTGAAGTCGGCGGAACAGGGTGTTGAAATGCAGAGCAGGTAGTTTCGGTCTCCCCGGTACATTTCCTGTATGACCTTCCGGTTTGTTCCGAAGGTGGCGGCCACAACCTGTTCCCAACGACGCGCCCACTCCTCCAGTAGAAAAAATGCCCCCTGTTCCAGCTCCGCGGAAAAACGCTCCGGTCCCAACAGCATCTCAACGCAATTCTGGCCGTCGGTCCGGAATGTCCCGGCAGCATCCAGGATTGTCTCCATCAGCGGATGACAGGCGCCATAGAAGACGATGATTTCCCGCTCCGCATGTTTTTTGAGTGAGTTAGTCAGTGCCAGGGATAGATGGTCAAAATTGATGTGCAAGGCCGAATCGAGGAAGTGTGTCTCAATCGGCCAGCCGTTTTTCATGATCAGGAACCGGATCTCCTTGTGCAGAATGCCGCAGCCAAGCAGCAGGGGAGGGGAGGGCTTCGTCATGGCGTATCAAACCTTCCGTACTCGTAAGCTGCTTCCAGCATGGTCCGGATGTTTTCCTCCGGGATGTTATACGGCATGACCAGCGTGCCGAACAGGAACTTCCCACCCGGCTTGCCGGATTCGATGATCCTTTTGACCTCGGCCCTGATCTCTTCCCGCGACCACTCCATCAGCATGATGTCGTTGATCACGCCGCAGGTCAGTCCCCGCCCGGCAACCAGCCGCTTTCCCTCGGTGACATCGTCCATCGGACTCAGGTAGAACACTCCGATTCCCAATCTCCGTATGACCGTGTCGATGACGTTGTTGAAGCGGGCGCTGCCGCAGTAATAGACCACCCCCGCCGTTCCCCCGGGTCCGAGATCCCGCTCCATCCAGGGCAGTGAGAGATCGTTGAAAAATTTTCGCGGGATGAAGTCGGTCGAGCCGAACGGGTTGGAATAAACCAGTACATTGGCCCCGGCCGCGCGGTAGGCGGCGATCTGTTTCCTGAAAAAGTCCGAGCATTTGGCCAGCAGTTCGTCGCGCAGGTCGTGGGGGCCCAGCATGAGCAGCTGCATCCATTTTTCCATGCCCATCAACAATGCCGGCATGGTCATCGAGGCGGTCAGATAGGCGCAGACCGGGTATTTGCCACCTGTTTCGGCCTTGAGAATCCGCAGGCATTTCAGCTCTTCTGCAAAAGCTGGATGAGAGCTGATATCGTCAGGAACCTGAAGTCTGGCGATGTCATCATATTTTCTGATGATCATTTCGCCCACGTTGGGGGGGCCGTCTTTGGCATAGATCATCTTGCGGCATCCCAGCAGTTCGGCTTCCTTGCCGACATAGAAAAGGCTCCAGAGACAGTCGTAGCCGTATTTTGCCCGCATCCTGAGCTGCGCCTCGGCCACGTGCTCTCCACTGGAGTAGTATTCTTCCAGGGAAAGCCCCAGTTCTTTTGCCCCCTGGTCCAGCAGGTTGCAGAAAACCGGAATCCGGTCGGCAAGGGTGCCATTGATGGCGGCGCTCAGTCGTTCCATGCCAGTCATCATTTGCGCGCCTCCCTGATCAGGTCTGATATCACCTTGCCTGCCTCAATGCCGTTTTCTGCCCAGGCATCGGCGCCCACGGTCCGGTACAGTTCCGGGTCGAAGCGGTAGGGTGCTCCTCCCACGGCGATCCTGATCAGTTTTTCTAGCCCGCGCTCTTTCAGGAGCTGCCGCACCCGGCTGCAGCCGTTCTCCCCCCTTGCCGTGTGAACCATCATTGACGAAATGGCAATGACCTGGGCATCGTGCGCCAGCGCTTCATCCACGAACCGCTCAGGCGCCACGTTCAGGCCGAGATCGCTTACCTCGATCATCATCGCTTTCAGGCAGCCGCTTACTATCCTTTTGCCGAGACCGTGAAAATCGCCCTGTGAGGTGCCGATTACGACCCTGCCGATAATTTCAGGCGCTTTCCGGAATCGTGGAACCATCTCGTCGACCACTTCCGAGGCTATCTGTGCGGCCATGAAGTGTTGGGCCAGACTGACTCCCTGATTTTCGCTGATCGATTTCATCATCAGCTCTATGGCCGGTACAACAATCCTGAATACAACCTCTTCCGGTGAAATCCCCAGCTCAAGGGCATCGCGCACTACCATCAGCGCCATGTCCCTGTCGGTGTCCATGATGGCTTCGTTATACTGATTCATGACCCGTTCCAGCATGTGTCCCCCCGTCAGCAAGCGTCCGACGGTATCATTTCATGTGCCCGGTCCGCTCTCGCTTATGCTTGCCAGGTCGTCGGTACTGAACACCTTGTCGATGTCCAGAATCATCACGAAGCGGTTGTCCTTTTTTCCCATTCCCTTGATGAAATCGGTGTTGAGTTTTGTTCCTATGTGAGGCGCGGCCTCGATCTGGGCCGGTTCCATCTCGTTCACCTCCTGCACCGAATCCGCCAAAGCGCCGAGCAGTATGGTTTCGCCGTCCATATCAACCTCGGTCACAATGATGCAGGTGTTGACGGTCTGTTCGGTCGAGGTCATGCCGAATTTCAGGCGCAGATCGATAACCGGCACCACGCTGCCGCGCAGGTTGATGACGCCCCGCATGAAGTCCGGAGTCTGAGGTACCTTGGTGATGTTTGTGTATTCCAGGATTTCCCTGACCTTGGCCACGTCGAGGGCAAAGACCTCTTCGTCGAGCTTGAAGGTAAGGTATTGGGTGGTTTCGGTTATGGTTGATATGGACATATATTCCTCCGTTTCAGATAGCCAGAATCATAACTCCCCCCAACCCCCTCTTATCTTAAGAGGGGGAGCAAAATCCAGCCAGCTCAATTGGCACGTCCCTCCCCTTGGATAAGGGGAGGACAGGTGGGGTTAGCCTTTGCTTCTCAGAACTTCTCAAACTCATCGTCCAGTTGGTCCGGGCCGGCCTGGCCGAGTTGCAGGTTTATGCCGCCGGCGGGGGCGCGCTTTGCCGCCGGTTGGGCAGCTCCGCTTCTGGCATGGGCTATCTGTACCTTGTGGGCCGGTTTGCGGGCTGCTGTGGCAGGCGACGCTGACCGCCGGCCGTCATTGCCGATATTGAAGAAGCTGATGCTGTGCTGAAGCTGCTCGGCCTGGCTGGAGAGCTCTTCCGAGGTGGAAGCCATCTCTTCCGAAGCGGAAGCATTCTGCTGGATGACCTGGTCCAGCTGCTGGATGGCCTTGTTGATCTGTTCGGCTCCGGCATCCTGCTCCTTGCTGGCGGCGCTGATTTCCTGGACCAGTTCCGCTGTTTTCTGGATGTCCGGAACCATTCTGGTCAGCATTTCGCCGGCCTGTTCGGCAATCGCCACACTGCGGGTGGACAGGTTGGAAATCTCGCCGGCGGCCGATTGGCTCCGTTCCGCCAGTTTACGGACCTCGGAGGCGACCACGGCAAAACCCTTGCCGTGCTCACCGGCACGGGCCGCTTCAATGGCGGCGTTCAATGCCAGCAGGTTGGTCTGGCGGGCGATCTCTTCGATGATGCTGATCTTGGTGGCGATCTCTTTCATGGCAGCTACCGTTTCAACAACCGCCTTGCCCCCCTCTTTGGCGTCAACGGAACTCTTGATGGATATCTTCTCGGTCTGCATGGCGTTATCGGTGTTCTGGCGGATGCTGGAAGCCATCTCCTCCATGCTGGAGGAAACCTCTTCTGCGCTGGCAGCCTGTTCGGTGGCCCCCTGACTCATCTGCTGGGCTGTCGCCGAAAGTTCCAGAGAGCCGGCCGCCACGTTGTCGGACGCGGTCATGACTTCACCTACCACCTGCTTGAGCTTCTCCACCATATTCTTGAGGGCGCCCATAAGTTGCCCGATCTCGTCCTTGCTGGCGACTTCGATCGACACGGTCAGGTCACCTGCCGCCAGTGCGTTGGCAACAGTCACCCCTTCATTGACCGGTTTTTTGATGCTGCGCGTGATCAGCAGGGCGGCCACTACGCCGATGATGAAGGCAACCAGGACGATCGGAAGCATGACCCTCAGCGCTTCCTTGATCTCGGTCTCAGCCAGCTCTTTGATGTGGTCCAGGCGTTTGTACCCGTCAACGGCGAACTCTGCGGCTACGCCCTCCATCTTGTGGGACTCATCCTTGAACTCGGCGATGGCGGCATTGGCTTCGGCCGTCGTCTTGATCCTGCCGTCGCGGATCATTCCGTAGACTTTGTTGAATCCGGCTGAATAG
Organism: Geobacteraceae bacterium; assembly: GCA_032469775.1. Classification (GTDB taxonomy): domain Bacteria; phylum Desulfobacterota; class Desulfuromonadia; order Geobacterales; family Pseudopelobacteraceae; genus JACRCG01. The sequence goes on along the minus strand of JAWDJY010000023.1, from coordinate 37,392 downwards.
AGGGCAAGGTTGTCTTTTATCAGCTTGATCTGGTCCTTGTCTTTTTGGGCGGTTGAGACCTTTTCCAGGGTCTTGATGCGCTCTTCTACACTTTCCTTTTGTTCGTTCCACTGCTTGTAGTAATTTTCTACCTTGTCCGCCGAAGCAATATTTATGAACACATCCTTCTCATAACGGCGCAAGCCCACGATATTGGCCCGTGCCCTGCCGGCATGCTGTGCGATGACCCCATCGCTTTCCAGATCCTTGACGATCTCCTCGTCGATCATCTTCATGCCCCAGTATCCGGAAGCCGCAATCCCAAGCATGAGTAATAGCATTACACTGAACACCGATGCCAACCGAGTACCAATTTTTAAGTTATCGAACCATTGCATGGTAATCCTCCCATTCATTGTCTGTTAAAGTTGATCCTGAACCCGATACGCATGATAAATTTTCAAAATTTCAAAATGTTTGAAACCCGCGCAAAGATTGTTTCAGAACTATGAACAGATTTCACGCCAGCTGCAGCCTGACTGACCACACGTCGCGGACTTGCCCGCATCAAAACATTGCTCATTTCCTTCTGCGTTCTGGATGGCCCGTACCAGGTCGGACTTCTTCACCCTGGCGGTCTTGATGCCGTTCAGTTGCGCTATTGTTCTAATCTGTTCATATTTCATGATTGGCATTGGGATATCCTCCTGTTTGGAGACAGATATAAGTAAAAATGAGTTTATCTCTGTATTTAGTGCTGTCAATGAATGTGCGCGAATTATAAGGAAAAGAAAGCTGCAGGAAATTCAGACAAAAACGTGCTGGAGAGGAGTCGATAATCCTGCTGTCGTGCTGAACGGACTGGTATCCCGGCTTCAGCCGGGTATCGCAATAATATCAACTTTTGCCACGGCGTTGGATAACGGCAAAAACATAACCAGCGCCGGTTCTGTTGTGATTAAAAGGAGCATGTTCGTCATTTGTTTTCCCCTTTCTCCATTTCCCTGATCCGCTTCTTCAGTTCAACCATTCGCAACTCCCGACCGACAAAGAGCCTGTTGGCGCGCTCCAGTTCGGCGTTCTTGGCTGCCAGTTCGGCGGTGCGTTCTTTCACCCGTTCTTCCAGTTCGCTGTTGAGCATGCGTAAGGCTTCTTCGGCCCGCTTGCGCTCCGAAATATCGCGGAATACTCCCAGTATCATCTTCTCTTCGCCCAGCAGGACCGGCTGTGTGCTGATCTCGATGGGAATTTCAGAACCGTCGGCGCGCAGAATGGCATGTTCAAACGGGGCGCCGGGTTTTCCTTTCTCCGCAAGGTAGGCATGCTCACGAAAGGATTGTTTCGTCTCACGGGCGAGCCGTGGAGGATGCAGGGTGGCTTGATGTGCGCCGACCAATTCGTCGCGGGTCCGTGCGAACAGGCGGCACGCGCTCGGGTTGACGTTCCGGATGATGCCGGTGGCTATATCCGCGATCAGGATCGCGTCAGGAACCCCCTCAAACAGTGCCCGGTAGCGTGCTTCGTTGTCTTTGAGACGCTCCTCCGCCAGTTTTCTCTTGATAATTTCCCACATCCCTTCCAGCAGCAGGGATATCGTGTATTGATCCGCTTCGGCATAATCCTCCATGCTGTTCGCAACGCCCGCCACCGCTGCTACCCGGCCGTTGTCAACCACCGGAACACCCATGAAGCGCACTAGTTCGAAGTGCCCAGCAGGATATCCTTTCTTAAGAGGATTTGGTGCGCCATAGTCATTGACGATGATCATCCGGCTCTGCCTGGCCGGCTCCGCCCAGAGTCCCGCATCTCTGAGCGAAAAGTCCAGCGGATTGTCCAGGGGACAGTTCTCCATGACCTTTTCGGAAAAGATGTGTGCCTCCATCCGCTGATCGTCATCGCTGATAAGTCCGACAAAACCGATGGCGCTTCCTGTCATATGTACGCATTTATCGACGACGAGTGAGATTGTTTCCTGGACCGATGACGTCGGCATTTTACGGTAGACCTCCAGCAGCGCCCTTTGCCGGTCCAGATTCAGCCGGAGATCCTCTTCCGCCCGTCTGCGCTCTACGATTTCCACCTCCAGCTGCAGAGTCCGTTCGTTGACTAATTTCTCCAGATCTCCACGCAACTGGGCGAGTTCCAGATGGGTTCTCACCCGCGCCAGGAGTTCCTCCCTCTGAAAGGGTTTGGAGATGTAATCAACGGCTCCCAGTCGTAAGCCTTCCAGGCGTTCGGCCAGTTCGGTGGCGGCGCTCTGGAAGATGACCGGTATGTGACTGGTGCCCTCATCAGCCTTCAGGCGGCGGCAGACCTCGAAACCGTCCATGCCGGGCATGCGAATATCAAGAAGAATAAGGTCGGGGTGCTGAGCGGCAATGGATGCCAGGGCCAGCTCTCCGCTGTTGGCGGGTCTGACTCTGTATCCTTCCGGTTGGAGAATTCCGGCCAGAACCCTGAGTGCTTCGGGCGTATCATCCACAACAAGTATTGTGCCCCGGTTATTCATGAAGATCTCCTCCCATGCAGTGCTTCCCTGATACCGGTGTAGTCGTAATTGTGCGCCAACTTGCCGAGTGCGGCGGCGAGTTCGGGGGCGACCCGGCCAATCTTGTCGATTGCCTGAAGAATGCGTTCGCTATCCAGGAACAGCAGCGCCTCGTCCAGTTCAAGTCGCAGGGAGTCCGGCACTGCGTCCAGTTCGGCGCCGGAGAGATCATGATGCGCTGCTTGCATTGCTTCCGCTTCGGCCCTTACATAACGCACACCCAGCAGGCGTTCCATGCAGTTGAAGATTTGTGCCGGACGGTAGGGTTTATGCACGATGGCGTCGAAGCCGGCCATGGTCAGCTCCGCATCTTCCTCCCTGAAGGCGGAGGCTGTGACAACGGCGATTTTCACTTCATTCCCGCCGGGCAGGCCCCGGATGCGGCGGGTGGCTTCAACTCCATCCATCACCGGCATGCGCTGGTCCATCCAGATGAAGTGCGGCTTCCAGGTGGTAAACTGTTCCACCGCACCGACACCGTTTTCGGCCATCCGGGCCTGGAACCCGGCCTTTTCCAGCAGATTCATGAGTAGTATCCGGTTATCCTGCTGGTCTTCCACCACCAGCACCCGAAAGGCTGGCTGGCCCGGTTCGAGGCCGGTGACGTCACCCTGTTCCGCGGAGGCTTGCGTGATGTCTTCCGGGTTCACCAGCTGCACGACCACCTCCACTCGGAAGATGCTCCCACGCCCTGCGCTGCTGGTGACGAAGATGCTGCCCCCCATCAGCTCGGCAAACTGACGGGTGATGGCAAGCCCCAGACCGGTACCCTGTTGGTTCCCCTGCGGGCCCACCTGCACGAATGGCTGGAACAGTTTGCCCTGATCTTCTGGAGCAATGCCGCAGCCGGTATCCTCCACTTCCATGATCAGATGCGCGGCGTGGTTCTGTTTTACCCGCAACCGTACGGTAACACTCCCCTGCTCGGTGGCCTTGATGGCGTTGGAGATCAGATTGATGAGAACCTGACGCAACTTGGTCTCGTCGCCGACAATGTAGCGCGGAAATGTGGAAGACTGGTCGAGCAGCAGTCTTAAACCCTTATTAGCGGCGCGTATGCTCAGCAGGTCGGTGACGTCGAGCACCATTGCACCAAGGTCGAAAGGTTTGAGCTCCAGCTCGATGCGGCCGGACTCGATCTTGGCGATGTCTAGTACATCGTTGATCAGACCGAGCAGGTGATCGCCGCTCTTCTTGATAATGCCCAGGGTTTCCCGCAGGCTCCCTGAGATAGCCGGATCGCGCTGCAGGATATCGGAAAAGCCGATAATGGTGTTGAGCGGCGTGCGCAGCTCGTGGGACATGTTGGCCAGGAAGATGCTTTTGGCGCGGTTGGCTGCTTCTGCCGCCTCCTTGGCCTGCAACAATTCCCGGGTACGTTCGAGAACCCTCTCTTCCAGTTCGGCGTTGAGGGTGCGCAACTCCTCCTCCGCCAGTTTGAGCTCGCTGATGTCGATGTTGGTGCCGATCATGCGAAGGGGGTTGCCACCCTCATCACGAAATGTCTGTGAATCCGCTTTGATGTAGCGGATCGTGCCATCCGGCCGGACTATGCGGAATTCCGGGGCATACTCGCGTTCGCCGCGCAGGGCGGCCTGGATCTCCGCTTCCGTGTGCGCCTTGTCCTGCGGATGGATGGTGCATGCCCAGGCGTCGTATGCGCCGCCGAAGTCTCCCGTCTGTATACCGTACAGGCGGTACATCGAGTCGTCCCACACCAACTCGTTGTTGGGTATGTCCCAGTCCCAAACCCCTACCCGGGCAGCATGGGTGGCCAGGACGAATCGCTCGTTCATCCGCCTTAACTCCTCCTTATTGCGCTGTTGCAGAACAATGCTGCGTAAAAGGATCAGAATCGTGACAATCAGGCTGAGCGCAAAAGCGGCCCCGATCCGGATATAGGTTTTGTATCTTGAATAAAATGTATCCGGTCTCCCGGCGACAATGCTGCCATCGGGGATTAGCGAATCAGGTATATTGAATTTTTGGAGAGCATCGTAATTGAAGTAATAGGACGTCGGGCAGGAGTAAGGAGCAATTTTTTCCGGTTTTTCACCTTTGAGAATGCGGATAGCGATCTCGCCGGCCGCCTGGCCCTGCAGCGTGCCGGTAACAATTTTTCCGCCTATGACCGGAGGGAGCATGTAGAAATCCCAAAGAGCATACACAGGTAATTGCGTATGCTTCTGAATAAGCTGCGTGCCGTCTTTGACCGAGAATACGCGCCCCTCAGGCGAACGGTAATATGACAACAGGAGGATGATGGTTCCTTTTTCGAGCTTTTCGAGTTTGTCCGCCAGAACGGTTTCGGACAAACCGCTTAACTCTACGAAGCGGATTTTCCCGTACTTCTTGGCTTTTGCAACATTCCTCGCGATCGCCAGAGTAATTTGAGAGCTCTCAGTGACATCGGCAATCATGGCGATCGCATGCGTATCGGGATGAAAACGGAGCATGATGTCGAGCGTTGCGCCGGTATCGAAATCTTCTCGCACGCCGGTATAATTGCGCCGGTTGCCGAGGTTATAGTCATCGAAGTTGTTAATGCCGCAAAAGACCACCGGCACGCCGGGAAATAATTCATCGCCATACTTGAGCATAAAATCGAGGGCATTGTTGTCTGTAGTGATTATCGCGTTAAATCCTGCATTGCGGTAAAGCGTCGCGTAATTCCGCCGCAGCATTGGGGACATGACTTTCAGGGGAACTCGTTTGGTGTTCATGTATTCCACAAAGACATCGCCTTCGGGATAAGCGGACCGGAGCGACTTGATGATTGCGGAGTTCATGCTGTCAGTCCATTCAAAGCCGCTGTGGTAGGAATGCAGTACCAGAACCTTCGGGTTGTCAGCCGCAACTGCAGTAAATACAGTTACAAAACAGAAGAAAACGGTCATTCCGGTAATGGCCGACAGTCTTGTCCTGGTAATTGTTTTAATAAAAACCGCCGAGAGAAATCGGTAGATGATGCAAAGCATGCACGCACTATTTACTGTTTGCATTGCTACCCCCGCTATCCAAACCATGATGTCTGTTGATTTGATATCCTCAGACTCTTCCATGCGGAGTATGTTCCAACTCCCTGATCCGCTCCTTCAGTTCCACCATTCTCAGTTCCCGGCCGACGAAGAGCTTGTTTATCCTCTCCAACTCGGCGCATTTTCCCTCAAGTTGGGCGGTTCGCTCTATTACCCGCTGCTCCAGTTCATCATTGAGTTTTTTGAGTGCCTCCTGCGACTGGTTGAGCACGGTGATATCCCGGCCGATCACCAGGACTCCGGTTATGGTTCCTTGCTGGTCGTGCTCGGGAACGATCCTCAGGGAGTGGTGCGCCGTATTTCCGTCCTTGTCGGGCCAGTCGAGGAAAACCTCGGCCGGGGAACCGGTTGCTATCACCTGCTTCAGCCATTTCTGGTATTCGGACAGTGGCATGCTGCCGTGCCATGAACTCTCGGTCGGCGGCCCGAGTGCTTCCGCCATGGGAATGCCCGTTGTCCGCTCGAAAGAGCGGTTGACATAAACCCTTTGGCAATTGAGGTCATAGCGAATGATGGTATCGGGGGAGTTCTCCGCCAGCGTCCGGAATTCCTCTTCTCGCTTGCGCAGCAGCTCTTCCGTTCGCTGTCGTTCAGCAAGTTCCTGCTGCAGTTCTTCTGTCCTCTGTCTGACAGTCCGCCGGAGGGTCCGGTTCCAGATGATGACCACTGCAATCGCCAGTACGACTCCGCCCGCTATGGCGGCGAGCGAGATCCAGAATGTCCGGGAGGCGAACATACTTTTCTCGCCGACAATGATCCAGCGTCGGCTGATATCCTTCTTTTCCTTGGTGGTGATTGCGGAGAGTCCCTTGTCCAGAATTCCGCACAGGACCGGCCAATCGTTCCGGACCGCAAACCGGAGCCGGTAAGTCAGCCCGGCGTTGCCGGCAACGCGGAGGTTCAAAATCCCCGCCTTCTCTATGTAATAGGATGCCCGCGATATCTCTACCACCATGGCATCGACCTCGCCGAGCGAAAGCTTCATCAGCCCGCTGAGTTCGTCATGGACCGGTCGAAGATCCAGGTAACCGTGCTCCTTCTGCAGGTATTCATGCACTGCGCTCCCTTCGGAGGTTGCAACGCTCCACCCCTTCATCTCTTTCAGGCTGGAGCCACCCTGACGGTCCTTGCGCACGACTATCATGTTGGGAAGTTCGATGTACGGTTCCGTGAACAGCAGGTATGCCTGGCGTTCCGGGGTACTCTGGGCTGCGAAGATCATGTCTATTTGGCGCGTTTTTGCCGCCTGGATCACCTCGTTCCATGTGGCGTAGGGAACCAGCGTAAAGCGACATCCGAGCTTTTGCTCCAAGAGACGGATATAATCGATGGAAAGCCCGGTGAATACCCCGTTTTCGCGGAGGATCTGCGGCGGGATCACGGTAATGCCGATCCGTATCCGGCCGTCATGTTGTGAAAGCCATTGCCATTCCTGCGTGGATAGGGAGACCGTGCCATCGGAGGCCGCCTTTACGGGCCTGATCTCTGCCGACACAATAAACAACAGTGCCAGGAATGCGATTGTGATGTGAGAAAGTGTTCCCCCTCTGAAAAATCCGAAAAATGCCGAGTCGGATTTAGGGCGACTTTCCTGCTGCACTTTATTCATATTCTGGCTTCTCCCGGACAGCGGTGGTTTGTTCTTCCAACTCCCTGATCTGCTCCTTCAGCTCTACCATCCGCAATTCCCGGCCGACGAAGAGCTTGTTTGTCCGTTCCAGCTCCCTGTTCTTCTCTTCCAGTTCAGCAGTGCGATCGCGGACCCGCTGGTCGAGCTCGGCATTGAGTCGCATCAATGCCTCTTCGGCTTCCTTGCGCGAGGTGATATCGGCGAGTGACACAATCACCTTGGCAAGGGTCGTTTCACAACCCGGGCAGACTGAAAAATAGACAGTGACAAACCGGGATTCCCCGGCAAGGGTCTTGACAACCGCTTCTCTGGTCATTTTAGCGACACCGTTCCAGAGGCAGATCAACTCTTCCCGGAAGGTGACGAGTGACTCCGGGGTAAAGGTGTTGACCAGCCCTGCGATGAGCTCTTCCTTGATTGAGGCCCCATGCAGTGCCAGGGCGGCTTGGTTGACATCGATGATCTTTGCCAGTTCGGCACAGTGTCGCACCATTTCGGGATGCTGGTCGAAGTAAGCCTCGATATCGGTAATCCCTTCCCGGCGCAGGTTGTCGAACAGGTGGCGCACTTCGGAAAAATCCTCTTCCCAGATTGAAACCGGCGAATTTTCGAACACCATGCGATATCGCTGCTCGCTTTCCCGCAATTCGGTGGTTCGCTCCTCCACCCGCTTTTCGAGCTCCTCGTTCGCCTTGCGGAGTTCCTGTTCCAGGCGCCTGAACTCCGTAACGTCACGCATGATAACTACCGCGCCGAGTTTTTGGCCGGCCTCGTCCAGTATCACGCTGCCGTTGGCGAGTATGAATCGAATAGGCTGCCCTTTTGCCTTGATCGCCATCCCCGCATCCCTGACGATTTCACCCCTGAAGGCACGGGCAAGCGGTATTTCCTCCGCCGGAAGCGGAGTGGTCCCATCCGTCCGGAACAGGTCATAGTGATCCGCCCATTGATCCGGTGGCAGTCCCAAAAGGTCAAGTCCGTGCCACTCCCTGGCAGAACGGTTGAAAAGCGCCAAGATCCCGTTTGCATCGCAGGCAACCACTCCGTCGGCCATGCTCTCAAGCAGGCAGCGACTGAATTCTTTCTCCCCTGTCAAGGTTTGTTCCGCTTTTTTAATGGCGGCGATAACGGATTGATCGTTTCCTGGTGCCATAACTTTTTCCCTTTGCAGTATTCATGTGAAGCAGCTGCCTTCGGCATGCATTACCCTTCACCCTCCAGCTCCCTGATCTTCTCCTTCAGCTCGATCATCCGCAACTCACGGCCGACGAAGAGCCGGTTCAACTTGTGCAACTCTTCATTTATCTGTTCCAGTTCGGCGGTTCTTTCCCGCACCCGCTGTTCGAGTTCTTCGTTGAGTCTGCGAATCTCCTCCTCGATCTGCTTGCGCTCCGAGATATCGCTGCAGATGGTAAGTGCGCTCACCACAGTGCCTTCCGCATCAAATTCCGGCACTACCCGAACATACCAGCAGACCGGTTTGCCGTCTTTGACCCAGGAGAGGTCAATCTTGGTGACGGCGCCGGACTCCATCGCCAGCATCAGCTTTTCCGGAAAATGCTCGGCCATGGGCGCCAGTTCTGTCGAGAGTTCCTCCGGTTTCTTGCCCAGCACCTGCTCCGCCGTGAGGCGGTTGACCCTTTCAAATTCCGGGTTCACGTAGATGCGCCTTCCTTCCCTGTCATAGCGCACGATGACATCGGGAGAGTTCTCCACCACTGCGCGAAAGGCCTGTTCGCTGGCGTGGAGCTGCAGGTTCGCTTTCCTGGTTTCGGTTATATCGGCTACGGCGGCGATTGATCCGGCGTACTTCCCGGCCTCATCAAATATAGGCCCGGTTTCGAGCCTGGTAAAAATCCGTTCCCCATCCTTTCTGATGAACTCGAAGTCGTGACGCTCTTTTACGCCCTGCTTGCGTCGTTCGATATTGCGTTCGGCTATTTGCCGGCCCTGTTCATCCATGAAGCTGTAAAGGTGCCTGCCGATCATTTCGTCGACCGTGTATCCCAGGATCTCGGCCATGCGCGGGTTGACGAAGCTGGTGACCGCTTCCGTATCGATAACCCAGATCCCCTCTTGAATCGTAACAAGCAGCCGCCGGTAATTTTCCTCGCTCTTCTGCAACCGTTCGCGTTCAGCGATAATCTGCCGTTCCGTGGCCAGAAGTTTTGCCGAGGCTTCGTTCAGTGATTCTCCCAGTTCGGAAATTTCCAGGGACTGGCCGGTGACGGAGATTTGTGCTCCCTTATGTTCGTCAAGCTGTTTGGAAAAAACTGTCAGTTTTTCGATAGACCTCGCTATCGGGCGTAACAGCAGAACAATCAGGAAGGAGCTGCAGGCGACCCAGACCATGGCCAGGAACAGGCTTTTACGCCAGGTTCGGGTATGTGCTTCCCGGATGGCCGACAGACTGAAGTCCGCCTTGAGCCAGCCGAGCAGGTTTCCTGCCACGATAGGCTGCCAGATGACCAGCTGTCCGGCTTCCGGGATGATTACCGCCGAACTGGATCCGGGTGGGGTGAGGCGTGTCAGGCCGGTTTTTGCAAGGGGTTTCCCACCGGGATGATGCTCGATATCCCAGACCAGAGCTCCGTCCGGTTCGCATATCTGGAGTCGCCTGATGTCGGGAGCTTCTGCCGATTTGAGCAGGAACGATTCCAGTTCGGCATAGTCCTGGACCAACAGGTGGCGGGCACAGCTTTCGGCAAAGTTCCTGGCCATGATTGAGGCGTCCGTGCGTTTGGCAGCCAGAAGGCCTGCTGTCTGATTCCTGGCGGTGATCCAGCCGGAGATTACACCGGTGATAAGAAGGATGCACGAAACGATCAGGATGATCTGCGCATGTAGTCGTCGTGGCAGTAGTGACATGCTATTTTCCCCAGTTGGTTAGGCCCTCGATATCGATCTTTTCCAGATTCCGGTAATCGCGATCATAGTTTGCAGCTACCGGGGCATTCATGCGAATGGATCTGAACAGCTCATCACCGTCGCTGGCCGCCGCAATAGCAAGTGAAGCTTTCTTCACCGCTTCCTGTGCCGCCCGCGGTACGCGTGGGTGGGCGCTGAGCGGATGGGGGGCGATTGCCGGCGTCACCAGTATTTCGCGGAGCTGTTTGCGGGTGTCTTCGGATTCCTTGGCAAGTTCCGGTATGAACACCGCTCCGGCAGCGCTCTTGCCCAGAAGTACGTTGATGATCACGTTTCTGGTTGATCCGGCATATTCCCTGTTGAATGACAATTTATTCTTATGCTCTCCCATCATGTGCTGAATGAAGACACTGCAAAGATTCTTGTTGCCGACAAAGGAGATGCTCTTGCCGGTCAGATCGTCGATGTTCTTGAACGGGGATTCCCTCCGTACGAAGAGGCCTACCGATATATCTTTTCCGCCGCGCACCAGTGGTACGTAGCCGTTGGTCTTGCGGGCAACTACGGTCTGGATCGGTGAAGAGAAGATGAAATCGGGTGTTCCGCTCCAGATTTCACGCTCGAATTCGGCCATTCTTTCGAACATCTTGAGACGGAATTCAAGGCCGGTTTCCCGGGAGAGGCGTTCCACAAAAGGGACCCACTGCTTGTGCAGGACAACCGGTGGGGCCGAGGGGATAACGGCAATGGTGTAGGCTCTTTCCGCTTCAGCGGAAACCGGCGTGTATGTGGCTAATAAGAGCGTAGCCGGCAACAGGCAGCCAAGCAGGAATGCTTTCAAATTCTTCATATCCATAGCCCCTTTCTGGTTGCCAAATTCGCATTCGGCATTTGTGGCGATGCGGCGCCTTCTCGTGCGGAATGATTGTTGAGTGCAAATTCGAAACTTATTCCGCTAAATGAAAATCTCCAGCATTACCCAGGCCAGGCGTCCGCTCTCGGGAGTCCTGATGCCGGTTGCCAGCGGATCCCGCAGGTGCAGCAGATGGGTGCTGTAACGGGTGTCGGCCAGGTTGTCTATGCCTATGGACAGAGTCAGATTCCTGGAGCGATAGCCGGCCTTGATGTCGGTAACTGCCCACGATGGGTTGGATTGTTCGCCAATGGATCTGTCGGTGCGCCATTGGCGGGACGAAAAGCGCTCCGTCAGCGATGCAAAATGGCGACCGTTGTCGTATCCGATCGACGCATTGCCTGTCAGTGGCTCTGTTTCCGGCAAAGGCCGCGACCAGGTCAGGACGTCGCCATGGTTGTATTTGAGTGACAGGTCCAGTTTCAGGGCTGGCGCAAGTTTCAGCTCTGCTGAAACGCCGGCTCCCCACAGTTCCGCCTCGACGTTGCGATAACTCCTGGTGGCCGGATTCAGTTGATAGAGAGCGATATAACCATCGATTCTTGACCAGAATGCATAGCCGTGAAGAGCTAGCAGGCTGCTGCGGTAATCAAGCGAAAACTCCGGACGGTAGGAGCGGGCCTGCGCCAGTTGCGGATTGCCGAGTTGGGAGGAGGGGGTGACTACCCCGATGTAAAGTTCCTGGGGAGTGGGATATTTAAGGGACGAACCGAAGGCTATCGCCAGCTCCAGTCCATCCTGCGGCCGCCAACTGCCCCTCAGCCAGCCGCTGGGTTCCGCATACTCAGTCGACGGGGCGTTCGGGGCTTTTCCGGCTCTGGCAGAAACCGTGTCTCCCCGTATCCCACCGGAGATTGAAAGCTTTTCCGTCGGGTCGGTCCCGCAGGTCAGGAATACGCCACCGGTTTCAATCGTCACATCAGGCAGCATCGGTGATTCCGACAGAACGGTTCCGTTGTTCTTGCGATTGACCGCATCGGGATTGGAAACGCCGTAGTCCATGCCTGCAACGGCTGTGCAGAATCTTGTCGGAACCGTTGCCGAAATCCGGGCGCCGTACTGAAAAAACTTGCCCATGTTCTGGGTGGAAAACGGTTGCGAGGAGCCTTTGAAAAGTCTGGCTGCTTCGCGGAGGCGATTGTCCAGTAGCTGCTCCAGACCGCGCCAATAGCCGGCGAGCCGGACTGCACGCACAGCCGGTACAGGCTGCTTCAGGCGTGCGGAAATCTCGATTGCGTTGCTTGTGTCGCTGACGCCGTCCTGTTTCAGCATAGGATAACGAATGTTTTCGGCTTCGATGTGCAGCCATGACAGGGAAAGGTCGAGGGAGTCGGAAGGTGACAGTTTCAGGAGCATGTAGCCGGCGTGGCTTTCGTAGGCGGTGCCGCTGCGGGTTTCATCGCGGTAGCGGGCATCGTGGCCGGACGGGTAGACATCGCTTTTCTGCCCTCCGCCTCCTGCTTGCGCGCTGTCAGCCCGGCGATGGCCGTATCCCGACATGATCGAAGCCGCTTTTGTGCCGTGAGAGCCCAGCAGCGATGCCCTGGTGGTGACAAATGAACCGTATCCGCCGCTAATGGACGCATGCGGGCCCGCTGGTATCGCCGGTGAGCTTTTGTTCAGAAAGGCCATGCCTCCGACGGCAGATGAATCGAACTCTCCTTGAGGGATAAGCCTAATCCCGTGGTCGGCCGGCTCAAAATGGAAGGCCGGAGAATCCTTGCGATAGGGGCAAATCCCGCCGGGTCGATAACCTTCCTCTCCTGCCGTAACAAGCATCGGCGGCAGGGCAGCCATTGCTGCTCCGGATTCGCTGGTGTCCGGGGAGCGATCGTCGGCGAAGGCGGTCGCTGTAAATAGTTGCAGAGCCGTTATGGTGATGATGAGCTTCATGCAAGTCTGCCCTCCCTCCGGCAGGGCCGGATTAGAGTCCGGCGGATAGCCGCAGAGCAGTTATTTCAAGGCTGCGGCTTGCGCATCGGTATGTCCGCTGCTCCCAGGGCGGCATCCAGTCCTGCAATGACCGTTTCGAGTGATTGAGCATAGCAGTCAAGAGCCGTTTCAAAACGATCGGGCTGATTGCCGGATATGACCTCCTCAAGCCGCATGGCCGCGACGGAAAGATCTGTCGCTCCAAGAATGCCGGCCACCGATTTCATGTTGTGCGCCATCCTGACGGCTGTTTCCAGCTCTCCGGCAGCAAGGAGCCTGTTGATCTCACCCGCTTCATCCCGTCTGGTACGCCGGAATTTATGCAGCATTTCCAGGTACAGGGAGTGTTTGTCGTTACACATGTGTAACCCGGAGCGGATGTCGATGCCCGGAAGGCTGGCGGGCAGGGGTGCTTCGTTATCCATGGCCGGTGTCGGGCAGCATGCCTGCTTGCCCTGCTGCCCGCACTGTCGCGGAGGGATCCATCTTACAAGCAGCCTTCCAAGTTCCTCCGGGTCGATCGGCTTCGAGATGTAATCGCTCATGCCGGCGTTCAGACAGCGTTGGCGATCCTGTGCCATTGCATGGGCGGTGACGGCAATCACCGGCAGTTCGCCGAAACCCGGCATTCCGCGTATTCGGCGGGTTGTCTCCAGTCCGTCCATTACCGGCATCTGCACATCCATGAATACGACATCGAATGTTTCAACGGCAAGTTTTGCCAGCGCCTGTTCTCCATGAACCGCCAGGCTTACGGAAAGTCCGGCTGATTCGAGAAGTTCGGTGGCAACCTGCTGGTTGAACTCGTTGTCCTCCACCAGCAGTGCCCGTGCCCCTCTAATTGCGGCCAGCTCGGCGGATGTCTGTCTGGTAGCTTGGTTTGACGCGGAAACTGCCGCATCTTTGCCGAGCGCGTTCATGATGCTGTCGAACAGCACCGAAAGGTTGACCGGTTTGCTGACATAACCGTCCAGGCCGTTGCTGCGCGCCTGCTCCGCGGCTTCGTCACTGCTGTAGGCCGTGGCCAGGATTATCTTTGGTTGCGGTATGTCCGGATTGCTCCTGATCATTCGGGTGGTCTCGATCCCGTCAATCTCTGGCATGATCCAGTCCATGATTACCAGGTCAAAAGGCTTCCCGGCTGAGGCGTTTTCCAACTCGGCGATTCCCTGCCCGGCGTTATCCGCGGTGGTTACGCTGAAGCTGAGTGACGAGAGCTGCTCGGTAAAGATCTGCCGGGAATGTTGACTGTCATCAATTACCAGTACCTTCATACCGCGCACATCCGGTCCGGGAGTGACCACCCTCTGGGGCAGCAGCGTGCCGCCCATGAATTCGATTTCAAAACTGAACTCGCTTCCTTGTCCCGGCTCACTTGCTACCTGGATGCTGCCGCCCATCATTCTGACCAGTTGGCGGCAGATGGCAAGTCCCAGGCCGGTTCCACCGTATTTGCGGTTTATGCTGGCGTCTGCCTGTGTAAAAGGCTGGAAAAGCCTGGAAATTTCCTCGTGCGTCATGCCGATTCCGGTGTCGCGCACACTGAAACGGATGGTAACCCGTTGCCCATGCCTGTGCACCTGTTGAACCGAAAGCAGGATTTCTCCCGATTCCGTGAATTTCACGGAATTGCTTACCATGTTGAGCAGAACCTGGCCCAGGCGTGTTGCATCTCCTATCAGGGAGGGGGGCAATTCGGAAGACACCTCGATCAGGAACTCCAGTTTTTTCTCCTGCAAGCGGGGTGATACGACGGCAACCAGTTTTTCAAGCATCTCCTCGATCAGGAAATCGTCTTTTTCCATATCAAGCCGGCCGGCTTCGATTTTGGAGAAATCAAGTATGTCATTGATGATTCCCAACAGCGAATCTGCGGCAAAACCTACCTTGCGAAGATATTCCCGCTGTTTGGGAGTCAGGTCGGTTTGCAGCGCCAGGCGTGACATGCCGACGATGGCGTTCATCGGGGTGCGTATCTCGTGGCTCATGTTGGCCAGGAAATTCCCCTTGGCCGCATTTGCCGCATCGGCAGCATCACGGGCCTGCTCCAGCAGCATGTTGGCGGTTTCAAGCTCGGCGGTGCGCTCAATCACCCGCTGTTCAAGTTCCTCGTTCAATCTGCGTGTCTCATCGATCATTACCTCCAGGCGATGTGCCATGCTGTTGAACGATTCTCCCAGAAGACCGATTTCATCGTTATTGCCGTCCGAAACACGAACCGTCAGATCTCCGCCGGCGATTGAACGGGCTGCCAGTGTCAGTTTGTGCAACCGCCGGGTCAACAGGCTGCCGATAATGTGTCCGCTCGCCAGCAACAGGGCCAGGCCGGCTACGGAGTACAAGATGCTCGTTTTCAGCACCCGTGCATGCTCCCTGTCGATGACCGAGTGGGAAAAACGGATCGCTATGCTGCCGATTTCGCCTGTTTCATTGACGATCTTCCGCTGTTTCCATTCGGCTCCACCAGTCACAGGCAGCCCATTGATCTGCATTCCCAGTTCCGAGGGGTCGGTGCTGGAGACCACCACTCCGCGGAAATCCGCCGCCCTGATGTGCAGAATGTCGGGGTCTTTGAGCAGTTTGTCCAGATACAGCTGCAGTACTTCATATTCACCGTTCAGAAGGGCGCTGCGGCTGATGTCTTCCAGAAAGGATGCGAACACCTCTTCCTTGGTAGCCAGCTGGTGTTCGGCCATGTCGTGGGACATGGCAATATTCTGGCGGATCACGATCGCGAGCAGCACACCGGCAATAAGAGCTATGATCAACGCAATGCGGTATTTGAGGGAGGGAAGCAGTGTCATCTGACCGAATAGGTTTTCATCAGTGAGCGGACAACCTCATACTCCCTGTCGCTTGCCTTGCGAAACGGTTTTCCCTTCGTATCTACGAACATGGCCCGCAGGTCCGGTCTGACGCCGGCCAGGTCGGTGGTGGTCAATACCATGAGCATCGTATCGCGATCTTTTATCGGCAGGCTGCTTTTGACTACAAAAAGCGGTGTGGGGATTGGCGGGGACTCATGGATCAGTCTGAATTCTGTCTTTAGCTGCATTTCCGCCAGGCGGACACCGGCCGGGGAAACGCCGCAGGCCGCAACCGTTCCGATCATCAACTGTTGCAGGCAGGCCTGGTGCGAGGCCAGATAGACCAGTTTTATATCCTTGTCGGGGGTGAGCCCTGCCTTTTTCAACGAGAGGCGGTTCAGGAAGCTGACCGCAGCAACCTTGGGGGGCATGCCGATGCTTTTTCCCCGCAGATCCTGGAGGTTGCGAAGGCTGCTGTCATGTTTTACCACGATATGGCTGGTGAGAATGTCGTTGCGGGCTGCCAGCGGCAGGTATCCGCCTGGCCCGGAAACATCCACGTAATCGAAGGGTTGCACAAAGGCGATGTCGAAGGAGCGGTTTTTCAGCTCATCGGCAAATTTTTCAAAGGAGGGGGCGGTTCTGAGCTTGACCGGTCTGCCAAGGGATCGGGACAGCTCGGCGGCCAGCGGCGCAAAGATACCTTCTATGTTGGCGGTTGGCACGAAGGGGAACACGCCCATGATGTATGGTGTGCCGCCGGATGCCGTCGCCGGTTCTGCTCCTGCGGTGGATACCGCGAACAGGACCATGCAGAAAATTATATGGATCAAGGTCGATTTCATGACATGTTTTTCCTTTTTTTAAGCAGTTCTGGGGATGTTTGACAGAATCTTATTGTAACTGACTTTTGCTGTTTGTCCATCCGGGTGCATTTTCCTTTGGTATCGGGTTCTGAATGGTCACGGCCGGCGGCCTGTTGGCAGCACAATTGCCGGGGGAGTTGTCAGATGTTTGCTTTTAGTGCACATAATCTAGGCATAATTGACTTGCTGTTGGTCGGAATGCTTGTAACATGCAGTAATTACGGTATGGTTGTAGTTGGCATGCGATGTGCTATCAGGAAAGCAGGTTTAGAGGTATTACCGCTAATGCATGGCAAGGGCGCCACCATCGGAATGATGGTGCGCCCTTTTGTTTCAGGAAAGGAATACTGACCATGAAGATCGCATTTACAACATCGAACGGTGAAACCATCAATCAGCATTTCGGCCAGTGTCAAAGTTTCCACATCTGGAACGTGGAGCCCGATGAAGCCGGATTCGTGGAAGTGGTCAGCGTGGGCGAGCATGGAGTTGACGAGGAGGATCGGATTGCTGCCAGGGCGCAGTTGCTCTCCGACTGTGCCATCGTTTATACGATGCAGATCGGCGGTCCGGCCGCGGCCAAGCTGGTGGCCCAGAAAATCCACCCGATGAAGACCAACAGCGAGGTCGGTTTGATGGAAACGGTAGAGAAACTCCAGGAGGTTCTGAGAGGCAATCCCCCCCCCTGGATCAGGAAAGCGATGAACAAGGGGCAAGCGCCGGCCTTTGACGAGGATTGAACGTAAACAGCATAGCCGCATCCATAACGACGAGGGTGTCTGTTTCGCCCCGCAAGCTCATAAATTAAAGGAGATATTACCATGGCTTACATTACCGGATTAACGCGCGACAAACAGGAGTGGACACCACAGTTTATTACCGGCATTGATGAAGAAACCTGCATCGGCTGCGGCCGCTGTTTCAAGGTCTGTGCCCATGATGTTCTGGCTTTTGAAGAGCTGGACGGAGACGATTCGGCCAAGATGTACATGCGGGTCGCCAATCCAGGCAATTGCATCGGCTGCCAGGCCTGTGCGAGGACCTGCTCGAAGAAGTGCTTCAGTTTCGCGCCGGTTTTGATGTAACGGTTGGGTTCGGGGTCGGGGTGCCCAGCGCCCCGCCCCCGGTTCCGGTTAGGGAGGCATATCATGCTGATAGCAGTCGCATCCAAGGACGGCAGGGAAATCAACCAGCATTTCGGCCATGCCGAGCGTTTTTTGATCTATGACGTGGAGCAGGGCAGCGCCAAGCTGGTTGATGAAAGAAAGGTCGAGCGTTACTGCAGTTTTGATCCCGAACACCCGTTGCGCATGCATCTATTGAAATCCATTGCTGCCGCGCTTTCGGGGTGCAGGGCCGTGGTTACGGCCCAGATGGGCGAGCATCCCAGGAACGAGCTCGAGCAGATGGGTATCGAACCGTTTGTTGCCAGCGGACCGATCCGGACAACTTTGGTGGAGCTGGCCAAAATTCTGTAGAGCAGCCAAGTATCGCGTTTCTACTTCACAAAGAGGTGATGCCCGTCATGCACAACGGTTCATTCAACAACTGCAACCTGCCGCCATGGGTGATCGCCTCGCACCATTTCAACGAGAATCCGCAGCCGTTGGAGATTCAGGGAGTCAAGGACGGCAACCGGTTCCTGTTTGAGCGGCTCGCCACCATTGACAATCAGGAAACACGTGCACTGGTGTTCAACGATTTCATGTCGGTCAAGTTCCAGCTTCACCACTGGCAGGACCAGACCGATACGGCCAGAAAGAGTCTCAAGAACAGTTACCTGCGCTTTCTGCGTGGCTGGATGATGGACTCAAATTCGGTCGAGGGAGCGGTTCTTAAGCGCTGGGTCGAAAGCCGCATCGGAATCATGCCCAGCTTCCATAAGAATCGCATTAGCGGCATTCAGAGTGAAGCGTATTTCGATTATTCGGTGGATGTGATGAAAGGGAGTGCCAGAACCAATGCGATCCAATCCCAGTTGGATATTCTCTATGAATACTGCCAGTTCGAGTTGTCGCGAAGGTATCCTGAAACAGAGGTGATCGTTCTCTATCGCGGTACCAACGATGCAAGCGAGCATGACATCATTGAGCAGACCGGCAAACGCGAGCAGATCGTCCGTCTGAACAACCTGGTGTCATTCACCTCCGATGAGGAGCGGGCCTGGGAATTCGGTTCCACGGTCTGGAGGGTTAGCGTACCGCTCTGCAAGGTTTTCTTTTACAACGATCTGCTACCCGGAAGCATTATGAAAGGCGAGGGCGAATACCTGGTCATTGGCGGGGATTACCGGGTGCGCAACGTGATGTGCACGGTATGAAAAAAGCCCGGCCTGAGCCGGGCTTTGTCAGGGTGAATCCGTGATTGCGGACGACTAGATCAGGCCGTGGGCAACCATTGCGTTGGCCACCTTGATGAAACCGCAGATGTTGGCGCCGAGAACGTAGTTGCCGGGTGCCCCGTATTCTTCAGCGGTATCAAAGCAGTTTCTGTGGATGTTGATCATGATCTCTTCCAGTTTTTTCTCGGTAAACTCGAAGGTCCATGAATCACGCCCGGCATTCTGCTGCATTTCCAGCGCCGAGGTGGCCACGCCGCCGGCATTGGCCGCCTTGCCGGGGCCGTAGGCGATCTTGGCGTCCAGGAACACCTTGACGCCTTCGGGAGTGGTCGGCATGTTGGCTCCTTCGCCAACTGCGATACAGCCGTTCTTAACCAGTGTGGCGGCATCCTTGCCGTTGATCTCGTTCTGTGTTGCGGATGGCATTGCAACCTGGCAGGGAATTTCCCAGATGTTGCCGTTCGGGATGTATTTTGCGTCCTTGTGCTTGGTGATATAATCGGAAATGCGACGCCGTTCGACCTCTTTCAGCTGCTTGATCAGATCGAGATCCAGGCCCTTTTCGTGGTAGATCACGCCGTTGGAATCGGAGCAGGCTACGCATTTGCCGCCCAGCTGGTGAATTTTCTCGATGGTGTAGATCGCCACGTTTCCCGAGCCGGAAACCAGGCAGGTCTTGCCTTCGAAGCTGTCCTTGCGAGCCTTCAGCATTTCGTTGACGAAGAAGGTGGCGCCGTAGCCGGTGGCTTCGGTGCGGACCAGCGAACCGCCCCAGGTGAGCCCCTTGCCGGTCAGCACACCCGGCTCGTAACGGTTGGTGATGCGCTTGTACTGGCCAAACATGTAGCCGATCTCGCGGCCGCCAACGCCGATGTCGCCGGCGGGAACATCGGTATGCTCACCCAGGTGACGGTAGAGCTCGGTCATGAAGCTCTGGCAGAATCTCATGATCTCGTCGTCGGACTTGCCCTTGGGATCGAAGTCTGAGCCGCCTTTGCCGCCACCGATCGGCAGACCGGTCAGTGAGTTCTTGAAGATCTGTTCGAAGCCGAGGAACTTGATGATGCCGAGATAGACTGAGGGGTGGAAACGGAGACCGCCCTTGTATGGGCCAAGAGAACTGTTGAATTCGACCCGGAAGCCGCGGTTGATTTGAACTATGCCTTTATCATCCTGCCAGGGCACCCTGAATATGATCTGGCGTTCCGGTTCGCAGATACGCTCGATGATTTTGCGTTCCAGGTACTCGGGATGTTTGGTCACTACCGGTCCAAGGCACTCCAGTACTTCGAGAACTGCCTGATGAAACTCGGTTTCGCCCGGATTCCGCTTCAGGACTTCCTGATACATTCCTTCAATTTTTTCGTCAACCTTTGCCATGGCGCCTCCTGTAAGATTAAAATTCGGGCAGTCATGAATAATAAATGTGCATATCCGCCCGATAGTGCCTAATTTGCAAGCAGTATCCATGCCATGGGTGTGTTTTTTGTTGATCAAACTCAAGTGTAGCTGAAAAATTAGTCACTTGTGCTTTGGGGACGATCGAATTGCGGCAGGCGACTCATGGTTTTAAGTCAAGTTTAGAGTTTTTTGTGCACACAGTAGTGTAGGGACAGTGAGTGGCGGTGACAGATGTAGTGTGACAAATAATCGTGCCTGCTCAGACGGTTTGCGTAAAATGGGTATATTCCGTACAAAGCAGTTGACCGGGAGGGTAAAATCGCTACAATGTACCCGGCGAACTGCTGCTTTTTGATGCAATCGGACAGCTCCGTTGTCTGTGATAATTGAGGCTATTTTGGTATCACTAAACTTTATGGATTCTATTTCCAAATCATCGGGTTGTTTGAGGTCTGTAAATATTGATGATAACAGCTCCGGTGTTTTTATGGTTTTAACTATGGCTGAAACGGCATGATTAATGCTTAAAATCGGTTAACCAGCGGCATTTCGTTCGAATAACTGATGGCCGCTCTCCGACTTGTATTTCATATTTGCTTCCAGTAGACAACATTCAGGGTAAATTGAACGGATCTCCATGCTTCAGTCTTTTGCGCAGTCTGTCAATCGTACTTGCCCGACAAACGGGATCTGAAAATAACACAACTAAAAACTTTGAGGTTTCCATGCTGATTGTCGCCTGTATAAAGCAGGTTCCCGACACGACCCAGGTTCAGATCGACCCGGTCACAAACACTCTGATTCGTGACGGCATTCCTTTTATTGTTAACCCCTACGATACCCATGCTCTTGAAGAGGCTTTGCGCCTGAAGGATCGGTTTGGATGCCGGGTAGCCGCCATTTCTATGGGGCCGCCCAATGCCGAGGCCACTCTCAAAAAGGCTCTGGCGCTGGGGGTCGACCACGCCATTCTTCTTTCCGACCGGGTTTTTGGCGGGGCGGATACCCTGGCTACCAGCAATGTACTGTCTGCTGCCATTCGCAAGCTGCATTCCGACGTGGATGAAGTCGGGCTTGTGCTGTGCGGCAAGCAGACCATAGATGGCGACACCGCCCAGGTCGGCCCGGGCATCGCCAGTCGTCTTGGTTATCAGCAGCTGACCCTGGTTGACAGGATTGTTGGTCTTGACTTCTCCGGTAAGATCATCCGGGTCAGCCGTAAGCTGGAGGGACGTCACGAGATTGTAGAGGCGCCTTTGCCTGCCATGCTGACGGTTGTGCGTGAACTGAACCGTCCGCGCTATCCGAAGGTGCCGATGCGGCTGGCGGCTGCCGAGGCTACGGTGGAAGTCTGGAATAACCAGGTTCTCAAGCTGGACGAACAGAAAATCGGTCTTAAGGGGTCTCCGACCTGGGTATCCAAGATATTCTCACCTGATCGGGCCGTGGGTGAAATATTGGGAGACGGCTATTCCGATCCGGAAGGAACCGCTGAAATCCTGATCGAGAAGCTGCTGGCAAAGGACATGCTACCGATATAAATAAAATAAAAGGGCTTTAAATGACTGATCAGAAACCAAAACTGAAAAAACCGCGTGGAGTCGCCCGTCTGCTGGACGGCAAATGTATCGCCTGCGGTGCCCGTTGCCAGAGCGTCTGCCCGGTTAACTGCGTCGAAATGACCGATAGTGGTGAACCGATAATCGAAGGGATCAAATGCATTGGCTGCCAGAAATGCGTCAAGATCTGCCCGGCCTCGGCACTGGAGATGTACTTCTCTCCCGAAGAGCTGAAAATCCTGGCGGAATTGGCTGCTTCGGCAGCTCCGGTTGAGGAGGAGGTCGATCCTGAAGCTGCGGCACTGGCCAGGAAGCTGGCAGAATACCGCGGGGTCTGGGTTTTTGTGGAACAGACCGAGGGAGAACCGGCCAAGGTCTCATGGGAGCTTTTGGGGGTCGGAGCCGGATTGGCCAGTACCCTGGGAGTCGAACTCTGTGCACTGGTTATCGGTTACGAGGTTGAGTCTCTCTGCTCGGAGGCTTTTGCACATGGCGCTTCCAAGGTTTACCTGCTGGATGCGCCTGTCTACAGGCATTATCGCACTGAAGCCTATGTAGAGGGTTGCTGCCATCTGATAGAAAAATACAAGCCCGAGGTTATCCTGATGGGCGCTACCGGCATGGGGCGCGATCTGGCGGGAGCGATCGCCACGCGGGTCGCAACCGGACTGACCGCGGACTGCACCGGGCTGGCAATCGACGACAAGCGTAATCTTATGCAGACCCGCCCGGCTTTCGGCGGCAATATCATGGCGACTATCATGTGCGACAAATTCCGGCCGCAGATGGCAACCGTCCGTCCCAACGTGATGCCGATGCCGGAGCGGAAAGAAGGTGCGCAGGGCGTAGTGATCCGGGATCCGTTCGTGGTCCCGGAAGAGAGCGTGCTTACCAAGGTTATTGAAATCATACGTGACACACACAGCAAGAGTGCCGTGGACATAACCGGGGCCGAGTTCATCATCTCGGGTGGCCGCGGATTGATGGGGCCGGAAAACTTTGCCATGCTGCAGGAACTGGCCGATGAATTGGGCGGTGTGGTCGGCGCCTCCAGAAGCGCTGTAGACGCTGGCTGGATGCCGGGTGACCGTCAGGTCGGCCAGACCGGCAAGACGGTCAGGCCCAAAATATACATTGCCTGTGGCATTTCCGGCGCGATACAGCACCTGGTCGGCATGCAGGACTCGGACATGGTTATCGCGATCAACCGCGACAAGAGTGCTCCGATCTTCGAGGTTGCCACTTACGGTATCGTCGGAGATCTGTTCCAGGTGGTGCCGGCCATTACGAAAAAGATCCGCGAACTGAAACAATCCCGAAAATAAATTCATAAAACATATGCCACAGAGGGCACAAAGGAAAAACATACGATAAATGGTCTGAAAATATCGGTAGAAATTTACTGCTGCTGACCATTTTGAGTATCGAAGCTTTTCATGACTTTAATTTACTCTGTGATATCTGTGGCAAATTGAGGTTTTACACATGACACCAAACCCGACCATCTTCACCCCGCTCCTGATAGCTTCCCTGGCAGTCTTTGTCTGGGGGTGCTGGAAAAGGCTCAGTCTGATTTCCCTCGGAAAGCCCGAGAACCGGTTTGATAATATCGGTGCCCGGGTCGGAGAGATGCTGCTGTACGCTTTCGGACAGAAACGTGTGCTGGCCAAACCGTTCGGCATCAACCACTTCATCATTTTCTGGTCGTTCATCATCCTGCTTGTCGCCAATACCGAATTCATTCTGCACGGGGTTTTCCCCTGGATCAGCCTGACTAAATTGCCCGAAGGAATTCTTCTCCCATTGCTGCTGCTGCTGGACATCATTTCATTGATGGCTCTGGCGGCCGTTGTGGTTGCTGCGGTGCGACGGCTTTTTTCACCCCCATACCCGGAAGCCAGGACAATCGAGGCTTTTTTCATCCTTTCGCTGATCGGCATCCTGATGATGGCCTATTTTGGAATCAATGCCGCAAAAATATCCCGCATGCAGGAGGGGGCGCTGGCCATTGCCAGGACCTGGATGCCGGTATCCAGCGTTGTTTCCGGCATGTTTGCACCGGAAGCTGGTGCGACGGTCTACTCGCTCTCCTGGTGGGCCCATGCTTTTGCCCTGCTGGCATTCATGTGTTATCTGCCCCACAGCAAGCATATGCATATTCTGACCGCGATCCCCAACTGTTTCTTCCGCAGGCTGGATAAACCAAATACGGTTCCGCGCGAAGAGTTCGCCGTAGGAAATGAGTTCGGTGTTTCGCGGGTGAATCAGTACAGCTGGAAAGACCTGCTGGACTCGTTCTCCTGTACAGAATGCGGGCGCTGCCAGAAGGTCTGCCCGGCCAGTATCACCGGCAAGCCGCTTAATCCGCGTGCGGTGGTTCACGATATCAAGGTTAACCTGCTTGAGAATGCCGCTTCGCTGAAAAATGGGGAGCAACCCGGGCTTCCGTTGATCGGCGGGCAGGGAGAGGGGAGCGTATCCGAGGAATCGATCTGGGGTTGCACCACTTGTGGGGCCTGTATGGAGGCCTGTCCGGTTTTTATCGAGCAGATGCCCAAGATCATCCAGCTGCGCCGTAATCTGGTTGAGAGCGAAGCCAGCTTTCCAGAGGAATTGCTCAACCTCTTCGAGAACATGGAAGGGCGCAGCAACCCCTGGGGCATTGCTCCATCCGAGCGCACCAAGTGGTGCAGTCAGCTGGATGTGAAGCCGTTCGATAAAAATACAACAGAATATCTGTTCTATATCGGCTGTGCCGGCTCCTTCGATTCCCGCAACAAGCATGTCAGCGTTGCCATGGCCCAGCTTCTTGACAAGGCTGGGATCTCCTGGGGTATTTTAGGCAAGGATGAGAAGTGTTGCGGCGATAGTGTCCGGCGCTTGGGAAATGAATATGTGTTCGATAAAATGGCCCGTGAGAATGTGGAGATCTTCCGGGAAAGGGGCGTGCGTAAGGTAATTACCCAGTGTCCGCACTGCTTCTCGACCCTGAAAAACGATTACCGGCAGTATGGCCTCGAACTGGAGGTGATTCACCACAGTGAGCTGCTGCGGAATCTTGTTCAGGATGGCTATCTCAAGCTGAACGGAACCGCCGGCGGGATGGGGGCGATGGTGTTTCATGACTCCTGCTATCTGGGCCGGCACAACGATGTCTACGACGCCCCGCGTGAAGCGCTGCAGGCGGCCACGGGGAGCGCGCCGAAGGAGATCGGTCGCAACCACGGCAATGCCTTCTGCTGCGGTGCCGGCGGCGGCAGGATGTGGATGGAGGAGCATAGTGGCGAGCGTATCAATCTTACCAGGGTCAAAGAGGCTCTGGAGGAAAAACCCGATACTATCTGTGTAGCCTGCCCCTACTGTCTGACGATGTTTGAAGATGGTTTGAAGGATGTCAACGCTGGCGAAGTCAAGGTGCTGGATGTGGCCGAGGTGATGGCCGAGGCGGCCCTGCGTTGATTCTTCGTTTCCTCTGCATCAAGCGATGCTTGATGCAGAGGAATATCTGAGCTTGTTTACATTTTGCGACAATTGCCGATTAAGTTGCTCAATCGGCATGAGCAGTTTCCTCCATGATCGGTACCTGTTGCCGCATCGATCGCATGCAAGTTACACATCTCCACGCCCTGTTTATTCAGGCTAAAACGTACATAACACCTTCCGTTGCTAAAACTTTTCGATCCGTAAGTAATTCACCGTTGTTTAGTCTGACCAACAAGCAGTTTGCGGCCGGTTGCTATTTTATGCATCTTCGGCCGGATAAATCTTTTTTTTTGTTTAGCGTTGTGTTATTTAACCAGAACTAAATTTTATTACTCCAATTCGGGAGGAAGCATGAGCTACGAAGTTAAGAACGAGGAACTGGTCAAGTGGGTATCGGAAGTCGCCTCATTGTGTAGTCCGGACAAGATTCACTGGTGCGACGGTTCACAGGAAGAGTACGATGAACTCTGCAACCTGTTGGTGCAGAGTGGTACCTTTAAAAAATTGAACCCGGAGAAACGCCCCAACTGCTATCTGGCCTGCTCCGACCCGATTGATGTGGCCCGCGTGGAAGACCGCACCTTCATCTGCAGCCTCTCCAAGGACGATGCCGGCCCGACCAATAACTGGATGCACCCCAAAGAGATGAAGGAAAAGCTGAACGGTCTCTTCAAAGGTTGCATGAAGGGGCGTACCATGTATGTTATCCCCTTCTCCATGGGCCCTCTCGGTTCCAACATCGCCAAGGTCGGCGTCGAGATCTCCGATTCCCCCTACGTTGCTGTCAACATGCGGATCATGACCCGCATGGGCAAACAGGTCATCGACGTCCTGGGCGATGGCGATTTCATCCCCTGCGTCCATTCCGTCGGCGCACCGCTCCAACCGGGGCAGCAGGATGTTACCTGGCCCTGCAACAAGGAGAAGTACATCGTCCACTTCCCGGAGGAGTACGCCATCTGGTCCTTCGGTTCCGGCTACGGCGGCAACGCTCTCCTCGGCAAGAAGTGCCTCGCGCTGCGCATCGCCTCCAAGCAGGGCAAAGATGAGGGCTGGCTGGCCGAGCACATGCTGATCCTTGGTGTTGAGTCCCCTACCGGCGAGAAGACCTATGTGGGCGCGGCCTTCCCCAGTGCCTGCGGCAAGACCAACTTCGCCATGCTGATCCCCCCCGCTCCGTTCCAGGAGAAGGGGTGGAAGGTAACCACCATCGGTGACGACATCGCTTGGATCAAACCGGGCCCCGACGGACAGGTTTATGCAATCAACCCGGAATACGGTTATTTTGGCGTGGCGCCAGGCACCAACTACAAGACCAACCCCAACGCCATGATATCCTGCGAGAAAAACTCCATCTTCACCAACGTCGCCCTCACGGAAGACGGGGATGTCTGGTGGGAAGGGATGGACGGTGAGGCCCCGGCAAAACTGACCGACTGGCAGGGACAGGAGTGGACCCCCGGCTGCGGTCGTCCCGCAGCGCACCCCAATGCGCGCTTCACTGCACCCGCTTTCCAGTGCCCCTGCATTGACCCTGACTGGGAGAACCCAAAAGGTGTGCCGATGAGCGCCTTTATCTTCGGCGGCCGCCGCAAGGATACGGTGCCACTGGTTTATCAAGCATTCAACTGGAACTACGGCGTCTACCTCGCCTCTACTTTGGGCTCCGAGACCACTGCCGCCGCTGTGGGCGCTACCGGCAATGTCCGCCGCGACCCCTTTGCCATGCTCCCCTTCTGCGGCTACCACATGGGTGACTACTTCGCCCACTGGCTGCAGTTCGGCCGTACCATCAACAAACCGCCCCGCATCTTCAGCGTTAACTGGTTCCGCAAGGATGCCAACGGCAAGTTCATCTGGCCAGGCTATGGCGACAACATGCGTGTCCTGAAATGGATCGTCGAGCGCGTCCAGGGCAAGTGCGGAGCGGTGGAATCACCGCTGGGATGGATGCCAAAATATGAGGATATGGACTGGAGTGGCCTTGATATGCCCCGCGAGACGTTCAAAGAGCTCATGTCCGTCGACCGTGACGTCTGGCAGAACGAGGTCATTTCTCACGAGGAACTTTTTGTTAAGATGTACGACCGTCTCCCGAAGGAATTCCTCCACATCCGCGAACTGATTCTCTCCAGCCTCTGGCGGTCTCCTTCACACTGGGAGCAGATCGGTGAGCTGCATCCCGAGGGCTGGAACGAATAGCCATACAAATATAACCGTAAAATGATAAAAGCCGGACGACAGATTGTCGTCCGGCTTTTTTTGATTGTCCGGCGCCGAATCGGGCATGAGGATGGATGCTATTCGACTTCTATTTCTCTTACCCGCATCTCTTCGCCGGCGATTATCCTGACGTTGCTGCTTCCGCAAAAACTGCAGGCGGCAAACAGCTCGGGTAGCGGTGTCTCCGCATCACAATCAAGGCAGATGCCTTTACCGGGAATCCTGGATATGGAAAGGCGCGCACCTTCGAGAAGCGTGTCTCTGCTACAGGCTTCAAAACAGAATTCGACTGCTTCGGGAACGATGCTGCTCAACTCGCCAATTTCGACCTCTAAAGACAAAATCCGGCGACCGCCCGCATGCTGAAGGCATAAATCGATTATCCCCTGGGTTATGGACATTTCGTGCATTTTCAGTCCTCTGATATAAAAAAGAGCCTGTGGGGTAACCCACAGGCTCTTTACACTCCCTTGAGGGATGTGAATATTAGTGCTTTTTCTCTGCAGCAGGAGCAGCGGCAGGAGCAGCAGCATCAGCAGGCTTGGCTGCGTCAGTTGCTTTAGCTGCAGACATAGGAGCCTGAACTGGCTTCGGAGCTTCAACAGCAGGAGCAGGAGCAGGAGCAGGAGCTTCTTCTTTCTTCTTGCAGCCAGCAGCAAATACTGTAGCCAGTGCGAGTACCAGGGTCAGGGAGATCAGTTTTTTCATTGCGTTACCTCTTTCTTTGTGAATTTACCATTTAAACGCCGAGCGCATGGTTTTTTAAAATCGACCTTGGAATATACGCAGATTATTGCAGGAGTCAAGCATTTTTTGTCAACAGTAATTTTTTTTAAGATATAAAACATCATTTCATAATGTCTTCTGCCGCCAGTATGATCTTAATCACATCCAGCAGAAAAATTTCTCCATCCGGAAGAGTCAGGCGGGAACATGCGAAATCGTTTTCAGCAGTGTCGTGAACCTGAACTTCCCGTTCAGAAACAATCCTGATAACCCGTGTCACGAGAAAAGCCAGTGCAGCCAGATCCTTGGACAGTACAATCATTTTTTCCGGCCTGGCGCACTGCTCAAAACCGAGAAAAGCGGCCAGATCAATTACAGCGACAATCGCGCCATGTATCTGGACGGCTCCGGTGCAGCAGGATGGCGCAAGCGGTACCGGCCAGCCGGGCAGCGGATCGGCAACTTCGGCTATCTGCTCCAGATCAAGGGCATAACGCATCCCGTGTACTTCGAAAACCAGAAATTTACGATCTTCGGTTCTGTTCTGCATTACTGCTGTTCCGCTCCGACCTGGAAACGCTCTATCACGGTCAACAACTCCTCCGAAAGCTGTGTCAGTTCCCTGGTCGCCAGGGCCATGTCCTGCATCGCGGCCAGCTGCTCCTCTGTGGCGGCGGAAACCTGCTCGGTTGCTGCAGCATTGTCATCAGCCACTTTGGCGATCTCGTCAACTGCCTTGACCATCCGTGCCGATCCTTCCTGCTGCATCTGGGAGAGATCCGCAATGCTGGACGCCTTGCGCTCCGTTTCCAGTACGGTTTTGAGTATCTCCTGAAAAGCGCCGGCAGTCACATCGATATTTTTCTTGCCCTCCTTGATGCTGCGAGAACTCTCCAGAATCATCTCATGAACCCGGTGACTCTCTTCACGCAGGTTCTCTATCATGTCATTGATCTCGGAAGCCGATTGCGACGAACCGTCAGCCAGCTTGCGGACTTCCTCGGCTACGACGGCGAATCCCTTGCCCGACTCTCCGGCTCTGGCTGCTTCAATCGAGGCGTTCAGTGCGAGCATGTTGGTCTGGCGGGCTATGTTGCCGATGCAGTCGGCAATCTTGCCTACTTTTTGCAATTTACCGTTGAAGGTGTCAAATTGGTGCCCGATGGTTTCCTGGCTCTCGAAGAAATCTTTCATACGCTCCAGCGAGTCATTTGCCAGCGCGCCGCCGTGCTGGGCGGTCAGGCTGGTTTCGCGGGCAGCCTTGGCCGTTTCACGGGCCCGTGCCGCAACCAGCTCTATTGAAATTGCCATTTCCCGGATGGTCTTGGAACTTTTTTCAACCATTTCGGCCTGTGATTCGGCTCCGCGTGATATCTGCTCGATGGCCTGGGCGACTTCTTCGGTCGAGGCGTTTATCTCCAGTGCGGTAGAGTTTATCTCGCGGGACGATTCAGAGAGGAGGCCGGAGGTCTTTTTGATGTGCCGTATCAGTTCCCTGAGGTTCCTCAGCATCAGGTTGATCAGGCCGGCCAGTTCATGGCTTTCATCGGGGATCCGTGATGGGCGGATGACAACGTCTCTGGTCAGGTCTCCGCGACCTATGGATTCCGCCGAATCAGTCAGGCGTTCGATATTCGATGTAAAGCTCTTTGAAAACAGCCATCCCAGGATCAGGCCGATTGTCAGCGCAACCGCGTATCCAAGAAAACCGCTGAATTCCTGTGAGTATCCGAGACGGGCCACCAGCCTGGGGCTGAAGGCCACTGCTGCGACAACCACTACAAAACCGAGAATGAACTTATAACCTATGGGGATGCGCATGCTGGACCCTCCGCATATGATTTCCTTGATTGAGCGAGACTATAATTTCCGGTAGATCCTCTCAACCGGACAAACCGCTGTGAATCTGCGGCGCACATCACCCACCAGGGTTTCCGACTTGCCGAGCACCAGTATACCACCGGGCGGAAGAATGTCCGCGATACCATTCAATATTTTTTCCTGCTCGACCCGGGTGAAATATATAAGTGTATTGCGGCAGAGGACCAGGTCGTGCGGACTATAATTCCTGACCACGGTTATGTCTCCCTGCCTGAACGTCACCATGTGCCGGATAGTTTCCGACAGTTGCATTTTTGCACCGCTTGCCTTGAAGTACCTTTCCTTGAACTCCTCCGGCAGCTCTTTCAACCGGTCCGGGTTGTATTCCGCCCTTTCGGCAATACGGATGGTTTCAATATCGATATCCAGCGCATTGATGCGAGTTTCCGTACGGATAATCTTGTCTGCAAAGTACTCTCTCAGCAGGATGGCGATGCTGTAGGCTTCTTCGCCTCCGGCACACCCGAGGCTGCAGATATCCAGCTTATCCCGGCCATCCGCCTCGCTGCCATAGAGCAATGGCAAGACATGGGAGCGCAGTTTCTCAAACACCGATGGATTTCTGAAAAACTGGCTGACATGGATCGTGAGCGCTTTTTGAAGCAGTTCCAGCTCATGTTCGCTGCGCAGCAGAAGATTACAGTAGGTGGCGGCATCATTACAGCGGCAGGAACGCATTCTGATGGCAACCCGTCTTTTCATGCACTTGTCCTTGTAACAGGACATGGAAAAGCTGCCGCGCATCTCCAGAATCAGACCGATCTCGGCCAGCTCATCGTCTCCTATCTCCAGAGTCTCCATCTGTGTGTTAGCCGCCGGTATATTGTTCACAGATTTCCTTTCAGGATTTAAATCGATTCATCTCTATCATGAAGCGTTCGGACGTGCAACCGCAGATGAATGCGAATGGGTAAATGCCGGCATAGCGGTTATGGCAAAATGATTGCAACGGTTGGTACGGCAGTGCTAAATTTATCACCAGCAGGCAACCCATGGAACATGACATGAGCGATATAACAAACGATTTCACTGAGGGCGCCGCGGATCGGGACTCCGCAACAAATGCGGAGAGCGGAC
Organism: Geobacteraceae bacterium; assembly: GCA_032469775.1. Lineage (GTDB taxonomy): Bacteria > Desulfobacterota > Desulfuromonadia > Geobacterales > Pseudopelobacteraceae > JACRCG01. The sequence goes on along the minus strand of JAWDJY010000023.1, from coordinate 6,120 downwards.
AGAATCTGTCACGAAGGCTGCAGCAGGTACTAACAGCGGACAAGGATCAGCTGTTTACTGTCGTACAGGACGCCAGCGGCGACGTGTTGCTGGCGGCACTGCGCAACCCCGCCCTGGACGAACAGCACCTGCTGGCCCTGCTCAAGCGACGGGGGCTGGGTGATATTCCTGCGGCCATATTCAACAATAAACGCCTGATTGAAAGTTATGCGGTGAAATTCGCGCTGGTCAGGCATCCCGAAACACCACCCCACCTGGTTCCGGCGATGCTGCCTCTGCTCTATATATTCGACCTGGTCAAACTCTGCCAGATGCCCGGGATAACGGCTGATGTGCATCTTGCAGCGGAGCGCAACATCATCCAGCGCTTGCCGACCCAGCCGTTGGGGAACAAGTTGACCCTGGCACGTCGCGGTACGGCAGCGGTGGTTGAGTCGCTGCTCCGTGAAGGATTGCCGAATGTTGTCGAGGCCTGTCTTGACAATCCGCATCTGAAAGAAGGCTCATTGTACCAGTTCCTCTCGTCGGCACAGGCTACGGCCGAAAATATTTCAATGGTTGCCCGCAGCAGCCGCTGGAAAGGACGTCCCAACATCCGACTGGCTATCCTGAAGAATCCGCGCACTCCGGCAATCTGGTTCACCATGTTTCTGCCGGGTCTTCCCGCCGCCACGCTACGTGATCTGCTTGCGTCACCGCGCCTCACCATCGCCCAGAAAGAGCTTGTCCGCCAAGCGAGTCGTCACAAATGACAATCAATCTGATCATTGTTATTCTGGCTATTTTCGGGGCCGCGCAGGTGTGCCACTGCCAGCCGGTACTCTTTGGTGTCGCCCGTCAAAATACGCCGGTGCTCAATTCCGCCGATTTTGCGGGTGTGTTTGGCGGGAAGGACGGGCGTGTTTTAAAAAGCGACCGTTGCGGCCAGGTCAGGGAGTTGGAGTTCATCGCTCTGCCAGGAACGGTGTTCAAGGTCCTGAAAGAGCAGAAACGCGGTCCGTCCGCGATTTGTCGTGTGGAAACCGATGAGTATCACGCTCCCCCCGGTGTCCGGCTTTACGTGGACTGCAGCACTCTGATGCTGGGTGGCGATGCCCCGACTCCCCGCGCCAGGACTCTGCCGGCAAGGGAACGGGTTGTAAAGAACCTGAAAGATTCTCTCGGCAGCTCATACGTCTGGGGTGGCAATCTGCAGAGCGGTATACCGGAACTGGCCAAATGGTTTCCGGGGACCATCGGCCAGGCCGATGCAGCCAGATTCACGCTGGCCGGGCTGGACTGCTCCGGACTGCTCTATCAGGCCACCGGCGGCTGGACGCCGCGCAACACATCGCAGCTTGTGACATACGGAAAACCGGTTCCGGTTGGCGGTCGGCAGGTCAGCCAGATCCTCCCCCTGCTGGAGCCGCTTGACCTGATCGTCTGGAATGGACATGTCGTAATAGTGCTGGATCGTGAAAACGCGATCGAAAGCAGACTGGAGTGCGGAAAGCCGGGCCACGGCGGAGTGGTGGTGACTCCTTTGGACCAGCGTCTGCGGGAGATCATGCGTAGTCGCAGGCCGGCTGATATCTGGCCGGCAGGCAGCAGGTCGAAGGAGATGTTTGTTGTCAGAAGGTGGTACGGATTGTAGGCGAAACAGTTGCCGGCGGACAGGACGTTTATTTCTTCCTGCTCTTGTCCGGTACCGGAAGTTTCAGCAGCCGCAATACCTGGATCATGTCGTCCCATACCGCCCAGAACGAATCCGAATTACCGCCGCTGCGCAGCAGGTAGGAAGGGTGATAGGTCGGCATCAGCGGGATTCCGCGGAAGTCATGGAACTTGCCGCGCAGCTTTGAAATCGGCTCCCTGGTGCCCAGTACGGTCTGTGCCGCGAAAGTGCCCAGCGCTACGATCACCTCCGGCTTGATCGAGTGCAGCTGTCGCAGCAGGAACGGAGAACAGGCCGCTATCTCATCGTTCTCCGGGTTGCGGTTCTGGGGGGGGCGGCACTTGACCACGTTGCAGATATAGACATCTTCGCGCTGAAGTCCCATCGCGGTAATGATCCGGTTCAGCATTCTGCCCGCATCTCCCACGAAAGGCTCTCCCTTCTCATCCTCATCCGCTCCCGGTCCCTCGCCGACAAACACCAGCCGGGCATTGGGATTGCCGACGCCGAAGACCAGCTTTTTCCTGGTTGCGCCAAGCTTGCAGCGTTGGCAATCGCCCAGGTTTTTTCTGATCTGTTCAAGGCTTTCTTGCTTTTCGGCGGCAAGTGGTTCCGGTCTTTCGGTTTTCTGCACTGGTTCTGGCCGAGGGGTGACCGCCGGTTGCAGGGGGGGAGACAGTGATTCCATATTAGCCAAATCGGCGGAAAGTCCGTCTATTCCGCTCTCCTTGAGATCCTGAAGATAGGCGCCCAATGACGCCCACAGTTGTGACTGGACCGAATGAATAACCATCGATGAAACTCCCGCCGTCATTTTTGATGCAACCGGCAAACAGATACAGTAAAGTGTGTCGGAAATCTATCAGCAAGCAACCTGCCTGTCAAAACGAAAGAGAACCATGCTATTCCAATTCCAAATCAAAGCGCCCTCTTCGTTGGCTTGTCTTAGGCTCCTCAACATACTGTTTGTATGCCTTCGTCGCCTCAATCCTCGCCGCCTTGACTGCATCTTTGATTTGAAACCGGAATTATTCACGTTGACCGCTATCGCGGTTTTTCTGATTCCCGCTGACGTCCTGGCCTGGGGCGGAGGCATCCACCTGCAGCTGGGGGCCAATGTGCTGGCCAATTCCGCCACACTGCCGGGCCATCTGGCGGCGCTTCTGACCGCGCACCCGCGCGACTTCCTTTACGGCTGCATCGCGGCGGATATCATTGTCGGCAAGAAGTTCACCCACTATCTGCTGAACTGCCACCGCTGGGGTATCGGTCTCAAGGTATTGAAAAAGGCCGAAACCGACAGCCAGCGGGCCTGTGCCTATGGCTATCTCTGCCACCTGGCGGCTGACACGATTGCCCATAACTACTACGTCCCCTATAAAATCATCCGCTCCTTTGCCACCGTGACCATGAAACACGCCTACTGGGAGATGCGTTTCGAGACCTTTGTGGACAAGGAAATATGGGAGCTGGCCAGGGATGTGTGCCGCTCGGACCAGCAGGCCAACGACAAGATGCTGCGCAGTGTTCTGACCGCGACGATTTTCTCGTTCGGCACCAACAAGCGCATATTCAATTCGATCATGCTGCTGTCACGGTTGGAGAAGTGGCAGCGGGTCATGCTGACCCTGTCCAAGAATTCGCGCTACCAGCTGTCGGAAAACGACCGAGACGAATACATGACGCTGGCCGGAGAGGCGGTTATGGACTATATGCGCCAGCCGGAAGAGTCCCGGCTGCTCAAGGCCGATCCGACCGGGGAAAAGGCATTGGCGGCGGCCGATGCCCTGCGCAGGAGCCTGCGGCTCTTGTACAAGAACGGGCGCATGACCAAGGCCGATGGATTTGAACAGGTGGAATCGCTCAGGATTGCGTTGCGAAAATCACTGGACAGGCCGGAGTTGTTGAAGGAGTTGTACAGCGGGTGATTATTAGTAATATTCCGGCTTGCGGTCGTTGAAGCAGGGGATCTGTGCCCGCCACTCCTCCAGCTCGCGCATCTCCAGCCCGGCCGCGATCTCGCACTGCTCTTCGCCGGCTTCCGCCAGCAGCTCGCCTTTTGGATTTATGATCATGCTCATGCCGAAGAAATCCAGCTTGCCGATGCGGCCGCAGGCGTTGCACGACACGACAAACAGCTGATTCTCGATCGCTCGCGCCCTCAGCAGTGTCCGCCAATGCTCCTGGCGCGGCTTGGGCCACTGGGCCGGTACGCAGATCACCCGGGCCCCTTCCAGCGCCAGCCGGCGGGTCAACTCCGGGAAGCGCAGGTCGTAGCAGATGATCACGCCGACTTTGCCGATGGAGGTGTTTGCCAGCAGCCAGCGGTCGCCACCGCAGAAAGCCCTGTCTTCTCCCAGCAGAGAAAACAGGTGGATCTTGCGGTAGACTCCGGCCAGTACACCGTTATCCACGACATAAATCGTGTTGAAGACCTTGTCGCCGTTCGGTTCCGGCATGCTGCCGACGATCACCAGCTTCAGCTCCCGCGACAGGACCAGCAGCTCCTCGACGATCCCGGCGGTCCGAAGCGCCAGCTGATTCAGGTTCTTGTAATCAAAGCCGCTGGACCACATTTCCGGCAGCACCGCCAGGTTTGCGCCCTGTGCGGCGGCCCGTGCCAGCGCTTCACGAACATGGGCCAGATTGGCGTCCACATCCCCCTGGTTGACGTTGAACTGGATGGCGCTTGCCTGTATTGAAGTCATGTCTCTTACCTCGTCAGCTGCGAATTAAGATAGGCGTGGATAACATCCATATAGATCTCGCGCGGCTTGCTGGTGCCGTCGCTGGGGGCGATCATCCCCTCGCTCTCCATCATTTCTACAATGCGGGCGGCTCGGTTGTAGCCGATCCGCAGGCGGCGCTGGACCATCGAAATGCTGGCCTGCTTGGTCTCGGCCACCAGTCGCAGCGCATCCTCCCAACGCTCGTCCTGCTCCTCCTCATTGCCGGAAGAACTCTTCTCGTCGGCATCCTTCATTTCCATGATCGACTTCTCATAGACCGGCTTGCCCTGCTTCTTGAGGAAATCCACCACCCTCTGCACTTCGGCGTCGGAGACGAATGCGCCGTGGATACGCTGCAGGCGCGAGGTCCCTGGAGGCATGTAGAGCATGTCGCCGTTGCCCAGCAGGCTTTCGGCGCCATTGGTGTCCAGGATGGTGCGCGAATCAACTTTCGAGGTGACCTGGAACGAGATGCGCGACGGCAGGTTGGCCTTGATCAGGCCGGTGATGACGTCCACCGAAGGGCGTTGGGTGGCCAGGATCAGGTGGATGCCCGAGGCGCGCGCCTTCTGGGCCAGGCGGGCGATATGCTCTTCCACCTCGCGGCCGGCCACCATCATCAGGTCGGCCAGCTCGTCCACGATCACCACTATATAGGGGAGGTGGGTATGCTCCAGGATAAGGTCGTCATCGACCACGAAGGGGATCGGATCGATATCGGCTTCGTCTCCCTCCATGACCTCTTCCAGCTCCTCGATGATCTCCGCTTCCGGAACCGAGTTCAGCTCTTCCTGCTCCAGCAGTTCGCCGGCCAGTTTTTTGTTGTAGGAATCGATATTGCGGACACCCTTGTCCGACAGCAGCGTATAGCGGCGCTCCATCTCGTTGACCGCCCATTTCAGCGCCAGCGAGGCCTTCTTCGGTTCGGTCACGACCGGCAGCAGCAGGTGCGGAATCCCTTCGTACATCGAGAATTCCAGCATCTTGGGGTCAACCATGATCATGCGCACATCCCTGGGGGTGGAGGTGTACAAAAGCGAAAGAATCATGGTGTTGATCGAAACCGACTTGCCCGAACCGGTCGAGCCGGCCACCAGCAGGTGCGGGGCCTTGGCCAGGTCGGTAACTACCGGCAGGCCGGCGATATCCTTACCCAGCGCCAGCGGAAGTTTCATCTTGCTGTGGGAGAAATGCTCGCAGTTGAAAATCTCGCGCAGGAAGACCATGTCGCGATCCCGGTTGGGGACCTCGATGCCGACAACCCCCTTGCCGGGGATCGGTGCCACGATACGGATCGACATGGCCTGCAGCGCCATGGTCAGGTCGTCGGTCAGGCCGGCAATACGGCTGATCTTGATTCCCGGGGCCGGAGAGAACTCATACATCGTGATCACCGGACCGGGGCAAATTTCAACCACTTCACCATCTATGTTGTAATCCTTGAGCTTCTTTTCCAGCAGGCGCGCATTCAGGGTCAGCGCATCGCGATCGAGGGTCTTTTCGGTAGCTGGGGGGATGTCCAGCAGCGAGAAGGGGGGGGTGTGGAAATTCCCCTCGGCCTTGATGAACTCGAAGGTCTCCTGCACCGCGGCGGTTTTGGCGTCTTCCTTTTTCTTTTCCTTTTCCTTCTTGATCAGGTTGGGGCGCGGCGGGGGCGCGGCGGCTGGCTTGATGACCGGTCCGCTTGCGGCGGCCGCGGCCGGCAGGCCTTCCTTCTTGGCGTTCTGCTTCTCTTTC
>JAWDJY010000022.1:0-58940 GCA_032469775.1 Geobacteraceae bacterium | reverse complement strand
TCCGCTCCGCTGAATCTGGCATCGATAAATGTTTGGATCAGCTCCCAGGCCTGTGCATCGCCAATCACAAGGCTGCCAAGGCAGATGATGTTCATGCCGTCGTCTTCCACACCCTGATGGGCGGAAAAATGTTCATGAATCAGGGACGCGCGCACTCCGGGGACCTTGTTGGCGACTATGGATGCTCCCACTCCGCTGCTGCAAAGGGCGACGCCCCGTTCCACCTCACCAGCAACCACGGCCCTGGCCAATGGAATGACGAAATCAGGGTAGTCATCAGCCGGGTCCAGGTGCAGGGCGCCGAAATCAATCACATCTTGACCGGCTGACTTGAGTGCTGCTGTCATTCGTTCTTTCATGGCGAAGCCGCCGTGATCGGCAGCGATTCCGATCCGCATCAGAGAGCCTCCTTCACGTGCCCCATGAGTCTGCGTGCCCCAGCAGAGTGAGTGCCCTCCGGCAGACATTCTCTACGGTGAATCCATATTCGCGAAGCACGATTTCTCCCGGGGCCGAAGCCCCGAACCGCTCCACTGCGATGACATCTCCACCGTCCCCCACATAACGGTGCCAGCCGAGCGGAGAACCCGCTTCAATAGCAATTCGCTTTGTCACGTGCGGGGGGAGAACCGAGTCACGGTAACCGAGCGGCTGCCGATCAAAGAGCAGCCAGCTCGGCATTGAAACGACGCGGGCATGGATATCCCGCCGGGCGAGTTCTTCCCGCGCAGCCACAGCCAGATGAAGTTCCGAACCGGTGGCAATCAGAATCAGATCGGGCTTTCCTCCTACTGCATCAACCAGGACGTATGCCCCGCGCCTGAGCCCGTCTGCCAAGGCATAATGACTTCGATTGATGGTCGGCATACTCTGGCGGGACAGGATCAGTGCCACCGGTCCGGCACTTTCGAGCGCCACCTGCCAGGCCACGATGGTCTCATTGGCATCGCCGGGACGGATGACAAGCAGGTTGGGTATCGCCCTGAGAGCAGCCAGATGTTCGACCGGCTGATGGGTGGGGCCGTCTTCCCCCAGCCCGATACTGTCATGGGTAAAGATGTGGATGACATGGAGGCTCATGAGTGCGGCAAGCCGCAGTGACGGGCGAAGATAATCGGAGAACGTGAAGAAGGTGGCACCGAATGGGATGAGCCCGCCATGTGCCGACATACCATTGAGTGCGGCTGCCATGGCATGCTCACGAATACCAAAATGGAAGTTGCGTCCAGCATAACCCCATTCCCCGCCAACCATTCCCTGGCAGTCGGCGGGCCGCACGTCGGGGTTTTCGAAGTCTCCCATGCCATTGAGGGCTGTAAGTGTCGATGGATTGAGATCCGCGGAACCGCCGACAAGCTGGGGAAGGCGGGGAGCAATGGCATTCATTACTTTTCCTGATGCAACCCGGCTTGACATGCCTTTAGGGTCGGCGGGGAAAGCAGGGATATTTGCGTCCCAGCCTTCGGGGAGCCTCCCATCTATCGCCTGGTGCAGCTCCTGAGCGAGTTCAGGGAACTCACCGGCATAGGCGGACAGCAGTGCGTCCCACTTCTCCTCAGCCTCTTTCCCTCGTGGCAGCGCCTGCCGGAAATGACTCAGGACTTCCTCCGGAATGAAAAAGTCCGGTTCCGTCGGCCAGCCCAGTTTTTCCTTGGTCAGACGTACTTCAGCCTCTCCCAGTGGCGAACCGTGGGCCTCGAACGTATCCTGCCTGTGAGGGGAGCCAAAGCCGATATGGGTTCTGACGATTATGAGGGAGGGTTTGTCGGTAGTGGATCGAGCCGTATCAAGGGCGCCATGAATGGCTTCCAGATCATTGCCGTCCGGCACTGTCTGAACATGCCATCCATGTGCCGCAAATCTCTGGGCACGGTCCTCGGTGAAGGTCAGGTTGATTGTCGCGGCAAGGGTAACCCGGTTGTCGTCGTAGAAATAGATCAGCTTGCCCAGCCGCAGGTGCCCGGCAAGCGAGGCAGCTTCCGCAGCAATACCTTCCATAATATCGCCATCACTGACGATCCCATAGGTGAAGTGATCAATGATTGTGAAGCCGGGGCGGTTGTAACGGGCAGCCAGATGCGCCTCGGCCATGGCCATTCCTACGCCATTTCCAAATCCCTGGCCGAGTGGTCCGGTGGTTATTTCAACTCCGGGTGTATGGCCCCGTTCGGGATGGCCGGGGGTCTTGCTCCGCCATTGCCGGAACAGTTTGATATCATCCAGAGACAGATCGTAACCGGTAAGATGGAGGAGGCTGTAGAGGAGCATTGAGGCATGACCGGCGGAAAGTACGAAGCGATCACGATTGAACCAGCCGGGGTTTGACGGGTTGTGGCTAAGAAAGTGGTCCCAGAGAATATAAGCCATGGGAGCGGCGCCCATCGGCATTCCCGGATGGCCGCTGTTGGCCTTCTGTACGGCATCGATCGAGAGAAAACGGATGGTATTGATGCAAAGTTGATCAATGCTTGAAGGAGTGTATGAGTGCGGTGGGTCTCTCTTCATATTATCTCCGGTGTTTTAAGGAGCACGGATCAAAACAGGCTTCATGACACTAACTCAGATTACTTTTTCACCAACATGATTGAACAGGGCATTTTGCGGAGTATGGCATCATTCTCTCCCCCAAAAAGAGCATGTTCAATGCGACCCTCCTTGTGGGCGCTCATCAGAATCAGATCTATCTTCTCTTCACTGACTACTCTCACAATCTCCTCGACAGGATCACGGTCACTGATCAGCTCCTTTATGGGGAAACCGCCCTGTATTTCCTGTTTGATTAGCTTATCCAGATGCTCTTTCGCTTCCTGCTGACTACTTAGGTAATTTTTGTTCTCCTCACCAGGAAACAGCCCCGGTGCGTTCACTGCCATCAGATCGACAGGATTAGAGACAAGATGCAGGACCGAGAGTTTTGCATCGTACTTACGGGCGAGGGAAATCCCGGTCGTAATGGCTTCACGGCTGTACGGGATCATCCTGCTAATGACGAGTATGTTTCTGAAATTTTCCATGAGTGGCTCCTTTCTGATAAGAAACTGTCGCGGTCTCTTTTATAGTAGACAGCTTTGATTCCTCTAGCAAAATTATACGCTCATGATAGTGAAGCGGATCGTATTATTACTCAAACCACCACGACTGAATCATAACCACCGAACGGATTCGGTTCGTACTTGTCGGCACACCAGTCGTTTTCCCATTTTTCGCCATCAATGCAATAACGGAAGCGAAATTCTTTGTCTTTCTCCAGCTCCAGCACAACCGTGAAGTCACCATTTTTCTGTAGTTTCATTGGAGTGGCCTTCTCGTCCCAGTTATTAAACTCACCGGCTACTGTTACGTTTTCTGCGGTTAGTGCACCTTCCTTGGGTAAACGAAACGTTACCTTGCAGATGGGTTTGGTTTTGAGGTACTGCTTTTTAATTCCGGCTTTTGTATCCATGGTGTAAGTGTCTCCCTTTCTCTCTTGAATACGTTTGTTTGAACCGACAAACTAAGAAGCGCCGCCCGGCGTTTTCTCGAGAAACGACTGGAGTGCCACGGCATTATTGTGTTCAATGTCATGAGCACTGTAGAGCAAGGTGATGTCCTGCTTTTGGGCCATTTCCAGGAGTGGACGCCAGGCTTCGCTGTTGGCCTCCAGTTCAGCATTGTAGCGACGGCAGAACTCATCCCACTTGGCAGGCTCATGCCCGAACCAGCGTCGCAATTCATCACTGGGGGCTACCTCTTTCAGCCACCCATCCATCTGGAGGTTTTCTTTCTTCATTCCACGCGGCCAGAGTTTATCTACGAAAAAACGTAGCCCGTCGTCCTGATCATGCTGGTCATATACACGCTTGACTCGTATCATGTTCTCTACCTCGATATCTCAGTCCCCAGCCATCGAAATATTGAATTCGATAACGGAGGCCAAGTCCATAAGTGTTTTAGACAATTTTTCGATATTACCATTATCCATGGTTCGCACGGTCATTCGATACTCCAGCTTTTCACCCTTCTCCAACAACTGGTAGCTGACATTGGCAACTGAAAAGCCGTTTTGTGATAGCAATCCCCTGATTCCTGTCTCTGCCATACAATTCTGTCGGCAAACGCTGATGGAGAGGTGCGCAAATATCTGTGAAGGCATTCTGTTTTCAATCTTCCGGAATACGGTTAACGTTCCAATTGTTATGACGGACGCAATCAACACAGCGCTGTAAAAACCTATGCCGGAAAGAATTCCTATTGCTGCTGTAATCCAGATAGATGCGGCGGTAGTCAGACCGCGAACGCTAAGCCCTTCCCGCATAATAACGCCCGCTCCAAGAAAACCTATACCGGTCATGATTCCCTGAGCCATTCGAGTCGGGTCTACCCGTACAGTCTCCAGAGCCGTTCCTGCAAACCACTTGTTTTGATACATTGTGACGAGCATAAGCAAACTTGACGCAACACATACGAGTGTATGTGTTCTAAAACCGGCCGGACGGCCATGATAGCTCCTCTCCAGGCCGATAATCCCACCGGCAATTGTCGCAACAAGCAGATGTATGAATATGTTGAGCCATTCTCTATCCATAGAACCGAGCTCCTTTCATGTAATAACGGCTGATTGGCACTGTAGCAACTTGCATCACGCTTGGAGATTTTGGTCTCATACTTCCTTGATCGCCTTGTTTGCCGCAATGAGGAGCGGATCCCAGACCGGGGCATAGAGTGGCGAATAGCTCAGGTCCAGTTCGGCAATCTCAAACACGGTCATCTGTTTGTAAATTGCCGTGGCGAGGACATCGAGCCGTTTTGCCACGACGTCCTGCCCGATCATCTGGCCACCCAGCAGCAGCCCGGTTCCCTTCTCGAACAGAAGCACGATCCGCATGGTGCCGCCACCGGGGAAGGCACCCCTGGTCGGCGTGTCCACGTGAATCTTCAGATAGTTTGCGCCGCTCTCCCGAAGTTGCCGTTCATTGAGGCCGGTAGTGGCCACCGTTAGATCAAAAAATTTGAATACCGCGGTCTGATCGATGCCGTAAAATTCCTTCATGGCGTTGTTATGGACGATATTGCTGCCGACCAGCCGGCCCTGCTTGTTGGCAGCCGGCCCGAGCGGCATGTAGCCATTGCGGCCGAGTTGACGGACGTAGTGCTCGGCACAGTCGCCGGCTGCGAAGACATCCGGCAGGTTCGTCCGCAAAAAACGGTCGACCTTTACCGCACCGCCAACCCCCAACTCGCCGCCGGCAGCCGAAAAGAGGGCCGTATTCGGCCTTACGCCGATGGAGACAACCACCATACCCGCCTCGAAGTCTCCGGTTGCGGTTCTGACCACAGTCCCGTTCTTCTCTATGATATCAACATTGGTATGGAGTAGGATTCCCTTCTCCTCCAGTTTTTCCAGCACCTTGGACCGGATCTCTTCGGCAAAAGAGGGCAGGATTGTGGCTGCTTTCTCAAGGATGATCGGGGTGATCTTCATGTTGTAGAGGACATCAACCAGCTCAAGATTGGTATAACCGGAGCCGACGAGAATGGCATTGGCGGGGGACTTTTCGTAGATGATGTTTTTGACCAGCCGCGTGTCGTCCAGTGTCTTGAAGTAAAAGACGTCGGCATCGCCGAATCCGGGAAGGTTCAGCCTGTTTGGTTGGTTACCGGTGGCATACACGAGGTAATCGTATTTTTCACGATATTCCCGTGAAAGTTCACGGTCAATCACCGTCACTTCTTTCAGAGCCGGATCAATAGCGACGACTTCATGGTGTTGCCGGTAATCGATGCCGCGATCGTTGCGGATTGCTTCAAGGCTGAGCGCATAGAGATCCTCGACCGGCTTGTCCTTGTAAAACAGGTTGTAGGGCATGCCACAGGCGGCGTAAGAAACATCGCCTGATTTTTCCAGGACGATTACCTGTGCGCCGTGGTCCTCGCGCTTGATCTGGCTGGCGGCCGACAGACCACCGGCTATTCCTCCAATAATCACTGTTTTCATCTGATCACCTCCAAATACTTCTTCATCGCAGCTCTTTTCGTCCGACTTTCTTACAAAGCACTTACCACCATCGCCAGAGAGAAAGTATCAGGATGATGATAAAGACAATCGTAAGGTTCATGTGCGCCATGAAGAAAAACACCCGTTCGTGCAGTGGAGCTTTTCGGGGACCGGCAGCGATGACTTCTCCCGCAGTTGCCATGGTAGTTAACTTCTCCCGACCGTGCGGTGCAAGCGACAGTGCCTCCGTCAAATCGTTACCGGCATTGTGCCGTCCCATGTGAACCCCTTGCTTCCAGAGTTTACTTTGGGTCGCATCGTAAACCTTTCCCTCGAAAGCAAAATAAGCGGGCCGACCATCCTTCCCATCGTATGCTGTCAAATCTTCAAGTGTCAGTCCACCTGCCGTATCCGCAGACGACAGTTCCTTCCTTTTTGCCTTGAGGCGCGGCCCGATGACGGTAATTACGAACAGGGCAGAGATCACCATCACCAGATAGAGGCAGACCTTTATGAACAGGAGAATGCCGAAACGAGTGTGGAAGAGTGTGTCCAATGAAGACACCCGATAGTAGGTCAAGATAGAGCCGGTTACACCCATGACAATCATCGAGACGATCCCGACTCTCAGTTCACCGCGTGGGAGACCGCTTGCCGCATAAGCCGGCTTAAGAATTAAGTGCACGTAGAGGATCGTACCGAACCAAAAAATGGCGGTCAGAAAGTGAAAATAGCCGATTACCAGTCGGAACCCTTTTACGAACGCGCTTCTTTCAGGATTTACTGTCTGGGCTCGGAGCGATTCGGCAAATGCCTTGCCTGTTGTTGTAAGTTCGCCGCCACCGCCCGGATCAAGGTGACAGGCAGCACATGCCTGGCCGGTCTGCTTGGCATACTCCTCGGTAGCACCAACCTGCTGGGGTACCAACATCGCGAATGACGTAAAAAGTATTAATCCGATAAGGTGCTGTAAAACTATTTTAGACATGAGGTTCCTTCCTACTATCGTCTTGCCGACTGAAACCTGATTGCAGAGGGCGATTAGATTCAGCATTTATGCAGACAAGCCGTACGCACAACCTCAACCATTCGTCCTACCAGTTCAGAATGACTCTGCACTTGAAAAACATAACGGGGCACGTTGTGGCTGGCTGTCCTTGCCATAAACGGTTCTCCCTAAAAACTTAGCAAACATTCAGTTTTGCCCTCTTTGTCAAGATCGGAGATGATTGCTGAAACCCCTCCTGAGATGGAGGTCCAAATAGTATTTCGAACTTTACTCTTGCTTGCACAACGCTTGATTTTTGGCACAACTTCGCTTTCCCACATCTCTCGATCACTAGTATCGAGGATAAACTGGATCGACTTTACTGCGGGGTTTTCGATAGCGGTTTTGAGAAGTGCATCAAATAACTCCTGGCGCTTGAACATGACGGGGCAGACGTGAAACCACAACATCTCATTGCGCGCTCGGCGGGAAAAATCTTCCATCGTCTGGCGAATGCTCAGTGGCCCGACCAACACTGCATCCGGTGGGCTCAGCTGAGATAGAATATCCTTGACAGTTACTTCGGTCTGGTGAAGAGATGCTTCGATATGTTCGGATTGTCGCTCACGGCGTAAATCGCGCAGGAATAACAGGGCGATGAGAACAACGGAGATCATTAACAGGACTTCCGCTTCAACCACATGCAACATGTGCATGATAATTGCCGCAACTGCCGCAATTATTCCGGCAATAGCATCCCAGTCATATTTCAGGATTCTCTTCATAATTTTACCTTTTGGAAACCTTCTCTGTAAAATTTCAATTAGCCGGGCATATGCAGCATGGCTGGAATAAGACTTGAACTAGAGTTGTAACGTCTTTGGAAAAAGGATGTTGTTTTCCAGGTGTACATGTTTGTGCAGATCATCCTCGAACTCTTTGAGCTTCTGGTAGGTGAGCATGAAGGTGTTGCAGACATCGCTCGGGATTGCATAGTCTTTTGAAAGGTGTCGGATCTCGTGGATTGCATCACCAATCTCTTCATGTTCGCGATGGAGCCTGAGGAGGGATGCTCGGATAGTTTCCCGATCCCCGTCATCTGGCGTATTGCCGGCAATTCTGGCCGTATCGACTCGCTTGAGAGCCGGGAAGAACACCTCCTCTTCCTCCTGCAGATGCCCGACCATGTCGGTTGCGATCTTTTCGAAGATGTCGGCGATCCGGATCACTTCGGGATGGTGAACCCCGTGAACACCGGCTATTTTCCTGGCATAAGCGGCGATCTGCCCGTCATTCTCCTTGAGATAGGCATGGTGGGTGTTAACAATATAGTCGGCGAGAAACGGCAATGACCATGATGAATAATTCTGGCTCCGGTCAGTGGTTTCACTTTGCACTGCCTCTAGCTCCCTTGACAGCGAGACAAGATCGAGGCCTTTTTCGGCGCAGATTGTTTCGAGAGCAATTTTTCCGCCACAGCAGAAATCAATTCCGTGGTTTTCGAAGATCTTGGCAGTTCTGAAATCGGCAGCTACAATCTCACCGATGGTATTGTTCCCTGTTGTTAATTTTTGCATTGTTATCTCCTTAAAATGTAGCAGCATAAAACGCTACACGCATTTTACTGCGGTGGAATTTTTAATATAGACAGGTCAAATATGACTTCTGCACCCATTCCCTTTTTGCTCTTTACCCGAATAATGCCTTCGTGTGCATAAATTATTTTTTGCATAGTGATAAAGTTACAACGAACATACAGCCGTCAGACTTTAATTGCCAACGACCTCGTGCCTGATTGCCCCCTTGCCGGCGGCTTTTACCGCATACATGAGATTGTCGGCGTGTTTAAGCATTGCATCAACACTTGCCGGTGGATTAAGGAATGTTACCATGCCGATGCTGAAGGTAACGGGCCAGTCGTCTTTCATAACTTCTTTAAGGCTTTTCAACGCTTTATGGATCACATTTTTTGCCGATTCCGGACCACTTTCCGTTAGAAGCAAGGCGAACTCATCACCGCCAAGCCTTGCCACCATGTCTGTTGACCGAATATTGTCAATAAATGTGTCTGCGACCAGACGTAACAAGTTGTTGCCTGCACTGTGCCCCATCGAATCATTAACTCTCTTGAAATTGTCAATATCGAGATAAATAACACTGAGAGGATGTTGATAACGGATACTTCTATTCAACTCCATTTCAGCAAATTCATAAAAACATCTCCTGTTTGGCACCTTCGTCAAATAGTCTGTGTTTGCCATTTCTTTTTCACGTTGCAGTGAACATCTCAGGGCCGATATGAGAAGAGATACAATAAGAAAAAACATCAATTCCATCATGTCATTCCAATACAGCTCGACTGGATGTTCATAATATTTTTTAGCTGACAAGCCCGCGACAAGCCATACCAATGCAGCTACAAAGGAAATGGCAATGCCAATGAATCTCTCCGCATACCATGCGACAAATAAAACAGGAATCAGGTAGAGAACTGAAAGTGAAAAATTGGGACCAGTCAAATAATCGATAATTCCAACTACAACAAGCAGGATAATTCCCAAGATAATTACAAACGCTTTAGGTAGTTGATTGAAAAAAAATCTCACGATGTTTCCACCTCACTGTATTCACAAACAACAGTTCGACAATGACAGTTGATGTCAGCCCCCATATTCATGAGGATAATGATGACGAAGGTCTACAAATGATAATCTCAGGCGGCTTCAGGCTGGTAAAGAATACTAATAATTTTCATGGGTCTCACTCCATCTGTGTCTTGACATTCAACAACATCAACTAGTTATAATCAATTATTATAGTGCACGTTGGACTTAGGATTGAAACTTTGCCTATGATTGTAATTGTGCAGAGATGACTACACAATATCTATCATTATGTCGTCGCCAACCACTTCAACCTGATAGGTATTCAGGGTATAGCCAGGGTGGTCTGTGGAGACACCGCTGGTTAAATCGTAGTGCCAGCCGTGCCGAGGGCAGGAGATGACACCTTCTTTGACTATACCTGCCAACATCGTACTCCCCTGGTGAGGACAATAGTTTTCACAGGCGAAAATAGTACCCTTGTCATTTATCAACACCACTTCTTCCCCGTTGATGGTGATGAGTTTCTTGCTCCAAAGAGGAACTTCGGCGAATTTTGCGGCAAATTGCATATCTATTCTCTCCTCTTTCACTTCAAAAACACACGCCTGAGCGCTCACAGCAACATGATCTTTCTCGTGGTGCTTCCTCTGCCAAGCTCCTCTACCGGCAAACCTTCCTCGCAATATGCATCGAAGCCGCCAACCAGAAAGTGGGCATCATTCCAGCCAAGTTGCTGGAGCAACGTGGCCGTGTGACTGCTCCGCTCGTCGCCAGGGCAGGTCGAATAGACAATTATTGTCTGGTTACGGGGAATTTGCTCCAAATGTTTCTCGGCTTCGTCGTCGTTTACCCTCAATGCACCTCGAACTTTCAAGACTGCCCAGTCCCAGTCATGGTGATGGCGAACGTCGACAAAAAAGAGCTGATCCCCGCGATTCATGCGTGATTTAAGATCGTTAGCGGTAATTCCTAATCCGTTGACCATATAATTACCTCCTTCGATTTTGATCTGGCCAGAGATCTTCTAATCATCCCCTACATCTCCAGCCAGCCTGTAGGCAGAGCCGGCTGATTTAAGCGTTTCCAGTGGCAGTTTCAATAATCATTTAAGTGTCTGTCGCAACACATACGACAGAATCCCACCATGCAGGAAGTAATCGAGTTCATTGGGGGTGTCGATTCGAACGTTCACAGAAAACTGACCGGTTGAACCATCGGCAGACCTGGTTTTAACTGTGAGCCTCTGCCCCGGTTGCAGGGAGGTAAGCCCTTCGATGTCAAACAGCTCATCTCCGTGAAGGCCAATAGAGCTATATGTTTCGCCTGACATAAACTGGAGAGGAAGTATCCCCATCCCCACAAGGTTGGAACGGTGGATACGCTCGAAACTTTCGGCGATCACCACGCGGGCTCCCAGAAGTAGCGTTCCCTTGGCGGCCCAGTCACGCGACGAGCCGGTCCCGTATTCCTTGCCGGCAATGACGATGAGCGGGACAGCGTCTTCGCGATAGCGCATGGCTGCATCGTAGATGGACATCTGCTCGCTCCCTTTGCCATCTGCTGACATCCAGGCGGTGAGTCCCCCCTCCACCCCCGGCACCAGCCGGTTCCTGATGCGGATATTGGCGAAGGTCCCCCTGACCATCACTTCGTGATTGCCGCGGCGGGAGCCGTAAGAGTTAAATTCCTCCGGCTTCACGCCGAGGGAGATGAGGTAGCGACCTGCTGGTGACTCCTTGCCGATCGTGCCTGCCGGAGATATGTGGTCGGTCGTGACGGAATCCCCGAGGAGCACAAGGACCCGGGCGCCCTTGATGTCGGCGACTGGTGCCGGAACAGCCGTGAAATCTGCAAAAAACGGCGGTTCCTTGATGTAGGTCGATTGTTCCTGCCATTGGTAAAGTTCACCAGTTGGTGTTTCAAGCCCGTTCCACAGTTCACCGCCATTAAAAACGTTCCCATAGATGTTGCTGAATTGTCCCGCTAAGACATGGCTGTGGACAAGCTCCGCCACTTCTTCTTCCGCAGGCCAGATATCCTTGAGGTAGACGAGCTGGCCATTCGGGTCGATCCCGAGGGGATCGCGGGTGAGATCTATGTTGATGTTTCCCGCCAAGGCATAGGCGACGACAAGCGGGGGAGAGGCGAGATAGTTCGCCCGGACGTAGCTGTTGATCCGCCCTTCGAAGTTCCGGTTGCCGGAGAGTACCGCCGCAACCGAAAGGGAGCCGTCCACGATCGCTTTGGCGATATGCCCGGCCAGAGGCCCGCTGTTGCCGATGCAGGTCGTGCAGCCGTAGCCGACCAGGTGAAAATGCAACCCTTCGAGATAGGGCATCAGCCCTGAGGCCACAAGATAATCGGCTACCACTTTCGAGCCAGGGGCGAGACTCGTCTTCACCCACGGCTTGACCTGCAGGCCGCGCCGTACCGCATTTTTCGCCAGAACTCCGGCAGCTATCATCACTGAAGGGTTGGAGGTATTGGTACAACTGGTGATGGCGGCAATGACAATTGAACCGTGGCAGAGGCTGTACGCGGTACCGTCCGGTTGACGCAGCGGCACACACTGACCCAGAGCTCCGAGTTCCCGGTCGGGATGAACCACCGCCAACTCCGGGGCGACGGTCATCGGCGAACCTCCCTCGCCAAGCCATCGTTCCTTGGTCTCCTTCTCCAGCTTTACCGCTTCATGTTGCATGAGGGTAATCAGTGATGTACGAAAAGAACTACGCACATCCTTGAGCAGCAGCCGGTCCTGAGGTCGGGAGGGACCGGCCAGACACGGCTCGACGGCTCCGAGATCCAGTTCCAGCGTATCGCTGTATTCCGACTCAGGCTGACTGGGTGTGTGCCACAACCCCTGTGCCTTGAAATAGGCTTCAACAAGTGGCACGAATGCACCCCGCCCGGTAAGGCGCAGATAGGCACTGGTCTGCTCGTCAATCGGGAAGATGCCGATAGTGGCGCCGTACTCCGGCGCCATATTGCCGATTGTTGCGCGGTCGGCCACGGAAAGCGAGGCAAGGCCGGAACCGAAGAACTCCACGAATTTCCCTACTACGCCTTTCCTGCGGAGCAACTGCGTGATGGTCAGAACGAGGTCGGTGGCCATCGCTCCCGGATTGAGCCTACCATTGAGTCGAAAGCCGACCACCTGGGGGATAAGCATCGAGCAGGGTTGGCCGAGCATGGCCGCCTCCGCTTCGATTCCTCCAACGCCCCACCCCACCACCCCCAGCCCGTTGATCATGGTGGTGTGAGAATCAGTACCAATCAGCGTGTCCGGGTAAACCCACTCCACACCATTGAGTTCCGACGTCATAGCGACGTGGGCGAGGTACTCCAGGTTCACCTGGTGACAGATGCCGGTTTCAGGTGGGACGACTCGGAAGTTACCGAACGCCCCCTGCCCCCAGCGGAGAAACTGGTAGCGCTCATGGTTCCGTTCAAATTCGATGGCGGAATTCGCCTTCAGCGCGGCAACGGTACCGTAACGGTCTACTTGCACCGAATGATCAATTATCAGGTCAACCGGTTGCAGCGGGTTGATGCGTGAAGGCTTCCCGCCGAGCCGGTGCAGCGCCGCGCGCATGGCGGCGAGATCGGCAACGGCCGGCACACCGGTGAAGTCCTGGAGGAGTACGCGCGCCGGCATAAACTGGATTTCCCTGTTCGGGAGAGCCGTAGGGTCCAACTGTGCAAGCGCCTCGATGTCCTCTTTCCTGACGGTCACGCCGTCTTCCCGTCGCAGAAGGTTTTCCAGGATTATTTTCAAGGAAAAAGGTACTCGCGATAGATCTATGCGGGCGGATTTGGCAAACGCCTGCAGGGAATGGTACCGATATTTTTTACCGCTGACCTCCAGGGTCATGAGGGAATCAAAACTGTTCAGTGTATTTCCCATCACCGCCTCCACATCCATTTTCAAACTCTCTGTTCCAATTCCTCGGCACGCTCTTTAATTCGCTGTAGTTCAATTTCGATAGCCGATACCATTTCTTTTTCATGGTCAACTATTCCTTTTGCATCTGCTGATTTTGACACTAACACCACAAAATATTGCAGATCGACCGGTGACATGGGATTCTGAGCAGAATAGGGAGCAACCTTAATGATGATACGCCCGCAGAAGACAGGGTGATCGACCAGTTCGCGGCGAATATCCTTATACTTTTTACTTATCATAATCCTTTCTTTGTATGGTAAGCCCCGCACCGTGATATTCCTGATGATTTCGCTATCAAACACAAAGGATCTCAACAATCCGGGTTCATAATCGTTTCCATTTCTCCGGGCCTTGATTTCCCTGAGGGTTCCCTGGTCGAACACAAAATAATCAAAGCCTCCAGGCACAGGGCACTCCCAGCCGATCTTGAGTTCCTTGGCAGTCCCACCTTCCAGTCGCTCCACAACACCGGATGCGTCCACATCCGGCAAGTAACGCCGAGGGTCTTCAATACTGTCCAAAAGCACACTCCAAATGGTTTCAGGATCAACGTTGATCAATATCCTTATTGTTTTAACCATAACGGCGCCTCACGATGTTCATGGCCTGCACCCGGATTCCAAGCATCTTGGCGAAGTTGCGACATCACTCAACCTGGGCGATAGTAGTTTGATGGTCAATATTAACGATCAAACTCAATTTGCCCCGCATATATCAATAATGCTAGCACTGGGCAGATCCGGGCTTGACTCCTATTGATACATTAAGGTTTTTAGTCGACTGGGTTATTTTTTGTTTCTACATCGAAGATCGACATGAGCGTCTCCGGTGTATAGGTGCAAACTTGAGTTTTTGTACCAGTTTTTCCCTTGTACACCCATTCGACTTTATCGCCGGCAGTCTCGTGCATTAATTTTACGCGTACTCCAGCAATCCTTATCAACTCATTCCACATGTCATCCATGGTCAGCAATTCAAAGCCTTCCAATTCTTTGTTACTGCCGGCATTTTCGATGAATCGTTCAATCAGTTCGTAATCAAGGAAATCATCTTCTTTTCTCCACCACTTTACAAAGTGATGGTTTTCGTTACGCCGCTCTTCAATCATCTTCAAAATTTCACTTTCTCTCACGCTACACCTCCTGTTTTAATTATAACCCGGATTTGCCGGAAGCCAGCTCTGTTCGGGTTCGGAATGTTTAAACGCCGCTTTTCACTACCACTGCTCGCATTGTTTACTTGGGAAGATACAACATAAGTTCCTTGAGTTTGTTCAATGCCATTTCTATTTCGGTAAGATTCGCTTCCAGTTGCTGCAAATCAATCGGATTCAATTGAGGTGCGAACTCTTGGATTATCGCAATTTGCTCCGACAACACATCATTCGTTCTAAAGTGTTCCTCTGACAGACATAAATTCGAGTGAGTATTTATCTTCTCGTTTCCTTTCATGTCTCCCCCTTTGAATATTCGAAATGGTATTTATGTAGCTATCTAGCAGACGCAAGTTTCCTTCCAGAAGATGCAAGTTACTGGGCAGGCTGCAATGGCCTGAAGTTGAATTTCCTCTTCCGTAGCACCATTTGGATCAAAACATTCTGCTTTGCCATGATCGTTCAAATGGAATACGTCGGGGAGGTTGTTGATACAAATTCCGCAACCAATACACATGTCTTGTTCAACAAATGGTTCTTTTGCCATGGTTGTTCTCCTTTTTCTTTAATTCAACCGCTATGTCACATTGGTGATATTCTCTTCATGGTTCGCCAGGTCAGGACCGACGCAACAAGCAATGGAAATACACCCAGACCGACAAAGACAAGGTCACCTGGCATACGCAGCCATTCAATCATGCGAGGGATTTTACCTTGCAGAAACCCCGCCCCTCGGGCATGCCAGTAACCATTTTTGAGGACGTCAATAAACTGGAGCACCCCGCCGGGAAATAAATTGGTCACTACCATCAGAGCCAGGCCGATGTTTAGACCCCAGAAGGAAACTTTGATGAATTTTTCCGGACGTACCCATTGTTCAT
Organism: Geobacteraceae bacterium; assembly: GCA_032469775.1. Lineage (GTDB taxonomy): Bacteria > Desulfobacterota > Desulfuromonadia > Geobacterales > Pseudopelobacteraceae > JACRCG01. The sequence goes on along the minus strand of JAWDJY010000022.1, from coordinate 43,389 downwards.
CAGTCAACACCTGCCGCAAGGCAAAAACTATCAGAGCAACGGCGAGCATGCCGAATACTCCCATCATTGCCGCGTGCCCATGGTTTGGCGTGAGCATGGTGCCAACCTCGAAGTAGCTGATAATAGGGAGATTGATGAGAAAGCCGAAGACGCCGGCGCCAACAAAATTCCAGAAACCGACGGCAATCAGAAAGTAAAAGGTCCATTTGTGTGGTATTGCGATGGACTTGTTGCAGATATCGCATTTCCCTTTGGTCAGTTTGACGAAGTCCCAAGCATCCAAAGTTAAAAGAGTAAGCGGCACCACTTCCATGGCGGAGAAGACCGCTGCAAGTGCCATGGTGATGTTCGCTTGCCCAGTCCAGTACCAGTGGTGACCAGTACCGACAATGCCGCTCCCCAGGTAGAGTATTGCATCCAGGTAAACGACCCGGGCCGCCGTCTTATGGGAAACAATGCCGAGCTTGTAGAAGATGAGGGCCACCATGACTGTTACGAAGACTTCAAAGAAACCCTCTACCCAAAGATGGATGATCCAGAACCGCCAGGTATCGACAACTGAGAAATGGCTGGTGCTTCCAAAGAACATGGCGGGAAGATAAAAGAGTGGAATGGCGATAGCCGCATATAGAAATAGAGATGATATCTCGCTCTGTTCGCTGTCACACCTCGCAGGTGCTATCGCCCTGAACAACAGAACGACCCATCCTGCCAGTCCTGCAGCCAGCATTATCTGCCAGGCGCGTCCCAGGTCCAGGTACTCCCACCCCTGGTGCCCGAACCAGAACCAGAATCTGCCGAGGAGCTGGTTAATGCCGAGCAACTCCCCCACAAGACTTCCGGTAACGACCAAAACTAAAGCGCAAAATAACAGATTAATACCGCCTACCTGCCCTTTGGGATCCTTCCCGCCCAGTGAGGGGGCTAGGAACAGACCGCCGGCGACATAAGCGGTCGCGATCCAGAAAATCGACAACTGTAAGTGCCAGGTCCGGACAATATTGCTCGGAAGTAGCGTCGAGAGATCAATGCCGAAAAAGCCGGTTGGGTCTGCCCGGTAATGTACCGTGGCACCGCCAACCAACGCCTGAATTAAAAAGAGGAGTACTGCAACTAGAAAATACTTGATGGTTGCCCGCTGGCTTTTCGTAGTAACACCGGGCAGCATCTGCGGATGAACATGCTCCCCCTTTCCCTTCCACCCCAGAAAATCGAACTTGCCACAGGCAAACAGGACGGCGGCGGTTCCAGCCATGAGCGAGATCAGAGAGAGGGCGCTCCACAAGACCGCGTCGGCGGTCGGTATATTGCCGACCACCGGGTCGTAAGGAAAGTTATTCGTGTAGGAATAAATCTGACCGGGACGGTTGACGACTGATGCCCAGGCTGTCCAGGCAAAAAATGCCGTGAGCTGTTCAAGTTCAACCGGGTCTTTGATGTACTTTGCCGGAAGACCGGCATTCCCAGCTGGCACGGAAAAATACTCTGCCCATTTCGTTATTTGCTGTCGGTACGAAGCAGACTCAATCTGGGTGATGGGTAATGTTTCCGTTTGTGAATCATAACGGTTCTGTTTAAGCCATTGTGCGGTTTCCGCATTAATCAGATCACGTTCGGTGATGGAGAGATCCTGCAAGTTACGCTTGAATCGTTGTTGGGCAAGCATCGATCCAATATCGACGGAAAGCGCATGGAGATACTCGGCTGAAAAATCTGGCCCGAGGTATGCACCATGCCCCCAGACAGTCCCGTTTTCCATCAGGCCGTACTTGAGAAACACCTGTTGGCCGGCAAGTATGTCATTTCGGGTGAAGACCGTCTCACCAGAAGGTCCAACAACTTTACCCGGGATTGGCGGGGCGTCCTGATAACTTCTAACTGCCAACCAGATCAAAATCGTGAAGCCCATGATCATGACAAGGATTAGGGCATTTCTCCACCAAGGGGAGAGAGTTTCAATCGGCAGTATTTTATCAGTCATTTCCGTCCCTCTTGTACTACTTAAACTGCTGATTCATTTTATTTAGAAGATAAGATATTTCAGTTACCATCTGTTTTTTTATTATTCACACCCCTTACCCAATAATTACTTCGTAAAACTGGGGAGATGCGCTGCCGTCGAACAATGGTCCGACGCGCTTGCCAGCTTCGTTGTGGGCCGGGCTCTCATGCATGATCATGAAGCTTTCCTGGCTCTCGTGCTCCACAATGGCCGCATAGTTGCCACTCTCCATGGGCTTTAAAAGGCGCCGCCCAATAAATCCTTTGAAATTTCCAAACTCCTTGTTTGTATCTGCAAACCACTCCCTGAATGCGGCATCCTTTCCCTCTTTAATGGGTGGGAAATTGATAATGACAACAAACATGGCAAATACCTCCTTTATAAACAGTTACCTTTTATATCAGGCCCCGACAGTAGATCAGGGCCATCATTGGATTATACGTCGAATCAAAAACTCCCTTTATAGCTCCTCGAAGGAATCTTTTCCGGCACCACACTCAGGGCAGACCCACTCAGCCGGAAGATCTTCGAAAGCGGTTCCGGGTGCAATCCCATGCTCCATGTCTCCGACAGCCGGATCATACACATACTGGCAGATGGTACATTGCCAACTCTTCATATTTTCTCCTTTGGCTACGATTTACACTTCACTCTTCCCAATGGATACAAGATACAGGGCATATATCGATGGCATTGGCCTGGATTTCATCCTCGGTTGCAGCAGAGGAATCGAAACATTCCGCTTTGCCGCTATCATCAAAACGGAAGACATCGGGAAGGTTGTCAACACATAGTCCGCAGCTGATACACTCAGCCTGATCAACCCATGCTTTTTTTGCCATTGTCGTCTCCTTGTGCTTGTGTCAGTTTTTCTTTTAAAATAATTATCTCAACCCAACTGCATGGTGCATGATCAATGGCCATGCTCGTGTTTTTGAACCTCATGCTTTTTCTGGACAGCCTCCCCATGATGCGCCGCATGTCCCTCCGCATCCATCTGCAAGCGCTCCACGTAATGGGTATACTCGACGTAGGTCTCCACGTATTCTCGACCTTTCTGTACGCTCTCATCCTTGTGCTTGAGCGCTTCAGCCACCTTCTCGTATCTCTGGCGAATACCTTGGTTGACCGAATCGGTCACCATCTTTACCAAACTGTCGGGAGAGCCTCCGGCCAACGCTTTATCCGCCTCGGCGATAACCGGCTCCACTTCGCCTGCGGGCTTCAGCCCTGTGAAGGGTGCGCCTTCGCCAGCACGATGGATTCTTACCAGTAATTCGAAAAACTTCTTCTCCGCGGCTGGCTGTTGTTTCTTACCTTGTGCGGCGAGTGCTTTCTTGAATGCATCTTTAAGGCTTTTTTCATCTTTGATCTGTACCCATTTGAGAACCGGTGTGACATCTTTGGTCTGCAGGGCCTTTCGGGCATCTTGAACAACCGGGCCATCCATAGTGTCGCAATGGGCCACGGCAAAACGTGGGGCAAGCAGACTTAAGCAGGCAACAAAAACAACCGTGAGTCCGACAACTTTGTTAATCAGTTCCATTTTGATTTCCTCCTGTAATGGTGTGTTGATAATTTTAATCTTTATGAATTACTGCTCGTGCATAGTTTTTCCAAAGCCCCTCCGCATCATCGGTCAGTTTAGGAGAAAAATTATTCATCAACCACCGCGTGACAGCAAAGTGGATAGTGCCAATGAACATGCTGGTGATTGCCTGCGAGTCCATTTCAGTGTCAAGCGCGCCAATCTTCTGTCCTTGTTCAACAATTTGCTTGATCCCTTGAAAATACATTAAAATAGTATTTTTCACCCTTGCTCGAAGATTTTCATTCGCCACAATCGTTTCTTCTGAGAAAATTGTTCTTGGAATACCGACATTCCCTTCTATGTACATAAGGTGACGTTTAAATGTGATTTCCAGTTTTTTTAGTGGATCACTGACATCTACCACAGCACCCAGTATCGCTACCAAGTCGCTCCCGATCTTGTCGATTACCGATATGATTATTTCTTCTTTGTTTCGAAAATGACGATAAAGGTTCCCTTCCGATACGCCTGCCGCAGAGGCGATTTCAACTGTAGTCGCACCATTTATTCCCTTCTGCCCTATAACCTGCAAGGCTGCCTCGGTTATCTGCCTTTGCCTGACCTCTGTAGTTTCCCTCATTCTTTTAGTCACTTAAACCTCACTTGCAAGTGTGCACTCACTTTATATTATCACAAGGGATAATCGGTGCAAGCGAATATTCCACGTCAATAAATTCAATATATTTTGCCATGACAACTAAATGAATTAATATCGATCCGTGAATATCTTGCCGAACCTACTTCGACTACAGCGTCAATTGACTCCTATTGTTATCTATGCTACATTTCTAAAAATTGTTTATCAAATTAGGAAGTCACCTCTTATGTTGTCGAACATTCTCTTCAAAACTAAACCAACCATTTGCTTGATTGAAATCGTACCGGTTCGTCATTATGCACAGATTTTGCTTGTGCTGGAGGGAGATACTTAGTTTTTAAACCAGGTAAACCTAACCCCCCACCGGCACAAGCTAGTGGGGGTTTTTTTTTAAGCTGTAAATTTCACTTGCTGAGCAAGTGATGACAGCAGTGCGTACTTGCGCATGCAACATAAAAACAGATCTCCGCTTCGTTCAGAACAATATAAAAGGATTGTCATGATACCCCTGTTCCACAGCGCGCACTGGCGTCAGCACATTGCGTTGGATGTTGGTACTGCGACAATACGAATTGCCACAGGACTGTCTCCTTTAACGGAATACCCCTCTTTAATTGGGCTTAAACGGGCACTCTGCAACGGAGTGGTGGTGGATGGTGAGACTGTATCAAACATCCTGGAGCCACTTATGGATCGAGTACGTCGATTCGGCATTTTCAAACCGTGCGTTTTAGCCTGTGCCCCCAGCGATGCTCGGCAGGAAGAGCGACAATTACTAATCGACTCCATCATAAACGCCGGTGCAGCTTCGGTGATGATCATACCTGAACCACTTGCCGCTGCCATTGGTGCAGGTCTCGATGTTTCGTCTCCGTACGCTCAGATGGTAATTGATATTGGGGAAGGAGTTACTGATTGTGCAATCATACGCTCAAGTAAAATTCGGACCACTTGCGCAATCAGAATCGGGTGTGATCAGATGCGCCGCGCGATCGTAGCTACAGCAATAAGTTATGGATCTACTATTGACGATTCGTATGCAGATATGCTGATGCGTACCAGCGGACTGTTGCGTTCGGCTGAACATGTAGGCAGTGTATTTACAAAGATGGCATTACTGCCGGTAATAGAAAAAATTGCCGCTACAATTGATTCATTTTTGCGGGATCTACCTCATGACGAGGGTTGCGAGATCATTGAGAACGGCATCTGTCTTACCGGCGGTGGAGCGTTGATTCCCGGAGTGCGAGATTATTTTGAACAGCGGACTGGCATCAGTACTACAATTGCCAGCAATCCCCGTGCCTCGGTAGCAGAGGGTGCGCGTGCCATTGTGCCGGTTATTCTGTTTTTAAATCTATGGAGATAGTTCTCAAGCAGCAACTGCAGATAACAACTCTGCGACAAAAAACATTGGGGGGGTGCATCATGAAAGAACGTACCAACAGCAGGCAGATATTTATCACGGATTTCGATTTGCAGCGATTGGAGGATTTGATTGAAAATGCGAGCAGCAAACCATCTCGTGATGGCAAATATCTGGAAGAACTGGGACAGGAACTGCTTAGAGCAGAAGTGGTAGCTCCCTCTGGCATCCCGCCCGATGTTATAACCATGAACTCACGAGTTTGCCTCACGGATATGGATTCTGGAGAAGACCTGGTCTATACACTTGTATTTCCGGGTGATGCCAATTTAGAAAGCGGCAAGATTTCAGTGCTTGCCCCGATTGGTACTGCCATGATCGGGTACCGCACCGGGGATCGAATCACGTGGCAAGTACCTAGTGGCATTAAAATACTGAAGGTGAAACGCATCCTTTACCAGCCGGAAGCTGCCGGAGATTACCATCTGTAGTTGCAGCTGAACGCAAGAGCGAACAATCCTTATACGTTGGAGGATCAAGCTGATATGAAAATGATCTGTGTGTATTGCGGTTCCAATCCCGGAAGAGACTCAAGGTATGTCGAAGAAGCCTGTTCATTCGTTCGAGAAATGACTGTACGTAACATCGGTCTGGTTTATGGAGGTGCGAGTATCGGCGTCATGGGGGCAATCGCTGACACTGTACTGCATGAAGGCGGCGAGGTCGTCGGGGTCATTCCACAGAGTCTGGTTGACAAGGAAATTGCCCATAATGGATTGACCGAACTGAAAATTGTTGGCTCGATGCATGAACGGAAAGCACTTATGGCTGAGCTGTCTGACGGCTTCATAGCACTTCCTGGAGGTCTTGGAACGTTAGAGGAGATAATTGAAGTTCTCACGTGGGCACAACTAGGTTTTCATACAAAACCGTGCGGCTTGTTAAACATTCTTGGATATTATGATGGGTTATCATCTTTTCTGAATCACGCCGTACACGAGCAGTTTATAAAAAAAGAACACCATTCAATGCTCATTATTGAAAACAACCCTCAGCGACTTCTGAATCAATTTTTGGCATATAAATCTCCTCTGCAAATGAATAAATGGATCCAGCGTGATGGAATGTAACTTTTACCAACAATGCTTTAAAAATCAATCCGTCTGATTCTCAAGGCATGTAAGTATGAATAGTTACAAAAATTAACGTCAGCATTTCAAGGTTAATTTTATATGATATTCAATTGCAGGAAATAAAACCATTGGTAAGATCGTTGCAGCTGATTTCCGGACAGCTAAGGTCTTTGAAAGCACATCGTTGAGTTCTGAGGGGTGTTTTTGACTTAATGCATAAACCAAACCGGACAATGCTGGCTTTTTATAAGTTAAATACAAATTACCAAGGATTGAATCAATGCAGAAATGGGTATTCCTTATAGTAGCGATAGTTAGTGAAGTTGCGGGAACTTCAGCTCTAAAATCCGCCGAAGGTTTTACGAGGCTATGGCCTTCGACCATTGTTGTTTTGGGTTATGCCTCTGCTTTTTACTTTTTGTCGCTCACCCTAAAAGCTATCCCTGTAGGTATTGCTTATGCAATCTGGTCAGGCGTCGGGACAGCCTTGATAGTTTTGGTCGCTTGGATTTTTATGGGACAGAAACTAGACTTGCCTGCTGTGGCCGGAATCTTACTGATTTTCTTGGGAGTACTCGTTCTGTATGTATTTTCAAAATCAACAGCACACTAAACGGGATTTCGCTTACTTCCTGTTGAAATATATCAGCACTGCGGACTCTTCAACCCGAGACGCTTCAGCTGATTTACGAAGAACTGTCCTTCTATGGCCGAGAACTCAGCGCCTTATCTGCCTTACACCGGTGGTTCGGCTACCTTTCAATGCAAGACGGATTTCCTGATAATACCGCCGACGGCATCAGCTAAAGGGTGAATTACTACAAATGCTGTTTCATCAATTTCATTGGTAACATTTTTTACCCTTCCGATTTCCAACCTGGTAACGACACAATAGATAATATCTATAGGCTTGCCGGACTTGCCACCGCGTCCATTGTAAATCGTCACGCCCCGACTCAGGATGCGGATGATTGCCTCCCTGATTTCATCACTTTTTTCTGACATTATGATTATGGCGTTGTACTCCTCTATACCGTGAAGGAGAAAATCGACTGTTTTAGATGCTGCAAAGTATGTCAATACAGAATAGAGCGCTGAATCGATGCCGAGAAAAAAAGCCGCAGTGGAAAAGATGAAAATATTCAAGATGAGGATGACATCGCCGACTTTCAAAATATTACTACTTTTACTGATCAGCAAAGCCGCTATTTCAGTGCCGTCAAGAACCGCGCCACCCCGTATAGCCAAGCCTATTCCGGCGCCAATGAAAAAGCCACCGAAAACGGCTGTCAGCAGCTTGTCGGGGGTTACGTCCGGATAGTTGACAAAGGCAAGACAAAGAGCCAAACCAGTTATTGCGAAGACGCTTTTCAAGGCAAACTTGCTCCCGATCTGATGATAGCCCAAAGCGATGAACGGGAGATTGATAAGCGGGATAAGGATCGCCAATGGATAGCCAAGCAGATTGCTCAGCAGCATGGATATACCGGTAACTCCGCCATCTATGAAGTGAGACGACAACAGGAAACCTTTAATACCCATCCCGGCTAAAAAAATCCCCAATACGATCAGAAGGGAATCAATCAATTCTCGAATAAGCGTTTTCATTGGTTGCTCAACGGATAGTTCATTTAATTTCCTGACCTGCACTGACAAAAGATATCCCCTGTCCGGATGTGGCTCCGATCATGACGCACTCGATGACGGGACTATTGATAGCCTTGTCTGAGTTCCATTTGACAATGAAGTTTGCTCCGAAACCTCCGCTAGTGTCTTTCTCCTCAATATGAACGAAGGAAGAAGCCAATGGACCAAGGATATATGGTTTTTCAAGATAACGACGAATCAATTTGCCACTTGTGTCATAATAGTCGATGTCAGTAACCTGAAATGAGGACGACATGTCTGTGTTTCTAATGCTCAACGTCGTGGCAAGCTGGAAAGGCAGCTTTCTCGGGCCAGTAAAAACATTTGAGTAAGCAGGCACATAGACGGTCTGCCCTTTTGACAACCTGATCTCGGATGTTGCGGACCAACAGAAATTTGGGACCGTCCACGACAACAGTAAAAACAGCACAACTAAGGTAGAAAAAGAAATTTGGAGGATGTATCGCACAAATTGCTCCTTTCATGAGACGATCAATATTTCACAGCATATTAGCTGGCTTTAAAGGCAAGTCTATGATCACCTCTGTACCGGAATTTTTTTTGCTTTTTATTCGAATAGTTCCGCCGTGCGCTTCAATGATTTTTTTCGAGATAGGAACGCCAAAACCGGTCCCTTCGTTTTTTGTCGTGTAAGTCAGCGTAAAAAGATTATCCAATGTCTCTTGATTCATTCCGGCTCCATGGTCCTTGATTGTAATCGTAAGCATATTCTTACCGCCTGCAATGGTCACGATGACATTTCCACCTTGATATGAGGCGTCAACGGAATTATCAATCAGATTGACAAGGGCCCGTTCCAATTGGAAGCTATCAACCTTACAGATTAGAGGCTCAGGCGGGGAGTTCACCCTAAAACTCACTCCTTTCGTTTCTGCCTTTATAAAGCACGATTCGCAAGCCCGCTGAATACTTTGCCTAACATCCCCCTCTGTGGAATCCAATTGTATTGGCCTGGCAAATTCGAGTACCTCGTTAACTATCCTTTGCATGGTCATTGCAGATTCCGTGACTGTCTGAGCCGCAAGTAAAGTGTCGCCTTTACCTTCCTGGATGCGACGAGCAAACCCCAGAATCGAGATGAGCGGGTTCTTCAGGTCATGCACGATTACGGTCGCAGCTTGGCCGATACCAGAAAAATAACGTTCCTGCTCTGCCTGCCTGTGTCTTTTCCTCTCCCGTGTAACAAGTTGGCCTGCAAAAATAGCGACCAACCCGCTCAACACCACATGCAACGATCTATCAACCAATTGTGGAACTGAGTTCGCCCAACCTCCGAAAAACATGGGAGTGTATGCTGCCGAAACAAACAGATAGGTCACCAGAGCGCCTTTCGGACCAAAACGCAACACACCAAGAATCAGTGGGATGTAAAACAGTTCGTTCAGAACAATGTGATTCGAAAACCACTGCATTGACAATAAATGCAGACACAGGATCAGTATAGTTGTAATGACAATCACAGCAACATGGTAGTATTGTTTTTTCATGCGTGCCCGTGCCTCCTAAACCAAATCATCAATAATCGATTTCTGATCACGTTTATCCCCACAGACAGTTAATCCTCAACCTGAGTTTATCAAATAAGGTTTCCGTTTGAATTTCCGGCGTATGCTTAACCTTGAAGCCACTCAATACGAGACCGACACCTGTGGAAAACTGCGGCAAGCAGACGCTATCAGCGAGTCCGCTGATATGCCGTGGTTCGCCTACCCGTACCGGCATGTTGAGCACCATCTCGGCCAGCTTAACCATACCTGGAAGGCGCGAAGAGCCACCAGTAATCACTGCACCGGCAGCCAGGTTACTTTTGAATCCTGAACAAGTTAGCTCCCTGTTAATAATGGTGAATATTTCGTTAGCCCGGCAATAAAGAATGTTGCGAATGCTGTCCCTGGACACAAAGCGATTGCGAACGCCAATTGTCGTAAGGAGTTCAACCGGGGGTTCTCCGTCCATTATGTCTCCCTGACAACAACCATGGATACATTTGACTTGCTCAGCTTCGCTTGTAGTAACGCGTAGCCCAACAGCAAGATCACTGGTCAAGTGGTTGCCGGCAACTGGTATCACAGAAGTATGCCGGAGCGTCCCTCTTCTGAATGTTGCAATATCCGTTGTACCGCTGCCGATGTCGATCATGACCACCCCAAGATCCCGCTCTTCTGGCATAAGCACTGCCTGTGCAGACGCCAGAGGCTGAAAGATAACTTCATCCACTACCAATTCAGCCTGCCCGCACGCCTTCACGATATTCGCAACACTTGCAGATGCCGCTGTGACGAGGTGTACCCGAGCCTCCAGCCTCTCACCGCTTATTCCCAGAGGATTCTCAATTCCATCGTATGAGTCAACGATGAATTCCTGTGGGATAACATGTAGCATTCTGCGGTCTGCAAGAAGCGGTACAGCTTGCGTCAAATCAATGACCCGTTGCACGTCATTCTTTGTAACTTCGCGCCCCTTGAGCGTCACCATGCCGTTAGAGTTTTGACCATGCATGAATCTGTCGGCAATCCCCACCACCACGTTTTTAATGGAACATCCAGAAATGAGTTCCGCTCCCTCTATTGCTTTGCGGATTGACTTTACTGTGCTCTCGATATTAATCACAAAACCTTTACGCAACCCACTGGTTCGGGACTGGCCAATTCCGAGAATCTCAATATGATCGTTATGCTGCCTCCCAACCACAGCGCAGATCTTGGATGTACCAATATCCAGCCCAACAACTATGTTTTCATTCGCATGTTGCATTATGACTCCACTCTGTGTTCATACTATTGGCGCTAAAACGGTACCAAGACTGCATGTGGTGCACATTATCTGTATTTGCGCCAAGTTAATCAACGCGATCAAAGTACTTCGCTATTTCTTCAGTCAATGCCTTAATTGTGTATTCACTGGGTTCGACATGAACCTTCAGCCCGAACTTATTACACGTTTTGGAAGTAATCGGTCCGATACTCGCTATAACAACTCCTTGCAAGAGTTTCGCAAAGCGCTGCTCACCAAGAAGGCTTGCGAGATTGGTGACCGTGGAGGAGGCAGTGAATGTAACACAGTCAATCTGCCGTTCCTCCAAGGCTATTACTAATTGAGTAGGGATCTTGTCTTGTGGCAGATTGCGGTATGTAATCAGATCTCTGACATGTGCTCCCTGTCGCAGAAGTCCATCTATGACAACATCGCGGGCGCAGTCGCCCTTGGGGAAAAGCACCCATCTACCTGTCATCTCCAGTCCGGCAAAAGCAGCAACGACTCCTTCGCCTGTGTAGTTACTTGCTATCAGGTCAACGCGTACACCATTGTCGTGCAACAATTCTGCGGTCTTTGGCCCTACGGCGCATATCCGACAAAAATTCACGGTACTGACGTCTAAATCAAGCATCTGTAGACGTTCAACAAAATTGCCGACCGCATTTCTGGAGGTAAAGACGACCCAATCGAACGCTGTCAACGTTTTCAAAGCGACGTCTAAGTCTGCGTAGCTTTCCGGCGGTGCTATCCGGATGGTCGGATATTCCAGTACCCGTGCACCTTTGGCTTTTAGTAGACATGCAAATTCCTCGGCCTGTCCGGCAGCCCTGGTCACAAGGATCAGTTTCCCATGCAAACGAACCTTATTGGAATTGTTGCTCTCCCGTAACAGGACTTTCGTCGCGGTAGTCACCACTTCCTCCATATTGTTTAACTACTTTTTCGAGGCATGAGAATTACCCTCTTTAGAGAAAACGTCTAAGTGAGAAACTACCCTCTACGTATACTCTCGTTTTCAATAAAGAGGGTTCATTGAATATGTTCATGTCAGTGAGAAAAATTGGCACTATTTGATAATAACGAATTCAGCGCGTCTGTTTTGAGCCCACACAGCTTCATCGTGTCCATTATTAAGTGGCATTTCCTTGCCATAGCTAATGACAGAAAGCCGTGCAGAAGGGACTCCCAATGTCTCCAAATAGTTGAATGCTGCCTGTGCCCGCTTTTCACCTAAGGCCAGGTTGTACTCATCTGAACCATGTTCATCACAGTGACCTTCAATCTGGATCTTGACAGCCGTGTTTTTCTTCAAAAGATATTCAGCGTTCTTGCTTAAAGTATCACGAGCAGCATAATCCAAAAGGTATGAATCGAAATCGAAATGGATTTTCTCCAAGATAATTTCACTGACTGCCAGCACCTGAGTTTCTGACGATGCTTTCACAATACCAAAAGTTGACCCTGCTGATTGCTTTTCTTCACGTGGCAGTGTGTCATTTATGAACGGTTCAGCTAAATTCTTCTCGATGTGTGTTGTAATTGAAGATTCTTCCTTCTTTACCATTTCTTTGTTGGCACAACCATTGACCCAAAAGGCACCGCAACAAAGAATCAAGAAAACACCTATCATCCGGTTACACATAATTTCACTCCGTAATTTGATTTGTTGGCTAAAATGAGAGTTCTATAATTGCAGTTCGCCTCTAGACTTTCAATCCAGATAGCCCCGCACTTACTGCATTCAAGCATGTTGTCAGCATACCCTTCAGAATGTATGTTGATTTCGATCTTTCTGTGATCGCTGCATATCGGACATTTCATGGTGTTTTCTCCATCATGTATTTTAAGTAGCACGCAAATTCAAATGCCTGCCCGGCAGCAAAGGATTCTACCGGGCAGGCAATCGAGATTGACTCTTTTGACGGGAAACTCACCTGAATCGTCACTACTTTCTCTCCTTGATGGTTATTTGCTTGCCAGCTCACTTTTTCTACTTTCCAATTCAAGAGCAATCGGGCTCGCAATGAATATCGAAGAACACGTCCCTACAACTATGCCGATGACCAGCGCAAAGGCAAAGTCATGAATCACTTCACCACCGAAGAGCAGCAGGGAAATTGCAGCCATAAACGTGGTCAAGGAAGTTATTACCGTCCTGGACAGGACTTCGTTAATACTCCCATTGAACACATTTATCAGTGGTTCGTTCAGGTTCTTACGCAGGTTTTCCCTGATCCTGTCGAAAACAACCACCGTATCGGTCAGAGAATACCCGGCAATCGTCAAAACTGCCGTTATGAAGAGAAGGTTTATTTCTTTGTTCATTACATAAAACACGGCAATCATGGCCAGAACATCATGAAGTGTGGCGATGGTCGCACCAATGCCAAATTTCAGATCAAAGCGCCAGGCAATATAAATAATGATGCCGAGCATTGAAATGCCAACTGCGACTAGGGTGTCCTTTTTCAGTTTTTCACCAATGGATGGGCCGATCTCGGTGGAACTTTCCACAACAAAGGCATTCTCCGGCAACTCTTTCTTGAAAACAGCAGTTATTGTGTCCGCGACACTTCCCGACGCCAAAGTGGTCTTGCCCACCTTGATGAGTAATTTATTCGTTTCCTTAACCTCCTGCAGATTGGCCTCTTTGAGATTGTTATGTGCCAGGGCAATCCTGGCCTTTTCAATGGAAACCGGTTGGCTGAAATCGAGCTGAACTGAAGTCCCGCCTGAGAAGTCAATTCCCATGTTGGCGGCATTTCTCGCGATCTGGACAATGCCAATGACGCCGGTAATCGCTATTAGTGCTGCAATGACAAAAGAAATCTTTCTCTTGCCGACAAAGTCTATATTGGTCTTTTTTATGAGTTGCATCATTGCCTCCTTAAATACTGAGCTTCTTCACATCAAATCGGCGCAAGCAACTGTCAAAAATGACTTTGGTTGCCACCAGAGATGTGAAGAGGTTTATGATAATGCCAAGGCTTAACGAAACCGCAAATCCTTTGACCGGGCCGGTCCCGAACTGAAAGAGGACCGCGGCCGTAATCAGTGTAGTAATGTGAGAGTCCATAATAGTCATGAAAGCCTTGTCGTAACCTACGTCAAGACTCATTCGGGGTGTTCTGCCAAGCCTGATTTCTTCCTTGACCCGTTCGAAGATAAGGACGTTCGAATCAACCGACATGCCGATCAACAGGACGATGGCTGCGATACCGGGCAAAGTAAGGGTAGCCCCGAGGGCCGCAAGCGCCCCCATAAGAAAAAGTACATTCAGTACCATACCTATATTAGCAACCACTCCTGCCATGCGGTAGTAAATTGCCATGAACACCACCACTAGCACTACACCTATCCCGCCGGCTGTCAGTCCCTTGGCGATCGAATCCTGACCAATGGAAGGCCCGACAGTGACATTTTGAACTATCTTTACCGGTGCCGGGAGCGACCCCGCGCGCAGGACGATAGCCAGGTCCGCCGCCTCTTTCTCGCTGAAGCTTCCTGAAATCTGTGCACTGCCGCCGGATATCCGTTCACGAATCACCGGCGCCGAGTAAACATTGCCGTCGAGTACTATGGCGAAACGCTTTCCCACATTAGCAGCAGTTACCTGGTCGAAAAGCCTGGCTCCGGTTGTGTTGAAGTCGATTGCCACATACGGCTGATTGAACTGTGAATCTATCTTCACTTGCGCATTGGTAAGAAGGTCGCCGGTGATAATGGCTTTCTTCTTCACCACGATCGGGATATCCTGAACTGATGTACTAGCTGAATCAGATCGTTTCTCCACGAGTATTTCTTCGTCTTCAGGGATGGTCCCAGGCGTAGCAGATGTACCGGTAATTTTCTCGTCAACCAGCTTGAATTCGAGACGGGCAGTCTTGCCAATCAATTCTATGGCCCGCTTGGGATCCTTTATGCCGGGTAGTTGAACGGCAATATGATTTATCCCATCTCGCTGAATTACCGGCTCTGACACGCCGAACTGATCGATTCTATTGCGGATGGTTTCAAGTGATTGTGCAACCGCCTTGTCTTTCCTGTCTTTGATGGTGTTTTTGTCCATACGGAGCTGGATGATAACAAGTCCGCCTTCATCAGTCGGGGGAATCAATTCATACTCAGGATACTTTTTCTTTATAAGCTGCTGTTCGCTTTCAGCAGTTCCCTTGTCGTACAGTGTCAGCTGGATCAAGTCTTCACCAACCCTGGCGACCTTCTTGTAGCGGACATTTCTGGTATTCAAGGAATCTTCAAGGTCGGTAGCAATCAGATCGAGAGTGCCTTCAACGGCCTTTTGTGTGTCAACCTCCATAACAAGGTGGGTACCTCCCTGGAGATCAAGACCAAGGCTTATTTTGTCCTTGGGAAGAAGACCACCCCACCATGAAGGGAGTTTGGTGACCAGTGTCGGCGTGAGATAAAGAAACGATAACAGCGCAAAAAACGATATGAGACATATGCGCCATGAAATACTCTTGGACATGGGTGTTGTTCCTTTCTATTATGGTTATTCGGGGTACGAGCAGCAGAAAAACATTCAGTTATGCAGACAACCAGTCTTCTAACTGCATGCTGTTCAGGCTGCGAAAGCTCCCATTGTTTTATGATGAGGCGGTATCCCCGGATATCATCAGGTAGTTTAAATTTACGCGACATGCTTGCATCAAGCAGATAAGGGGCCACTACTGCATGCACGTACCTGGCAGCAGAGACTCGAATAAACTGCTAGCATAGATACTTCCCCAGTGTAAAAAAAGCTGGGAAGACGGCAATTGCAAGCTACAGATGTTGCGAGGCAGTGGTGGTGTTACGCGGGTGGAGCTCTGGAGTGACCAACTGTGATTGTTGCAGAAGCAAAGGAATGAGAGTCAAACTGTGAAGCAGAAATGTAAACGACAGGGTACTTGAATTGATGTTCGTTGTTGAAAAGATCGAAATGCTGAGCAGCTTTTGCAGCCTTTAACTGAGGGGACTGCAGAAGGGTTTTAACAACAGCACTGGTTGACGGTTCGGCTTTTTGTGAACTTGAAAGCTTGGGATCCTGAGGGTTTGATAAATTGGGTAAACTTATCCCTTGGAAAATAAAAATCACTGCAGCCATCATGACTAGTGGCAGCAAATATTTCCTGCTTGTGGGATAAAATCCGAATATTTTCATATCATTAACCTATACATTATCATTGCGTTACACAAGAACAATTTATTTATCCATGTAGTTGGGTTAGGCGTTGTAATTATTTGTATCATGTATTCACGTTAGAACGGACCATCAATCATCACTTTAAGCATCTCAGGCAAGAAGACATAAGTGATCTAATTTCTGGCCCCCCTTCACCTGTTATCCCTGCCGAACAGGTGCTCCGGTAGATATTTAGATATAGACCACCCCATCTTCATCCACCAACTGTTACGAAAAGGTCGAGTGATTTTGCTGCAGAAACTTCATGATTTTCTCCGGCGGTAGAGTTTTTCCAGCAAATAATACAATCCCATTTACAATAAGTGCTGGGCCTGATTTCACCCCATATTTCAAAATGGTCTTGATATCATTAACCAACACAACTTTCCCGTTCATACCGCATGCCTTTAAGGCTTCCAATACATTGCCGAATAAGGTGTTGCGTACTTTACCAATAGTTTCGATAACTTCAATTTTCATTTTGCCTCCCATGGGGTCACAAACTTCTAACTCCCGGTAGCCGTTTAGACAATATTTTTGGAGCCGTCCCTTCAAACAGGATCGGGTCGACGCCTATTACTCAACAGGATCGAGGCAATACTTGCGGTTCATACCTAGGTCTACCACGAGCATGACCGTCAGCAGCAGGGCGAATGCCATCCACATGGACATCAGCGGTTTCTATCCTCCGCGGAAAGGAGGCTGACAACCACCACCTCTTGCTCGGGGGCGGTTTTCAGCCAGGAAAAAATCTCTTCAATTTCCCGTTCCAGTTGATGCAGTTCCGGCGACCCGGAAGGGAGGGCCTTTGCCTTTTCCCCTAGGTCGCGGCTTTTCAAGCCAAGTTCTTCCGCCTTCCTGGTAAGCCGGGCCTCAATCTTCAGTTTGTTCCCTTCGGCAGTCAGCACCAGCCGATGTTCGTCACGATCTTCGACTGACTGGGCGGCATTCCCGTAAGTGGTCTCGGCACCGAACTGGACACCGTCCACCGGGCAGGAAAGGTCATAGTAGCGCGACGTGAATTTACCAGTACCCCCTGCCTTTTTCAGCGATTCTTTTGCCGCCAGCCCGATACGGGCGCCGAAGATCGATCCGGCGCAGACATGACCGTGAAAAGCCTCCAGTTGGCTAAACAGAGCAGGATCTGGTTTCGCGCCGGTTGCCGCATTGGCATTGGAACACGAGATAGCCAGCGACATGACGCCGGCAAAGGCAACACAGGGTAGGATTCTGCAATATTTGGTTTTCATTGGTTCCCTCCGAAGTTATTTAGCTGCACGTTTTGGCAATCGTTATTTGATCTTATGCAGCATATTCTGGTTTTCCATTTTTGACCACAAGTGACATCTCAGTGTGGACCAATACGAAGATTGGAGGTCGCAACATAGATCTCCCGTAGGAAGCTGAGCAACCCGATAACCAGTGACACCATGACCAGGATAAAAAGCACTGCGACTAGCACAGTGATATCAAGATGCACAAATTGATCTATAAAAAGAACGGCGATAAGCGTGCAAATTATAAGTGCGGCTGCGGTGCAGAAAGTAATGGCTCTTCCTATTAGTTTTGCTCTACGTGACAGAATTGCGAGGTGCGACTTGTGATAATCAACTTCATAAGTTTGGAACTCGCTTACCAGCTTTGTTTCCCACTCCCGTGCCAGGTCAATTATCCGATGCAGCCTGGTAATCATTACCCCAAGCAACGTTCCGATTGCGGTCAACAGAAATACCGGAGCTATGGCAAGTTGAATAACCCGTGACATACCTTCAGGCAAAAAGACGTCTTTCAACATGTTGCCTCCCTGTAATTTTCAAGACATTCCTTCATTGAATAGAAACTTTTCCCTGTTATCAGTTTATATACCTCGGGACCCTTCTCTCCGAGCATTGCAAGCATCTCATCGGGCAAAGAAATCATTTCAGACATTCCCAAACTCCCAAGAAAATCAGCAAGTATATGCTTGCCCATACTCGGCATCGGCTCTCCATGCCGATATCTGTCCATTGACCAGAACCTGCTTGTATCCGGTGTCAGACTTTCGTCGATAAGCATCAGTTTTTTTTGCTGTAATAGAGTCTCCGACTGAGTCGCCTTTCTTACATGCACAGTTTGCGTTGTTTGGATCTCCACAGATCAATGGCCTCTCTCATGATTTCGGAGATGCTTTTGGATGTTGTCTTGATCATCTTTTCCAACGTCTTTTTTTCGTCATCGCTGATGCGCAGTGAAATGACATTCTGCAACTGCTCTGTTTCTTTTTTATTCTTTTTGGACGATTTCGGTTCCCTGGTGATAAGTTTTCTTGTGTAAGACATGGTTTCCTCCTGTGTGGTGTGCCGGGCAGTAAGCCCTGCTGTTAGTGGTGGTCAGAAGTCTGGGTGACCAGTGCTTCGAGTCGTGCGATACGCTCCTCCATTGGCGGGTGGGTGGAAAAGAGCGACAGCATGCCGCCGCCTGTCAGTGGGTTGACGATAAACATATGGGCTGTGGCAGGTCTCGCATCCTGCATCGGCATGACCTGCGAGGCGTTGTGCAGCTAGCGCAGAGCTTCAGCCAGGGCGAGCGGTCTACCGCAGATTTCAGCACCAGAGGCATCCGCCAGATATTCGCGGGAGCGGGAAACAGCCATCTGGATAAGCATCGCCGCCAGCGGTGCGATGATCGCCATGGCCAGCGAACCGATCAGGCCGCTTACTCCGCCGCCCTCATCATCGTCAACCCGGCCGGCGCCGAACATGGCGCCCCACTGCAGCATGTTGCCGAACATCGAAATTGCGCCGGCAAACGTTGCGGCAATGGTAGAGATCAGTATGTCGCGGTTTTTGACATGGGCCAGCTCATGGGACATGACGCCTTCCAGTTCATCCGGGGAGAGGATACGCAGGATGCCTTCGGTGGCGGCGACAGCGGCATGTTTCGGATTGCGGCCTGTAGCGAAGGCGTTGGGGGGTTCGTCAGGTATGATGTACACCCTGGGCATGGGGAGCCCTGCCTGCCGTGCCAGGCGTTCGACCATCCCGTAGAACAGGGGGTGAGCCGCCTGGGAGATCTCCTGGGCGTTGTACATCCTGAGGACGATCCTGTCGGAAAACCAGTAGGAAGCGAAGTTCATGACGGCCGCCATGCAGAAGGCAACCAGCATGCCACCCTGACCACCGATGACGCCCCCCATGAAGACCAGCAGTATGGAGAGCAGGGAGAGGAGAAATGTTGTTTTAAAACGGTTCATCATGTGACTACCCCCGGCGATGTATTTTTCGCCGGGGGTAATAAAAAAGACCTTTACCCCCGGCATTATTGCCTGGATAAAGGTCTTGTTGGCAGATTTCTGCCCCGGTCCCGGGTCTTTCGACCGTATTGACGGAATCCGGGTCGGCCTTGTCTGTGGCCGATAACTACTCCCCTTTAACTTACGGTATAATGATAAGCACTTGTTCAGAGGATGTCAAGAGATTCTAACGGGCGACTTAATCGCAGGCTCGCTCAATAAACGAATCAAGCTCGTATTGTTTCAATGTCTTTCTACATGTTTCCAGACAGTTACCACATAATATTTCTATTGACATCTTGCTTTTTCATTGTTAACTATCTAAATATTATAGACTCTTTCACCAAAAGAGACTCCGCGAGCTTTCATGCTTCCGGACAAACTTCTTCGGATAGCCCGAGGAAGAATCGCCCCGGCAGGGATGTGACCACCGAAAAGATCAGGCCGCAGTTGCCCCTTTTCGGATGATGTTCGGAACAGGCATTTATGCCTTCCGAATAGTCGTTTGGGTAAAGCGACTTAAATACATTTTACAGGTACGTCCATTTTCGGACACTGCCTATCAAAACAACTATTGATGAAGATAACGACCCGTTCTGGCACTTGCCGGAGTGGGTTTTTTGTTACTCAAATTCCGCGACAAGCCTTATAAGCGGCGGATACTTTCACCACATCCCGACCGGGAGACACTTTGTTCTCTCCCTACGGGACAGACATCTGCCTCTTTGCTTCGGGAAAACCAACAAGGAGGCAGTATGGCAAGTTTGAACCGTGTAGAACTCATCGGCAACCTAGGTCGTGATCCTGAAATCAGGTACACACCAGGAGGCACCGCTGTCGCAAGTTTTTCACTCGCGACCAGTGAGAAGGTAAAGAACAAAAGTGGCGAATGGGAGATCCGGACCGAGTGGCACAACATCGTCCTCTACGCACGTCTCGCAGAAGTAGCTGGCGAGTATTTGTCGAAAGGAAAAAGTGTCTACCTCGACGGTAAACTCAAGACCCGCAAATGGCAAGATCGGGACGGTAAAGATCGCTACACAACCGAGATCATCGGCGACAAGCTTCTTATGCTTGGTAGTAAAAATGGCAGCATTCCCGACGGGAGTGACGACCAGCCATCAATCAACCAGGCACATGAGGACATTCCGCACGATGACACCGATCCGTTCTAGGTAACAGCCAGCAACCACAACTCAACAGTCCTACGGGGAGACATTACCAAATCCCCAAAGGGATTGGTCTGTCTTCTCTGTCGGACACAACCCCCAGAAAAGGAGACAGACAGATGAACGCATCAGCTCAAATTATTCCCATCAGTCCCACCGCATCATCCCTCACTCACCACGCCGTTAACATCAGTGAACTGAAGGCCCAGGTAAACCTGATCCAGTACGTCATGCGTGACGTCATGAAATCAGGCGAGCACTACGGCACCATTCCCGGCTGCGGAGACAAAGCAGTTCTTCTCAAACCGGGCGCCGAAAAGCTCATGCTTACCTTCAGACTGGCAAACGACGTGGATGTGGAAACCATCGACTTGCATCTCGGCCATCGTGAGTATCGCATCAAGGTGACGCTTTACTCACCAGCAGGCCAGCGTCTTGGTACGGGTGTCGGTTCGTGTTCGACCATGGAAAGTAAGTATCGTTTCCGTGTCGGTCCAGTTGAACTGACGAATAAACCGGTACCGAAGGAATACTGGGATCTTCGCAAGGAGAACCCGGCAAAGGCGCAGGAGATCATCGGTGGACGCGGCTTCAGCGCAAAAAAAGATGAAAGCGGCAACTGGAAGATTGCCAGGCAGGGAGAAAAGGTCGAACACGACAATCCTGCCGACTTTTACAACACATGCCTGAAAATGGCCAAGAAACGCGGCTTGGTGGATGCAGTACTTACCTCGACCGCTGCCTCGGACATTTTTACCCAGGACATCGAGGAAGATCCTGACCTATACGGCCAGACAGAAAACAACGGAGGAAATAGTTCCGGTAGCACCAGCACTACCTCCGGGACTTCGCAGACTGCAAATAAGCCGGACAGCCACCCAACATCCCACGAAGCCGAACCAGTTTCGACTTCGGAGATCATCGGGTATCTGACGGCTAAGGGAATCAGGATGGAACTCTCCGCAGATGAATCGGAGCTCTCCGCCTTCCCGGACTTTAACGACACCTCAGCCCGTCAATGGCTGAAAGACCACGGCTTCAAATGGGATGGCAAAGGCAAATGCTGGCAGTACCGGTAGTGCCTGACGTCCCAGACTGAACCCCACTCACAACCTACCTCTGCAGGGAGACAACGACTTTCTCCCTACCGGGGGTGTCTTGTCTCCTCTGCCGGGTACAACCCACAGACAAGGAGACAAGAACATGAATACCCACATCATCAAACACGTAACTGTCAAAGGCTATCAGGTGCCAGTCTATGCTCCCACCAAGAAGGAACTCCAGGTCAGCATCGACGTCACCCGGATAATTACCGGTGTCATCTTCGGCTCTCTGCTTACCGCAGTCGGGGCGATACCATTTCTGATCTAAAAGGAGATAGCCATGAGCAAACTCGCTGCATTTCTGGGACGGGCTATTCCGACACACCAAAAGAAACAATCATCACATCTTGGTGACCGAACTGTGTACGTCGGAGCCTCCGATATCGCCGGCTGTCCTCGTAAAGCAACACTCGGCAAACAGTTCCCATCTGATTATGACATCAAGACCTTACTCCGTTTTTCTCGTGGCCACGCTGCACAAGCCATGTATGCCGAGTTCTTCGAAACTGGCGGTGCTCTCTTCAATGAAGAAGTCGAAGTGAAGCATCCGCAAATCCCAGAGATCAGGTGTCATATTGACTTCCTGTTCTATGCGAACCGACAGACCAAAAGGCTGCATATCGTAGAGATGAAGTCTACGGACGGTATCCCCGATGAACCTTACGCATCCTGGGTGGATCAGCTGCACGTCCAAATGGGCCTGCTGCAACTCTCCCTCGATCCAGAAGTAGAAATTGGCGGATCGATCTTGGTGGTTGACCTCAATGCGGGAACATACCGGGAATTCAATAGCTATACGCCTAACAAGCTGGTGTTCAATCAGCTTATGGATAAAGGTCAGCACATCCTTGCGGCAACTCGGAGCGAATGTGCACCTCGAACTGAGCCGGGCATACTCTGCGGCTATTGTCCTTTTCGCACCGGATGTCCTTCCCATGCCGTCGGCCTGGATCTCCCACAGGAGATTCTGGAAGCTGGCAGAATGTACCTGACGCTGAACGAACAAAAAAGAGCTCTCGAATCACGTCTGGACATCCTGAAGAACGACATTCTCACCTTTGCGGATGGCGCATTCAAAGGTGCATCGGACGGCATACTGATCAACGTCACATCAGTGGCGGAGTCGGTAATGATCGACAGCAGCAAGCTCAAGAGAAACTATCCGGACATCTACGACCAAGTCACGAAGCCGAAAGCGGGTTTCGTCAAACTTGAAATCAAGCCATTCACGCCGCTCGCAGCACAAGCGGCCTGAACCAACCCCACCAGGGGGCATCACGCTCCCCATGGGAAATCTCCATTCATGGAGGCGTGTCTGCCCCAGTGAAAGGAGATTACCGATGAAAACATACCGTACCGGCACATTGCCGCCCGACCTTAAATCATTCTCCATGACGAACAGAAAAGAAATGCTGAAAGAGGCCCTGCACACCATTGTGTCGCTGATCCTCATGGCAGCTATCTTCCTGTTGGTCATGATCGCCGCCGTTCCGCCTGAACCGAGGGAATATCCCGCCGGCTGGGAGGAGGTGCGCGGATGATGGAGTCACACATTACTATCTATACAGACGAGGAAACGACTCTAACGGATTCCGCAATGAACGAGGTCAATCTGTCACTGCACGGAGCCAACCGCTTTCTAGAACGTGATATCCCGCTGGAGGCTGTCGAAGGTGTCCGTCACCTTCTGCCGCTCCTCAATAGCAAGCCACTCAAGTTCAGGTACAAGGGGGTGCTGGTCGTTGCCCGAATTGTCAACGGCTCTCCCAGGATCATCACCGCCTGGAGGGTACCACCTCCCCTATAGACTGTAGACATTTCACGGCAGATCACTGCCATCACAAGGAGGCCATAATGAGCCCGAAAACTCCAAGGCCCAAGGCTGCCACCGGCTTCACCATCGAACGCCGGTCGTCTTGCGGCAAGATCTACACCACCGTAACTCTGTGCCCGACAACAGCAACACCAATGGAAGTATTCATCCGCTTCGGCAAAGCCGGAGGATGTGGTTCCGCCATGGCAGACGGTATCGCTCGCCTGGTCTCCTACGGACTCCGTTCGGGACTTGAGCCGACCGATGCTTTCAAAGCTTTGAGCGGCATTGGCTGTCACCTCGGGAGCAATACCTGTCTCAACTGCGTGGCCGAATCGATCCGCTTTGTGCTCGCACATCTGGAAACGGGTCGCGACATAAACGAGCTGATCGAGGAAGCTGCTCTGGCGGAAGCAAATGCCAGCACTCACGACTTCATCTGATACCAATCCAATATCAATACCTGGCAGGGAGCATAGACATCCCTGCGGGGTGGTCTGTCTCCCTGTCGGGTTACAACCCTTCACAGGAGGCAGACATGAACTACGAAATCAGGAGCACGTTTAAAATCGACGCGCCCAAAACGGTAACTATCAAAGGCAGGACACCGGGACACCCCGCTGTTCCACCGGCGGACGAGCAGTACATCTTCCGTCAGGCCACCCTGTCCGACCTGTTCACCTGGTATCTGTTGGGGGAACGGTCACTCTACCTCACCGGCCCCACCGGTTGCGGCAAATCCTCCGTCATCATCGAGGTAGCAGCAAGGCTCAGCATCCCCCTCTGGAACGTTGTCGCCCATTCCCGTCTTGAAACACCGGAACTGATCGGCGGCTATCGGCTCAATGCCGGCGGAGGAATGGATTTTGTGCATGGGCCACTCATTATTGCCATGAAAGAAGGTGGCTGGTTCCTGATCGATGAAATCGATCTGCTCGACCCATCCACTGCAGCGGGACTGAACGGCGTTGCCGAAGGCCGCTCAATCACCATTCCTGAAACGGGAGAAGTGGTTACGGCTCATCCGGATTTCCGTTTTATTGCCACCGCCAACTCCAACGGAGCAGGTGACGCCACGGGTCTCTATCAGGGGATTCTGCGGCAGAACCTGGCTTTCCTTGACCGTTTCTACATGATCGAGGTCGGTTATCCCGATCCAGAGATCGAAAAGAAAATCCTGACCGAGGTAGCACCATCGGTTGGGAGCGACATCAGAGACCGCATGGTGAACATCGCCAATGAAATCCGTGCCCTGTTCATCAAGGGGGAAGCGGAAGTCACGCTTTCAACCCGAACCCTGACCCGGTGGGCACGTATCACCGCCTTCCAGGCACGGGCTGCGGCAAGTCAAGGCATGTCCAACGGCGAAACATTGACCAAGGCCTTCGACCGGGCACTCGGCTTCCGGGCTGAACCCGACACCCGAACCGCCCTGCATGCAGTTTTGCAGCGGCATTTCGGTGACCGGAGGACGCCATGACCAGATACAGGTGCATCAAGTCCTCTGTGGATCTGCACCTGCTGGACAGGGTCAGAAACCACGACAAGGTCTACCACCTGGCGGTATTCGAGCGGGACGACGGGAATTTCGACGTCCTGTACCGTTACGGTCGCCGGGGCACAACAATGCGCCTCGGTATCCTCAAAGGTGGTGAAAACCTCCACGACTATCGCACAGCCAGCAATCTCATGACCCGTAAGGAAGCGGAACAGGTAAACGGCGACGGGTATCAGTATGCCAGCGGTATAACACCTGACGTTTGGAAGGATCTGCTCCCCACTCCCCTACCCCATGAAGATATTTCGGTAAAACAGCAACCACACGAAAAATCGGAACCGGAGGTCCCAATGCCGAAAATAGGCGGAGACGGACCTAAGACCTGGTTCTGGTAATCATTACAACCCCACCGGGGGAGACAATCTCCCACGGGGAGATATCTCCTTCCGGAGGGCCAACCCTCGAAAGGAGATATCATGAACAACCAAACTACCATCACCAAAGTCCTCCAAGGCCTTGTCCTAGTTCATCTCAGCTTCTCCGTCTGGTCTGGAAAGAAGAAACTCCGACCGGAAGACCTCAAGGGGGCGAATCTGCCACCCGACAAACTTGCCTCACTCGGTTCCAAGCGCATCTTTGCGCCTGATGCACTCAAGGTGTTCGCCACCCTGAAGCGCCAGGCCGAACGAGCTTGCGAGGAGGTGGGAGTCCGGTTCCTCGGAGGCTATGCCATTCCCGAGGAAAAGCTGATTCCCCTCATGGAGAAGATGGAACAGATCGAACAGAGCTTTGCCACCGCAAAGACTGACTTTCTGTCGGCATATGACAACAATCTCAAAGACTGGCTCGCCGAAGCTGGTGAATGGTCGGAGATCGTCGCCCGTGCCGTTGAACCTGCATGCCGTGTTGCAGAACGACTTGCCTGCGGATTTACCGCCTTCAAGGTGGAAGCCCCGGGTGAAGCTGCTTCAGCCACACAACCCCTGGAACGTCAGGTAGGCGGACTTGCGGATCAACTGATCCATGAGATCGGCGCCCTGGCAAAATCTACTTGGGAGGAATCGTACCGGGGGCGAACTTCCGTAACCCGGAAGGCACTTCGTCCCCTGAAGGCGATTCTCGACAAACTCTCCAGCCTCAGCTTCGTAGGCCCTGACAAGATCAGCGCCCTCGTTGCCAACGTGAACGCGGCGCTCGCTACCGTACCCAGATCCGGACCCGTTACCGGGGCAACCCTGATGGGTCTGGTCGGAGTACTGTGCGAGCTGTCCGACATTGCCGGTTTCATCACGACCGAGGAACGGGAAGAGATGCTGCAACCTCTCCCCGAACCTGTAGTCGAGTCGGCCCCACCAACCATCACTCCGCCAAAGACCGTCACGAGAAGACCGCAGCCGGCAAAGCAAGTTGAAGCCCCAGCTGTCTGGTTCTGGTAGGGGGACACCATGAAAGCACGTCCTCTTGCCCTGATTGCCAAGGTTCTTGGCCGAAAATACGACATAACAGTGACCATTGCCGGACAGATCGCCTGTACCAGCGGGAAGGAAATCACCATCCCGGTCGTGTCAGGAGATCATGCTGAAGCGCTTGCCCATGGCTATATCGATCATGAGGCAGCGCATGTCCGGTACACCGACTTTTCCGTGCAACTGACGGATAATTTCGCGGGGGACCTGCTCAACATCCTGGAAGATGTCAGGATCGAGCAGTCAATCGGCTGGGAGTATCCCGGCTGCATTGCCAACCTCCGTGAACTGACGCGCATCCTGGTTGAACAGCATGGCGCGTTCAGACCGGACCCGTCCCATCCATCCCAGAGCATCCTTGCCTGGATCATGGCCCTGACCCGCATCGCGGTGCTCAACCATGATTCGATGCGGCAAACCAGGGACAGCACCGAACCATTGGTCCGGCAAATCCTTGGGGAGCATTTCAACCAGGCGGTACAGCTTCTGGATCGGACCGGGACTCTTCGGTCAACTCGTGAGACGGCGGCGCTTCGTGATGAACTGATGAAGCTCATCCGTAACGCTGCACAGCCAAAGCAAACAAATGACCAATCCCAGACCTCTCAAAGTGCTTCCGGCAGTAACGGAAATACCAGCCAAGGGAATCAGGATGGTCAATCGCAACAGAATACCGCCACGAGCACCAATGGCGGTCAACAGACAAAAGACGATGGAAAGCTGCAAGCGCCATCACAACATTCAGCCAGGTCTGACAATGGGACATCTTCCGGGCTGCAAACAATGGGACAATCGAGTGCATCACTTGAAACAGCCCGGCAGGCCATCTCGGAAGCATTGTCCGGTAAGAGTGTCGGTTCCTACGGAAACGTGGGTGAGAAACTTGCCGAACTGCTCTGTCAGAACGCAACCGAAAGCTCGTTCAACGGGTCTGGAGCAGCTGCACCACGGCTACCGACAGCCCAACCATTGCGAAACGCCAGCGGCTACGATGACATTTCAGCTCTTCGTGTCCATACGGCAGCTCTGCGAGCCCGCCTTCAGGGACTCGTCCAGGCATCGAAACAGAAGCGCTCCGCCCCGGCCAGTGTCGGACACCGGCTGGATTCCCGTGTTCTGACCCGACTACGTGTCGGCGATACACGTGTCTTCAACAGGAAAGAGGAAAAACGGGCAGTCAACACGGCTGTCTGCATGCTTCTGGACAGTTCCGGAAGCATGGGCAACTCGACCCTGCTCAACAAGATGGGTATAGCCTCCCGCGCCTGTTTTGTGGCTTCGGAGGCTCTGTACTCCATTCCCGGTGTCCGTACGGCGATTGCAACCTTTAAAGGTTTCGACAATCGAGTTTTCCCCATGGTTGATTTCGGGGAAAAGCCGGATCACAGCAGATTCAACATCACCGGTTCCGGCGGCACCAGGCTTGGCCATGCACTTTGGTGGGCATGGGGCGAACTCTGCCTGCGCCGGGAAACACGCAAGATCTGCATCGCTTTCTCCGACGGAGATACAGGCGATGGTCCCGTCACCCAAGCTGCCATAAAGCGGATGCGTGAATCGGGGATTGAGGTGATCGGCATAGGTATCCAGAACACAAGCATCAAAAGATACCTGCCCGACAATCATCGGATCATCAAGAACCTCGACCAATTTACACCAGCCCTCCTGGAGTTGTTGCGGGAGAAGCTGGTCGCCTGATCAACCCACACCCTGACGGGGAATGCCATTCCCCAAAGGAGATGTGCGTTCTCCGTCGGTACTACACGAGGAGAACCCATGAAAATTACTATTTCAAACGACAAGGCGTCGGCAACGGTAATCTGCCGGGATCTGATTCTGGACGATTCTGTGCCCAGCGCCCGCAATCTCTTCTATCTCACCGCCTACGGCCCCACTCAGGAGATACGGGCTTTCGCCCAGATTCTTGCCATGAAGGGGTCGCTTGAATGCCACGGCAAAGAAGACAGATCAATCAACATCTGGAGCAACCATCCCCTGCGGGTCATACCGAAGATGGGCGAAGGGTATTCGGGGGCATATATCACGCCTTCGTCTGACTCGTCGTTTCTGATCGGCACCTCGAAGGCGGATTGCTACCAGGTCTTTACCAGGATTCTCGATCAGCGGGAGTTTGTCCATCGTGACTGGTACGAGGCGCTGTTCAACGAAGTATCCATGGAAATAGAGCCCCTTGTGGGAAACAAGCGGTGCTGGAAATTCCGGGCCCACGAACTCAAGTCGGAGATAGTCAACCGGCTCAAGTACGGCGGGCTCAAGATGCCTCCCGCGACAGCGCATTTCACCATAGAGAAGGAGGAACACCATGCGTTATCCAATTGAACGAGTATCGGACAACTGGGAATGCCGGATCATCAAAAACGGCTACGTTCAACACCGTGAAGTCTACCGTAACGGTACTCACGGAGAGTGGCAGTTTTACGTATCCGGCTTCGGACCCACGGTTGAAGTCGGTACGGGACGCTGCACCGTCCTTAAGGAAGGCGGCAGCTATGACCGTACTGTTCCCATCGATGCCGACAACCGGATCAAGATCAATTGCCGCTGGTATGACCGGCGCTATTGGGATCACTGAAAGGACAACACGATGAGCACACTCGCCAACAGGACCGATAAGAAGTTCCTGCTCGCCGCTCTCCGGGCTATCCGGGAGCTGGACCGGGCGAATATCGGTGACATCACCAAGGAAGACGACGCCGACATGTGTGCCGCCAGGAATCATCTGCTATCGGTCATACAGTCCAACGGCTTTGAGATCAACTATGACTCGTACCGTTTGAACAAGGCGTCGTAACTCGACGGTACTCTATCCCTCTGCGGGTAGGCGGTTTTAACCTCCTCCCCGAACGGCGAGGGTGTTATCTCCGCCTGCCCCCAGTTACCAAGGAGACAGGCATGGAACTTACTACTACTATCAACAGCTCGTTTTCCCGCACCCGGGGGAATGAACTGAGCAAAGGGTACTACCCGACTTTTCCGTCTGATGTTCAGACGGTTCTCCGCATTCTGGAGCCATCATTCGGTTGGAAAAGCAGGCGTTACAATGCCCTGAAAACAATATCAGTCCTTGACCCCTGCGCAGGTGAAGGCGAATTCCTGACCACAGTGACCCGCTGGCTCAAGCGACGCTTTGCCGCCTCCAACGGTTCACCTCACGAAATCCTCTCCTATGCCGTTGAACTCGATGCCAGCAGGTTCGCCAGGATTCACGGGACAACCCAGAAGCTTAACTCGTCGTTCTTCGACGTGGAGCATTCCGGCAAGTTCAACCTGATCCTGCTGAATCCACCTTACAACAAGGCCGCCGGCAACGAACTGGTCACCTGGATGGAAAAGACTGCACCTCTGCTGGCCTATGAAGGAGTGATGGTTCTCATCATTCCCGAGTACGAGCTGAAAGGGAGATTGCTGGACATCATTCAGGGGACGTTTCCGTTTGCCTACGCCTTCCAGAGCGAGGAATACGCCCGCTTCAAGCAGGTGGTCGTGTTTCTGGCAAAGAATCAGGACAACAGCAGCGAGATCTATCATCAATATGTCCGTTATCAGAGTTGGCCCGCTGCCAACCTGGGGGATGGAGCGGTACGGGGGAAGTACACCGTACCGGGCAAACGCCAGACTCTTTCCCTTTGCGGCAGTAATGGCAGCAACCGCCCGCTCATGACGGCCCGCGACCTCTCGGAGTTCTACCGGGAGTGCGAGGACCGGCTCGACAAGTCAGCAGTCATGGTGCTGGACCGGCAGTATCCGTCATCCTACGACACCAGCATCCAGCCCATCTCAACCCTGCGAACGGCGCACGCCGTCCAACTTGCAGCCATGAACAGTCAGATAGAATCCGTCACCATCAACGGCGACTTCTTCCTGGCCAAATTCATGGTCATCACCAAAACCGAGACCTTCAAGGACCCGGAGAACAACTGCGAGACGATGGTCTGTAAGCCCACCGTCGAAGCATTTCTGATGGACCGCCATGGGTACGTGAAACCGGCCCGGGAACATGGGTTCGACTATTACGAACTCAACAGCCGTCTCTCATCGGTGCTTCTGCAGAAACTCTCACGGCTCTACCAGCCCCTCCACGAAATCGGCCAGGACGAAACATACCTGGTTGATGAACTGCAGGGGATCGGTCTGCTCCCCCCACAACGGGAAGCGGTCAAGGCGGTCATCAAGGCCTACCGCTCAGGACGCCGGGGTATTGGCATTCGTGCCAACACCGGCACCGGTAAAACCTGGATGGCGAAAGCGGTCAAGTACCTCACTGAGGCAAAACGCACGGTGATGGTATCGGAACCGCAGCTCATCCCCCAGTTGGCACGTGAATACGCCAACGAAGGGTTCAATGTGTATGTCATCGACTCCTGGGAAGCCCTGAAGGAACTTACCGCAACCAGGCCGCACGGTCTCTACCTGATCGCCTACACGCGACTAAGGATGCACCCGAAATACCGGCTCTGTATCAAGAGTCGTAAAACCATCGTCAAGAAGGATGGCCACAGCTCCGTTGAATACACGGAAGTTTGCCCATCATGCCGTTCGCCTCTATCCGAGAAAATCCGCAAAGGTGACAAACCCAAGTGCTCGTACTGCGGCGAACCGCTCTTTACCTATATTCCCGAAAATGACCGCCCAGTCATGACCTACCGTCGCTGGATCAGCGAGATCGAGAACAACGGCACCGCCACGGAAGCACGGACGCACAACAAACAGTTGCCGTACATCCGATTCCTCAAGCGGATTCCATTCGACCTCGCCATCTTCGACGAAGTTCATAACGCGGCCAACCTGATGAGCAATCAGGGGACCGCGTTCATCCGGCTTGCCGCAACTGCTGCCAAAGTTCTCGCCCTCACCGCCACCGTGACCAACGGTATGGCGAAATCAGTCTACAACATCCTGTGGGGGCTGAATCCGAAGCAGATGCGCGACTCCGGCTGGGAGACGAAGTCAGCCACAGATTTCCAGACAAAGTACGGAGCATTCAAAGAGGTCAGGAAAACCGATGAAAAGAACCGTCACCGGGAATCGGAACGTGTCACCACCTACGATACCGCCGGAATCTCGCCGGCAGCCCTGATCTATACGCTCCCCAACTTCGTCAATGTGGACAGTGACGACTTCGATGACCTGCCACCAGTGGAACGGGAGGTCATCAAGTGTCCGTCACACGCTCTGGTGGAAACCTGTCACCGGAGCATCGAAAACATCATCGAAAAGGCAGACCTGCCACCGGAAGACCTTCTTGCCGCCGCAGCCGTCCGCAATGCCGCTTTTCTGCGTGTCAGCGACACGTTCCGGCATTACAACGACGAACTGAAGCTGCGGGATGTTCCGCTCGGCACGCTGCACCGGCTGTCGCTTCCCGACGGGGAGCTGCTGCTGGAAAAGGAAGAAAAACTCATCGCTATCGCCCAAGGGGTGATCGACCGGGGAGAGCGTCTACTGGTCTATACCGGGAACACGCAGAAGATCGACATGCGCCCCGTCCTGAAACGCATCCTTCGGGATAACGTCCAGGGCGCCAGCATCGAGATCCTGCCCGACTCGGTTGCACCTGAAAAGCTGGTTGGATGGTTCGAGCAGGTAACGGCTCAAGTCGTTGTCGTCTCGTTCCATCGCGTCGCCACGGGTCTCAACTTGTCCCAGTTCAATAACCTTGTCTGGTACGACTACACGTCCAATACCAGACTGGCCGAACAGGGGGACGGGAGAATCCGTCGCGTCAACACTGCTGACATCCACCGGGCTCAGTTCGGGGAAGTTCGTCCCGTCCGTTATTGGTATCTCACCTCTTCAGAAGTCCAGGCGTTGCAGCTTGCCTACACCCTGGAGAAGAGGATGGTCGCCAAGCTGGCGGAGGGGGAAACACCAGACATCGACCCGGCGGAATGCAGCAGCAGCCAGTCGTTTTCATCCCTGATGACCAAGGCGCTCAAGGAGGGGAACTTCAACTACTCCGACCCGTCGGCACTGTTGAAGAAGATGACCCAGCACGAGAACGCCCGCGTCAGGGGGGACAACAAGGCCGCATCGCCGGTCAGAAACAACGTCATCCAGCTGCCGGTCACCAGACCGGAACCCGTTCCCGTTCCATCATCCATTGCCGTCATCCACTGTGAAGGGGGCAAGGAAATCACCCGGGAACTGCCGTTCGGCACGTACCAAACCTTACTGGACACGGGAGCGCTGGAATTCACCCTGTTCGGCGTCTATCTGCGCCAACCCGCTCCCCTGCGGAAGCGGGCCTGACCATCACCCACAACCCTCGCGGGGACCGACTCCCCGCAGGGGTGATCGGTCTCCGCAACCAACAAGGAGACCGGCAATGACCGAGACAAACACCGTAAAGCGCCGCATCATCCCCATGCACGACAACAGCGAGTTCTTTTCCGACAACGCTGACTACGCCATCATCGATCTTGACGCCGCCCTCATCGAGCGGATCAAGAAGCTGGCGGTGGTCGTGAGACAGATGAAGGCCTACAAGATCAGCGAATTCAACCATACCTGCGACTTCAGGACTGTCGATTGGGATGTCGAGCCGGACAATGGCAAGGTTGCCATGAAGGAGTTCGAGGGGCGGATGGAGTGTTCCACTCTGAACGTCACCGACAGCGATTTCTTCTGGTCGGGCTACTACAAACACACCGATGTCCGGTGGGAAACCGATACGGTGCTGATCAAGTCGCTCGATGAACCTGACATCCTGGATGAACGGGAAGCGTGCGGAGAAAAGGAGGACGCAACATGAGCCTTCTTGAACGAGCAACAGACGAACCGACCAACGAGGAACGTGCCGGCAGGATCGACACGGTCATGCAGGCCTACTGTCTGACCCTCGAAGGGCGGGATTTCGACGGCGACGAAGACGACGTGAAGGATCTGTTCACTGACCTGATGCACTTCTGTGAACGGATGGAGATCGATTTTGAAGAGAATCTCCGCGTCGCCCGCAACAACTACAACCATGAACGGCTCGCGGAACAAGGCGATACCGGCCAGCTCGTCTGCCCGATATGCGGCTGCTTTCTGGAAGTCACTCGTACCGACACCCTGTTGGGGGTCGACCGGGAGCTGTACGACTGCCAGGAATGCGACGAAACCTTCATCAGGGAACTGAATGCCCCGGAGAGTCCGCTCCAGCGTGCCGTCAAATGCGTCGGCTGCGGCAACATGATCCCGCAGGCTTCAGCACGCATCCTGTACCAGCGGGACGACTACGCCCACTTCATCGGCGAGTGCTGCTGGGACGAACGGCTGCGTGAGTGAAAGGAGGCTGACAATGACCCTGAACGCAACTTTGCAGGCGGCACGGGATATGGGTGTGCCGGAGCGTTACGCGGTAATGCGCCGGCTGGCCTTCCTGCAGCCGCAGATCAAACATCTGGAACGGGAAATCTGGGGAGCGCGACGGCGGATGGATCGCAGTCGCGACCCGCTGATCAAGGCCCTGTCCGAATCCTTCATCAGAGACCAGGAAAAGGAGCTTCGCCCCATGAAACGTGAGGCGACGGCGCTCCTGAACCATGTCAACGGCAAGGAGACTGTGCAGGCGCCCGGCGGAATCACGCCGGAGATGATCGACCAGGCCCGGCAGTATCCCATCACCAGCATCATCGAATTCTCCAAGGGGCGGTACCGCTGCTGTCCGTTTCACGAGGACCGCAATCCGTCCATGGCCCTGTACGAAAACCATGTCCACTGTTTCGTCTGCAACCTGACATGGGATTCGATCAGCGCCACGATGGCGCTGGATGGCGTGACCTTCCGGGAAGCCGTACTGGCTCTCCAGAGCTGAATATAATCTATCTCAAACCCTATGGGGGCGATGACTGCCCCCAGGGGGAAGTCCGCCCCCGCTATCGGAGGAGGACATGAATCTCAATCTCTTCGGTGAACCGGTACCGCCGGTCACCAAACGAATCATGGTGCGCTCTATCGAGGCCCGCTATCGAAACGAAGTCGTGCGTGACGATGCCCCGGAATGGGTATCGATGCGTTTTACGAAACCAGAGCAGGTCTATGAAATGTTTCGGGAACTCCGGCGTGAGACGAAGGAGCATTTCGTGGTGTTGCATCTCGACGGCAAGAACCGGATCGTCTGTTTCGACCGGGTCTCCATCGGGTCGCTCAACCAGGCCATCGTTCATCCAAGGGAAGTGTTCAAGACGGCATGCCTGTCCAATGCGGCCGCCATCCTGCTTGTGCACAACCATCCGACCGGTGATCCGAACCCCAGCAGCGAAGATATCGCCATCACCAAGCGTCTCAAGGAGAGCGGCGACATCCTCGGCATCAGAGTGCTGGATCACATCATCGTCGGTGATGACGAGTTCCTGAGTTTTGTCGAACAGGGACTCTTGTAAATAGAGAGGGAGCGGCGCTTCATGCGCCCTCCCTCGACTCTTCCCCCCGGCTCAAGAGGGTTCCCTAGAGCCACCGTTCCGGCGGTGGTTGTAGGGAACCCTTTTGGGCCACCAACAAAACTACAAGGGGGATAGGGTCATGTCAGTCAGAGCACGTATTAACGGTAGGGAATTCACGCTGAGCTGGGAGGAATTTGAGAAGGCGCTGCACCGGAACAATATTGTCGGTGGCGAATTCGAGGTTCTTGCCATATATGCCGGCGGGAGACCCTGCTAACATCTTCAGGTCGGATACCCGTCCGGCCTGGATAGAGGCGACCCTTGTGGTCGCCTTTTTTCATTTTTCAGCACAATAAGCTAGCGCTGGCAACTCGAAGCCCATCCTGGATGTCACGTTTCTAAAATTTGTCCACGCGTCCAGACATTCGCTTCCAGTTCGAGGCCAATATACCGAAAAGTTACCCGCGTCCCTCGACTACAGCCAGCGCCCAGCTCAACGATCCGATATATCGGGCCTTAATGGCCAGCAACTCCGCTTCGAGCGGGTTCTTTGGCTTCGTGGGTTTTCCGTAGTCATCAGTATTGGCAGTCACGAAGCTAATGGAATCTGCAAAGCCTCTGGTTCGCAGCGTTCGTCCTACATCAAGAAAAGCCTCGAAGATTTCACAGTCCTTTGCTTCCTGCTTGCCGCGACCTGCTGGAGCCATATACTTTCGGACCCTATTCATGGCATTGAGGCTATGCGAATCGACTATCTTTACCTTCTGTGAGACGGAAAGCAGTCTCCTTGAAAGGTTCTCAAGGTGCTCTGAAAGTTTAAGATGTTCAATGCGGTGACCGACTTCGTGTGTCCTACCGTAGACAATATCGACAGCATCGACGAGTCTGGACCGAAGCCTCTCAATCTTTTTCGATTCCCTTTCCAACTCGGTTTTAACGGTGTCAAGATTAGCAGTCCATTCACCATGGACTGTTTCATTCGTCACAAGCCATACGCCAGGGTTTGGTTGTCCGTTCAGCCTTATCAAAGTCATGGCCGCTGAAATCTCTTCCACGGCAATCGACTCCCGGCACGGAGCGCGGAGCACATCCAGTATGGTGCATGTATCGAGGAAAAGAACCGGCGCCGGCTTGGCTGTGATGACGGCACATACCTCGTCAACATCAATGAACATGGTCATCTGCCTTCTTTGTAATCAAGAAGACCAATCGCAAATTCATACTCGATTGCAAGGTCGTGAGCCCTGTCCTCTGCCCAGCCATCCTCCATCAAAGAATGAATCAGCAAGTCCGTATTTAGAGAGCTATGCATTCTCTGAACAGCGATGAGAAAGTCAAACCAGCGATTCCGATCACACGGATGAGCGCTCCCGGTTGATTTATTCGCCAGAGCAGAGAACTTATGGAGCAGCGATGCAACCTCTTCACCGACGACATCCTTCAGGAACAATTCGTTTCCTGTCAGTTCGGCTGTCACCGGAAGTCCAGCGATGGAAGGACGCACAATGCTGTCGAGAAAGTTTTCAAGAATCTTGTTGTACTGATCATGGGAAAGCTGACTGCTACCAAGGGGAACTATGTTCGGAACATACCAGGTATCACCATCCTTCTGGAATAAAGACAGTCCTGCCCTCTCAAGCCCATCACCCGCTGTGTGCTCAAAGCTGAAAGCCTTCTCCCCCATAGAACCGGCATGCTGCTCTCGATCCAATGCACGGAGCCAGTTATCGCCACATCGAGCAGTGAACTGCTCAACAAGATCTTCAACCTTGACCCCATTCAGCTTGATGAACAAATCGCGAAATACTTTCATATCAATTCCTTCTCATCGTTAGTAGTTATCCTGAATCCGTGACGTGATTTGCTGTATTGGGGGCTGTCGGTACCGCTTTAGCGATTCGCTCCCCCAAATCCTCAAAAAAAGGCTTTCAGAATCGGCTGTAAACTCCTGATCTTTGATAACTGAACCGTTTTGCTATGCTCTTGGGCTGCGTTCGCCCATGGGGCATCAGGGCTGTGTTCTTTCAGACGCCCTTTTGTTGCCAGTTGTGAGGCTGCAACTGTTATCCGTACGCCAGACGCTGGTAAATCTGGCTGAATGCCTCCGCATGGGCGGACACATGGCGACTGAATCGAAGCTTCAGACGCCTGCCGCTGCTGATGAGTCTCCCGGCAAAGTAGACAAGCTCCTGAATGACGGTTTTTACCCGTCGGCGCTTGGCCTCGTGGCGGATGATGCCGCTTGGCTTTACCAGAGCAATCTGACCGATAAAGCGCAGGATGTTGTACACCAAGGCACCGCAGGCCATCACCAGTTGATTGGTGGCGAACTTTCCCGACGGCAGCCGTTCCAGGTCCATGTCGGTCTTGATCTCGGCATGGTACTGCTCACAGAGGGCGTGCCCCTTGTACAGATCGATGATTTCCTGGTCGGAGAGCGTAAGGTTTGTCCACCAGCCTTCCAGTTCGACGTCGGTTTCAAGCAGCATCTGCCCCTTTTTGTCAATGGTCCGCTCGGTAACCCGCATGACCCGGCGCAGGGTAACGCTCCTTTCAATGCCATCGGCGTCGCTGAAGGTATGCTTCTCTTTCTCGCTGAACACCGCCACCCGTTTGCCGGTACGAGGCGTGGTGATCTTGCCTTGAGCCAAGGCGTACGCCGCCCAGGCATGCTTATCCTGTTTGCGGGGGTTCCACTTGATGATGAAGTCCACGCGCCGGTGTCGGGAGAGTTCCGCCAGATTGGCAATGGCATCATGGGCGGAGTCGGCACGAATGAGGAGCTTCTGCTTGCAGAACTGACGGACTCGAGCCAGAGTTTCCCGAATAAAGGCGATGAAACCGTTATGGGGATGCTGGGAGCCAGGGAGAAGGTGCTGGTTCACCATCCAGCCTTCCTGGCCCAGATAGGCCGGAAGTGAGAGATAACCGTCAACCTGCCGATAGGTCCGCTCTACCTTCTCTTTCTTGCTCCCGGAGTTGTCGAGGACGAAGCCGTCGATATCAAGAGGGATGTGACCGGTGGCAATGGCCGTCAGAGGGGCCTTCGTTCTCTCCAGAAACTCGATGGAAGCCCAGGAAACAGAGGCCAGAATCTGTTCGGCGTATTCATCCATACGTTGCCGCATGGTGCCTTCAGAGGGAACCTCCCTGTTGCCGAGCGCTTCCCGGAAGAAGTCATCGCCACGGTATTGTTCAACGGCGATGAAATCACTCTTGCCTTGAGCCAGCAAGGCGCAGTAGCTCCGGATAATATCCACTCCGGTGATCAGATCACCGGGAGCATCCATGGCCGCAAGGGCGGAAGTAAGAGACGTGAAACGGTTCAGCGCCAACCCGACTAGGGCAAGGCCTGAGTGGGATGTGTAGAACTCTTCGTCGGATTGCTCGATGATGAAGTGCTTCATGAATTCACCTGCCGGGTGAGTTTTTACTGCGTAGCAAAATAGCTCAATTATCAAAGAACATCAAATGGTTACAGCATACAAATATCAGGCTACTGAAGTTGGCGTCACGGAGTCAGGGTTATGACTATTGGGCATTCTGATAATTAATAGGAACAAATCTTTATACTACGGTTGGTGGAATAACAATATCCGGAAATAATAGAGAGAATAATTTGTCCAGACTCCGGTTCTGTTTGA
Source organism: Geobacteraceae bacterium (assembly GCA_032469775.1). GTDB lineage: Bacteria > Desulfobacterota > Desulfuromonadia > Geobacterales > Pseudopelobacteraceae > JACRCG01. Next base: position 4,738 of record JAWDJY010000022.1, on the reverse strand, counting down.
ATTCAGGATCGCCTTCTTCAATTTTCTGCTTTATAGTCTTACCCTTTTCAATCCAACACACATGCTTCTTTCCACCCATTTTCTTTCGTTGTTCAGCATTTCTGTCCTGAGCGAGTAGCTTATCCCAAGTTCTGTAATATTTCAGAACTCTCCCGAAATACCATAGGAACTGCTTCCCATGAAGATATGAGTTGTTTGCGACTTCCAGCAGGGTTTTGAGACCCGTCAGATATCCCTCGCCAGCTCTGGCACTGTACATCATCTGAGTGAATCGCTCCAAATCACGGTTATGCTGTTCAGGAACGGGTATCCCATGCTTCGACAACTGACGTCTGAGCTTTAGATATTCAGCTTCTGGATCTCGGCAGGTCTTAAAATGAATGCCATTCCAAAATTCTTCATATTGTGAACGCAGCGCCTCTCGTTCTTTCTCCTGCATCAGATGGTCGGCGGTTTCGAGGAGTTTTTCTCTTTCTGATCTGTAGTCGAACCAATAAACCCTTTGATGTTCAATATCGACGGTCAGGTCGTCAAATGGCACCAAACATTCACGCCACTGGTCGATTACCAGAGTGCCAGTCAGGTGCGGTTCATAGTAGCAACAGCGGAAATAGAGCTTGCCGTGATCCCGAGAAAAGCGGACGGTTTCGTCGTCAACAACAAATAGGTTTGAATTGTTATTGTAAAAGAGATCATCCTGATATTGGCGAGGATCTACTCCTGAGGCGTCCTTGAATACCCAAAACAGCAAGGCATTTTCTTTGAGATAAAATTCCCGTCTCGCGGCAATTACCTTCAAGTAGGTGGAAGAAAGTTGGATTTCAAAAGCAATTTTTAAGGGGAGGCCGTTATCGGGTAGCCGGGTTGCTGCAATATCCGGTCTCCGCCACTTCTTTTCATCGGTAGACCCATACCAGTTCTTCTCTTCTCTAGTTTGATCCGGGTCGAATAGAGGATCGGCGTCTATGCTTGCTCGCAAAAAGCTTTTGAGTAATTTATGATCAGGCCCTTCCTTTTGGCCGTTGTAACGCATACTGTCTATGCGCGTAGTATCGAGTCGTTTTCTCTTTTCGTTGTAGGGGCAATTGTTATCACTGTCTTCAGACACATGAACAAAATGAAATTTGCCAGTATCGAGGTGTTTCCTGGGGTATGCAGGCGTGTGACAGGCAGCGCAAATGATATTCGGCTCATGTCGCTTTATCGCATCAAACACTCTCATCCTGATTTCAGCGATTTCTCTCGCCGACGCAAAGACATACTGACCGGCCCTGTATTCCATGCCATCAGCTTGGTCAATAACGTACTCAATGAGAGGTTCGTCAACAAGAGTGAAGCCACAGTCCATTGTAGTCCTTGGAATTATGCCAAATTATTTTCACGAGTTCACTTTGCAATCAACAAGTCGGTACACACCTTTTTGAAACATCACTATTTTCTTGCAGAGATAGCTTGCTCAATCCAAGTTTCAATGTTGTTTTTTATGTCGTTGTACGCATCCCTGCTGTCAGGATTGTAGCACTTGACAACGCTGGACAATTTTCTACCGTCCTTGAAGTTAAACTGGTCAAATGGGTTTGGCCCTTTGCTGCATGTTCCATTTCGAGGACATTTCAAATTATGGATATGAATACCAAGAATTCCCTTCCCATCGTTCCAGGCCTTTTCGATTTCATATTTAACCCATGGCCGGTTTGCAGTCTGTTCCCCCACGAGAACCACCACGCATGACCGATAATCCATGTTGTCGTTAATCCACTTCTTAATTCCACCATCCGTTTTTTGAAGTTTCTCCCAGTCATTTGCAGAAACAGGCTCGTTTCCGTCTAATGCACCCATGTTCCTGATTTGCTGAACTCTCATGACATCATTGTCAAAATGGAAACTGTAGAACACCTGTCTTTTGGGCATAACAAATCTCCGTTGATATCTGGATTATTTACCTGCGGCTTTTGCTGCTTCCTCAATCCTTGCAGCCAGTTTTTCCGAGTCAACATATTTATAGACTTTATATCCACCGTTCGTAAGCTTTGCAGGTGTTGCCCCTGGCTCATCAGTTTCACCAGCTTGATTCTTCAGGTGATGAATCTGAATACCGACAATGCCATTCCCCTTTTCGATAGATTTTTCAATCTCATAATTGATGTATTTCCGTCCAGCAGTCTTGGCACCGATAAAGATCACCGTGACTGAAGTATTTTCGAGACCCTTATCAATTAACTTCTTGATTTCAGCATCACCCTTTTTCTTTGCCTCTTCCCATAGAGAAGCATCCTGAAATCCTGCCGCAGCACAGCCCGTGATCTCAGGGATATTTCGAATCTGATTAACTCTCCAAATGTCCCGTTGATAATGAAAACTGAAAAAAACTCTTCGTGCCATGTTTATCTCCTTATGATTTTGTCAAGTAACCTAATTACGGATTCCAACAGTACGTCCGGCTCCAAGGCTGAGTTGCCAATTTCGGAAAAATTATCGGCAAATTCCTTGGAGTGCCCCGGAAAATATTGGTCTAGATCAGCAGCAACTTCTTTCCACAGTTCATTTGCCATGTACCCTGTTGCACCAACAGGTACAATTTGGAGACCATTATCTACAGCAATTTCGAATTCACTCCGAACGCCATTTGCGAGAACCACATTTCCGTTATCCTGTTTATTGCCAAAAATAAATATTGCTATGCCGGCCAAAGGTATCATGTCTTTCCGATATTCATTCCACAAGGCTGGTTGTGGTGTTGATCCGGTCTGATCCTGTGGAAATGGTCTAAGAATCAATTGATCCTCGGTTGCTTTCCGCCCATGACAATAAATTTCATCTAGAGCACCATTTATAACAGCGCTACCGACGCCGAGCCCGAAACCAGAAACTATTTTATAATCTCTGCCTATTAAGGTCTTGCTCAAGGAATGGATAAAGTTTCCTGCCTTGTCTTTTCCCATGGTTCCATATTCGTGAGCGCTGCCAGAAATGAAGACCGTTTTCCGTTTGTAGAGACTTTCTATATGTCTCAGTATTTCAGTTATTTGAGCATATTCGTTGATAAGTAGAGTGGTAATATTGAACCGTTTTAGATCCCCGATAAATAGATCTTGCTTCCGCATCTTATACTCGAAATCAGCGTCATTTTCGCAATCCTGTCGAATGACTTTTCGCATAATGCAATAATGTTCACGTTGATGGTCGGCATATGTGGCCCTTATACGGCTCAGAACATAATCAATATTGGGGTCGGTAAAACTGAAGCCAAGAAAGAGAAAGGTTTTTGACACCAAATCACCAGTAAGGGCGGAGACATACGGAGCGAATTTGATGTGATATTTTTCGTAATCATCCTTTGTTAGCACCGCATCAGAAGGGTGCTCTACATCACCATGCATTTTATAGACAATGGCATCCCGCTTTGGTTTTGTATTAGCGAGTTGCTTGACGGTGTATTTAACATCCGCTACTTTCTGGGCCCCTTCGAGGGCTTTTTCAATAAGTTTGTCATAATTGGTAGTCCAAAAGGTGCTTATCGGCAACCTCGCCAGTATCCTATGGTTGTCCGTCAAGGTAGCATCACGGCTGAACTCTTCAACCAGGAGTTGGTTTATTCGGTGTCTATTTTGCCCCTTTTCGTTGTAATGATACTGGGCCAAAGAAACCAGATTATCTTCTTTGCTGATATCAAGCCTCAGTTCTTCCGCAATCGGCTTGAGCAGTGACTTCCAATCAACGAAACCAGCGGAGGCAGATAGTCCTGCCCCAACAAATATTGCCGCATTGTTCTCTTTTACTTCCTTGGCGAAAATCTTTATGAAACTTGCGATTTCATGTTCCATGTGAAGTCTCGATTCTTATGATTTATATGCGATTATTGAAAATATCTTTCAGTGGCGTACCTGCGTATTGCTTGTCAGGGTCGAATACTTCTGCGGTGCCTGCATTGTTGATTATGATCCTCCTGTAAAGTTGCAAATACTCGCTACCGTTGAATCGGCCAAGACTATCGGCAACCGGGGCAATGAGAATCTTGCCAAAGGCTTTTTGGGTGTCAGCAATACCGACTTCCCACGGAACCCATCTAGACTGAAGGGCATTTTCCGTGCAGAGCATCAGAAAATATTCAGTTGAGTTAATTCTTCGTTTGAGGGCAGTGGCAGTCTCTCTGTTTGGCGGTTGAGGCATATCGGTATCCTCCCAATCGATATAGAGATTAATGCCGAGGTTCCCAAGAAAGTTTTTTAACCCCTTGGCAAGATCCTTGTCTTTATGGCTATGGGATAGAAAGATGGTTGTAGCAGCTCCTGCTGACGCGGCCTTAAGATTCCTGTTTGCAGCTTCAGCAAAATATATAGTCGTCGAATAATTCCGTAGTTGTGCTTCGGTAAAAAAAGGCATGCCCACTCCTTATTTTATAATGTAATAATCATCCGCTACATCAGATAGTTTGATGAACTACTTTTCTTTTCTTACGCCTTTGAACGGAGTGCCGTCCGATTTCTGATCCATAAATCTCCCTGATTCAGTATCACGCTTCGTCCAGGTCTCAGTTTTAGGATTATAAACTTGGCTCCTTCCGGTTACCTGGCCATGCCTGTGACCATCTCCTGCCGGTGGGTTCTTTGCCATTATTTTCTCCTTTTTACTTGAAGTTTTCCTTCCGGACAGGTATAAAAACTGTACGCATAATATATATGCGTATAGTTTGTATGTCAATATAGTTTTTATTCACATCTAAGTAATGGAGAATTTA
>JAWDJY010000021.1:0-59229 GCA_032469775.1 Geobacteraceae bacterium | reverse complement strand
TTGAGAAGGGCCTGGTTACAACGGTCCACTCCTATACCAACGACCAGAATATCCTTGACCTGCCCCACAAGGATCTGCGTCGCGCCAGGGCAGGGGCCATGTCGATGATACCCACGACCACCGGCGCTGCAAAAGCGGTGTCACTGGTCCTTCCCGACCTGAAGGGCAAGCTGGATGGTATGGCCATCCGTGTTCCCACGCCCAATGTGTCGGTTGTAGACCTGGTTGTTACTCTGACTAAAAAAGCTGATGTCGAAAAAGTCAATGCGGCTCTGAAGAAGGCATCCAAAGGTGCATTAAAGGGTATCCTCGGTTTTGAGGAGGCTCCGCTGGTATCAATCGATTTTAACGGCAATCCGTTGTCTTCGATTGTAGATGCTTCCTGCACAAAGGTTATCGGCGAAAACATGGTCAAGGTGCTGTCCTGGTATGACAACGAGTGCGGGTTTTCAAACCGGGTTGTCGATCTGTTCAATCTGATCGCCTCAAAAAAATAGAATGAATCCATGCAGTACAAGGAGGGGGATCTTTTCCCCCTCTTTTTTTTCGACGATACAGACTACTTCGTGAAGGAGGCGAATCATGCCGATCCGTTATATTGATGAAATCAAGGACCTGAAAGGTAAAAAAGTATTTATTCGTGTCGATTTCAATGTACCGCAGGATGAAAAGGGCAATATCACCGAAGACACCCGTATCGCCGGTGCCGTGCCGACCATCAAGTATGCACTTGAACAGGGGGCGCGGGTGGTGCTGGCATCACATCTTGGTCGTCCGAAGGGTGAGAAGAAACCGAAATATACCATGGCTCCAGCGACCAAGCGTCTTTCCGAACTGCTGGGCAAAAAGATCAAGCAGGCTCCGGACTGTTTTGGCCCTGAGGTCGATGCCTTGATCGATGCAATGAAACCTGGCGAGGCGGTCATGCTGGAAAATGTCCGTTTTTATCCGGGTGAGGAAAAAAATGATGCCGATTTCGCCGTAAAGCTGTCCAATGGGTGTGAAATATACGTCAATGACGCATTTGCCGTTTCGCACCGCGCACATGCGTCGGTTGAGGCCATAACCAGAAACATTCCTGTAATTGCCGCAGGGTTCCTGATGAAGAATGAAATGACCTTCTTCGACAAGGCGATGCAGAACCCGGTTCGCCCACTGGTTGCCATACTTGGTGGAGCCAAGGTTTCGGGCAAGCTGGAAGTTCTCGAAACCCTGCTCAACAAGGTCGATAAGGTGGTGATCGGCGGCGGCATGGCTTTCACCTTTCTGAAGGCCATGGGCTATTCGGTGGGTAAATCACTGGTGGAGGACGAACTGATTCCTACTGCACGCAAAATCATGGATAAGGCCCGCAAGAAGGGCGTCATGTTCTACCTGCCGGTGGATTGCGTGGTTGCCAATGCGTTCGAGGCCAATGCCACCAATTTCATAACTACCGCTCAGGAGATCCCGGAAGGATGGATGGCTCTGGATATCGGGCCGGCCTCAACAACACTGTTCGCCGAAACGTTGCGTGACGCCAAGACCGTTATCTGGAACGGCCCGATGGGCGTTTTTGAAATGGACGCTTTTTCCAGGGGCACTTATGCGGTTGCAGAGGCGGTTGCCAACTGTTTCGCGACGACCATTATCGGTGGCGGCGACACCGATTCGGCCGTCCGCAAGGCCGGCGTGGAAAACCGTGTCAGCTATATCTCTACCGGTGGCGGAGCCTTTCTGGAGCTGCTTGAAGGTAAAACACTTCCTGGCGTCAAGGCCCTTGATGTCAAGGCAAAGAAATAGGGGGCGGTAAAATATGCGTACACCCGTAATTGCTGGCAACTGGAAGCTGTTCAAGTCGATCGGTGAGTCGGTCGCGTTGGTTGACGGGCTTAAGCCGCTTGTGGAAAACAGCCGGAATGTGGAAATAGTCGTGGCTCCGGTGTTTACCTCGTTAAGCCGAGTGTCCGAAGCGCTCAAGGGCTCGAATATTAATCTGGCAGCCCAGGACTGTTTTTGGGAAGAGGAGGGTGCGTTTACCGGCGAGGTTGCGCCCAGGTTATTGAAAGACGCCGGTTGCAGCCATGTCATTATCGGGCATTCCGAGCGCCGCCAATATTTTGGCGAGACGGACGAGACTGTGAATAAAAAGGCCAAGGCCGCCATCTCGGCTGGTTTGACCGCTATCGTCTGCGTCGGTGAGATGCTTGAAGAACGTGAGTCGGGAAAAACCTTTTCGGTTGTTGAGACTCAGATCCAAGGCAGTCTGGCCGGAATTTCCGCTGAAATGCTGGCCAGTGTGATCATTGCCTACGAACCTGTCTGGGCTATCGGGACAGGAAAAACGGCCAGTGATGATCAGGCGCAAGAAGTGCATTCCTTTATTCGCGGGCTGGTTTCGCGGCTCTCGGGCAGTACTGCGGCCGAAAACATTCGTATCCTGTACGGTGGCAGCGTCAAGCCTGACAATGTGAAGGGATTGATGGCCCAGCCTGATATCGACGGGGCCCTGGTCGGCGGAGCGAGTCTTAAGGCGGATTCATTCGCGGCTATTGTAAACTTCAACGCCTGAGCGGTAAGCTTCTTTGGGTAAGCAATTCGTCCAATTAATTATAACTTTACAGTCTGTACTGTTTTGTGATACTGATTCTTCTTTAAATTATCAGTAGGGGATATGGCATGTTAATAGTTCTTACCATCTTGCATGTGATTGTCAGTCTGTTTTTGATCGGTGTCGTGCTCCTTCAGTCCGGGAAGGGCGCCGAGATGGGTGCATCTTTTGGCAGCAGCGGTAGCCAGTCGGTCTTTGGTGCTGGAGGTGGGACTTCGTTCTTAAGCAAAATGACAACAGGTGCAGCCGTGGTTTTCATGCTGACATCTTTGACATTGGCCTATGTCTCGGGAATGCCGTCATCATCTTCGATCATGGCCGGTAAGGGTAAGCCTGCTCCTGTGCAGACCGCTCCTACCGCTCCGGCCGCTCCGGCCGCTCCGGCAACCCAGGCGCCGGCAGCAGCTCCAGTTCAGAGCGGCAAGCCAGCAGCTGCACCTGTAGCCCCGGTTGCTCCGGCTCAGCAAAAATAGATTGATTCATGCAGCAGATTGTGGTAAACAAAAAAGCTCAATTGCCGAAGTGGTGGAACTGGTAGACACACCATCTTGAGGGGGTGGCGGGCAACAGCCCATGCGAGTTCGAGTCTCGCCTTCGGCACCATTTAAAAAACAAGGGGTTACGGTTTCGCCGTGACCCCTTTTGTTTTGCCTGAAATATGACAGGTGAATATACATGAACCAATTACCCATCAGGAACATCCTTCCCGAACTTGTCTCAGCAGTCCGCAGGCATCCCAACGTTCTCCTCTGTGCTCCTCCTGGCGCCGGCAAGACCACCTGCGTCCCGCTGGAGCTCCTCAAACTGTTTCCCGTGGATGCCGGCCGCATTATCATGCTTGAACCCCGCAGAATCGCCGCCGTGTCAGCTGCGCGCTGGATGGCCCGCACTCTGGGTGAGGAGGCCGGCCAGACGGTCGGATACTCGATCCGTTTCGAAAGCCGCACTTCCGCGGCTACCCGGATTGAAGTAGTCACCGAGGGGATTCTGACACGCCGCATCCAGAATGATCCGCTGCTGGAGGGGGTGGCGATGGTGATTTTTGACGAGTTTCACGAGCGCAGCATCCATGCCGACCTGGGACTGGCGCTCTGTCTGGATCTGCAGCAGGTCAGGGACGATCTGAAAATTCTGGTCATGTCGGCGACGCTTGACATCACGCCACTGGCTGCGATGCTTGACAATGCACCGGTTATCAATTCCGAAGGGCGCTCATTCCCGGTTGAGGAGATTTATCTTGATGATCAGGTGGATTCCCGGCTCCCGGAGAGGATGACGGCGGCCATTCACCGCGCGCTTAACGAGACCGAAGGTGATGTTCTCGCCTTTCTGCCCGGCTCCGGTGAAATCCGTGCCTGTGCTGCCAGGCTGGCCGAGTCGGGAGTGACGAATCGTAGGGTAACCGTTTGCCAGCTTTACGGTGATCTGCCGTTCAATGAACAACAGAAAGCGATCCAGCCGGGCGGGCAGCGAAAAGTCGTGCTGGCAACCAGCATTGCCGAGACCAGCCTGACTATCGAAGGCGTCAGGGTCGTGATTGACTGCGGAGTTTCCCGCAGAATGCAATTCGACCCGGCCAGGGGTATGAACCGGCTGGTTACGTTGCGTGAATCCCGCGCCTCGGCGGAGCAGCGCAAGGGGCGGGCCGGGAGGCTGGCTCCCGGCGTCTGTTATCGGCTCTTCAGCCGCCATACTCTCAATGCGATGATTCCCCACACACCTCCTGAAATCCGTGAAACTGACCTGTCGCCGCTGTTACTGGAACTGTCCGCCTGGGGGACGCACGACCCGCTGGCCCTGCAATGGCTGGATGCGCCTCCCGCCGCAGCCATGGCGGCGGCGGGAACATTGTTAATGGAGCTTGATGCGCTCGATGAAACCGGTCGTATCACGCCTCAAGGCCTCGAAATGATGCGTCTGCCGCTTCACCCGCGCCTGGCCAGGTTATTGCTCCGCTCACGGGAGCTCAATTGTTGCCGCCTCGGCTGCGACCTGGCCGCATTGCTTTCCGAACGTGATTTCGTCCGCATCTCCAGAGCTGATCGTGTCATCCTGGCAAGCCATTCTGATGTTTCAGACCGCCTGGATGCTTTGCGGAACTGGCGTGAGCATGGGAAGGGCGCTGCGAGTCTTGATCCGTCCGCTTTGAAAAATGTGGAGCGTGTCGTTGGCCAGCTCGCCAGGCTTGTTAAATGTCCGCTGCAAAAGGAACCGGAAGCCTGCGACGACGACCTGGTATCGCGATTGCTGCTTTCAGCCTATCCGGATCGTATTGCGCGACGGCGTGTTGGCGGAGCTGATGTGTATCTGCTCGCCAACGGGCGTGGCGCAAGGATTTCACCCGGTAGCTCGGTGAGGGGAGCGGAATACATTGTTGCGGTAGCACTTGACGGCGGCAGCCAGGCGGAGGCCGTGATTCATCTGGCGGCCGGTGTGGCTGAGAATATCATCCGTGATGAGCGTGCCGCACATATTGTCCGGGAAACTTCCCTCGGCTGGAGCGAACGTGATGGACGTGCCGTTGCGACGAGATTTGAAAAGCTGGGCGCAGTTCAGCTTTCGTCGGAAACTTTTGTTCCGGATACCAGCCAGCTCGTTCCGGCAGTGATCGCTGCGGTGCGCGACTCGGGACTGGCGCTGCTTACGCTTGACGATACTGTGCGTTCGCTGCAAGGGAGGGTGGCGCTGATGAAGGCGGCATTTCCCGAGCGGGAGTGGCCGGATTTTTCCGACGGGGCATTGCTGGCAACATTGGAGGAGTGGCTGGCTCCGCATATTGCAGGGGTGAATAATTCCAAAAGACTGGCTCAGCTGGATGTGGCCGGCCTGTTGCGCCAGCAGCTTGATTATCGGCAGCAGCGCGAATTGGACCAATTGGCCCCCACCCATCTCACTGTGCCCAGCGGTTCCAGAATCAGGCTGGATTATACGGCAGAAAGTCCGGTGCTGTCGGTGAAGCTGCAGGAACTGTTCGGGCTGAGGGAAACGCCGTCAATCGCTGAAGGCCGTGTGATGGTGCTGCTGCACCTTCTCTCTCCGGCCGGAAGGCCGATCCAGGTGACACGTGATCTGAAGGGGTTCTGGGACGGAGCCTACCAGCAGGTGAGAAAAGAGTTGAAAGGGCGCTATCCCAAGCATCCCTGGCCGGACGATCCCTGGAGCGCTCTGCCTACCAGGCGCTTGAAACCACGCAGCTGATTCGGGAATCCGGCCTCCGGGAAGCTTGCTGCCCGGAGGCCGGATCTTTGCTTATATCGAAAATTTCCACCCGGCGACGGAGCCTTGCGCAAGGACCTTAACCCCACGATCAGGATTGGCCGCCAGATGTCGCAATATCGCAAATACAGCCTCGGCTTGATCAGGCATCTTCAGCTCCAAGGCAATTTCATCGGCGGTCATGCCCCGTGACTGTCCCGACAGCAATCGCATCACGGCGGATTGAAGCGCGATTACGGTTCCAGCGGCTTTCTTGCCGGCCTCTACCCCGGGCTGGTGGTAGGCGTTGATGTTGATCAGGCTGGCGTACAGACCGACCGTGCGCTCGAAGAGCGCAATCAGTGCTCCTACCGTAAAAGCATCGATCCGCTCGACCGTAATGGTCATCGACTCGCGCCCCTTGTCATAAAGTGCCTGTCGGGTGCCCTGGAAGAAGCCGAACAGGAAGTCCCCGCTGGTAATTCCCTCCTCAACCTGCATCGATCCGGAATCACGGTCTTTCAGCACTTCAATGAAGGTCACGAAGAAGTTCGCCACCCCTTCGCGCAGCTGTTGAACATAGGCGTGCTGGTCGGTGGAGCCTTTATTGCCGTAGACGGTCAGTCCCTGGTTGACCGTGATTCCGTCCCGGTCAAGTTCCTTGCCGATCGATTCCATGATCAGTTGCTGCAGATAGCGTGAAAAGAGCAGCAGGCGATCCTTGTAGGGGAGCATGACAAGATCCTTCTCGCCGCGACCGTTTGTGGCGTGGTGCCACATCAGCGCCATCAGTGCCGCCGGATTCCGAGCTGTGTCGGTGCCTCGGGTAATGACGTCGCATTCCCTTGCTCCATCCAGGAGCGATTTTATGTCGAGCCCCTGCAGCGCGGCCGGCAGCAGTCCAACTGTCGAAGTCACCGAGGTCCGTCCACCGACCCAGTCCCACATCGGAAAACGCGCCAGCCAGCCCTCTGATTGCGCCAGCAGATCAAGTTCGCTGCCATTTCCGGTCACCGCGACGGCATGGCGGGTAAATTCCAGCCCTGCCTGATGATAGGCTGCCCGGGCTTCCAGCATGCCGTTGCGGGTCTCCTTGGTTGAGCCGCTCTTGGAGATGACGATCACCAGGGTGCGCGAAATCTCCTCTCCAAGTTCGGTGAAGACCCGGTCGATGCCATCCGGATCGGTGTTGTCGAGAAAATGCGTTTTCAGCCTGTCGCCGGCTGATGAAAGCGCATCGGCCACAAACTGCGGCCCCAGGGCCGAGCCGCCGATGCCGATCACCAGCAGTCCGGTGAAATTACTGCCGTTTTGTGCGGTAATGGCGCCACTATGAATTCGTTGGCTGAAGGACGATACCTGCTCAATAGCCACTTCAATTTCGTTGCGGATACCGTCGGATGGGGAAAGGGAAGGATTGCGCAGCCAGTAGTGTCCGACCATGCGTCCTTCGTCCGGATTGGCTATCGCTCCGCTTTCCAGCGCTTTCATTTCCCGGAAGGCCCGTTGCATGGCCGGCTCCATACCGGCGAAAAAGCCGTCGGCAAACTTCATCCGGCTGATGTCCAGAGAGAGACCGATGGCGGGGCAGTGGCACAGAAATGACGAGTAGCGCTTCCAGAGATCGGTGTTGTTCATAACAGGCTCCTGTAGTGGCGGATACACAAAGGGCGGAGTTTCCTCCGCCCTTTGTGTATCATGTTGCCAGATGGTTATTTTTTGATGTTGTAAAAAACATCGTGCCCCTTGAAGAGGGCAGTGCTGTCAAGTTCGTCCTCGATCCGCAGCAGCTGGTTGTATTTTGCAACCCGGTCGGTGCGGCAGAGTGAGCCGGTTTTGATCTGGCCCGAATTGACCGCCACGGCCAGATCGGCCAGCGTGGTGTCTTCGGTTTCGCCCGAGCGGTGCGAAATGACGGTGGTGTAACCGGCCCGCTTGGCCATTTCGATCGCTTCCAGGGTCTCGGTCAGGGTGCCGATCTGGTTGAGCTTGATCAGGATCGAGTTGGCGATTCCTTTCTGGATACCCTCTTTCAGGATTTTCGGGTTGGTGACGAACAGGTCGTCACCAACTATCTGGATGCGCTTACCGAGACGCTCGGTCATCAGCTTCCAGCCGTCCCAGTCGTTTTCGGCCATGCCGTCCTCGATCGAAACGATCGGATACTTGTTGACCAGGTTTTCGTAGAAATCGACCATTTCGGAAGGTGTCTTGATCTTCTGGGCTTCGTTTTCCAGGGTATACCTGCCGTCCTTGAAAAGCTCGGAAGAGGCGACATCCAGGGCCAGCAGAACGTCTTCGCCCGGCTTGTATCCGGCTTTGACGATCGCTTCCATGATGACTTCCAGCGCTTCCTCGTTGGATTTCAGGTTGGGGGCAAAACCGCCTTCATCTCCGACCGCGGTGTTGTATCCCTTGCCTTTCAGCACGCCTTTCAGGGCGTGGAAGATCTCCGCTCCCATGCGCAGCGCCTCGGCAAAACATTTTGCGCCGGCCGGCATGATCATGAACTCCTGGATATCCACGTTGTTATCGGCATGGGCGCCGCCGTTGATGATGTTCATCATCGGTAACGGCAGTTCGCGGGCATTGGCGCCGCCGATATATTTGTAAAGCGGCTGTCCGGCCTCATCCGCGGCCGCCTTGGCTACCGCCAGCGAAACGCCCAGGATTGCATTGGCGCCCAGATTGGTCTTGAATTCTGTGCCGTCCAGTTCGATCATCTTCATGTCGATTCCGACCTGGTCATCAGCTTCCATGCCGATGATCTCCTCGGCGATCACGTTGTTGACATTATCAACCGCTTTCAGAACGCCTTTGCCAAGGTAGCGCGATTTATCGCCGTCGCGAAGTTCCATTGCCTCGCGTTCACCGGTTGATGCGCCCGATGGCACCGCTGCGCGTCCAAAAGAACCTGATTCAAGGAAAACTTCCACTTCCAGAGTCGGGTTCCCGCGGGAATCCAGGATTTCTCTGGCATAGACATCAACAATCTCACTCATGTACTGCCCCCTTGCATGAAATGGTGTGGTCGGGAAACAACATTTCCACCACTAAAACCCTGCCTTTATAGCACAAATTTAACAAAAAGACAGCAGTACGACAAAAAATGTTCTAATCAACGATTATTTCGCTTTATGATCATCTTTTCTTTCAATTACACAGTAAAAGTGGTATGACAAAAATTGGCACTGTGGTTGAAACTCAACATCGGCAAGGGTTCCGTATGGCAACAGACACACTGGATAAACTCACGATAAACAAGGCCAGACAGTCCGCTCCCGAGCGGCTTGGCCGCAAGCGCATCCGCATGGTGATAATTATTGTGCTGATGGTTTCCTTGATTGTCGCAGCTCTATTACTCTTGTCAGGACGCCAGGTTGCAATTGAAACCGCCAGCGTGACGCAGTTCTATCCCACACAATCATTCACGCTTCTGAACTCAAGCGGATACGTGGTGGCGCAGCGCAAGGCGGCGGTCGCCTCTAAGAGTACCGGGAGACTGGAGTGGATCGGGGTCGAAGAGGGGAGCAGGGTCACTGCCGGACAGGTCATTGCCCGGCTTGAGAACAGGGATATCGAGGCGACGGTGCGCCAGGCCGAGGCCTCGTTGCAGAATGCCAGGGCCGTGCTGGACCAGTCCAGGGCAGAACTGTCTGATGCCGGGCAGTCGTTCAGTCGCCAGCAGGAACTGCTTGGCCAGGGGATTGTGTCTCAGGCGGACTTTGATGCTGCCGAGGCGCGTTTCAAGCGGGCTTCCGCATTGACAGCCGGTGCCGAAGCCGGGGTCAGGAACGCCGGTGCTGTACTTCAGGGGGCAAATGTCAATCTCGACTACAGTCTGATCAGGGCGCCCTTCGATGCGGTGGTGCTGACCAAGAATGCCGATGTGGGAGATATAATCACGCCTCTCGGTGCGGCCGCCAATGCCAAGGCGGCGGTAGTCACGATCGCCGACCTTTCGTCGCTGCAGGTGGAAGCGGATGTGTCGGAGTCAAATCTGCATCAGGTCAAGAGAGGTCAGCCTTGTGAAATCACTCTGGACGCGCTGCCGGGAAGCCGCTTTCGTGGAGTGGTGCACATGGTGGTTCCGACCGCCGACCGCAGCAAGGCTTCGGTGATGGTCAAGGTCCGATTCCTGGAGAACGACGTGCGCATCTATCCGGAAATGAGCGCCAAGGTCGCTTTTCTGGAGCGGGAGGCACAACCTGAGGATAAGAAAGCACGGATCGTGGTCAATCCGGTGGCAATTATCAATTCCGGGGGGCGCGAAGGTGTCTACCTGGTCAAGGGGGAGCGGGTCGTGTTCACACCTGTAACCCGTGGCGCCCGGTTCGGCGATCTGGTGGAGGTTTCCAGTCTGCATTCGGGTGACCGGGTTGCCCTCAAGCCGCTGGAAAAATTGAAGGACGGAGCCAGGGTCTCTCTGCCGGAGAAAAAATAGGCATGCGCGACAGTAATGAAAAAGAGTTGATCGTCTCGATAAATGCCGTCACCAAGTCCTATCAACGTGGCAATCAGCCGGTACCGGTGCTTGAAGACCTCACCTTTGATATTGCCAGGGGTGAGTTTCTGGCGTTGATGGGGCCATCCGGCTCCGGCAAGTCCACGCTGTTGAACCTGATTGCCGGAATCGACACGGTGGATAGCGGCTCTATCGTTGTCGATGGAGTTGATATCGCATCGTTGGGTGAAGCCGAACTGGCCGCTTGGAGAGCGGCGCATGTCGGTTTCATCTTCCAGTTCTACAACCTGATACCGGTGCTGACCGCCTATGAGAATGTCGAGCTGCCGCTGCTGTTGACCTCGCTGTCGCGCCGGGAACGCCACGAACATGTGGAAACCGCACTGGCTGTGGTCGCTCTTTCCGACCGCAAGGAACATTATCCGTCGCAGCTTTCCGGCGGACAGCAGCAACGCGTGGCTATAGCCCGCGCCATCGTCACGGACCCGACCATACTGGTTGCGGATGAGCCGACCGGCGACCTGGACCGTGTTTCGGCCGGAGATATCCTGGCGCTGATGTCTCGTCTGAACGAGGATTTCGGCAAGACGATCATCATGGTTACCCATGATCCGAGGGCGGCCGAAAAGGCTCATGTGATCCGCCATCTGGAAAAAGGTGTGTTGAGCGATGTTTCTGTTTAAACTCCTCGCCCGTAACGCCTTCCGGCATCGCTTGCGCACCCTGCTCACAATCCTCGGAATCACCGTTGCCATTCTGGCCTTCGGCCTGCTGCAAACAGTCGTCAGTGCCTGGTATGCCGGGGTTAACGCGTCTTCGGCGACCCGGCTGATAACCCGCAATGCGGTCTCTCTGGTGTTTTCGCTTCCGATCGCGTACCAGGAGCGAATCCGCCGAATCGAAGGCGTGTCGTCAGTGTCCTATGCCAACTGGTTCGGCGGAGTCTATATCACCGAGAAGAACTTCTTTCCGAGCTTTGCGATAGAGCCGCAGAGCTATCTGGCGCTCTATCCGGAGTTTGTGATTGAGCCGGAGCAAAAGCGGGCTTTCATATCAGACCGTAAAGGGTGCGTAATCGGGCAAAAACTGGCCAACCGTTTCGGTTGGAAAATCGGCGACATTATCCCGCTCAAGGGAACCATCTTTCCCGGAAACTGGGAATTCGTCGTGCGGGGTATCTATTCCGGCGCCGAAAAGTCGACCGATGAATCACAGTTCTTCTTCCACTGGGCCTATCTGAACGAGACACTTAAAAAGACGATTCCCCGGCGGGCTGACCAGATCGGCATCTACCTGATCGGCCTGGAAAATCCCCAGTCGGCGGCCGAAGTGTCGCTGGCGGTGGACACCGCCTTCAAAAATTCGCTGGCAGAAACCCTGACCGAAACTGAAAAGGCTTTTCAGCTCAGCTTCGTATCGATGACCGAAGCCATAGTTGTTGCAATACGCATCGTTTCCTTTGTTGTTATCATCATAATCATGGTGGTAGTCGCCAATACCATGGCCATGACCGCCCGCGAGAGAATCGGAGAATACGCCATATTCAAGGCGATGGGGTTTCGCTGGTACCATGTTGCGGGCATGATTTTCGGCGAGTCGCTGTTTATAAGCGTTACCGGAGGTGCTGTCGGCATCCTGCTGACTTTTCCGGTGGCGCGGAAGTTTGGCGACGTTATGGACCAGTTTTTCCCGATATTCCAGGTTGAGAGTTCGACCCTGTACATGGATATGTCTTTCTGTGTGATTGTAGGTTTAGTCGCCGGGATGTTTCCGGCCTGGAGAGCTATCAATATAAGGATTGCAGACGGGTTACGCAGGGTAGGTTAAAGGATTTGCCCTGTTCATAAGCTTTAGGTAGGGAGAGTAGAATATGTCGATCAGGATTCTGGTTGTTGATGACGAGTTAAGCATGCGGGAGTTCCTCTCGATTCTGCTGGAGCGGGAGGGGTACCGGGTCGATGTGGCCGGCTGTGCAGAGGATGCGTTGCGCCAGATGGAAACAGCTCTGTTCGACCTGGTGCTATCCGATGTGCAGATGCCGGGCCTGGGAGGCATTGAGCTGCTGTCCCGCATCAAGCAGATCTCACCGGAAACCGCCGTACTGATGATTACGGCATTCTCCGCCGCGGAGCAGGCGGTGGAGGCAATGAAGCTTGGCGCATACGATTATATTTCCAAGCCGTTCAAAATCGAGGAAATCAAACAGCTGGTAAAGAACGCCCTCGAAAAGCAGGGACTGAAACGTGAAAATGTCCTGCTCAAGAAGAATGTCCAGGAACGGGACAGCTTCTGCGGCATTATCGGTAAAAGCCCCAGGATGCGCGAGCTGTTCGAAATGATCCAGAAGGTTGCCAACAGTCAGAGCAGTGTGCTGGTCCTGGGTGAAAGCGGTACCGGCAAGGAGTTGGTTGCCCGCTCGGTACATACCTGCAGTCCCAGGAAATCAAAACCGTTTGTTGCCGTCAACTGCGGCGCCATACCGGAAAACCTGATCGAAAGCGAACTGTTCGGACACAAAAAAGGCTCTTTCACCGGAGCCGTCAGCGACCGCCCCGGTCTGTTCGAGCAGGCCGAAGGGGGGACGCTGCTGCTGGATGAAATCGGAGAACTGCCGCTGCTGTTACAGACCAAGTTGTTGCGGGTGCTGCAGGAGCGTGAGTTCAAGCGGGTCGGGTGTACCCAGACCCGCAAGGCCGATGTGCGTATTATCTGTGCTTCCAATCGGGACCTGGAGTCCCAGGTGCGTGAAAACTCGTTCCGGGAAGACCTGTTCTATCGCATCAACGTGGTGCAGTTGCTGATGCCGCCTCTGCGGGAGCGGATTGAGGACATCCCGCTCCTGGTGGAGCACTTCTGCCGGAAGTACCAGGCCGGCGGGCAGGGCGCGCCGGCGACCGTAGCGCCGACCGCTCTGAAGGCGCTGATGAACTATCAGTTCCCGGGCAATATCCGCGAACTGGAAAACTGCATCGAACGCAGTCTGATCCTGGACCCCCAGATCATTTCGGAAAACAATCTTCCAAAACAGATGCTGACTGCTAAAACGGCCTGCCTCTCGGCTGATATTGAAATTCCGGAAGAGGGCATGCTGCTCGAACCGCTACTGGAGGAGCTGGAGAAAAAATATCTGCTAAAGGCGCTGGAAAAAACCGGCGGCGCCAAGAAAAAAGCCGGGGAGTTGCTGGGGATGTCGTTCAGGTCATTCAGGTACCGACTGGCAAAGTTTGGGCTGGATGCTGGGGAGGAATAAGTGGTTATCAGTAGCTTTTTCGGAATGGCAGTTTCCATACGCGATTGCTTTAGAATCGACATTCACACGTTCGATATGGCATGAAATCAAAACTAGAAAAACCTTCAGAGGTGACTATATGCAAAAAGAGCATTTTGAAATATTGTTGGAATCAATGGACAGCAAGATTGATTTGGTTCTCTAAAATTGAGCGTTCTGAATAAAAAAATTGAAATTGAGATTACTGAACGTAAAGAGGGTAGAGTATTGCTGATTGCAAAAATATCAGCATTGAGCAAACGTTTTGATGGCGTAGATTCTCGCTTGGACGGTATTGAAATTCGCCTGGATGATATGATATCTGAGCTGACTGCACATCGTAACAGGACAGAGCAGCATAAAGTCTCACGTAAACGCGAAGTCAGGAAAGTGGCTTGAGCAAAGTGCCATCTCTCTTTGGAATTGCATAGAAGTAAAACATTTCGAAAAGCAATCTTCCCAAACAGATGTTGGTCAGTAAGGTGACTTGTCTTTCGGCCGATATTGAAATACCGGAGGACAGGTATGCTGCTGGAACCGCTGCTTGAGGAACTGGAGATAAAGTATCTGATCATGGCGATCAAAAGAACTGCCGACACTAAGAAAAAGGCTGGCGAGGTGCTGCGGATGTCGTTCCGCTCGTTCCAGTATCGATTGGCAAAACTGGGGTTGGATGATGGTGGGGAAGAGTATAATAGATGATATGTGAAGATGTTGCTTGCGTAGTTTATGGCATGGCCCTTGCTCTGCTAATTAAGTACAGGGAGGTAAGCAATGAAAAACAGTCATGATTCTTCTGGCTTTACTCTGATCGAGTTACTGATAGTTGTAGCGATAATAGGAATATTGGCAGCGGTTAGTATTCCAATGTTCCGTGATTATACAAAAAGGGGGTATAACTCGGCGGCAACGTCGGATTTGCGTTCTTTTAAAACTCAGATGGAAGCCGACTTTTCAGATAATCAGGCTTACCGAGTGTTTTAAATGGTGTGACAATTATTGTCAGCTGGGTTACTGCTAATTGTCAATAAATTTTGACCAATAAGATTATAGTGAATGTCAAGTCACCCGAAAAAGTTCATATTTTAGTTTAGGACTGAAAATTGCAGAGTATAAATCTAGATAATCTGACATAAATGCTCAATCATGGGCATAACACACAGAAAGGAGAAAAACATGCTTATCAAAATCCGGAACAGAAAAGGTTTTACCCTGATCGAGCTCTTGATCGTTGTTGCTATCATCGGTATCCTTGCCGCTGTAGCTATCCCGCAATTCTCGGCTTACCGCATCAGAGGTTTCAACTCGGCAGCCACAAGCGACTTGAGAAACTTCAAAACCCAGATGGAAGCTGAGTTTACCGACCAACAATCCTACAAAGTATTCTAAAATTAAAACCGATTTTTATCTGATTTCGAAAGGAGTTCAAGATGGCTAGAAAAGATTATATGAAGTTGGCACTCGTCATAGCACTTACGATGGCTGCTGCTACCGCATATGCTGGAGCTACCACTATTACATCATCACTTATGTTAGGCGGGGGATCGTACTCACCGTCCAACAAAGTTACTATTACAGCTGACAGTACAGCTACTTCCTATGCAGCAAAATCGCAGCATCAAGCAGGTGATCGCGTTGTAGCAACAAATAACCAGGATCCTAAGATGTGGTATAAAACCGTTGCCGTAGGAACTGCGGTAGAAGCCGCAGCAACCAGCGATGTATTGGATACCAGTAGCTGGACCTCGATGTAATTTATCCGTTTTTTGACTTTAAGGGTTGGCAATTTTGCCAACCCTTTTTTTTGGGTGATTAATGACTATCCGTAAGTCCTATCAACTGCTTCTGCTCTGTTTTCTTGTATTGACGCTCTATTACCCGACACTTTCCGCTGAAGTATCACTGGTTGACGATCAGGAGATGCTGAATGGCATGTTTAATTCAGATTCAATCTCCTTTGCCGATGTTTTTCTGCCGAAAACTGAAAAAGGCGGATACTATCGGCCTTTTATCGGACTGAGTTATTATCTTGACAACATTCTTTGGGGGCTCAACCTGCGCTCGATGCATCTTGACAATGTTGTCATGCACCTTGTTAACGTACTGTTATTATTTTATATAACCCATTTAGCGACCTCACGTCGCTCCGCCAGTAATCGTTATCTTCCCTTTGCCGCTGCTTCTCTTTTCGCGTTTCATCCAATTGCGACCGAATCAGTAAACTGGATTTCGGGACGCACCGACCCCATGGCCGCAAATTTTGTGCTGGTGGCGACAGCGCTGCTTCTATTGTATCGTTCATCCGGTTTGAAACGATACTTTGCTTCGGCAATCTTTTTTACTCTTCTTGGCATTCTTTCAAAAGAAGCCGCATTCGGTATGATTCCGGCCATTTGGTTTATTCTTGCTGCTGAAAAAAATTATAAACCGATTGAACAGTCTGGTGATGAGTTATTAAATGATTTAAAATTGCCATTTGACGTTTCTGGATTGCCTGTTTTGCTGTGTGTATTTGCGATTAACGTGATTGAAGTTCTGTACATCGGAAATTACTGGTTTGTTTTGATTTCGGGCGGAGTGTATTACTTTGCATTACTTTATAAACGTCGCAGTCAAGTGTCTTTACCTGTTTTTAATCTAAAAAGTGTTTCTCTGTTAGTGGGGTGTCTCGTTTTATCGGCAGCACTATATCTGGCATTGAGGAAAATTGCCTTCAGCTCTGATGCAGGCAAAATCGGGCAGACATTAACGTTGATGATGCTGGATACAAATTATTGTATTTCGCTTTTTCTGGGCGCGGTTGGGTTTTACTTTAAAAAATTCATAGTACCGTTACCGCTCAATTTTTATATTCTCGAAGTTGATGCGCTGTATGATCTGGTCGGAATATTGTTGCTTCTGGTTTGTCTTCGTCTGTTTACCCGGCTGAATTTGGCGGTTGCCTTTTTTATGGCTGGTTTCTGTATGCTGGTTCCCGTACTCCCTTTCGCTTTCGGTACAATTGCCTGGACCGGATATGCGGAACGGTACCTCTATATTTCAACAGCATTCTGGATTATTTCCGGTGTTATCTATATTGATGCCAACCCGCCATCACGGCGCTTTGCCAATACAGTATATATCGGTGTTATAACAACATTCACCCTGTTTTTCGTTTGGCAAACATATTTAAGGAATGTGGTTTGGCAAAAAAATGTGACATTGCTGGAAGACACACTCAACCAAACACCCAAAGCCGGACGAGTACGTGAAATGTATATGTATGCACTCTATCAGGCGGGAAATATCGATGCGGCAAAGCAGCAGTATGCCATTCTGAACCCTCAACACTTGAAAGGGCATAATGAAGCTGCTGATATTGTTATGGCGAGGATTCTGACCAGTGAGGGAAAGCTTAATGAGGCTCTTGAACTCTATGAATCTGTTATTAAGGTGACTAAATATCCGTCTGCAGGTGCCATCAAGCGTCTGGCTCGTCATCTTGAGATCATGCTGAATGATGAAAAAGATCCCGTTCAACGCGCTCGTCTGATGGAAAAAATCAGGGATTGTGATCTGCAGTTAGGCAAAATGTCAACTGATCCGATGCTGTTGTACCGTCTTGGTCAAAAAGCATTGGCTTCCAATGACAAAAAAAGTGCGCTTGATTATTTTGTCCGGGCTAACCGTGCCTTTCCAATGAGCAGTCCTTATAAGGCATTTTCTGCAAAACTGATAACTCATCTCAAACAGGATTTGTTATGAAACAGATCAAAGAAAATACCATGGATGAGCAAAACAGACAGTGCGACGAAGCGGTTACCCTGCTTAAGACGGGTGATTATGCACAGGCGCTTGCCGTCTATGAGCATATTCTATTGGAGTACCCGGAGAATCTGCGAGCACTTCATGGCAGGGGGGTAGTCCTCCATAAGTTGGGCAGGAGTGAGGATGGGATTGCTTCAATCAGGAAAGCACTGGCCTTGAATCCCGATTTTTCTGGCGCGTATAACAACCTTGGAAACATTTATGCCGAAGTGGACAATCATGGTGCGGCAATAGACTGTTATCAATCCGTCATAAGGCTTGAGGCTTATAATGATGCCGCATACAAAAATATGGCGTTATCATTTTTAAGAATCGGCCGTCTGGATGAAGCTCTTGACGCATCTGCCAAAGCAGTGAAAATCAATCCGCAACGGCCTGAAAACTATATGACAATGGGTAATGTTTATGAAGCGCGTGGGGAGAGCGAACAGGCTCTGCAGATGTATTCACGAGTGGTTGAAAGTGAACCAGGCGCTTTTAATGCCCATACAAATATTCTCTTTGCCATGAATAGTATTTCAGGCGTTACGCAGCCGGCTATTTACCGGGAAAGCAGACGTTGGGATAATTTGCACGCAGCCGGCAGATATGTTCGCAGACCACATATGAATTCTCCTGTACCTGATCGACGTTTGCGAATCGGATATGTTTCGGGCGATTTCAAACTGCATCCTGTCAGTTATCACCTTAAACCGGTTATTGAGCACCACAACCGGGACTATTTCGAGATATTTCTGTACAGTAATTTTGGCAAATTTGATGATATGACCCATGCATTGATGGATTCGTCTGAAAACTGGCGAAATATTGAATCGCTATCGGACGACCAGGTTGATGAGTTAATCAGATTGGATGGCATCGATATTCTGATCGATCTGTCTGGACATACATCACACAACAGACTGTTTGTTTTTGCTCGTAAACCGGCTCCTGTTCAGGCTTCATGGCTTGGTTATTTTAATACAACCGGCATGAAATCAATCGATTATCTGATTTCCGACCCGATTACTATCCTCCCAGGAGAAGATCGCTTGTTTGCCGAACAGGTTGTGCGGCTTCCGGATGGCCGTTTTTGTTATGCCCCACCATGTTACGCTCCGGATGTAACCGCTCTGCCGGCTGTGCGAAATGGCTTCATTACCTTCGGTTCGTTCAATAAACTGGCCAAGATAACACCCCAAACCGTATCATTATGGAGTGCTGTACTCAAAGCAGTTCCCGCATCGCAGATTATTCTCAAAGCATCGGCCTTGGGAACTGAAAGCATCAGAAAAAATCTGCTGGATCAATTTAAGCGCCATGGCGTTGATAGTGAACGCATAGAAATCAGAACAGAGTCACCTCATCCTCAAATGCTGGCAGAATATGGTGATATTGATATAGCACTTGACACTTTTCCGTTCAACGGTGGTGCCACAACCTGCGAGGCTCTGTGGATGGGAGTGCCGGTGGTGACACTTTCCGGCAAAACTCCTATCAGCAGGCAATCGACCTCACTACTTGCATCCTGTGGACTTGCGGAATTGTTGGCAACCACTTCGAGAGCAGACTTTGTCAATAAAGTCTGCAGTCTGGCAAAAAATATTGATTTGCTGACACAATTAAGGGAGTCACTACGAAACAGGCTCTTTGTTTCACCACTATGCGACGGCATGCTGTTTACACGCAATCTGGAGCAGAGCTACCGTGAAATGTGGCAAAAATGGTGCGGCAAACAGAATAAATCGATTCTTTTTCGCCTCCATGATGCAATCTCTGCGGGAGAGTATTACAACACCGGCATCAACCGTATGGAAGAAAAGGACTACATTTCAGCATTATCGTTTTTCAGGCTGGCTACCAGAAAAAAGCCTGATTTTGCAGAGGCATATAACAACCTCGGGTTGTCACTGGCTGCTCTTGGCAAAGATTTTCATGTATCGGCATTAAAAAGTTTGAGGAAAGCAATCAAAATAAATCCTGGTTTTGGGGCAGCCTATAATAATTGCGGAAAACTGCTGACTGAAATGAAACAGTATTCCCCGGCAATTCGGGCCTGCCGAACCGCTACCGAGTTGATGCCCGATAATGCCGATGCACATATTAATCTAGGCAACGCCTGTCGGGATAAGGGGCTTTTTCTGGAATCTCTGGCATCGTATGAAACCGCAGCACAATTGCAACCGGCTTCCGCCGAGCCGTTACGTCTAATGGCAGGACTAAAACTCGCTAATGGCGACCC
Source organism: Geobacteraceae bacterium (assembly GCA_032469775.1). Lineage (GTDB taxonomy): Bacteria > Desulfobacterota > Desulfuromonadia > Geobacterales > Pseudopelobacteraceae > JACRCG01. The sequence goes on along the minus strand of JAWDJY010000021.1, from coordinate 39,683 downwards.
TGTTGGAGCTATTGAACACCTGAAACATGCACGTGAAATATTACCTGGAGATCCCGATATTCAATCAAATATATTGTTTGCCATGAACTATGTTTCAGCATACAGCCAGATGGATATTTTTGATGAGAGTTGCAGGTGGGATGTACAGTACAGCGGGCAACCGTTCCAGCTGGATTTCAATGACAGACGTCAAGAATCCGGACGACTACGCATTGGCTATGTCTCGGCGGATTTCCACTATCATCCTGTCGGTATTTTCTTTCAGGCGGTTGCCCTCCATCACAATCGGTGCAACACCGAGCTGTTCTGCTATAACAATAATAACAGGAGTTGTAATGATGAAGTCAGGCAGGAAATAGCTAATAATACTGATTACTGGCGTGACGTTTATGATATGTCTGACAATGATTTATTCAATCAGATTCAGAGTGATCGAATTGATATACTTATCGATTTATCCGGGCATACCGGAGGTAACCGTCTGAAGCTCTTATCAAGCCGCGTAGCGCCAGTTCAGATCTCGTGGCTGGGCTACTTTAATACCACTGGTCTTGCAAATATGGACTACGTCATTTCCGATTACGATACTGTTCCACCAGGCTGCGAACAGTGGTATCGTGAGAAGGTCATACGAATGCCGTATAGCCGTTTTTGTTACACCCCTCCTGTTATCTGCCCGGACATAGAAGTCCTGCCTGCATTGAAAAATGGGTATGTCACCTTCGGCTGTTTCAATAATATTGCCAAACTAACACCAGAGGTTATTGAGACGTGGGCTGCATTGCTGAAAAGAGTGCCAAAGGCAAAGCTTATACTAAAGTGGAAAACACTTAACGACAGTGCAATCCGTGATTATTATCGAAGCTTGTTTTCAATGCATGGTATCACAAGGCGACAAATTGAGTTCAGAGGTCAGTCGCCATTATTCATGATGCGGGAAGAATATAATGATATTGATATCTCTCTTGATCCGTTTCCATATACCGGCGGGCTTACCAGCTGTGAAGCACTTTGGATGGGAGTACCTGTCATCACATTTGCTGGCGATAGACCTGTCAGCCGCCAAACAAAAGGGTTTTTGAAAGTGATTGGGCTGGATGAGCTTTCTTCAGACAGTATTTCTGGATATATTGATTGTGCTGTACAACTGTCCGGCGATCTGCAGCGGCTTTCGACACTGAGACAGCAGATGCGCCATAAAATGGCGTCATCACCACTTTGTGATGGAGGCACATTCACCAAAATGCTTGAAGATATTTATCGTAAGGTCTGGCAATCATGGAGAGATAGAATGAGCATCGATACGACACGGATGATTACCAATGCCTAGTTCTGTTAGCAATGCAGAGTTTCCCGCTAATTCATTGCCAATGTTTCCCCGCCAGGTACTTGACGGCGCGTTGACCATAGCTATGTCTGCGCATGGGAATCAAGCAACTACGCTGAAAGCTCTTACGGCACTTTTTTTGAGCGTTGAAGGGGATTATGAGCTGATTCTGGTTGATGATTGTTCTGAAGATCAGACACTTGAACTGTTTTGCAAAGCCGCCGACTATCATCCCAATACAAAGATATTCAGCTTTGAAAAAAATATGGAGTATAGCGGAAGCTTGAACGCAATTCTTTCTCATGCCAACGGTAAGTACATTCTGTTTTTATCTAATGACATAATTGTTTCTCCAACCTATATTTACAAACTTTTAGAAGTTGCACAATATTCTGAAGAATTTGGAATTGTTCGTGGCTGTTCCAATTTTGTGGATAATGGTTCACCTGAACATAACATAGTGTCGGACACCGCACTTGAAAGTTACGAACAAATTTTCAGCTTTGCAGAGCAAGTCAATCGACAGCAGGGTGACGAGATTGCGTTTGATACTTTTTTAACGGGCGATGCCTTTCTGATCTCACGTAAAGTGATTGATGCTATAGGAACATTGGATCCGTTTTTTTACGGATATTTTACCGATCACGATTTAGGCCTGAGAGCACAGAAAGCTAATTTCAAGCTGGTACTTGCGCGTGGTGCTTTTGCTGTACATTGCCAGGACGCTAACCTTGATTATTTATCCGATTCAGAACGCACCGCTAAAACTAATCTTCGTTGGAAACGGGTCTACGAAAATTGGGCACGTTTTAAAATAAAGTATGGTCTTCCAGTTGAACAAACATACGAGGGGGTACGACTTATCCCCTGGAAAAAAATAGTAGGGGCCTTGACTGCTGAAAATGTGTTTCAAGAGCCTGGTTGTTATTACAGCAGCCTTCTTGCGGCTCCTGACGGAGACTTCTCAAGTCTTGGAATGAATCTAGCCAATAGGGCAATGGTATTGAGAAGGCAGCATCGCCTTACCGATTCTGAACGACTCTGCCATTGGGGACTTAAGCGCTATCCGGAACATGCATTGGTATTGATTGGTGCAAGCGTTATTAAGTTGTCTCAGGGTCAGGTTAATGAGGCAATCGCAGGATTGCAAAGTGTTGTTAAAAACAATCCACAAAATTTCAAAGCACATTCCAATTTATTGATGGCAATGAACTATTCTGAACAGTGTTCACAAGAGGATATTTTTGTTGAAAGTCTGAAATGGGAACCGTCACACGGTATCCAGAATTGTGAAAACAGCTCAAAAGACGTTGTCATAAACCGACAGGAGAGGTTGTCTGATCGTCGGATTCGGATTGGATTTGTATCGAGTGATTTCAGGACGCATTCAGTTAGCTACTTCTTTGAACCGCTCCTGAAATACATTGATAACGATACATTCGAGACATATTGCTATTCTGACGTCGAGAAACCTGATGCTGTAACAGAAAGACTCAAGAGTATTGCCAAGCATTGGATCGAAATCAGAAACAGGGAAGATACAGATGTCATTGAAGAAATTCATCTAGATCAAATCGACATTCTGGTGGATTTAGCTGGGCACACAGGAGGAAACCGCTTGAGGGTTTTTTCTGGACGTGCGGCTCCAATTCAGGTTACGTGGCTCGGATATCCTAACACCACTGGTCTTGCGACAATTGATTATCGCCTAACAGATGAGATCGCTGACCCGGTTGGGGCTGATGATCGCGTGCATTCGGAAAGTCTGATCCGCTTGAAGAATGGCTTTCTTTGTTATCAACCGCTTGAAAGCTCGCCCGAAATTTGTCCGCTGGCATGTGTCACTAACGGGTATATTACATTCGGCTCTTTTAATAATATTTCCAAGATTGCACCGACTGTTTTTTCAGTTTGGGCACGTATTCTCAGAAGAGTAAAAAACTCACGACTATTATTGAAATGCCATAACTTTGCCGATCAGGCCACAACAGAGCGCTTTATTAAAAATTTTGCCGACTTTGGAATAACCAGCGACAGGATAGATCTCCGGCCAATGATTGCGGATCCGATAGAACATCTCGCTGTGTACCATGAAATTGACATAGCTCTCGATACGTTTCCATATAATGGAACTACCACTACTTTTGAAACCTTGTGGATGGGGGTGCCCGTCATTACGCTATCCGGTAAACGCCATGCTGCCAGAGTAGGTGCCAGTATACTGACACATATTGGTTTGCCGGAGCTGATTGCATCATCATCGTGTGAATATATTGATCTTGCCGTTGGGTTGGCAAGCGATCTTGAACGACTCGATAATTTGCATGTATCTCTGCGCCAGATTCTGGCTGATTCACCTCTGTGTGATGCTCAATTGTTCGCTAAAGAGGTTGGATCAGTATTGGAAAGCATGGTTTCATCTCGTATGACAGTTTAGTTGTCGGATGTTTGGCCAGACGCCTTGGTTTTATCAAATCCATCTTATATAGGGGATAGTGGAATGAATGGTGCCAATTCGGATCAAGTAGAAGAAGCACATTGTAACGTAAGGCTTGACATCGCCTGTGGCAAGAACAAAAAAACAGGTTTTACCGGTGTCGATATATGGGAAGGCGCCGATATTGTTGCCGATCTTGAAAAATTCCCTTGGCCATTTGAAGATAACAGTGTTGATGAGATATTCTGTTCTCATTACATAGAACACACCCCTGATCTGATTTCATTTGCAAATGAAATATATCGGATAATGAAGGTCGGGGCAAAGGCAGAGATTATCGCTCCCTACTACTCCAGTATCAGGGCTTGGCAGGATCCCACCCATTTGCGGGCCATCTCTGAAAATACATTTTTGTACTTCAATAAGGATTGGCGTGTTCTGAACAAGCTGGATCATTATCCGATTGTTGCAGATTTTGATTTTGAGTCCAGTTATGTCATAGACCCGGCTTGGCACAATAAAAGTGATGATGAACTGAAGTTTGCCATAAAATACTACATCAATGTTGTCAGCGATATTCGCACAATTCTGACAAAACGCAGATCATATAGTGAAGACGTGAGACGGGATCTGCGTCTGGCAGAGGATCTTTGGGAAGTCGGAAACCTTGAGGGAGCGGTTGTGATCTGTCGAAGCATCACTGATCGTGGTGCCGGAAACGCAGAAACTTATTTGATGCTTGGCGAGTATGCCTGTCAAAATGGTGATGCCGGCGATGCTGTTGCTTGTTTCTGCCAAGCCCTGATCTTTGATGAAGAATCACTACCGGCTCATGTCGGTTTGATCAGAGCTCTTACAAAAAACGGTCAAGTGGCTGAAGCCGAATCTCAGCTGAAAAATCTGCAAGCTGAAAAACCTGATCTTGCCGAATTGATTGCTGAATTTATTGAGGAAGATGTGAAGTAGTCAATGACAAAACCTCTTATTGTCCATACCTACAGGACTTCGTGCCAGTCTGTGGCGCAACCGCCAGGCTTTGGTGATTTTTTAAGAGGAACGGTGGCGCTGTTTCAATTGTCACGGCAGTTGGGTTTTGAGCTTAAGATTGATTTTTCACAACATCCTCTCTCTCGATACATTGAACCGTTTGATGGTGATTGTTTGCACGATGAACAACAGGTCCATGAGTTTTTTAACTCTGACATTAATAAACTTGAGCCATTATTAGCGAGCCTTGCTCCAGGTAACATAATATATCTGACAACTCACGCGGTACCTGCATTCTCAATGGATAGTGAGTGTCGGGATTTTATCTGCAGACGAATTGCACCTAAAGCCGAAGTCAATTCTCAATTGCAGTTACTCTTGTCCGAACTTGCTTTGGACAGGTATTGTGTGGTGCATATAAGGATGGGGGATCACACTTTTGGTACCGATATTACAGCGGTCCCTGCCGTCGATGCATGTTTGCGGGAATTTATTCTACCGAAATGGGGAAAAAATGTAGTGTTAATGTCTGATAATAGTTCTGCTAAAGAGCGATTGTCGGCAGTATATGATATTGTGTCCAGTACAAGCACTCCAGTACACTTGGGCCAATGCGGCAGCAATGAGTCGCCAATGAAAGGGATACTTGATGCGTTGCTGGATTTTTATCTTATGGCGAGATCAGAAGAGATTTATCAGTATTCCGTCTATCCTTGGGGGAGCGGATTCAGCGATATGTGCAGCAGGATCTATGACGTGCCATTGACAAAGATCACTGCCGAGTAATCATGGACGACGCGTGCCACCTGACAGACATATGTCGCCTCAAAATTAATAGCGGAGGACTATTTTGAAAAGCATTATCCTGACAACACTGAAGGGAATCTTCCGTGACCGCATTTTTCAGGGCATCATGGCGTTGTCGGCCCTTTTTCTCTTTATTCCCTCAGTGGCATCCCTTTCCATGCGCCAGGTGACTGAGTTGTCCACGACGCTGTCCCTTTCGCTGATTTCGTTTATCATGCTGCTGCTGGCCGTGTTTCTGGGAGCCACCTCGGTCTGGAAGGATATCGAACGCCGCTACACCTTCAGCGTGTTGAGCTTGCCGGTAAGCCGTTCAACCTATCTGGTCAGCCGCTTTTTAGGAATCGCCCTGTTCATGCTTATGACCGCCTTCTTTCTCGGCAGTATCGCACTGATTTCGATCAAGATTGCATCATTGACCTATCCGCCGGCCCGTCCACTGCTCTGGTCGGCCATCTTTGCTACAATCGTTTTCGATGCGCTTAAATATATTGTCGTCGTAGCGGTCGCGATGGCGCTAGCCACGGTGAGCACTTCGCTCTTTCTGCCAATCTTCGGTGCGCTCAGCACTTTTCTGGCAGGTACGGTTACGCAGCAGGTCTATGACTATCTGCTTACACCATCGGCACGAGTGGCTGTTTCCGCAGTTGTTCGCAAGGCTGCATTGGTACTATATTTTCTGCTTCCCAATCTGGGCGGTTTTGATCTGAAGGTGCATGCGATCTATGCCATCCCGCTCAATGTCCAGGGACTGGTGCTGACGACGGTCTATTTTCTGGCTTATACGGGAATCGTACTAAGCGTGGGGGCCCTGTTATTTGCGCGGAGAGAGATGAAATGAGTAGCTCTCATAAACCTGTGATTGCCCTGTTGGCCGCTCTCTTACTATATGGCGTAGTGCTCGGCCCCTTCACGGCATACATGAAACAGAAGCCGATCGAGGAGAAGCTCGGTTATCTGCCCAGTACCAATGTGCTCCGTTATCTCAGCGCCGACCATAAAGAACTGGTGGGAGCTTCTCTTGTCATGAAGGTCATCATGTACTACGGTGGAATCACGGAGAAACAGCAGACCAACGTCATCGTCCAACCACCTGATTATCCCAGAATGTCTGGTATCCTGCATGGTGCCGTAAAGTTGGATCCGTACAATATGGATGCCTACTATTTTGCCCAGTCGTTTTTAACCTGGGAAGTTAAACAATACAAACTCGCTAACGATCTTCTGGACTACGGCATGAAATACCGGACCTGGGACTGGATGCTACCTTTCTTTGCAGGTTTCAACAGTGCCTATTTCATCAAGGACTACACTAAAGCATCAGAATATTATAAACGTGCCGGAGAGTTGAGCGGCAGCGAGCTCCACTTTAGTCTGGCCGGTCGTTACATGCAGGAATCCGGGCAGACCGAACTTGCCATTGCTTATCTAAGTGCAATGGAAAAGGGCGAAAGAAATCCGGCAGTCAAGAAAAACTACCAGATTCGTCTGACTGCGTTCCATGAGGTTCGGCGGATTGAGCTGGCAAGGGACAGTTTTCTCGCCTCGGGTGGCACTTTACCGGTATCTGTTGATAAGCTTGTCAGATCCGGTCTGCTTTCGCCACCACCAGTGGATCCTTACGGCGGCCAGTTCTACCTGGAAGCGGACGGCAAGGTTGCTACCACCAGCAAGTTTGCCTTTGCAGGTGCAAAAAAGGCAGCTACACATAAGGCGGGAGATGCTCGATGAATGCCATAGAAACAACCGGACTCTGCAAACAGTTTAAAGGGAAGAAAAAGACCAGGGTGGATGCCCTGAAAAGTCTTGATCTTCAGGTTGAAGCAGGAGAAGTCTTCGGTTTTCTCGGACCGAACGGGGCCGGAAAGAGTACCACTATCAAACTGATCATGGGATTGTTAAAACCAACAGCTGGTACAGCCAGTATTATGGGGAAAGATTCTTCGACAACCGACTCCCGGCGCCAGGTCGGTTTTCTGCCTGAAAATCCGGCGTTTTACGATTACCTGAGTGCCGAGGAGTACATCACGTTCGTCGGGTCCCAGTTCAGGATGGATTCGTCATTGCTGAAGCGGCGTACAGAGGATGTTTTGAAGCGGCTTGATCTCTGGGAGGCCCGCAAGCGGCCGATGCGAGGTTACAGCAAGGGTATGGTGCAACGGGTCGGCCTGGCACAGACGCTTGTTCATGATCCGGATGTGTATATCCTGGACGAGCCGATGAGCGGGCTTGACCCGATCGGGCGGGCGCTGGTCAAGGACATCATTCTGGACCTGAAGAAGCGGGGGAAATGCGTTTTCTTCAGTACCCACATTACCGATGATGTGGAGAAAGTCTGCGACCGAGTTGGGGTAATCGTCAAGGGGAGTCTGGTTGCCGTGGACCGGGTTGAAAATATCATGAGAAGCGGTGTGGAGGGGTATCTGGTCCATCTGCGCCTTCAGGATGGTGCGAACCGCAATTTTGCCGGTATCGAGCCGCTGCGAACAGCCGGCTCGACATCCGAATTCTATGTGTCTTGCAGCGCGTTCAATGCATTTATGGGCGAGGTCAATGCTTCCGGCGCCGAAGTGGCGCTGGTGGAAACCAGGCGCAGGGACCTGGAGGACTTCTTCCTGTCATTGGTTAATAAACAGTAGGGGCGAATCTTTGTATTCGCCCTATTGAAAGCGGGTTGCAAGGGCGATCACAAGGATCGCCCCTACGAAATTATTCCTTCCCTTCGTACCTCGGAAAGAGTGCCTCAACTTTTGTTATTACGGTACCCTCCTTCAAACCGCCCCACACTAATTTCTCTTTTGATATTTCTTCCGCATATCCCAATGACGCCAGTGCTTTACCGGCTGTGGTCGGCAGGAAAGCCGAGAGCATGCAGTGCGTGATCCGTTGCGATTCGAGCAGCGTGTGCATGACCGTGGCCAGCCGTCCCCTGTTGGCAGGGTCCTTGGCCAGCGTCCAGGGAGCCGAGTCGTCGATGTATTTGTTTCCGGCTGAAATCACGTCCCAGATCGCCTGCAGTGCCTTGCTGAAGGCCAGCTCATCGATGAATTTGTCAACAATCGCAATCATTTCTTCGGTCTTTGTTTTCAAAGCGAGATCTATTTCGAGCATTTCAGATGGTTCCGGCAGGATGCCTTCAAAATACTTTACCGCCATCGCGGTGGAGCGCGAGAGCAGGTTGCCGATGTCATTGGCCAGGTCCGAGTTCATGCGCTGGATCAGCGCCGTGTGTGAAAAGTCGCCGTCCAGGCCGAAGGGGACTTCCCGCAGCAGGAAGTAGCGCACCACGTCAACGCCGTACTTGTCGATCAGCATGTTTGGCTCGACCACGTTCTGCAGGCTCTTGCTCATCTTCTGTCCTTCCACGGTCCACCAGCCATGGGCAAAGACTTTTTCAGGCAGCGGCAGGCCGGCCGCCATCAGGAAGGTCGGCCAGTACACGGCGTGAAAACGGAGGATGTCCTTACCGATCAGGTGCACGTCTACAGGCCAGTAACGGCTGTAATTGCTGGATGCGTCAGGATAGCCGAGGGCGCTGATGTAGTTGGTCAGGGCGTCGAACCAGACGTAGATGATGTGGCGGTCGTTTCCCGGCACCGGAATGCCCCAGGTGAAGGTGGTGCGTGAAACGGAAAGGTCGCGCAAGCCCTCTTTGATGAATGATACGATTTCATTGCGTTTGCTCTTGGGTTGGATGAAATCGGGGTGGGCTTCGATGTGGGCCAGCAGCTGCTCCTGATATTTGCTCATGCGGAAGAAGTAGGACTCCTCCTTGAGTTTTTCAACCGGCCGGTTGCAGTCGGGACAGCGTCCCTCGATCAGCTGGGTTTCCGTCCAGAACGTTTCGCAGGGAGTGCAGTACCAGTCCTCGTATTCACCAAGGTATATGTCTCCTTTGGCGAGGATGTTGCTGAATATTTCACTGACGCCTTTTTTATGACGTTCCTGGGTGGTGCGGATAAAATCGCTGTGAGAAATTCCCAGCCGTTCCCATAGCGCCTGGTAGCGCTTTACTACCCGGTCTGCCAGCTCAAGCGGAGTTTCCCCGGCGGTAATGGCGGCCTTTTCGACTTTCTGGCCATGCTCGTCGCTGCCGGTCAGGAAATAGACATCGTAACCCATCAGCCGTTTGTAGCGTGCCAGGACATCGGCCGCAACAGTGGTGTAGGCGTGCCCTATATGCGGGACATCGTTAACGTAGTAAATCGGGGTTGTAACGTAGAAGGTCGGTTTCATGTCAAGCTCCTGAGGATGGCGCCGGTGTGCCGCCGTCTGTTGTACCGCCCTGCGGTTTTCTATGCCCGTGTTTTCGGGACCGGTGTTTTTTGCTGCGTTGCTGGCCTGTCTTGCCTGCTTCAGCCGGTTGTTCCGCGCCCGGTTTCCTGGGCGCCGCCGGAAGCGCCTGTTGAGCAACGGCAGCTTCCTCCGCGTCAGTCTGCAGCACCGATTGCAGCGAGCTCTTTTCCGGCTTGCGTCGTTGTTCGGCGCGCCGCTCACGGTTTTTGGGGGGGCGGGGCTGTGCCGGCGGGGAAGTGCGCTGTGCCGTCGCGTCTGGAGCAGACGCGACGGGAACCGCGCCGTCGCCGGTAATGTCTTCCCGCCTGATAAGCACAATTTTGTTGTCGTCAAGTTTAAGCGAAATGTTGCCGGTAAGTATGTTGACCTTGTCCACGATCCCGGACCCGTTGGCAATGCTTACCCGCTTTCCGGTTTTAGGGAAATTCTTACGCAGGCAGCAGTAGGTGTCGTATTCGTAATCCAGGCAACAGAGAAGACGTCCGCATTGACCTGAAATCTTGTTGGGATTGAGCGCCAGGTTCTGTTCCTTGGCCATTTTGACCGAAACCGGCTGGAAGTCGCGCAGCCAGGAACAGCAGCACAGCTCACGTCCGCAAATGCCAATCCCACCGATCATCTTGGCTTCGTCACGAACCCCGATCTGGCGCATTTCTATGCGGGTGTGGAAAGAATGGGCCAGGTCTTTGACCAGATCCCGGAAATCCACACGTCCATCAGCGGTAAAGAAAAAGACCGCTTTACTGCAGTCGAACTGATATTCCACCCGCACAAGCTTCATGGGCATGTTGCGCTCAATGATGCGTTTTACGCAAAAATCGAAAGATTCTTTTTCCTTATGGGAAATCATTTCCAGCGTTGCCATGTCTTCCGGAGTTGCCTTGCGCTTTATGGTAACCAGGTTGCCCGGCGCCGTTTCGTCCTGTGCTTTTGGAGGACGTACGACCTGGCCGATGCCCAGTCCGCGCTCGGTTTCTACAATAACGTGATCACCCTGGACAAGTTCGATGGAGCCCGCGTCAAAATCGTACATCTTGCCGGCTTTTGCAAACTGAATGGTTACAATGTGTGACAAAAAACCTCCTAACCCTGGTAAACAGGATAAGTGCGTTAACGGATTAATTCTCTGCCGGAAAATATCATGAAATAACTTCTATTCAATAAACCGGACATTCCGGAACCGGAATCTGTGCAAAAAATGGTTCGTGCAGACCAGAACCGACAATTCAGGCGTCGGCGGCAATGTTCATGAACAGGTGGTCCAGGGCCAATTTAGGATTGGCGTTTCTCTGGACGTCCCTCCGGGTCTGGTAGATGTCATCCAGAAGCTCCATGATACGCGGCAGTGAACCGCGGGCTGCGATGGCTTCGATCGCGGTGCCTGCCGTACGGTTTACTATCTCATTGCTGCCGGCGGCCAGATGGACCGCATCGCGATATAGCGACAGCAGCAGATCGAGCAGTTCCAGGGTCTCTTCACGGTTGCCTGACAACGCTTCGGCGGCATCAAATACAGTGGCTATCCGGTTTAAATCCATTTTGCCCAGCCGTGATATTACGTTGTCACGGCGTGCGGCAAGTGACTCGTTGTCAAGTTCCAGCGCCCGCTGCATGCTGCCGCCGGAAACCGGAGCCAGAAGGCTGGCAGCTCCGCTTTCCATGCCGTTAGATTCGAGCAGTGCCATGATATGCTCAGGCGATAACGGCGCGAACCTTATCAGTTGGCAGCGGGAACGGATGGTTGGAAGCAGCATCCCCGCGTTTTCAGTAAGCAGGATGATCAGCGCATCTCCGGGGGGCTCTTCCAGTGTCTTCAGCAGTGAGTTGGCCGCATTGACGCTCATGCGCTCGGCCGGTTCGATGATGCAGGCCTTGCGTGGCGCTTCGTAGGGGCGCAGTGACAGGGTCCGCTGCATCTCCCGCAGCTGTTCAATGCTTATGTCCCGCTTATCCGGCAGAGGCTCGACCGTATGGATGTCTGCGTGGCCACCTCCGGATACTTTGCGGCACGAGGGACAGGTCCCGCAGGCGTCGTCTCCACCCGCTTTGCAGAAAATGGCCTGAATCAGCGCCAGCGCGGTTTTCTTGCGACCGCATCCGGGAATCCCTTCAAACAGGTATGAGTGAGCTGTTTTGCCGGTCCGCAGGGAGCGGCGCAGAACCTCGATTATCCGCTCGTGTCCACGAATGTCAGCTAATGGCACGCAGGCCTTCCGGAATCCGCGCCAGAACCGCCGCCGATATTTTTGAAGCTATTTCCTCGACCGTTCCTGCGCCATCAACAATTACGAACCGGTGCGGCTCTTCAATGGCCAATTGGTTATAGCCAGTGCGGACACGCTGGTGAAAGGCGATGGCTTCCAGTTCGAAACGTTCTTCCCTTGGGCCGCTGGACTGTTCGATGCGGCGGCGGGCCCTCTCCAGGCCTACCAGGGGGTCACAGTCGATCAGAATTGTAATGTCCGGAGAAATACCGGAACAGGCGTGACTGTTGAGGGTGTCGATGATCGACCGGTCGAGGCCGCGGCCGTAGCTCTGATAGGCTACAGTTGCATCGCAGAAGCGGTCGCACAACACTATTCCCCCCCCAGACAGAGCCGGAGCTATCACTTCGTTGACATGCTGGGCACGGGCAGCTGCGTAAAGCATCAGTTCAGCCATTGCCGACATGGCACTGTTGTCGGCATCCAGCAGGATTGCGCGAATTTTGTCGGCTATCGGGCAACCGCCGGGTTCACGGGTCAGGGTGGTGCTCAGGTTGCGGGATATCAGGCTGTTGGCCAAATACCTGATCTGGGTGCTTTTCCCCGATCCTTCCACGCCTTCAAATGTAATGAAATAGCCCAACGTAATCACCAGTGTCCACAGGTCGGTCCGTGCCGTAAATCTAAATGCGAAATTATATGCAAGCGCCCCCGATTTATCAACCTAATTCCACCGATATGACTTTCAGTTGCCAAAATCTGACCGTGTCGCTATAGTTTAGCTCCGGAGATACGGCTTTTGAATACTAACTTACAACAACTCGAAGCGGTCCTGGGGCATCGGTTCGAAGACCGGGCCCTTCTTTTGCGCGCTCTTACACACACTTCCTATCTGCATGAATCGGACGGAATCAACGGTAACGATTACCAGCGGCTTGAATTTTTAGGGGACGCCGTCTTGGGGATGCTGCTGGCCGAGCTTCTTTACCGCGGGCACCCCGATTGGGATGAGGGGGCGCTGTCCCGTCTCCGTTCCCGGCTGGCGGGACAGGATATGTTGGCTGATCGGGCCAGGACACTTGGTCTCGGGGCGTTCATGCTGCTCGGACGTGGTGAGGAGCAATCCTCGGGGCGTACCAAGGATTCGATCCTCGCGGATGTGCTGGAGTCGGTGCTGGCTGCGCTATACCTGGATGGCGGGCTGGAGGAGGCCCGTTCTCTGGTTGAACGGCTTTTTGCCGGTCCGGCGGCGGAACCGCAATCGTTGACTCTTGGGCTTGATTCAAAAAGCGAACTCCAGGAGCTGCTTTCAATGCTGGGCGCCTCGATGCCGGAATACAGCCTCTTCGGGGAATCCGGTCCACCGCATGACCGACTGTTCCACTTCAAAGTCCTGCTTGATGGCCGCTGTGTCGGCGAAGGCCAGGGAAAATCCAAGAAGATTGCCCAGCAGGCCGCGGCGGCGCAGGCGCTGGCCAGTATCAGGGCCTCCATGGGGCCGGTTGAGTGAAGCCGGTTACGGTACCTTTTTTCATCAGTCATCAGGGGTGTCCGCACACCTGTGTTTTTTGTGACCAGAGGACGATCTCGGGTGCAGTAGGCGCTCTGCCGACCCAAGCGGAGATTGTCTCCAAAATCGCCGCTTGGCGGTACGGTGCGGGCGGGCGACCGGTTGAGGTCGCATTTTTCGGTGGCAGTTTTACCGCTCTCCCAGAAAAGATTCAGGATGAATTGCTGGCGCCTTTACAGCCGTTGCTGGCGTGTGGCGAAATTTCCGCAGTTCGGCTTTCCACCCGTCCCGACTGTATTTATCCAGAACGGGTCTTGTGGCTCAAGAATCATGGCGTGAGCACAATTGAACTGGGTGTCCAGTCGATGGATGACAGGGTGCTGGCCGCGTCAGGGCGCGGTCATTCGGCGGCCGAATCCGAGACGGCCATCCGCTGCATCAAACAGCTGGGAGTTCTGGTCGGGGCTCAACTGATGCCGGGATTGCCCGGTGATACGCCGCACTCGTCGCTGTTGTCGCTGGAGCGGGTTGTCTCTGCCGGGGCCGATTTTATCAGGATCTATCCTGCTATCGTCATTCGCGGAACCGAACTGGCGCGGAGGTATGGCGCCGGAGAGTATTTCCCCTTGAGCCTGGAACAAGGAGTTACGCTTTGCAAGCTGCTATTGCATCGAGCGTTGCAGTCAGCCCTGCCGGTTATCCGTATCGGGCTCCAGGCCGATGACGGGCTCAATGCGGAGACTGTCCTGGCCGGTTGCTGGCACCCGTCGCTGGGGCAGCTGGTCAGTTCGGATCTATACGGTGATCTTGTCGGCAATTATGTGGCGGAAGGCGATTCGGTTGACGTGTTTTGCCATCCTTCGCGGCTGTCGGACGTTGCCGGGCATAAACGCTCCAACCTTGAGCGTCTGGCCAGGCGCGGCGTAAGCATGCGGCTTGCTGCGGACATGACGCTTGATAAAAAAGAAATCATGATCAAGAGGGACAACTGCTGTTTCAGGTATAATCTTGTAAACGATCTTAAATACTCCATTAACGAGGTGTATCAACAATGCGCAAGGACTCACTGAAGTTTCTAGAAAAACTGCTCGATGCCCCCAGTCCGTCTGGTTACGAACAACCGGCCCAACGGGTTTTCCGCGAATACGTCACACCCTTTTGCGATGAGCTGACCACCGATGTTATGGGTAATGTTTTTGGCCGGATCAGCGGCAAGGGGAAAAACCTGCCGCGGGTGATGATAGTCGGTCACACCGACGAGATCGGTCTGCAGATAAAGTATATCGATGACAAAGGGTTTCTGTATTTTGCCGCGGTTGGCGGCGTTGATGCCCATCTGACTCCCGGCAAGCGGGTCAATGTCCACACCTCCGCCGGCCCGTTGCCCGGCGTGATCGGGAAGAGGCCGATCCATCTGATGGACAACAAGGACCGTGAAACTGTGGTCAAACTGGAGTCGCAGTATATCGACATCGGAGCTCAGGACAAAAAAGAAGCCCAGAAACTGGTGCGGGTAGGGGATGCCGTCACATTTGAAAGCGCGTTTACACGCCTGCAGGGTGACCGGGTAGCATCACGCGGTTTTGACGACAAGGCCGGGTGTTTCGTGGTGGCCGAAGTCCTTCGCCTGGTAGCCGCATCAGCCAGCAAGCTGTCGGTTGACCTGTATGGGGTCTCGTCGGTTCAGGAGGAGATCGGGCTGCGTGGTGGCACCACCAGCTGTTATACTATCAACCCGGATGTGGGGATCTGCGTGGAGGTTGACTTTGCCACGGATCAGCCGGACGTGGAGAAAAAGCACAACGGTGAAGTTGCACTCGGCAAAGGGCCGATCCTGGCCCGCGGCGCCAATATTAATCCTCATCTGTTCGAGCTGTTATCAAAAGCAGCTGCAAAGGAAAAAATTTCCGTACAGCATACCGCCACCCCTCGCGCCACCGGCACCGATGCCAACGTGATGCAGATATCGCGCGGCGGAGTGGCCACCGCGCTGGTCAAAATTCCGCTCCGCTATATGCACACTCCAGTAGAGACGGTTTCGCTGGCGGACCTGGAAAGCGCCGCCAAGCTGATCGTGGCGGCATTGGCTTCGATCACTTCAAGGGAGGAGTTCATTCCGAGATAAGTGCTCGTATGATTCGCCGGACCGGAAAACGGCCCAAGACGGGGCGGCTGATGAGCGCTGCCTCTCCGGCTGCTGATAGAGGCTGGTTTACATGGTAAAAAACTATTCACCGATTGTGCTTGATTCAATCGAACCGGAATATTTTCCCGCTGTTGATCTCTATGTGAAACAGGGAGCTAATTATACGCTTTATCGTAACGGGGAAACCGATCTTTCGGAAAGCGGGCTTGAGCGCTTGCGGCAAAGCGGCGTGGAATTCGTATATGTGGACGGCTGTAACTCTGATGAAGTGCTGGTCTATGTTGAGAGCAACCTCAAGCATATCTGCGGTAACGAGAAAATCTCCCGCACTTCAAAAAACCTGGTTCTCAGCCATATCATGATGAGTGATATCGGCGAGGTGTTCAAAAACCCGTCCCGTCCGGGAGTCTGCGCCAAATGCCGGAGTTTCCTTGATCAGCACGAGTTCTTCATAGACGACCGCCTCGATCTGCTGGAGCTGCTTTCGAAATTCAGGCATTACGAGGTATATCTTTTCAAACACAGTGCCCAGGTTGCCATACTTGCCATGTACATGCACAGGAAGCTGTTCGGCATGACTCCGGAAGAGCTGGTCCCGGTAGGTGTCGGCGCCATGCTGCATGATATCGGCATGCTGGATGTCTCGTACGACATACATGAAAAACGTGATGCCCTTACCCCCCAGGAATATCTCCGCGTCAGGCACCATCCGCGCAACGGTCATAAAATGCTGCACCAGATCGGGTTGTCTGATCCGGTGTCCCTCTCGATGGTACTGGATCATCACGAACGCTATAACGGAACCGGATATCCACGGCAGTTGTACGAGAATGAAATTCCGAGAAGTGCCCAGATCGGGGCGATCAGTGATACTTACTGCGCATTGACCATGGATCGTCCCTACCGTCCGGCTTCCACGCCGGTCGAAGCGGTCAAGATTATGCGCGGGGAGAAGAAACTTTACCATCCTGGTTACTTTGAAGCCTTTGCCGACATCATTGGTGACGGCGAGTGAAACAAAGAATGGGCCTGCCGTTTGTATACCCCCTTTTGCCTTGACTTGGCCGTGACACTGTACTAACTTCATTCAAATTATCATCCTCGAGGAGCCCCCATATGCCCTACGACAAGCTGGTCGAAGGTCTTACCTTTGACGATGTCCTTCTGATTCCCGCCCACTCCCTGATTCTGCCTCGTGACGCAAACCTGGCCACGCGCATCTCCCGAAACATACCGCTGAACATTCCTCTGGTCAGCGCCGCGATGGACACCGTTACCGAGGCCCGCACCGCGATCTGTATGGCACGTGAGGGAGGGCTCGGCATTATTCACAAGAACCTCTCGATCGAGGCCCAGGCCTTCGAAGTGGACAAGGTGAAAAAGAGCGAGTCCGGCATGATCGTCGATCCCATCACGATGCGCCCCAACCAGAAAATCAGCGAGGCGCTGGATATCATGCAGCGCTACCGCATCTCCGGAGTTCCGGTAACCAAGGCCAACGGCAAGCTGGTCGGTATTCTGACCAACCGTGACCTGCGATTCGAAACCGATTTCAATCTTCCCATTTCGGCCCGGATGACCAAGCGCAACCTTGTGACGGTGCCGGTCGGAACCACACTCGAGCAGGCCAAGGAACTCCTCAAGCATACCCGTGTTGAAAAGCTGCTGGTAGTGGATGACGAGCGTTTTCTGAAGGGGTTGATCACGATCAAGGATATCGAGAAGGTCAAGAAGTATCCCTTCGCCTGCAAGGACAGCCTGGGGCGGTTGCGCGCCGGCGCCGCAGTTGGCCCTACGGCCGAAATGGAAGCACGCATGGAAGCGCTGCTCAAGGCCGGAGTCGATGTGATCATTATTGATACCGCCCACGGCCATTCCCAGGGGGTTATCGACGCAGTGCACCGTGCCAAATCGACCTTTCCCGGCTGCGAGATCATTGCCGGGAACATCGCCACGGCAGAGGCGGCTGAAGCGCTTATCAAGGCCGGGGCCGACGGCATCAAGGTTGGTATCGGGCCCGGCTCGATCTGTACCACCCGTGTTGTTGCCGGCGTCGGGGTGCCGCAGATCACCGCCATCCGCGAATGCTCCCGTGTGGCCCACAAGTATGGAGTACCGGTAATCGCCGACGGAGGCATCAAATACTCGGGGGATCTCCCCAAGGCCGTTGCCGCAGGAGCCGACAGCATCATGATCGGATCGCTGTTTGCCGGTACCGAGGAGTCTCCCGGTGATACCGTACTTTATCAGGGACGTACCTACAAGAGCTATCGCGGCATGGGTTCGATCGGTGCAATGAAGGATGGCAGCAAGGATCGTTACTTCCAGTCCGATGTCGGTGAAGACGTCAAGCTGGTTCCGGAGGGGATCGAGGGTATGGTGCCTCTGCGTGGACCGCTTTCGGCCAATATCCACCAGCTCATGGGTGGGCTGCGCTCGGGTATGGGATACACCGGTTGCGCAACGATAAAGGAAATGCAGGAGAAGGGGCGCTTTATCCGCATCACCGGCGCCGGGCTCAAGGAATCCCACGTACATGACGTAACGATCACCAAGGAAGCTCCCAACTACAGGGTAGGTAACTGATAATGGCAAGCGATATCCACAGCCAGAAGATCCTGATCCTGGATTTCGGTTCCCAGTATACCCAGCTGATTGCCCGCCGGGTGCGTGAAGCGCATGTCTATTGTGAGTTGCACCCCTTTGACATGGAGATGTCGGAAATCCGTCGCTTTGCCCCCAAGGGGATCATCCTGTCGGGCGGTCCCAAGTCGGTTTACGAAGATGGAGCGCCATCGGTGGCCGAAGAGCTGTTCGAGCTCGGCGTACCGGTTCTCGGCATCTGCTACGGCATGCAGCTGATGAGCCGCCATTTCGGCGGTGAGGTGGTTCCCGCCGGCAAGCGGGAGTTCGGGCATGCCGAGTTGTTGGCGACGGGGCAGCCGGGCCCGCTTTTCGAAAGCTTCTACCTGGAGGGTAAAAGCCCGGTCTGGATGAGCCATGGCGACCATGTTTCAAGGGTCCCGGCCGGTTTCGAGGTCGTGGCGAAAACAGCCAACGCGCCGGTCTGTGCCATTCAGGATGTGGGCAGAAACCTCTACGGAGTGCAGTTCCATCCCGAGGTCAACCATACCCCGCGCGGGGAGCAGCTGATAGACACCTTTGTCCGCACTATTTGCGGTTGCAACGGCCAGTGGACTCCCGGCCGGATCATCGATGACGCGGTTGAGCGTATAAGTCGACAGGTCGGCAGTGACCGCGTTATTCTCGGGCTTTCCGGTGGTGTCGATTCTTCGGTGGCTGCGGCGCTGATACACCGCGCAATCGGTGACCAGCTGACCTGCGTTTTTGTGGATAACGGTCTGCTGCGACTGGGTGAAGGCGACCAGGTTATGGCCACCTTCGCTGAAAACCTGGGAGTCAAGGTCATACGGGTCGATGCGGAAGAACGTTTTTTATTGGCTCTGGCCGGAGAGAGCGATCCGGAGAAGAAACGCAAGATCATCGGCGGGCTCTTCGTTGATATCTTTGATGAAGAATCCGGCAGGATCAAGGACGCCAACTGGCTGGCCCAGGGCACCATTTACCCCGACGTGATCGAATCGGCCGGAGCAAAAACCGGCAAGGCCCACAATATCAAGAGCCACCACAACGTCGGCGGACTGCCTGATTACATGAAACTCAAGCTGCTGGAACCGTTGCGCGAGCTGTTCAAGGACGAGGTTCGGGCCATTGGTGAAGAGCTGGGCCTCCCGCGACAGATGGTCTGGAGACACCCTTTCCCCGGGCCGGGGCTGGGTGTGCGCATACTGGGCGAAGTGAAAAAGGAGTATGCCGACATCCTGCGCCGTGCCGATGCGATCTACATCGAGGAGTTGTATTCGTCCGGGCATTACGACAAGATCAGCCAGGCTTTTGCGGTGTTCCTGCCGGTAAAGAGCGTGGGCGTCATGGGGGACGGTCGTACATACGAATATGTTGTTGCTTTGCGGGCGGTCGAAACCAAGGATTTCATGACCGCCGGGTGGTATCCGATGCCGTATGAGGATCTGGCGCGCATCAGCGGCCGGATCATAAACGAGGTCAAGGGTGTCAATCGCGTGGTTTACGACATATCCAGCAAGCCACCGGCAACCATAGAGTGGGAGTGACCCGCCACAGTTGCAAATAGACTCATTTGCGATAAACTTTTTCCGGTTCGCAGCCAGCCTTAAATCTTCAGACCTTGGCCGGGAGGGATATCCATGCAGCGGCTCATGATATTGGTCGCGGCTGCAGTGCTTTCTTTAGCCGCTGTTGCCGGGGCCAAAACTCTCATGCTTGAAGGCGGCCTCAACAGCCGCATTGCCATGCGCCAGCAGATGGAGTTCAGTGTCGATAAGGGTGAGGTGGAGTCCTTTACGTTCCGCTTTGCCATGCCGGCCGAATTTCACAGCAGGAGCGTCACCCAGTCCCTGGATTCCCAGAAGACCGACATTTCTCCCCAACCATCAAGTTCGTCGATCGAACAGGACAAGTTCGGGAACCACTTTCAAAAAGTAGTATGGGACCGTCTTGCCAGCAACGTTCGCATCAATCTGAGTTATACCGTTCAGGTCCGTTCCGAGCTTTCCGCAATGGAAAGCCGCACCCCGTTTCCGATCGGCAAGGTCTCTGAAAACGATGCGTTCTACCTTCAATCAACCGAGATGGTTCAATCCGAATCTCCGGAGATTGTAGAGCTGGCCCGGCGATTGACCGCGGATTCAAAGAACGAGTACGAAGCGGTTTCGGTCATTACCAACCATGTCAGCGATTCGATCAAGTATACTTTCAACCCCCCCAAATATGACGCCCTGTATACGCTTGAAACCAGAAGCGGAAATTGCCAGAACTTTGCCCATCTCAGCATAGCCCTGTTACGCAGTGTGGGAATACCGGCACGTATAGTGGGCGGCATTACCCTGAAAGACTCCTGGAAGGTGCCGATCGACAACAGGAACACGATTGTTCAGAGCATGGGGCAGGGGGGGCATGCCTGGATGGAGATATATTTCCCCGATCTGGGGTGGCTTCAGTATGACCCCCAGCAATCGCGGCAATTTACATCATCCCGCCATATCAAGCAGTCCCATGGACTCGATTCCAGGGATATCAACGACACCTGGCGCGGCACCCCTTATCTGCCGCGTTACTCGGAAGTGATCGAGGGGGCTTTCCTGTCCGACAGCATCAAGCTGGCGGTGAAGAGTACCGGCAAGGCCCCGCGCTCTTATATTATCAGTAATATGGTGGCTGCGAGAACGACAGTTTCAGGCACGGATGCTGCCCTGGAGAGCTCCGGGGTGGAGAGAAAAAAACGTGAGCAGGAGCGTATTGCCAGGGAAAAAGCCGAACGTGACGCGCTGGAGCGTGCTGAGAAGGAACGTTTGGCAATTGAACGGGCAGAACGGCAGCGCGTTGAGCAGGAACGCCTGCGGGTGGAGCGCGCCGAACAGGAGCGGCTTAAGGCAGAACGGCTGGCCGCCTTGAAAGCCGACCAGGAACGCAGGGCGTTGGAAAAGAGTGAAAGGGACCGGCTGGCAAAGGAGAGGAAAGAAGCTGAACGCGTTGCGAAGCTGAAAGCCGAGGAGGAGCGCAAAGCCCGCCGGGACGCTGAAAGCAAAAGACTTGCCTGGGAAAAAGCGGAAGCGGATCGCATAGCAAAACTGGAACGTACGCGTACGCCGGACAAGAAACCTTCGAAGCCGGTCACCGGCTCCGAAGTACTTTTCGGTAACATGGAATTCCCGAATCTTGTGGACGGTTACAGCGTCCAGGGTAATGTGGGTACCCGGATACTTGACAAGGAAACTTCGGAGTATGTGACTTCCAAGTACATATTTGCCCAGGCCTTCAATCTGAAAAACGGCATGTCTCTGGATAAAGTGTCACTGGCGATGCGAAAGTTCGGCGGCGATGGCAATGTTTATGTCGATCTGGTAAGGGACGACGGCGGCAGACCTAATATTCTGGATGGAATCCGGTCACAGATGGTTTCGCTGGAAAACATCTCCCGCAAGCCTGGTTACTACTGGGTGGATTTCGTCTTTCCGGCTGATTCCGGCAGCCGCCTGAAACCGGGTAAATACTGGATAGTCCTGCGGTCGTCCGGTGAAGCGATCATGAACTGGTTCTACATTCCCGGCAAGCCTTACAGTGAAAGCGATGACACCCGCTCCACCGCCAAGGGCTTTTTGTGGGAAGATATTCTCACATATGACTTCGTATTCAAGGTTGCCGGAAAGGCGCTCTGAACTGGCTCGTCTTGCGGACAAACCGGGACAGCTGTGATAGTGAAGTTTACTGCTTGAAACGGAAATTTTTCTTACCAAAAGGAGCGGATTAATGCATGCACCAACGCGGTACATTGATGACTCAGTCAAGGGTTTCATCATCTGGAGCATTATCTGGGGAACGGTGGCCGTTCTGGTCGGCATCCTGATTTCGCTGCAGCTTGCCTGGCCGCAGCTTAATGTCGCGCCATACCTTACCTATGGCCGTCTGAGGCCCATTCATACCAATGCGGCAATTTTCGGATGGGGAATCGGCAGCTTCATCGCGCTCTTCTTTTACATCACGCAACGGCTTACCAAGTCGCCGCTCTGGAGTCCCGGGTTGGCCAGAGTGACGCTCTGGCTCTTCAATATCGGCATTGCCTCGGCTGCGGTTACGCTGGCAATGGGGTTTAACCGCACCAAGGAATATGCCGAGCTGGAATGGCCGCTGGCGATCGTGGTCGCGATTATCTGGGTGCTGTTTTCGATCAATGTATTCATGACGATCCTCAGGCGCAAGGAAGAGCAGATGTATATTTCGCTCTGGTACATCATGGCTACCCTGGTCGGTGTCACCGTTCTGTACGTGATCAACAACCTGGGGGTGCCGCTGCATCTGTTCAAGTCGTATTCAGCCTTCGCCGGAACCAATGATGCAAATGTGCAGTGGTGGTACGGACACAATGCGGTTGCGATGGTGCTGACCACCCCCCCTTTGGCCATATTCTACTATTTCCTCCCCAAGGTGACCGGCAACCCGATTTTCAGCCACCGTATGGGGATTGTTGCGTTCTGGAGCCTGATCTTCATGTATCTTTGGACAGGAGCGCATCATCTGCTCTGGACACCGGTTCCGGACTGGATCCAGACCCTGGCGATGGCTTTTTCGATCATGCTGATTGCCCCGTCCTGGGGTGCGGTCTTTAACGGTTATCTGACCATGAACGGCCAATGGGAACAGCTCAAGACCAACTATCTGGTCAAATTCCTGATCTGCGGAATCACCTTTTATGGTCTGCAGACCCTGCAGGGTCCGATGCAGGCGGTGCGCACTTTCTCCGCTTTTATTCACTATACCGACTGGGTGCCGGGGCACGTCCACATGGGGGCGCTGGGCTGGGTTTCGATGGTGCTGTTCGCGGCCATCTACTATGCCGTTTCCAAGATGAGCGATTCCGAAATATACAGCGTCAGGTTGGCCGATATCCATTTCTGGCTGGTTCTGATCGGACAGCTGGTCTATTCCGTCACGATGTGGATTGCCGGCGTCCAGCAGGCAAGCATGCTGCTGGCGACAAATGCCGACGGATCATTGCATTACAGCTTCATGGAAACCATGATCGCGATATTTCCCTATTACAAGATGCGTGCGGTGAGCGGTTTCATCTACCTGGCCGGTCTGTTGGTGTTCATTTACAATATCTACAAGACCTTTCAAACAAGCGCAGCTTCGCAAACAGCCAAACCATAATACACTCCACGGAACGAGGACGTTACCATGCTGGAAAAAAATCCCGTCATCTTTATAATCCTGGCATTCGTGGTGATCATGGTCGGCACGACCGTTACGATGATTGCTCCGTTCAAGTGGATCAACGGTCCCGGAGACCGGATTGCCGAGGTGAAGCCCTATACCCCGCTGCAGCAGGAAGGGCGAGATCTCTACATGCGTGAAGGATGCAACAATTGCCATTCCCAGACGGTGCGGACCCTGGCTGCCGATGTGGAACGCTATGGTTATGGAGGCGGTTACTCCCGGTCGGGCGAATTTGTCTATGATCGCCCGCATTTGTGGGGATCCAGGCGCACCGGTCCGGACTTGGCGCATATCGGCCTGAAATATCCGGACCCGAAAGGGATGTGGCACCGCAAGCATATGGAAAACCCGCAGTCGGTAGTTCCGGCATCGAATATGCCTGCTTACGCATTTCTCAACGCTCCGCTTGATACCACCTACTCGGAACGCAAGATGAAGCTGCTGAAATTTCCCTATACCCAGGCCGATCTGGATGAGCTGAAAGGGAAGAGCGAGATGGATGCCATCATCGCCTATATGCGCAAGCTGGGGACCGATCTCCCGGTAACCAGGGCAGTCAAGGGAGCGCAGCAGGCCGCGCTCAATAATCCATTTAATGATCTGAACGCGATCAAGGCTGAGGCGCTGTCGATATACGCCAAGGATTGCGCTTCCTGCCATGGTGACAAGCGTGAGGGAACTCTGGGGCCGGCTTTGAAAGGGTCCGCCAGGACCGATGCCGAGCTGTTTGCGATCATCGCCAACGGTATTGAGGCCAACGGAATGCCGGCCTTCAGCGGGGCGCTCGACGAGCAGAAAATATGGAAGCTGGTGACACTGATCAAGCTGGGTAAGCATGATGATTGACGCGCGGATTGTCTTTCTGCTGCTGACCGGATTGCTGCTGTCGATACTGATTGCTATCGCGGTGGCAACTTTCAGGAAAAAACGAAGGCAGAAGCTTGAAGATCCCAAATACAGGATGCTTGAGGATGACTGATATTTATCAAAGGAGCGCTCGATATGTCTGATCAGCAAGATTATGATGGAATTAAGTATCGTGACGAGACAAAATCTCCCGGCATTTTTCGTGTACTGTTCTTTCTGCTGGTGGTCTGGGGGGTGATATACATGGGGTATTATCTGTTCAGCGGCTGGAGCTCCCGGTCGGAGGCTGATGCGGCCAGGAAGGCGCGTGACGAGATGAAACAGGCTGCGCATAAGGCTGCCGAGGTCTCCGGGTCCGGTGTCGCCGGAAGCGGGCACAAGGTGGAGACATATGTCGCTGCCGGGAAACAGCTTTACGGTAACCTGTGTGGAGCATGCCACGGCGAAGCGGCCAAGGGGGGCGTCGGGCCAGATCTGACGGTCTCGAAGTACAGATACGGCAAGGAACGCCTGGACATCACCAGGAGTATTTCCGAGGGGCGCCCCGGCGGAATGCCCGCTTTCAGCAGTCAGATCAGCCGGGAACAGATTGAAAGTCTGGTCGAATATTTATTGTCGTTGAAATAACAAAACATCCGGAGGGTATCAAATTGGCAGCTATTTCGTTCGAAGAAATCATGTTTACGATCATGTCAGCTACGCAGGACACATTCAAAAGCTATATGAATATTGACCTGCTTGCGGGAAAGGTTGAAAAGAAAGTCGAGCCGGTAGACTCGGATGTAACAGGAATAGTGGGTATTGCCGGCGACCGGGTAGGCTATATCATCATTGCTACCGACCGCTCCAGTGCCCAGTGCGTGGCCAAGGAGCTGCTGATGGTTGACGAAGCCGACGACGAGTGTATTCGCGATGCAATGGGAGAACTGGCCAACAACATTGCCGGAGTATTCAAGACCAAGTACCATGAACAGTACGGCAGCGTTGCCCTCGGCCTGCCGCTGGTGGTTTCCGGCCAGCTGAGGACCATCTCCGAACCCCCGGAAATCAATGAAACCTCCAGCATAAATGTTCAGTGCAAAGGGGTTACAATACCTTTCAAAACCGTTGACGGAGCCATTTCGATCACGGTTATGGTCTATATGTAGTTTGATTCATATCTGATGAAATATTTGAGTCTAATCCTGTTGTTTCTGGTTTTGATGCCTGGTTGCGCTTCCATGGAGTCCCGCTGGCGCGATGACGCCTTCAGTCGCTTCAATTCCGCCGTTACCGCCGGCAGTCAGTCTTTTGCGCCAGAGGAGACCGAAAATATCCGGCAGACTCTGAAGCTTGCCGACAGGTACTTCAACCAGAAGATGATCGAAGATGCCGATCGTCTCTATCAACTCTCATGTCAGAAGAGTCAGCTGCTCTACCGTAATCTGGTTCTGAGCAAAGTCAGGCAGGGTGCGACACTGCTTGTGGATTCCGGGAAAGATGACGGCGTGCCGGATGAAATTGCCATTGCCCTTGAGCCGGTCAGTATCAGCGAAGCCATGCGCATGGAAGCTGAGGATGGCAGCGGGCGCCCGATTTCCGCGGTTCCGGACTGTGATCAAAACCCGGTTATTGAATCAGTAACCGGGGTATCCGCCTCTCTCCAGAAAAAACCGGTCGCTGTCGTTCCGGCAACAGCAGTAACGCCTCCTCCCGAAAAGACCGTTGTCCTGCTGTCTACGGAGGCTCTTCAGGAACCTCTGCCCGCGCTGAATTCAGAGAATAAAGCAGCCGGCCAGCATGACACTGTTCGAAAACCCAAATCAGCTGTTTCCAAGTCGACCGGGGATAAGAGGCGCACGGCGCCTGTGCGCCCGCATGATCCGGGCAACAAGACGATTTATCTGACATTTGATGACGGCCCTTCGCACCTGACCCTGCCGATTGCCAGCTACCTGAAGTCACAGGGGGTCGCGGCTACGTTCTTTGTCCTGGGAAACAACGTCAAAAGGTATCAGAGCGCCATAAGTGCTACTGTCGCAATGGGACACCGGGTCGGCAACCACACACTCTCCCATGATCTCCGCAAGCTCAACGCTTCGTTCCAGCAGGAGGTTTCCGAAGTGGGCAAGACAGCCGCACTTATCGAAAAGCTCGGCGGAGACGGCCGCATGGTAAGGATTCCTTACGGAGCATCCAATAAGTCGATGATTTCCAGGGTCGCCTCCGAAGGAGGGCAGATATTCGATTGGGATATCAACAGCAATGATTCCGCAAAACGCGGCGCCAAGGATCATGCTTTCATCGAAAAAACCGTGATCAGCCAGCTGAATAAAACTGAAAAACGGCATATCATATTGCTCTTTCATGACGGTGTCGGTCATGAAGCCACGCTGGTTGCCATCCGCAACCTTATCCCGAGCCTTAAAGAGAAGGGCTACCGTTTCGGGCTGCTCTCGCGGCGTGATCGTGTGGCTAGGACTGAACAGGTGCAGCAGCATCTGCCATGACCGACCTGCTTGATCGATATGCCCTTCTCCTGCGAGAAGTCGATGCCTGGTTTGAAGCCTGCAGCCGCCGCTATCCAGACCAGATCAGATGTCACGGGGGGTGCAGTTCCTGTTGCCGCGGTCTTTTTGATATTACCCTCCTGGACGCCTTCCAGCTTAAACGTGGATTCGATCAACTTCCAGAAAAACAGCGCCTGACCATCACCGCTGCAGCTAATAAACGGCTTGGGTCAATGTCGCAGCAGTTTCCGGCATTTGTTGAACCATGGGTGCTGAATGTAATGCCGGAGCATGAATGGGACGCTTTGATGCCTGAGGAGGATGAAACTCCCTGTCTGCTCCTGTCCGAATCCGGTATGTGCCTGGTGTATGATCATCGCCCGATGACCTGCCGTCTGAACGGTATTCCGCTGATTGACGTGTCCGGTGAAGAGCTGTTTGACGAATGGTGTACTATGAACTTCATTTCCAGGAACCCACGGCGATTGCGTGGATTGCGTTTCGGGTTCCTGGAGCTGTTTGCCCAGGAACTCCTCTTGTTCCGTGAGCTGATTCGCACCCTTTCCGGCGAAAAACTCAGCGAGCTTGACATGTTTATTCCCGCCGCAATCGCACTCGACAAAGACAAAATCCTTCCGGTGATAAAAACTCTGGTTTGACCTGTATGGTGAATTACTGTTTTGTTGTATCGCTTTAAAATTCGTGCCATTTCGAGTTGTTCGTGGAACCAGAAGCCGTTTTCAGGTTTAATCGGCACAAAAAAAGGGGCCGACGAACCTAATCGCCGACCCCACACCAACTCAATTACTGACTAATCGGATTACTTCTTCTTGCCGCCCTTTTTCGCTGCTGCAGCAGGTGCTGCCTTGTCGGCAGGTTTCTGCGGGCTGGAATCCCAGCGGTTCAGGTCGTGGGCAATGTTGTGGCACTCGCCGCACTTGGTGAAACGTGCCAGCATCGAAGCGGGGTGCGGTGCACCGTGGCAGCTCTGGCAGGTAGGCACGGTTTTGTGCTTGTCCTTGTGACAGGTTACGCAGGCAACTGCCTTATGCTTCGTATCGGTCTTGCTGTGAAGCTCGGAAGCCTTCTTGTGGCACGATGCGCACATTTTGTTGGCTGTGTCTGAAGCATAGGTAACCGCTGTAGGCATATGGGCCTGGTGGCAGCGTTTGCAGTCGGCAGCGGCCATGTCGGAACTGTGCGGCTTGTGGCACTGGGTACAGAGCGGAATCTTGCCATGAACGTTGTGGCAGAAGCTGCAGGCCAGCTTGGTATGCTTGCTTGGAACCTGCTTCAGCTTGACTATCTGCTGGCTGTGGCAGGAGAGACACTCATCGGTGATGTTGTTGGCCAGTTTGATGATCTTCGGAGTGTGCGGGTTGTTGTGGCAGCGCAGACAGCCGGAGAGTTTGTAGTGAGGCTTGCCGCTGTGACACTGGCTGCATTCGGGGATGATCTTCTTTACGGTAGGCGGATGGCCTGCGTGGCAATCCTGGCAACTTACACTTGTCTTGTGAGCGCCGCCGTTCGCGGCAATTGCTTCCGGAGCAGCCGAGTGACACTTTACGCAATCGGTGTTGCTCAGAACCGCTTTGGGTGCATCCGCGGCAACGGCCGTCAGTGCCGTAACACCCATCAGTGTGGCAGCCACACCAAGGGCTTTCATAAACCTTGCCAAGCTCTTCATTTAATTCCCTCCTGCTTAGTTGAATATAAACCGATCCATGGAACCGGCTTTAGATGCAAAAGATTTAACATAAATGTTTTCGAATACTGCCATCATTACCGCGTGCCGTCAATCGAAAACTGAATACTGTATACACTGTAACATATGGATTTGTATATATAAAATAAGACCGGATAGGTCTTTTTTGTGGTGTGCGGGATGTCTGGATTAAGATTGCCTACAGTTGTATTATATGAGGATGCTTGACAGAAGCGTCCGGCTTTGATAGAAAGTGTGTCTCCGGGCGCTTAGCTCAGCGGGAGAGCACTGCCTTCACACGGCAGGGGTCACTGGTTCAATCCCAGTAGCGCCCACCATAAACAACAAGGGGTTAGCAGATTGCTAACCCCTTTTTTCATGCCATTATTGCCCTGGTGTCATGTAGAATGTCATGTGAAGAAGAAAGGCGGCTTAATACATCAACGGCGCTCTGTAAGTGATCCGGCGCAAGGTGAGCATAACGAAGGGTCATAGTCAGGTTCGCGTGTCCCAGGAGTTTTGAAACGGTGGTAATGTCAACCCCGTTCATGACAAGTTGACTTGCGAAGGTGTGCCGTAAATCATGAAAGTGAAAGTCCTTGATCCCGGCCTTCCGGCAAGCGGTGGCAAACGATTTCTTTACATCATAATAACGGCCTGAAGCCGGGCGCTTCTTCCCGCCTTCCCTGACCGGCGGGCGCTCTGTTACTGTTTCCGGGTTCACAAACACATATTGTACATCAATTCTTCTAACAATCCCCTGAAGGGCGGCGCGGACGTTTGCATTTATGGGAATTTCCCGGCGCTTCCCGCTTTTTGTGTCATCAAGCAATATGAAACCATGCTTCAGGTCAATCCTGTCCCAGGTCAACCCCAGGATTTCCCCCCGGCGGCATCCTGTGTTAAGTGCAAAAGTTATTATCGGCTTCAGGTGCTTATCACAGGCGTTCAGCAAGGCGGCGCTCTCTTCTATTGAAAGGTAACGCAAGCGGCGGTTGTTTTCGGTAATGATCTTCACCTTTCGCACTCGCTTTGCCACATCTTCAGAAATCAAATCCCAGTCAACGGCCTTTGTTAACATATGTTTCAATGCTCCAATGTATTTATTGACGCTTGCGGGCTTAATCGGCGGGCGGGTGGTTCCCCCTTCCTTTACAGGAGGGCGCGGGCTTGATAACAATTTGCTTTGCCATCCTTCAACCATTGCAAGGGTTAGGCTATTCAGCTTCACGGCTCCAAATTCCCGCACAAGCGCGGCAACATAAAGCTTCTTTATGGAGTATGCTTTTTGATTTTGGACAAAGGGAAGATACTTTTCGGCAAGGTGGCTGAAGGTGTAGTTCCGATCCCGGCGGCGGGTAACAGGTTCCTTCCCCTGGTCAATGTCAAGGCGGCGTTGTGCAAGAAGAAGCTCGGCATCTGCTTTCAGGTCGCTTCCGGTGCTTTCATATTTCTGCTTACCATCAAGCCCCATGAATGTGATCCAGTAAACCCGGCCCCGGCGATATATACCTTTTGTCTTCCTGATCTTCGGCATGGTTTCGGCTCCTTTCAGCATGTGCAAACATATAAGCAATAAATATAAGCGTGAATAATGGTCACTTTGGCCACAAGGTCACAACAGCCCGATTTCATTTATAAAACAGCGTGACTTTGACCGTGACTTTCTTTGTGACGTTCTGATTTTCCAAAGGCCCTCAAAACGTCAATTGCCGCCCGTAAATCAAGTTCAACCCCGGCGGCGCGTCCTTGAATCCCCCTGATAAGTCCCAAAATCCCCATTACTTGCCATTGCCTAAGTTCTCCCCGTTCTTCATTTGCCGCCCGTTCCAGAGACCCGGCCAAAAACTGAAGCCCGGCTGACACGTCATCAAGTAAAGGTTCAATTTCGTCAATAATCTTCCGGGCGGCGGCTTCAGCGGTGGTTGTATATTCAATTCCGCCATAGTGTATAACGTGAAATAGATTGCCTTTACCCGCTTCCGTCACTCTTTCAATACCTAGCATTGTGGCCCCCTTTTTTATTTTTGGTAACACTTATATAATTTATATCACGGTAACATTTTATTATCAATATCTTGATAACATTTTACTGAATTGACAGTGTTGACAATTTCAAGATATAGTTCCGGCTATGCCTAGGCCAAAAAGTGACATAATCAGGGTTCAATCCGGCTTGCGGTTGCGGCCTGAAATCATGAAGGCGCTTCGGCATCTTGCGCTTGATCTTGAACAACCCCTGAATGTGATTGTTGAAACTGCGGCTGAAGAATATCTTCTAAAGCATGGTCACGCGGTCCCCAATCCCCAGGACAAACCCGGCATTTAATCCGCCCCCACCCCTGGCTTCATCCCGGTAAAGTATGAAGCATGGTCACGCCGGTTCGATCCGAAACAAGAAAGCCCCTTTCAGGTCATGGAAGGGGCTTTCTTGCATCCTGATTTTTTCCCGTTCCTTTACATTACAATCAACATGACAGGATCATTCAACGTACTGAAATTTATTGTGAATAAAAGCGGTAACTGCCTTGATAAGGCAACGAGCGGTTTGTTGCAAATTCCGGATGAATCCGACCAGGATTCCGGCGTGAAACCGACCGGGATTCCGATTCAAAACCGACCAAGATTCCGCTGGCAATCCGTCCAGCGTTCTGGAGTGAATCCGACCAACGGTCGTAGTCGTAAGGCAACTCAACAGGGTATTGTGCTCCTAATATTTGAGGGAGGAGGGCACGATGCCACAGAATCGAGTTACCATGCGAAAGATACGAGAGATACTTCGTCTTGCCTGGTCATGCGGACAAACCAGACAATCCATTGCCGCCAGTTGCAGTATGGGCAAGACCACCGTTACCGACACCCTTTACCGGGCTTCCGCCGCCGGACTGTCCTGGCCCTTGCCTTCCGACCTTGATGATGAACGGCTGGAAAACCTTCTCTATCCCGTACATCCTCGTGCCATAACCTGTAGGCGGATACCTCCCGATTGGGCCTCCCTGCACAACGAGCTACTCACTCACAAGAACCTGACGCTTATGCTCCTGTGGCAGGAGTATAAGGAGCGTGAACCCTCCGGCTATCAGTACAGCCAGTTCTGCGACCTCTTCCGGTACTGGCGGGGAAAGCTTGACTTGTCCATGCGTCAGGAACACCCTGCTGGTGAGAAG
Organism: Geobacteraceae bacterium; assembly: GCA_032469775.1. Classification (GTDB taxonomy): domain Bacteria; phylum Desulfobacterota; class Desulfuromonadia; order Geobacterales; family Pseudopelobacteraceae; genus JACRCG01. The sequence continues at coordinate 7,911 of JAWDJY010000021.1, read as the reverse complement.
ATGTTCGTGGACTACTGTGGCCAGACACTTCCCATCGTTGACCCGGCAACCGGAGAGCTACGGGACGCCCAGGTATTTGTGGCGGTCATGGGGGCCAGCAACTATACCTATGCCGAAGCTACCTGGAGCCAGGCCCTTGCCGACTGGACCGGTTCACATGTCAGGACGTTCTCCTACTTCGGCGCTGTTCCCCATTGCCTCGTTCCGGACAATCTGCTTTCCGGTATCACCAGACCCTGCCGCTATGAGCCCGGCATCAATCCCACCTACCAGGAAATGGCAACCCATTACGGCACTGCCGTCATTCCTGCCCGCGTCCGCAAACCAAGGGACAAGCCCAAGGTCGAAGCTGGTGTCCAGTTCGTTCAGCGCTTCATTCTGGCTGGGCTGCGCCACCAGACCTTCTTCAGCCTGGCAGAGGCAAATGCTGCCATCAAAGAGCGGCTTGAACTATTGAACAACCGCCCCTTCAGGAAACTCCCTGGTACCCGTAAGAGCCGTTTCGAGGAGTTGGACCGCCCGGCAATGTTGCCGCTGCCGGAACTGCCTTACCAGTATGCCCAGTGGAAGATAGCCAGGGTGCACATCGACTACCATGCCGATGTGGAAGGGCATTTCTACAGCGTTCCATACCGCCTGATACGGGAGCAGGTCGATGTCCGCTACACATCAGCCACGGTGGAATGTTTCCACAAGGGGAACCGCGTGGCATCGCACCCTCGTTCGTTTGTGAAAGGTAAATTCACTACCAACCCCGAGCATATGCCACCGTCTCATCGGGAGTATGCAGACTGTACTCCCGGCCATATCCTCTCCTGGGCTTCCCAGACCGGCAGGGCAACAACAGCGGTCGTTGAATCCATCCTCTCCAGAAGAGCCCATCCGGAACATGGCGTCCGCTCCTGCATGGGTATCCTCTCCCTTGGCAAGCGATTCGGCCAGGACCGCCTGGAAGCCGCCTGCGAGCGTGCCCTGTTCATCAGGGGGGTCAGCTACACCAGCATCAAGTCGATTCTCCAAAACAACCTTGACCAGAAGCCGCTCCCCAAGCAGCAAGAACTATTTACCGTCACCCATGACAACATTCGGGGAACGGATTATTACGGATGAAGAAAGGAGCAACTATGCTGACACAACCAACCATCGAAAAACTCAAGGCCATGAAGCTCTCCGCTATGGCTCAGGCATTCATGGAGCAAATGCAGCGACCCGACATGACTTCGCTCACCTTTGAGGAGCGTTTCGGCCTGCTCGTAGACCAGCAGATGGCCGACCTGCACAACAGGCGGATGCAGAACCGGTTGAGGACTGCCAAGCTCAGGCTCTCCGCCTCAATCGAAGACCTGGACTTCAGGCAGGCACGAGAGATGAACCGGTCGCAGGTCATGTCTCTTGCCCAGAACCAGTGGGTGCGAAGTCACCAGAATATCCTCATCACTGGGCCAACCGGTGCTGGCAAGAGTTATCTCGCCTGTGCCCTAGCACAAAAGGCGTGCCGAGATGGTCACACGACCCTTTACCAGCGGCTTCCACGACTACTTCAGGACATCTCCATCGCTCGGCACGATGGACGCTATCAGAAACTTATGACTCAGGTAACCAAGTGCGAGTTGTTGGTGCTTGACGACCTGCTCATCTCGCCACTCTCGCAGGATGACCAGCGGGAACTATTGGAAATCGTCGAAGAACGCTACGACCGGAAGGCTACAATTGTTACCAGTCAGCTTCCCATCAAGGCATGGCATGATGCCATGCAAGACCCTACATTGGCTGACGCTATCTTGGACAGGTTGGTACACAACGCCTACAAGGTCGAATTGAAGGGCGAATCCATGAGAAAGAAGCGAACATCGCTTGACCTTAAAACCGAACCTGTGACAGAATAATTAGATAATTCATCAAAATATCGGCACAAAAACAATCAAAGGGGGCTAAATTGTCTTACGATTCATTTGCGGATGCCATAGAACATCTCGTTTCCCGCTGGCAGCAAGCAGACAAAATAATTTTACGTCCGCTCTTTCCACTTTTAGCTGAAGGCAAGCCCGTATCCCCGAGACGTCTCGCAGAACTCACAGGTAAAGATTTGGTATCGGTTGAGCAGGCACTCATCAACGGTCGGACCAGCCGTGACGAGGAAGGAAACGTCACTGAGCTGTTCGGTATTATGCAAATGCCAGCCCGTCATCGCATACAAATCGGTCAAGTTTGTCTATTCAGCTGTTGTGCGCTTGTTGCTCAAATGGTTCCTTTATTGCTCGACATGACTACAAGAATTGAGTCAGTAGACCCTATAAGCAACCGGCTTGTAACATTGGATATTTCACCTTCTGGAATCCAGTCAGTTGTACCTCTAAGCACAGTTGGCACTCTTTTGATTACCAACCAAGAGGACGTGTTAGCTGATGTACGGTCGGCGTTTTGCACGCATGTGCACCATTTCCAAGACGCTGAGTCGGCACAAGAATTCGTTGCTAAAGATTCAAGACGGTATCTTGTTACAATTCAGCAATTTAATGAAGCATCACGCCGGCTTTATACCGCTATCTGGGGGCAACATGATTAAGCATGTTTGCTATTGCTACAATTATTCAGAGGCTGACATTGAGAACGATGTTCAGCGAAATAATGGGCGGTCGCTTATCTTGGAGAAAATAATCACCGAGAAGCAGAAGGGCGCTTGTCAGTGTTCTACAAAACATCCCGAAGGGCGTTGATGCCTTACTGATGTCCGCCGTGTTGTGGACAAAGCAAAAGCTGATTGGAATCAAAGAACGAAGTAAATTTGCAGGCTGCCAAGGACGGTTAACTTATTTCAGGTTAAAACCGTTACCTTGCGACTACAGAAGACCTTGGTCTCTTTCGCCGGAACGCTGGTCGGATTCACAGCGGAACATCGGTCGCCATCACGTCAGTTTCTTTGGTCGAATTCACCGGAATACGCATTTGTAACTTTGCGCCCTGTTTGGAATAATCAGCCGTCTTCCGTCCTGCCTGGAATAGCAGAAAGAAAACAGAGCAAATTCAAAAAACCCTCATTATTTCAGCCCATCCACAATTTTTGAATGGTGTCAAACCTTGCGCGCTTAGCCGCCCGCATGGAGAAAACCCCCCACAGGACCCGCGTTTTTCCTAGCCCCGGCGTGACATTCTCTTTCAACCGCTCTTCCTTGAATGTGTAGGGGCGCGGGGAACGTAACGAAATGAAGCGGGAACGGTCCCGGTTATGATCTTGGCATTATGCCGGGTTCAACCCCGCTTCAGGTAATAATCAAGTTCATGCCGAAATATCCCATCAAATTTTTCATTCACTACCTTTTCAACTTCCTGAATGATATTCCCTTTTGCAAACATAGAAGGGACAGAAATAAGGCGCTTCTCTAATATGGGAAGGCGGCTTTTACCCATACGGTTAAAAACTCCTATATGGTTTCCGGCATTACCGGCCCGGACACTGGCAAGGAATGACTTGTGAAGGTATGTTGTTTGACCTTTCAACAGTTGAACAAGTACACCTTGCGGGACCGGTCCGGCCTTCTTCATCCGGCCCGTGATCTTGCCCGTCTTGATTGCGTTCCCCAAGCGTGAACGTACTGTTGCCCCTATGACTTGACGCGGTGCAAAGAGTGACAGGGACAGCGGGCGGCCTGATATATTAAGGGTGACAACCTGGCTTTCCCACGTTGCCCGCGTGATCTTCAACCGGGCTTTTCCGGTTCCGGTTGTTGTTAGGTCGCTCTTCTTAATATTCCAACGATCCGTGACGGCATTGACGGCGGCAGTCTTTGCCTGGTTCATGACCTTGTTCAAGGCGCTTGCAGTTGCCTTCTGTATGGTGGCAGGGTCAAGAAAGCGTTTCAGGTCTTCGTCAACCTTAATTTGAATTTTGAACATGACAGCCCCCTTTCGTGATCCCTTCCCCCAGGAGTTCAACAAGCGCCCCGGCAATCGCTCCCGTGACACGTTCTTGATTAAAATCTTGAAGCCCGGCAACCATGCGTTGAATATTCCCGGTGAAAGAAAGATTCAAGGCGGCGTTAATCCTGATAATTCCCCGGCCCGGCTCATGGTCATCAAGTTCATGGTTCGCCGTGTTGAACTTCAAAAACACGTCAACATTTTCAATTCCATTATTGTTGTCCATCATTTCAGTGCCTTTCGTTTTTGTGTCCATAGTCAGCCCTTGCCCGCTATCGAAAAGCCCGGCAGACAGTGACAGGGTGCGCCGGTTTATTCTTTTGACGGCCTGAAGCGGCGGTTCTTTACGGGCAAACCCGAAAACCTTTTCTGCATACTCGGCAACCTGAAATTTTGACAAACTCTTGTCCGGGTAAATGGTAATATGTCCGGCGAGGCAATCAGTGTAAAATTTCCCCTGGCTGATCTGTCCCCGGCTCTGTAACCACAAAAGCGCCTCTTTTCGATTCTTGAAGCGTTCCAGTGTGCTGTTTTTCTTCATTCCCATAATCAAGCCCCTTTCTGTTCAAGTTCAAGCTGTTCAATGTTTTCCGAAATCTTGAATGCTTGCGCTTCCAGTTTTTGACATATTTCTTCAATGGCGGCCTTGTACCCTTTCAGGTAAACAACCTTGATCTTTGCAGGTACTCTGTTTGCTTCGGTCCCTTTCATCTCTCTTTCTCCTTTCCTCAATTTGTCTCATTGCTTGCCGAAACTCCCAAACTTCAAGCCACGCTTCATATTTATCAATCTCCCTTTGACGTTGAGCGGGTGTCATGGCGGCCCATCTTCGGCGCGCCTGTCCAATGGCATGATTCATTTTTGTGGTTCCTTCTCTTTATGATAATCCCCGGAATACTTTGACATGATCCGGGCGGCTTCCTCTTCGGCCTGTTCCCTGGTCATCGAATCATCACGCGGCAAACACGCGGCCCGCTCTTCAAAGATTTCCTTCAAGGTGTCCCGGACCGATTGACCGCCCGCCCAATATCTGTAACGCGGCGGACAATCAAAGGGAATGACAAGGCGGCCTCGGTTGTCGATATACGGCAAGGCATCCGGGTTAAATGAAGGGATAAGGTCAACAGCCCTTGCAACCCCGGCGGCAATCAGCTTGCCTGCCTTCTCTTCCCCCAGGTCAAGGACCGTCCCGGCGATAACGGTCCGGGTCCCGGCGGTGGTCCGGGCTTTAAAGTCTTTGACGAATTCAACCTTCATTTCCGGCCCCTGGTCAAGGTGCAATAGCCGACAGCAAAACAGCCCCGATATTCCCGGCTGTATATCCGCCGAAAGCCTTCATCACTCCACAGGGCGCAATTTCCGGCAAGGCATCTTTTCCGGGTTAATGGACAGTGGCGGTCTTTCATATGTGCGGTGACAAATAATTTCTTCATCTCAATTCCCTTCAAAAGATTTCCCCCTCTTCAAAAACCATATCATCAAGGTCCGGCGCTTCCTGGTCCGGCGCGGTGTTCTGTTTTGGTTCCGGGTCACGCTTGCGGAATTCAACAGCGGCGCGGCCTTTGTTGGTCCGGTGGTTGTCAATGGTGTAAGTAATCCCCATATCTTCAAGCGGGACCTTCAACCGTTCCAGGTGCTTCCTGAAGCTCCGGGGTGAGGAAGGGAAAGACCGATCTTTTTCAAGCGCCCTGGCCCCTGATCCGCCCGGCGCGGCAATTTCCAACAGCTCACATAAAATCTCTTTGAACGTCCCGGACAATCCGCCCGGCCCTGGCCTTTCCATTGCTTGCACAATCGAAGAAAAGAAGGTGTTGTGTTCCAGTAAATCAGCGGTGGCAAGGGTGGCGTTGCCGGTGTAATCAATCATAAATCCAGCGCCACGGCCCCCCATTGCTTCGGCAATGGCATAACCCCAGGTTGCATAATCCGCCATGCGGGGAAGCTCCTGAAGTTCCACGTTCGGGAAAATCTGCATTGCCTTTGCTATCAGGTCAAAGACCCCGCCCAATATCCCCGGAAGAGCGGCTTCAAATTCCCCCCACAGGCGGCGCTCTGTTTGGCGCTCTTCCTTTGGTATGCGTTCAAGTTCAAGCTTGATTGTTCTTTCGTGCAGGTCCGGGCGGTCGTGTAAGCTGGTAATGGAAGAGAAGACAATAACCCCGCTTGCCTTCATTATGGTGGTATCGCTATCGGTGTGAAGGGTCCGCTTTTCAATGACTCCGCCGGAGATAATCGAACAAAACACGTCCCCGATTTCAGCATTAAACCCGCTCACATTGTCGAAAATCGGGACGTAATAGCGCCATATCAACAAAAGCATATCTTCAATTTTGCGCGGCATTGTGGAAAGCATGACGGCGGACGGGTCAACAAGCTGTTTCAACAGACGGGAAGCAAAGCTTTTGCCCGCGCCTTGTGATCCGGTAACGTGAATTGCGGGGTGACTGATCCGGGGAATAAAACAAGTGCAAATTGTAACCATTGCCAAAAGGTGAAGCTCTTTCGGCAACCGGCAAAATTCAAAGAAGCGCCACGGGTCCCCGCCCGGCAAAGGGTCCGGTTGCGCTTGCTGGTGATTCATCCGGCGAAACATGACCGGCGCGGTAATGATCCGCCATGCCCCCGGACCGATCTCCACGGCGCGCCCGTTCCCCAGGTCATAATAATAAAGCCCGTCACGCTCCCCCACGCGGTTGAAGAGTTCCAGCGATACACCTTCACGGCGCGCCTTTTCTGCAAAGTAGGAAATTGCGGTGTTGACGGCTTCCTTTGACGGGAATTTCCCGGTGATCTCCCGGCACTGATACGTTATGACTTCGGCAAGTTCCCGGTTCTTTGTGTCCAGCGGGTGCAACTTTTCCCCAATCCAGACAAAGGCGGTCCCGGTGTCGTCAACATACAGCGGACAATCCCCAATTATAGGAATGACCAAATCCGCGCCCCTTCCCCCGGCTTCATCCGGTGAAGAAGAAGGGGCAAGGTCACGCTTGCGGCGCTTTTCCCTGGCATCTTTGACGGCTTCAGCCTCTTCCGGCTCCCAGGTGACAGCAGACGAAACAAGCGCCATGAAGCGCCACTTTACATCGGCAGCGGTTGCGGTCATTGAGCGGCCCCTTCCTGAAGGCGCGCCCAATCAATCACGTCTTGCTTTTCGATCAAACCCGGCAAGCGCAAGACCCGGACGGACCTCGCCACGCCATGAAGCGCCCACGCTATTTTTTGAAGGTACTCTTCCCCGGCCTTGTCATTGTCCGGGACTATGACAACATCTTTCCCGGCAAGGTGTGGCGTATAGGAATCCCGCCATTTACTTTCAGCCCCGGTGTCAAGACAGGTTGCGGCAAGCCCCCAGGAAGAAAGAAGGTCCGCTTTCATTTCACCTTCCAGGATAAAAACTTGATCCGCCTTGACGATCTCATGAAGCCTGTAAAGAAGGTGTTCACCTTTGAATCCTTTTTGACGGGTCCCCTGTTTATCGAAATGGAAAAAGAAAAATTCCTTGCTCCGTTTCCCGTCCCTGGCTGGTTCCCATCGTTCTTTTCCGTATCGCTTCTTTCCAGTGGCATCGGTATAAAAAAAGGTGGCAACCCGGCGCGGCTTGACCGGCGGCGCGGTGGTGTTTGCCGGTGGTCCGGCGGCGGGCTTTGGTGACGGGGTAGACGGGCGGCCCCCGGCGGCCCTGGCCCCGGTGGTGATCCCGGCCCGGTCTTCCAAGTCGTGAAGAGCGGTTTTGAAATCACAGCCCCGGACCTTCATGAACAAGTCAAATCCGTTGCCCTTTGCCCCGCAAGCATGGCAATTGAACAGCCCGGCGGGAAGATTAACGGACAGTGACGGGCTTTCATCCTGGTGAAATGGACAATTGACAAGGGCTTGCTCTTTGCCGGTGGTTTGCATTGTAGGGAACAGGTCACGAATAACGGCGGGAAAAACCCCGGCATCAATAACGGCCTGTTTTCGGTCATTTCCCATGACGGCCCCCACTATCGGCCT
>JAWDJY010000020.1:0-59577 GCA_032469775.1 Geobacteraceae bacterium | reverse complement strand
GATTGCGAGTCCAAAAAGCAGGTAAAACAGGCCGGATTTCATCCGGGCGTGAGAGTCCTCTGCCCCCAGGCGTGGCGAGAGCAGAGTATAAATGGCAATAAGGGCGAGCAGCCAGGGAATAAGCTGTTTAAGAAGCGTCGCGTCAAGCAGTTGCACCGCCCCGACCCCGAGTGCCGCCCCTACCGTCGTCCAGAGGATACCGGACCAGCAGTCACTCAATTTTACCGTGCCGGCACGTACAAAATGGAGCATGGCGCTGCCGGAACCGAATGATGCCTGGAGTTTGTTGGTGCCGAGTGCTACTTGCGGGGGGAGACCGATGCCCATCAGCACCGGGACGGTGATCAGACCACCGCCGCCGGCGATAGAATCAACCAGGCCGGCGATAAATGCTGCACCGAAGAGTAGCGGCAGGAGGAATTCAGGAGGCATGCAGCATTAAATTGCCTTGGACCATGACAAACGCTGCTCAAGCCAGCGGGAGAGAGAGGTGAAGGCAAAGCAGAGGATGAAGTAAATTATGGCAATAAAGGCAAATATTTCGGTCGGGAAGGCCATCGTGCGGTTGTTGATTTGGGTGGCTACATGAGTCAGTTCAGATACGCCGACGATAAATGCCAGTGACGTGTCCTTAATCAGCGATACGAACTGGTTGACAAATGACGGGATCATGTTGCGCAGAGCCTGCGGCAGGATGATATAATACATCACCTGCCAGGATTTCAGACCGGTCGAGGTAGCCGCTTCGGTCTGTCCCTTCGGGATGCCGTCGATTCCGGCTACAATAATACGTGACATATAGGCGGAAGTGAACAGGGAGAGCGCCATGATGACGGTATTGTTTTCCGCAATTTTGCCGAACAGGGCAGGAAGCAGGAAATACATCCAGAAAATAACCATCAGGAGCGGCATGCCGCGCACCAGATTTATAAAAGCCAGTGCGGGGTAGCGTACGACAGGAAAACGCGAAACACTTAAGAGTCCCAGTATCAAGCCGCCAAAAAAGGAGAGGATGCAGGAAACGACTGCGAGATATAACGTCAATCCGACCCCTCCGAGGGGTCCGTGGGGAAAACGGCCGATCATGAAGTAGGTGAAGTTGTCGGTTATGACCGATATGTTAAAATACGATTCCATATCAGGCCGCCTTGTGAACGTTAAGGACTTTTTCGTTATAGAGGTTGACCAGAGCGGTTATGACGATGGAAAGCACGAGGTAGACGACAGTGGCTGCGGTAAAGGCTTCAAATCCTTTAAAGGTGTAACTTTCGACCTGACGAGCCTGATAGGTCATCTCCATGACGCCGATCGTCATAGCAAGCGAAGAGTTCTTGGCCAGGTTGAGAAACTGGTTGACCAGGGGCGGAATTGTAATTCGTACCGCCTGGGGCAGGATGATGTACTGCATCGAGCGGAGATAGGAAAAGCCGGCGCTCCGTGCTGCTTCCATCTGCTCTTTCGGGATTGAAAGAACACCTGAACGAATGTCTTCGGCAATAAAAGCTGAAGTGTAGATGGTCAGGGCAATGGCAGCTGCAGCAAATTCGAAGCCTGTTTTATTAAGCCAGTCATTTATGAAGATCGGCAGGATCTTATAGGAACCGAAATACCAGAAAAAAATCTGCACCAGCAGCGGGGTGTTGCGGAAAAACTCAAGGTAGGCATGCGCAAACCAGCGCACCGGCTTGCTGTGTGCCATACGCATGACAGCAATCAGCAACCCCAGAAGGAAGGCCAGCACAATCGAGATGGCCGACAGCTTGAGAGTCGTGATCAGCCCGGAAAGGAGCCAGTCGAAATACTGTCCGGAGGTGATTATAGACCAGTCGAAAGTGTAGTTGAGCACGGGAAGCCTTGTTTCCGGGTTCAGGATTCAGGGTACTTGGTTAAAACCACGGACCCTGAACCCTGTTTAAGCCCAGTCTTCGTTACTTGTCTGCACTGATTTTGAATGTGCGCTCGAGGTGAAACTGTGTATTCGGTCCGAACCATTTATCAAAGATGGCTTTTGCTTCGCCATTTTTTTCCATCTCAAGAATGGTTTTGTTAACAAAGTTGACAAAATTCGTGTCACCTTTACGCATGCCGAGGCCGTATGGTTCGTCGGAAATCTGAATGTTAGGGATTTCAAACTGACCTTTGGTGGGGGCTTTGGCGAGAATGCCTGCCAAAATAGCTTCGTCGGTTGTTACCGCAGAAACCTTGCCCTGCATCAACGCGAGGAATGCCTGGGGGTAGTCATCAAACGAGAGTACGGTTGCAGTAGGAATCGCCGCCGCTACGTTCTTTTCCGAAGTTGAGCCTTTGGCCGTTCCGATCCGCTTTCCTTCCAGATCCTTCAGGCTTTTTACGCTTCCTTTTTTCGTAATAAACTTCTGTCCGGTAAGGAAATATGCATGGCTGAAATCGATGACCTTGGCTCTCTCGGCATTTTTTGTCATGGTAGCGGCAATAATGTCAATATGCCCTTCCTGCAGCTGAGGCATACGACTTGCGGAAGTAACCGGTTTCAGCTCGACTTTGACACCAAGTTTTTTTGCGATGGCATTGACGAAATCGATATCATAGCCGACGATACGGCGGCTGTTCTCGTCAATATAGCCGAAGGGAGGGAGGGAGTCTTTACAGCCGACTGTCAGTACACCCTTTTTCTTGACATCTGCCAGGGTGTCTCCGGCCTGAGCGGATTTCACGGTGATTGTTGCCAGTGCCGCAATCATTAACAATGTTACAAGTTTTTTCATGGTACATCCTCCTGTGTTAATTAGTGTGTAGATTTCCGGGGTTCCGGAATATGTCTACTGACTCTGCATCGGAGTCAGTAATTGGCGAAGAAACTGTTGTGCCCGTTCATGCTGTGGCCGTAGAAAAAAATCTTCAGGGGGTGCTTCTTCCAAAATAACCCCGTAATCCATGAATACCACCCGGTGTGCCACTTCGCGGGCAAAGCCCATCTCGTGGGTAACCACAACCATCGTCATGCCGGATCGAGCCAGGTCTTTCATGACTTCAAGTACTTCACCGATCATTTCGGGGTCAAGGGCTGACGTTGGTTCGTCGAACAGCATGATACGAGGCTTCATCGCAAGGCCACGGGCAATTGCCACACGCTGCTGCTGTCCGCCGGATAACTGTAACGGGTATGCATCCCGTTTTTCAGCAAGACCTACCCGGGTAAGCAGCTCCATTGCCTGCTCCTCTGCCTCTTTTTTCGGGATGTTACGGATTTTAATCGGGGCCAGGGTTATGTTGCCGATAACGGAAAGGTGGGGATAAAGGTTGAACTGCTGAAAAACAAAACCGATCTCCGCTCGAAGTTTGTTGATGTCGGTTTTCTTGTCGGAAAGATCCATGCCGTCAACAATCAGAGTGCCTTCGTTGATCGGTTCCAATTGGTTTATAGTACGGATCAACGTCGATTTGCCGGACCCTGATGGGCCACACACTACCAGCACTTCTCCGGAACTGACATGCAGGTTGACATCGTTAAGTACGTGCAGCGTCTTGAACCACTTGTGCACGCCTTTGAATGTTATCATAAAGATGCCCCCGACCCCTGATATAACAACGTTAGCATTGTGTCTTTCTTATCATGCAGAAGCGAGAAAGGGAAGGGTTTTCCCAGCACGTGTCGAACGGTGCAGGAGCACCGGGAGATGGCGAAAACGAGTCCTTGCAATCACCAGTGCTTTTCTATGCCTGTCCACCGACTTGTGACTGCTCAAATTCCGTGCGTGCCTTGTGCATTTCTTCGACTTCCCGCAGTTTTTCACCCATCCAGGCATGGAAAACCCTGGCGTTTTCGTAACTCATAACAACGCCGGTATCAATGAATCGAACCATACTGCTGGCGAGGTCTTTCGGCTCAACACCGGTTTCCTGGCCGATTGCACCTTCTGGGGTGATTTCATGGGTAATGGCAGCCGGTAATGGTTGACGTTCAAGATAGAAGTTGATAACCATTTCGCCGCGCGGAGAAAAACCGCCCTGAGCTCCGTTGACGTAGGAAGGATTGTAGCCGTAATTGAACACATACTTGAAGGTTAATTCAGGTTTCTTGCTGCTCATTGTTATTTCTCCTTTGGTGTACCGCCTGAATAGTGTGCGGTGCTGCGCAATTTAATTTCTTTTCTTACCTATCACATTCGACAGGGCAAGGAAAAGAATTTCTTGCAATCCGGAGTACCTCTCGCTATAAAAGATTGAAATAGTCTTTTATATGAAGGAGATGCATTTACATGCGTAATAAAGGTGCACTGCTGATGGTTGGGCTAACTCTGCTCTTCTCACCAGTCACTACCATGGCTGAAGGAAACGATACTCACATTCTGTTTGATCAGGGGCATAATCAGCGCTTTCTGATTGAAGAAAAGGGTGACTTGCAGCTGTCAGGTTTTGCCACAGTTGTGCGGAGCAAAGGAGCTCTCGTTACTTCAACCACAAAACTGTTAGGTGATGATGCTTTAAAAAATGTGACGGCTCTCGTTATTTCAGGGCCTTTTGCATCTTTTCATCCGGAGGAGGTATCGGCGGTTGTCCGTTTTGTTGAACGGGGCGGTCGATTTGTAGTGATGCTCCATATCGGGCCACCATTGGCCGGTTTGCTTGCGATGCTTGATGTGCATCACTCCAATGGTGTTCTGCACGAGCGTAAAAATGTAATAGATAGTGACGTGAATTTCCGGGTCGCCGGCTTGTCAGGTTCGCCCCTGTTTTCAGGAGTGCCGCAATTTTCTGTCTACGGTTCCTGGGCACTTGATCCTGGTAAAGCGGTGACAGCACTGGCACAAACATCTACTGAATCCTGGGTGGATCTGAATGGAGATAAAATCCTGTCAGGTGGTGATGCCGTCGGCTCATTTGCGGTCGTTGTCTCAGGAACGCTTGGCAGTGGCAGTTTTATTGTTTTTGGTGATGACGCAATTTTCCAGAATCGCCATCTGGATGATAATAACAGTAGGCTGGCGGTTAATCTTGCCGACTGGCTTACCGGGAGGTAAAAATCGATATTGACATAATTTTATGTTGTTTGTAGAACAGCCACACTAAATTTGAATGAGGAGGTTTACCGATGAAAATCAGTACTAACGCTGCTTTGATTGCCGTCACACTGCTCTTGTCAGCCGGTCTCTGTTTTGCTGCAGAGGCCCCTGCCCCAGCTGTGGAGATAAAAGGCGCAGTAAAATCTGTCGGAAACAGCGTAAAAGCCGATGCAAAAGCAGACACAGCATCGGTTAAGCAGGATGCAAAGGGTAAAGCAGCCGATGTGAAATCTGCCGCCAAGGCAAAAATCGTTGATATCAACAGCGCGACAGCTGCCGAACTGAAGGCAATCCCCGGAATAGGTGATGCGTATTCCGAAAAAATTATCGCCGGTCGACCGTATGCCAATAAAGCTCAGCTGAAATCGCGAAAAATTCTGCCGGTAACTGCCTATGAGCAGGTTAAAGATCTGATTATTGCAAAACAAGTAAAAAAATAGTCCGGAACTCTGCTTTCATATGACCTCACGGGGTATCCAGTTTCTGGTGCCCCGTTTTACGTGTAACTCCAGGTAAACCTTGACTCTCTGCCTGTTTACCTGCTATTCGTGGGCGGCCCGAGGTATCAGGTATTCAGGAGTATTTTATCAAATGGAGAGTTAGGAGAAACCGATATGCTGACTGTACGAAAAATTGCCTTTATCGGCGGCGGAAACATGGCCGAAGCGATCATGCGCGGCCTGTTGCGGGAGGATGTGGGGGTAGGCATCTGCGTGGCGGAGATCAGCATGAAGCGCCGGGACGAGCTGACGGCCAGATTCCCGAACGTGCGCATTGTCGAAGACGCGGCCGAGGCAGCCGCGTGGGGCGAGGTGGTCGTGCTGGCGGTCAAGCCGCAGCATGCCGCGAGCGTGCTGGATCACCTGGAACAGTCCGTGACCCCGCAGAAGCTGGTGATATCTATCATGGCCGGTATAACGACGGCCAAGATCGAGGAAAACCTGGCGCCAGGCTGCCGGGTGATTCGCTCGATGCCCAATACGCCTGCATTGATCGGCGCCGGTGCGACCGCGGTCTGCGGCGGACGCAAATCCTCCGACAGCGACCTGGACCTGGCCCGCCAGATATTTTCGCTGACCGGCAGCGCCGTCTGCGTTGACGAAAAACAGATGGACGCCGTTACCGGACTTTCCGGCAGCGGCCCGGCCTATGTTTTTACCTTTATCGAGGCCCTGGCCGATGCCGGCGTCAAAAACGGCCTGACCAGGGACGTGGCGGCCCAGTTGGCGGCCCAGACCGTGCTGGGCGCTGCCCGGATGGTGGTGGAAACCGGCGAACATCCGACCCTGTTGAAGGAAAAGGTGACCTCGCCCGGCGGAACCACCATCGCCGGCCTGCATGCGCTGGAAAACGGCGGCTTCCGCGGCGTGGTCATGAACGCTGTCGAGGCGGCCAGTATCAGGTCAAGGGAGCTGGCGGGGAAGTAAATCTCTGATAGACTTGATCTGATTGATGGTATTCAAGGGGCAGTCCTTACCGGGCATGCCCCTTATTTATGTGAAATGCGGAAAATACAGCAGTTAACCTCAACGGAAGGTGGTACGTATTTACGATCCTTTTTAAACAAGGTATCTCATTCATCTTCTGTTGTATTTCGATGTGTTCCGTCCGGTAGTTTTAATGAATTAAATGCTTGACACAAACACTAGAAATAGATTTTACTCACCTGGCTTCATTAAGCCAGCGTTCCCCACCCCAATGATCCTTTTGGTGTGATCTCCGGTGACCCGGAGTACGTAACCTAATCTGATATTTCCATTATTCAATCCCGTTGGTCTGTTTACATATCGTTTAGATAAGGTTCCAGGTATGAGTGGCTCATTCAAGTCAATTGGCAAATACCATCCTACCCGGTCTGTTTATATTTGTCTTGATATATGGGGCGTTTGCGAGGTCCGCCTTTGCTGCTGCCCGGACCGGCAGCTTGAATAGTGTGCAATATGACTGCAATGACAGTACTCCGCCGGTACCCGAAGCAGGTATGCGGATATTCTAATACATCAAAACTGATGCTGCGGAGGAATTATGAAGGGATGCAGAGTTATATTTGGGGAAATGAGAGTAACTTGCCGTGCAGTCTGCATGCTGTTCATTTCTTTCTTCATGCTCATGGGCATGAGTATCAGCGCCCACGCCGCTTCTCCGGGAGATATAGTCACCGTGGCCGGTGGTGGGGTTGGCGACAATGGTCCAGCGATTTCAGCCAGTCTCTATTCCCCATGGGGGGTGACCGTAGATAGCTCCGGTAATCTGTATATTGCTGATTATGCCAACAATCGAATCCGTATGGTAGCTGCTGGCAGTGGCATCATCTCTACAGTGGCCGGCACTGGTATCGGCAGCTCGGGTATTGGCGATTTTTTCGGAGATGGCGGCGTGGCAACCTCAGCCAGCCTCTATTCCCCAAGGGGAGTCACCGTAGACAGTGCAGGCAACCTGTTTATTGCTGATCAATCCAACCACCGCATCCGTATGGTTGCTGCCAACAGCGGCATCATCACCACCGTGGCCGGCAACGGCACTGCAGCCTTTTCCGGGGATAACGGTCCAGCTGTCTCAGCCAGTCTCTATGACCCCATGGGAGTGACCGTAGACAGCGCTGGGAACCTGTTTATTGCCGATAGAAGCAACAACCGTATCCGCAAGGTTGCATCAGTCAGTGGCGTCATCACCACCGTGGCCGGCAACGGTACTGCAGGCTTTTCCGGGGATAACGGGGTTGCCACTTCTGCCAGCATCAATAATCCTTATGGAGTGACAATAGACAGCGGCGGCAACCTGTATATTGCAGATCAATCCTTCCGCCTTCGCAAGGTTGCAGCCGAGAGCGGGATAATCTCAACCGTGGCCGGCAACGGTATTGCAACCTTTGTCGGAGATGGCGGCGCAGCCACATCAGCCAGTCTCACGTACCTCAGAGGTGTGACCGTAGACAGTGCCGGAAATTTGTATATTGCAGACGCAGGCAACTACCGCATCCGCAAGGTTGCAGCCGACAACGGCATCATAACTACTGTTGCCGGCAATGGCACTCCTACTGTTGGAGATAACAACTCAGCCACCTCTGCCAGTCTCAATAACCCTGATGCAGTTACTGTAGACAGCGCAGGAAATCTGTTTATTGCAGATACTTCTAACCATCGTATCCGCAAAGTGGCTGTCGACAGTGGCATCATCACCACCGTGGCCGGCAACGGAATAGCTGCATATGCCGGGGATGGCGGCGCGGCCACCGAAGCTAGCCTCAATTTCCCCAAGGCAGTGGTTATTGACAACGCCGGGAACCTGTATATAGCCGATCAATCCAACCATCGCATACGCAAAGTGGATACCGGCAGCGGAATCATTACCACTGTTGCTGGTTACGCTGGTGCAGCCTTTACCGGAGACGGCGGCGCAGCCACCGCAGCAAATCTCAATACCCCAAGGGGGGTGACCGTAGACAACTCAGGAAATCTTTATATTGCTGACACCTCCAACAGCCGTATCCGCAAAGTGGCTGTCGGCAGCGGCATCATCACCACCGTGGCCGGCAACGGAATTGCAGCCTTTGCCGGAGATGGCGGTTCGGCCACCGCAGCCAGCCTCAAATATCCCATAGGAGTGGCCCTCGACAACGTCGGTAACCTGTATATAGCCGATCGATCCAACCACCGCATCCGTAAAGTTGCTGCTGACAGCGGAATCATCACCACCGTGGCCGGCAACGGCACTGGAGGTTTTGCCGGAGATGGGGGGATGGCCACCGCAGCCACTCTTTCCTCTCCCAACGGGGTGACCGTAGACAGCTTCGGTAACCTGTATATTGCAGATGATGTCGACAACCGTATTCGAAAGGTATCTGCTAACACCGGAATCATCGCCACCGTGGCCGGTGATGGTACTATTGGCCTGCTTGGTGGCTCCTTTGGCGGAGATGGCGGCGTAGCCACCTCAGGCAGCCTTAATAACCCACATGGCGTGTCAGTTGATAGCATCGGCAATCTGTATATTGCAGATTTCTTCAACAACCGTATCCGCAAGGTGTTCAAACCGGATGCCATATCCGTCGCCATCAGCTATTCACCGGCAGGGCCTTACATGGCGGGAGATCTGATCGCCATCACCGCCACCTTCAATAACCCGGTTGCCAATGCACCTGCGCCGCAGATCGCCCTGAGCGGGGCAAACACTCTGGCCGCAACTGATATGACCAAGGTTGACAACAGCCAATACACCTACTCCCACAATGTTGGCGCCGGTTCCGGGACCGTTACTGTGTCGCTCCCGACCGGTATTGATATCAATGGTGTTCCGCTGTCTTCCATCCCCAGAAGCGGGGCGAACTTCACAGTTATAGCCCAGCCGACTCTTTCCGTCTCCGTGGGAGGCAACGGAAAAGGTGACATCAACAGCATCCCATCCGGTATCACCTGTTCCGAGGGTACCTCCGGGACCTGTACGTTCCCCTTTTTTCCCGGAACAGTGACCCTTCATGCCACACCATCCACAATCTCGCAATTCGTCGGATGGGACGGTTGCACAGCCAGCACATCAACCAGCTGCGAAGTACTGATAGACGGGAACAAGAGTGTCAGCGCTACCTTTTCACTGGCGCCGAAGGCAATGATCGGTACAAGCGGATATGACTCGCTCAATGCCGCCTATCTGGCTGCATATAACTCCGCTGATGCAAGTGCCACTATTAACCTGCTGGATACTGAACTGACCGAAAATCTGGACGTGATCGGAAAGGAAATCACTCTCAAGGGTGGTTTCAGTGCGGACTTCAAAACCAGAAGCGGCCCGTCGACTATTTTGAGAGGCATGCTTACCATCAAAGGAGGCAGTCTGAAGGTTGATGGGATAACGATCGGGTTTTCTGATTTCTAGGTTTTCCAAATATCACTTGCTGCCCTCTAACCTCAGCCGTTTAAATCAGATTCAATACCAAGCGCGATAGATTAATGTTCATTTTCTGTTACAGTATTTGATCGTAGCAATCAGATGCGCATACGGAGGTTGACTTTATCATGTTTGAATCCGCCGAACTGGGCCACAAGATCAGCAAGGAAGTCTGGAAGAAGGAAATTCCCGAACTGCGTGAGGGGCTGCTGGATGCCCAGCTGGACCTGTTTCAGTCCCGGAAGTTCCCGGTAATCATACTGGTGGCGGGGGTCGATTGCGCCGGCAAGGGTGAAACTGTCAACCTGCTCAACGAATGGATGGACCCCCGACACGTGGAAACCCATGCGCTGCGCGATCTGACCGACGAGGAGCTGGAGCGGCCGCAGATGTGGCGCTACTGGCGGGTGCTGCCTCCGAAGGGCAAGATCGGCGTATTCATCGGCACTTGGTATTCCGGGCCGCTGGTGGAGAATGTCTACGGCACCATCAAGAACGCCGAGCTGGACCAGCGCCTGGAGCGGATCGCCCGCTTTGAAAAAATGCTCTGTGACGAAGGGGCGCTGGTACTCAAGTTCTGGCTGCATCTTTCCAAAGATGAACAGAAGAAACGCCTCAAGCTGCTGGAAAAAGATCCCAAGACCCGCTGGAGGGTCACCGATACCGATTGGGATCACTATAAGCTGTACGATAAGTTCCGCCAGGTCTCCGAGCGGATGCTGCGCACCACCAGCACCGCCGAATCCCCCTGGACCATCGTCGAGGGTACGGATCCGCGTTACCGCTACCTGACCATCGGCAAGGCCATCCTCAACGCGATGCGCCAGCGTCTTGACGCCGTCGACCCTCCCCGTCACGAAGAACCTATTCCGCCGATCCTGCCCACCATCGACAACCTCCTGATCCTGCAAACCCTGGACCTGACCAAAAGCCTCAAAAAATCAGAATTCGAAAGTGAACTGGAAAAATACCAGGGCAAGCTCAACCTGCTGACCCGCCACCCGGATTTCAAGAAGCTGTCGGTGGTGGTGGCATTCGAGGGCAACGATGCCGCCGGCAAGGGGGGTAGCATCCGCCGCATCATCCAGGCTCTGGATGCGCGGCAGTACCGGGTCATCCCGGTGGCGGCCCCGACCGAGGAAGAACGGGCGCAGCCCTACATGTGGCGCTTCTGGCGCAATATCCCCCGCAAGAGCCGCTTTGCGATCTTCGACCGCTCTTGGTACGGACGGGTGCTGGTGGAACGGGTCGAGGGGTATTGCGATCGGGGTGACTGGATGCGTGCCTACGGCGAAATCAACGATTTCGAGGAGCAGATGGTGCGCAACCGTACCGTTGTGGTGAAGTTCTGGCTTTCAATCAGCCAGGATGAACAGCTGCGGCGTTTCAAGGAGCGGGAAAAGATCGGCTTCAAGCGCTTCAAGATCACCGACGAGGACTGGCGCAACCGTGACAAGTGGAATGAATACGAAGTCGCGGTCTGTGACATGATCGACCGTACCAGCACCGACATCGCACCCTGGACGCTGGTGGAGGCCAACGATAAGTACTATGCCCGCATCAAGGTCTTGAAAACGCTCTGTGAGCGAATTGAAAAAGCGCTGGAAAAAAAGTCGTCGGGATGATGGCGTTTTAGCCGGCCTGTGTTTTTCGAGTGAGGTGTTGTTAATAATTGACAATTGACGAATTAACCTGTAAACGGCAGTTAACCGCCGAGAAAAACGGATGCACGCCGAGAAAACCTGGACTTACATCAAAACAGTTAATCACCTTATGGGTTAACCGGTATTTTGTTCAGGTTTTTGATTTTCGGTGTGAATCGGCGTTCATCGGCGGTTAACTGCTTTTTCTATTTTAATCGGCATGGAATTTCAAGGAGCGCATTCATGAAGTCTAAAACCGTTCATAACCCGGAGCAGCGGATCGGGCAACTACTGCTTGAATCCGGCGTCATCAGCCCGGAACAGCTCAACATCGCGCTGAAGCGACAGAGCCAGTGCGACGAGAGGATCGGTTCCGTGCTTTTGCGGCTCGGTTACCTGAACACCGAAACCCTGCTGGAGTTTTTGCGCAGACACTTTGAGACCCCATCGATCGATCTCTTCCGGATTCATATCAGCCCTTCAATAATAAACAAGCTGACATTCGAACAGATGCAGCGATTCCAGGCCCTGCCGATCATTCCGTCAACCAAGGGGCTTTTCGTCGCAATGGCGGACCCGAACAATATCAAGGCGATCAACGAGCTGGAATTCATCATCGGCAAAAAAATTGAACCGGTTGCAGTGCCGCATGCGCAGATGGATGCCGCTTTGCGTTACATCAAGAGGAAGGGCGGACAGCTGAGTGAAACCTTTTCCGGAGAAGAGGCGGAAAAGGAACAGCAGGAAGGTAAGTGCGAGGATACACTGGAATTGCAGACCCTTATCTCGATCCTGATTGAGAGGAATGCCTCGGATCTTCTTATCTCGGCCGGGATTCCCCCCTGTCTGAAACTGAACAACGAGATTGTACGTCTGCAGGGGGACGACCTCACTCCCGCAGAGGTGGAGCTGTGCGCAAGGGAACTGATGACGGAACAGCAGTGGCAGGAGTTCCTGGAGAAGGGGGAACTGGATTTCAGCCTCTCCAGCCCGAACTCGGGGCGTTTCCGGATCAACGCCTACCGGCAGCGCGGTTCGGTGTCGCTGGCGATCCGCAACATCGTCGAGGACATACCGACGCTGGCATCCTGCGGGCTCCCCGAGTGGCTGGAGGATTTCATCATGCCGACCCAGGGCCTGGTACTGGTCACCGGCCCCACCGGCCACGGCAAGAGTACGACGCTGGCGGCGCTGGTTAACCTGATAAATTCGAAGAGGAAGTGCAACATCATCACGATCGAGGATCCGATCGAGTTCCTGCACAAGCACAAGATGAGCAACATAAACCAGCGTGAGGTCGGCAAGGATACCCCCTCGTTTCGGGAGGGACTGAGCCATATATTCCGCCAGGCCCCGGATGTTATCGTGATCGGTGAAATGCGCGATCCGGAAAGCTTTGCGATCGCTGTGCAGGCTGCCGGTACCGGGCACCTGGTTATCAGCACCATGCACGCCAATTCGAGCACGTCGGCAATAGAGCGGATCATCGAGATCTTTCCACCAGAAAAGCAGCAGCAGATCAGGATGCAGTTGGCGGAGGTGTTGCTGGTGATCATAAATCAGAGGCTGATCCCGAGGAAGAACGGCGAGGGCAGGTCCCTGGCATACGAAAAGCTGGCCAATTCCAACAGGGTCAGAAACCTGATCCGGGATTCAAAAACACACCAGATCAGGTCCATTTTCCAATATTCGGCTGAGGAATACCACCCGATCGATATTTCACTGAAGAACCTGGTGCGAAAAGGTGAGATCGATATCGAGGAAGGTCTCAAGTATTCTGAAAACCCGGCCGTCCTCAGGGAGATGGTTTACAGGAAACAATAGCAGGCAGGCTGGCAGGAGATGTGCCGGCATCCCAGAAAAACTGTTTGAGAGCTAGAGGCCGGAAGAGTCCAATCCTGCGCTGTCTCAACCGGCCTCTGTTATTTCGCTGAAGATGTGGTTGCTTTACATCATATCCCGATCCCGCCGTCGTCAGACACCCTGTTGCCGGCCTGTGTGCCGCGCTTGAAGAGCAATACACTCGCCCCGTCCGCTGTCCGGTCGAACTCGAACGACAACCTGTGTTCATAAGCCATGAAAGCGACGGCCGGCAGTTGTCCCGGATCCCGCAACCGGATGAGAATCCGGTTGCCCTTGCCGAGGTAGTCGAGGAAGCTGTTTTCCACCTCGAATTCAATCGTTGCATATTCTGCACGAAGATCAACCGCGCCCACTCCGCTGCCGCTGATGGCGGCTTCGCTCAGGCTGATACGCAGTCTGGATCCGTCACTTGCTCCGGTCAGAGCCGTCATCTGCCCTGCGTCCGCTTCAAGCGGCGCTGCCGCGAGCACCATTCCCGCAGCCACGGTGGCATTGGTGAAACGGTCGATAAGGATAAAGCTGCCGGTATGGCGGTTCTGGCGGTAGCTGTCGAAGGAGATCGGCCGGTCCAGTTCCAGGCGGGCAACGCCGATTTCATTCAACCCCAGTGTCGGCGCCTGCTTCTGCTCCAGGGTGTTGACGTCCACCGCGTACTGCAGCGCCGTGACCCGTCCCGGCGTCACTGATGCCGCGGTTTTAATCAGGTAGATCTGGCCCGGTTGCAGCGGTTCCTCCTGCAGCCAGACCAGGTGCGCATCGGGATGCCGCGCATGGATCGGGGGAGCGTCGACTGCCGAGAGCATCTCACCCCGGCTGATATCCACTTCGTCCGCCAGGGTCAGGGTCACCGATTGGCCGGCAACCGCTTCGGGCAGGTCTCCGTTCATCGTGACGATCCTCGTTACCCGGCTGGTGCGCCCGGAAGACGCCACCAGCAGCTCGTCACCGGGACGGATCACGCCCGAAGCAATCGTGCCGCAGAAACCGCGGAAGTCCAGGTGAGGACGGTTGACCCACTGTACCGGCATCCGGAATGGCTTTTCACGATCCTCTCCCTCGATCTGCACGCTCTCCAGGTAGTTCATCAGGGTGGGACCCTGATACCAGGGGGTGTTGGCGCTGGCTTCGATCATGTTGTCGCCGCCCAGGGCCGAGAGCGGTATGGCGGTGATGTCGCCGAAGCCGAGCGTGGCTGCGAACTGTTCGTACTCCTGACGGATCGCCTCGAACTTCTGCTGTTCGAACCCGATCAGGTCCATCTTGTTAACCGCCAGCACGATGTGGCGGATGCCTACCAGCGAGACCAGGAAACTGTGTCGCCTGGTCTGGGTCAGGAGCCCTTTGCGGGCGTCCACCAGGATCACCGCCACCTGGGCGGTGGAGGCGCCGGTGACCATGTTGCGGGTATACTGCTCATGGCCTGGTGTGTCCGCGACAATGAACTTGCGCTTGTCGGTGGAGAAGTAGCGGTAGGCCACGTCGATGGTGATGCCCTGCTCACGTTCCGCCTGCAGCCCGTCCAGCAGCAGGGCATAGTCGATGGCCCCCCCCTGGGTGCCGACCTTCCTGCTGTCCGCCTCCAGCGACGCCAGCTGGTCCTCGAAGACCATCTTCGAGTCCCACAGGAGCCGTCCGATCAGCGTGCTCTTGCCGTCATCGACGCTGCCACAGGTGATGAAGCGCAGCAGCGATTTCTCCTCATGGCTCTTGAGATAGGCCAGGATGTCTTTTTCTATCAGATCCGATTGGTGTGCCATATAGTTTCTCTTTTCTGGAACGCCGATTTTTCGTTCTGGCAAGGCTGTCAAGGCGGAGGGCGGAGACGTAGCAGCGCTACGTCGCACAACTGAAGCCGAAGACTTACGCAGCCAGAGCGGAAAAGTGGTGTTCCATTAGAAATAGCCTTCCTGTTTCTTCTTCTCCATCGACCCCGCCGAATCATGGTCGATCAGGCGTCCCTGGCGCTCGGACGTTCTGGTCAGCAGCATCTCCTGGATGATCTCCGGCAGCGTGGTGGCCTCCGATTCGACAGCGGCGGTCAGGGGGTAGCACCCCAGGGTGCGGAAGCGGACCGACTTGTGCTGCACCTCTTCTCCCGGTTTGAGCTCCAGGCGGTCGTCATCAACCATGATCAGCATGCCGTCCCGTTCCACCACCGGCCGGACGGCGGCATAGTAGAGCGGGACGATCGGAATGTTCTCCAGGTGGATGTACTGCCAGACGTCCAGTTCGGTCCAGTTGGAGATAGGAAAAACACGGATGCTCTCCCCCGGCTTGATGCGGGTGTTGTACAGGTTCCACAGCTCCGGGCGCTGCATCTTAGGGTCCCAGCGGTGGTTGGCGCTGCGGAAGGAGAAGATCCGCTCCTTGGCCCGTGATTTTTCCTCGTCCCGCCGGGCGCCGCCGAAGGCGGCGTCGAACTTGTAGCGGCTTAATGCCTGCTTCAGTCCTTCGGTCTTCATGATGTCGGTATAGAGCGATGATCCATGACTGAAAGGGGAAATCCCCTGGCGCACCCCTTCCTCGTTTACGTGCACGATCAGGTCAAGGCCGCATTCGGCGGCCATCCGGTCCCGGAACTGGATCATCTCACGGAATTTCCAGGTGGTGTCCACATGCAGGAGCGGGAAGGGGGGCGGCGCCGGGTAAAAGGCTTTGCGGGCCAGGTGCAGCATCACCGCCGAATCCTTGCCGATGGAATAGAGCATCACCGGGTTGTCGAATTCTGCCGCCACTTCGCGGATGATATGGATGCTTTCGGCTTCCAGCTGCTGTAAGTGTGTCAGATTTAAACTCATATGGTTACCTCATGGTATGGTGCGATTTGTAACTGCATTGGATTGCGGATGTAGCAGTCGGAACTCCAAACCTTTGTTTCACGCAACGCCGCTACGACGCAACGAAAGGCTTTAATCAAAGATTTTGTTTCGGTTTACGTTGCGTCGTCGCGTGAGTAATGCCTTTCAAAGTTGATTACCTCCGGTGCAGGCCGCACTCCTTGTTCTCCGCGTTTTCCCACCACCATCTCCCGTCCCGGACATGGTCCCAGGGGCCGATGGAGCGGGTACAGGGGGCGCAGCCGATGGAACGGTATCCCTGCTTGTAAAGGCGGTTGGTCGGAATGTTGTTTTCCCTGGCGTAATCCATCACCTGGCGTTCGCTCCAGTCGATCAGCGGGTTGATCTTGATGATACCGTTGTTCAGTTCGTCCCGTTCGACAGCTTTCAGATCACCCCTGGTAACGCTCTGGTCCCTGCGCAAGCCTGTTACCCAGCCATTGAGCTTTTTCAGTGCCCGTGACAACGGTTCTACTTTGCGGATGCCGCAGCATTGGTGGCGCTTGTCCAGGGACTCGCGGAAGGAGAACAGTCCCTCGGTCCGCTCCAGCTGCTCCACATCCTCATGCCGGGGAAAGTACCAGTCGATGTTCAAACGGTAGCGCTCAACCAGGGTGTCAGCCACCTCGTAGGTTTCCTCGTTGAGCCGGCCGGTGTCGATCGCAAAGATGCCGATTTCAAGTCCGGCTTGCTTGGCGATGTCGATGATGGCCACGTCCTCGACCGAGAAGGAGCAGGCCAGGGAGACCGGGCCGTTGGCGGCAGCGATGCCGATGCGCAGGATCTCGGCGGGGTTGGTGTTTTCAGGTATGTCCGCAAGTTTTGTTGACATCTGTTTTCTCCTTGGTTGAAAACTCTTTACAGGCTAAGACCGATCAACGGCCAGACAAAGCGGACCGATCCCAGGAACAGCAGCCACGAGAACAGCATGATCAGCGCTCCCGGAATTATTATTTCGCGGCTGCTCAGGTGCCCCGAGCCGTAGACGATCGCCGTGGCCGGGGTTCCCATCGGCAGGCAGTAGGCCAGTCCGGCCGGCAGGGCGATGGCCAGGGTCATGATCTTCGGGTCGATGCCAAGCCCCTGTGCCAGCCCGAGCCCGATCGGCATCAGGATAGCGACCACCGCAGCATGGCTGATGCACTCGGTCAGTATGATCGCAACCAGTGAAATCACCGCAATCACCACGAAAGGTTCCGGGGAAACCACACCCAGGCCCCTGTTGACGATCCAGAGCGCTGCGCCGCTCTTCTCCAGTGCGCTTGCAAGGGCGATCGAACCGCCGTACATCAGGATGATTCCCCAGTTGACGTATTCCTCTATTCTTTCCCAGGAGACGACCCTGAAGGCGAACAGGACCGCCGTGGCCAGCAGCGCGATGCTCGCCAGTCCCAACTGTCTGCCCAAAAACATCCAGGCTGCGATGGTAAGGACCATCACGATAGCGGTTATGATCTCGTTAGCCCCTGGTTTGCCGATTTCCAGCCGTTTCCGGTTGAGTTGCCGCAGCCCCTTGTCCACATCGGCTATGTCGATCGGGAAGAAACGTTCCAGCAGCAGGTATCCGGCCAGCAGCAGCGGCGCGACAATTGTCGAGGCGGCCAGGGTCCATTCTGCAAAAGAGAACCCCACTCCGCTGTTCTCCTGCAGCAGCTGCACCGCCAGCGGTGCCCTGGCTCCGCCCAGGAAGGTGGCGATGCCGCCGATGATGCAGCCCCAGGCGATCGACATGAACAGCAGTCGTGAATATGTGCTTTTGCCGGCTTTAAGCCCCAGGCTTTCGCTGATCTCGATTACCACCGGAAAGAGCATGGCCGCCACAGCATGTTCGCTCATGCAGAAGGATAGGCCGGCCGCCAGCAGGTAGACCGTAAGCGCCAGCCTGCGTGGAGTTCTGCCGAAGCGCGCCAGCATGGCGCGCGCCAGGCGCGCCGACAGTCCGGTGCCGGTCATGGCGGCCGCCAGGATGAATGCGCCCAGGATGAAGAACACCGCTTCGTTGCCAAAGAGCGCATAGGTCTGTTTGGCCGGCAGGATACCGGCCAGCGGCAGCATCACCATCGCCAGCAGCGCGGTGACCGCGATCGGCAGCAGGCCCGACACCCACAGTATGATCGTGACCGCAAACAGTACCAGTGAATGGTAGCCGGCCGCGGTGAGCCCCTCCGGCGGCGTCAGGTTGAAGGCCACCACCGCCAGCAGCAGCAGGGCGGCCAGCAGCTGGTAACGCACGGTACGGTCCGCTACGATCTGCCAGAGCGGTCGCGTGTCAATCTTGAGCGGCTTGTCGATAGACAGATGTTCCATTTACAACCCCGCTGACTCGAATGATGCTTCGGCGCCGGCGGTTCGAAGGTGGCGGCGCAGATCGGAGGCGGCCAGGATTCGCCGGTCCTTCAGTTTGTCGATTACGTTTCGCAAAAAACCGTCCGCTTCGGCAAATACGAACGGTGTCACCAGCCGCAACAACGGCACAACCGGTTTCAGCGGCACCCGATGCCGGTGCCATCCGGCGGCCAGGAAGGCAAAGGCATCTTTTGTATCCTCAATATTCCACATGCCGTCGCGATCGTCCGTTCTCAGAATCGGTATTACTCCATTGGCCAGCGAGAGATTTATTCTGTCATGCACTTCATGCCTGGATGTATGTGCCATGGTCAGTGAATTTACCACCGACCAGCGCGGGAAGACGCCGGTTGCCGGTGCCGGTTCAAATGTTCGGTTCCAGTTGCCGCTATCGTCATGGCTGCCTGGGTTGTCATGTATTTCCAGAATATCCAGGCCTGCCAGATAGACCCGTTCGATCTGTGCCCGCGACAACGGATAAGTGATGCGACCCATCAACCTGATTGAAAAATTGCGCTTGATCTGGCGGACCAGTTCGATGTTCCGCTCGAACTGGGCAACGTCACCAAAGGTGATATGGAACAGGTCGCTGGACTCCTGGCAATAGCTCTCATACATTGTTTCCAGCGTGCTGAAGACAGGCAGGTTGCCGCCGATCAGAAAAACCTTTCCCTCCCGCCGCAGATCGAAAGGGTTGGTGAAATCACAGGGCGCTTCACGCATAGAGTTCAGTTTGTCCAAATCAATCTGATAGATCATGGCGGTGTCCGTTTCGAATTGTAATGCTTGTGATTATAACAATATAAATTCTATAAACTTTATAGACAAAAACCTCAAAAAATGATGCCGGGAGATCAGCCGATCTCCCGCACCCTGTTGCACAATCCGTCCAGCGTCAGAGATGATTCCACGATACTCCCCAGTCCCTCGTTGCCCAGGCGGTACAGGTCGAAGCGCGGGGTGCGTTGCCCCTGGTCGTCCTTCATCAGGCTGGAGCTGACTATGCCGTAATCGGCCAGCTGCGGCTGGGTGCAGGAGTTGGGACAGCCTGAAATCGCCCAGCGCAGGCTGCGCGCCAGTGGCCCCATCGCGTCGATCACTGTTGCGGCCACGTCCCTGGTCGGAGCCAGGCCGACCCGGCACTGGTGGCTGCCGGGGCAGACCCGGAATGAGACCAGAGATTCGCCGAAGCCTGCCAGTTCCAGCGCTGCTATCGTTTTGGCCGAATCGATAGTTGTTGAAACATGGAAGGCAATGTCCTGGTCTGCGGTCACCATCAAGACCCCGTCGCAGAAGCTGTCGGCGAAGCCGGCCAGTGCGGCCAGTTGGTTGCTGGTAAGTTCTCCGGCCGGTACCCGGGCAACGATGCGTCTTGTCCCTGAGCAGTGTACAAGATTCTCTGGCAGTCCGGTTACTGCAGGCAGCTCTTCCATGGCGGAAGGTTCCTGGGCCACCAGGCGGCGGAATTCCTCCTCACCTATTTCACGGATCAGATGCTTGAGGCGTTTGCCGGCCGGTGCATTTGCCGCGTAGACCCGCGCAACAGCTTCGATCATCGGGATGATGCGGTTTTCACTGACACCGGCATCAAACAGGAAGCCCGCCTGCGGCTCGCGTCCCAGGCCTCCGGCCAGATAGAGGTCGTAGCATGGGCTGGATTGTTTGCTGTCGGCCAGCACCAGTCCGGCATCCTGGATCAGATGCCGTCGACTGTCGGTGTCGGCCTCGATTCCGATCTTGAATTTCTTCGGAAGTCGTTCGAAGCGCGGGTTGGCGGTGAAATGCCGGTGGAGGCGGCGCGCCATGGTCTCCAGCTCCGGAAAGCCGGACGCTCCCTGGCTGGAGCAGGTCACGCCGCGAACCGCGCCGCCGCAGGCTCCCCGGGAAGTCAGCCCGGCCGAGGCCAGAAATTTTTTGAGTTCGGGCAGGTCGCCCTCTTTCAGCCAGTGAATCTCCATGCTGCCGCGGCTGGTCAGATGAATCGTCCCCCGGCCGAAGCGGGTCGCAGCGGTGGCAACAGTACGGGCCTGGCCGGCCGAGATGACTCCGGCCGCCAGTTTGACCCGCTGCATGAAGAAATCATCCTGGCGTTGGCGATAAATGCCGTCCAGTCGGTATTCGGATATCTGGGCAGTCATTAGATTCCCTCGAAGAGCGCTGTTGAAAGATACCTTTCGGCGCCGTCAGGAAGAATTACCACGATCGTCTTGCCGGCGAATTCATCCAGCTTGGCCAAACGCACCGCCGCTGCAGCCGCGGCGCCGCAGGAGATGCCGACCAGCAGTCCCTCTTCCTTTGCCAGTCGTTTGGCGAATTCGATGGCTTCATTGCTCTCAACCTGTTCGACCCGGTCAATAATGGTCAGATCCAGGGTGTCTGGGATGAATCCGGCTCCGATGCCCTGGATCTTGTGAGGAGCGGGCTGAAGCGGCTGGCCGGCCATGTGCTGGCTTATGACCGGGCTCTCCTTGGGTTCGACCGCTACCGAGAGGATCTGTTTGCCTTTGATGTTTTTGATATAGCGCGAGATACCGGTTATGGTGCCGCCGGTGCCTACGCCAGCCACAACCACATCCACTCCGCCATCGGTGTCGTTCCAGATTTCCGGGCCGGTGGTCTTCTCGTGGATCTCGGGGTTGGCCGGATTCTTGAACTGTTGCGGCAGGAAGTACTTCTGCGGTTCGGCCGCAGCCATTTCCTCGGCCCTGTTTATGGCGCCCTTCATCCCCTCGGAGCCCGGAGTAAGGATCAGGTTGGCGCCCAGCGCGGCCAATACGCGGCGTCGTTCGATGCTCATGGTCTCAGGCATGGTCAGGGTCAGTGAGTAACCGCGGGCCGCTGCGACATAGGCGAGAGCGATGCCGGTGTTGCCGCTGGTAGGCTCGATGATCTCCACTCCCGGCTTGAGAACGCCGCGCTTCTCGGCATCCCAGATCATGTTGGCACCGATGCGGCACTTGACCGAATAGGCCGGGTTGCGCCCCTCGATTTTGGCAAGCACGGTTGCTCCGGCGCCGTCCGTTACCCTGTTGAGCCTGACCAGCGGTGTGTTGCCGATTGATTGGGAATTGTCCAGATAAATCTTGCTCATTGGCGGTCTCCTCTCTCTGTTAAAATCCATAGACTTGGTAGATATATTGGTCGACAAAATACTTCAGATGCTGAAATCAACTATCCTGGCCCTGGCCCTTTCGGCATTTGCGGAACGCTCTATCATGTCGGCCAGTGTTGATGTTTCAAGAACGGTGGTGAGTGCCTGCATCACGTCGGACATCACCAGTCGGACACCGCAGCTGGTCGGGTCACCGCACTCTTCACAGCCCGCCGCTGCAGACTCGTTAAGGCATTGAACCGGTGCGTATCCGCCCTCCAGCACCTTGACAATGCTGCCAATAGTAATATTGCGCGGTTCCCGTGCGAGGGAGTACCCCCCGCCTTTGCCCACCTTGCTGTGAAGAATTCCGGAATTCTTGAGAGTCAGCAGAATGGCTTCCAGGAATTTCCTCGGGATTCTCTCTTCCCGTGCCAGTTCCGAAATCAGAACCGGTTCGTCCGGCGATTGCCCTGCCAGGTACATCAGTGCTTTTAGCGCGTATTTCGTTTTCTTCGAGATCATGTCTACTATTTCTATAGATTAATAACCGGTCTGTCAACTGTTTTTTTTTTCAGCTGATTCCATCCCATCCCTGTCGCTAAAAATCACTCCCCCCGACACTCAACCTATGTTATACTTTCCCGATTTAAACCCAAGGACGGATTCATGCTGATTCCTAACACATCACCTTCCTTTCTTAACTGGCAGGACAATGATCCTCCACCGGACTGGAGCGTAATTTTCGGAAACGACAAGCCGCTGGCGCTGGAAATCGGCTGCGGGGTCGGCGATTTTGTGGTCCAGATGGCCGTGCTGCACCCGGAGCTGAATTTTATCGCTCTGGATTTCTATAACAAGGGCTGTATCAAGACCTGCAAGCGAATCGACAAGTCGGGTCTGTCCAACGTCCGTGTACTGCGGGCCGAAGCCAGGAGCTTCCTGGAAGCCTGCATTCTTCCAGGATCGCTGCAGACAGTGATCATCAACTGCCCTGACCCCTGGCCCAAGTTGCGCCACAGAAAACGCCGCCTGGTCAACACCGGTTTTGTAGCTTATCTGTCAGGCTTTTTAAAGCCAGGCGCAGATTTCTATTTTGCGACCGATTTTGACGATTATGGCCTGGATGTGGCCGGATTCATGGTCGGTCAGGACGGTTTCGACAATGTGCTGGCGCCAGACAGTTACCGTCACACGCTGGAAGGATATCCGGTCTCCAAATATATGCGGCGCTTTTTGGATGAGGGCAAACAGATCTACTACGTGCATTACAGGAAGCGGGCCGCGGCCGCCAATTAGCAGACTGCAGGTCGAAGCAGCGGGCAACCGCCAGGGGGGAAGTCATGGGTGATACACCAACGGGGAAAGGCCTCAGTTTTTTCAGGCCGTGCGGAGCTACGATGAAGTCTGAAACCCGCGTTATCAAGTTGATCCTGATCAGCTGGCTGACTGCAATCGTCGGACTGCAGGTCTATGTCTACTTCCTGGAACGCAACTATTCCGAATTGTTGCTGAATGAACTTACAATTTTCAACCTGCCGGTGCATTTCTGGCTTACCGGACAGTTTCTTCCGCTCTGGTTCATCATCTTGTGCGTGCTGTTCAACCTCTGGATGGACCGCCATACCACAAGCAGTCTGGAGGGCACCCTGCGGTTCCGGGTAGGCGCACGCAATGGGGAGAAACAATAGATGGCGACCAATACCGCACAACTCTTGCCGCTTGCCATTGTTGCCGGAATGTTCATCCTTTTTCTCGTTTCCGGATTGCGCACCCGGAAGAACCAGACCACGGAATACGGTTTCAGCGGGGGGTATACCGGAAGGGTCGGCATCGGAGCCTCGATAGCCAGCAACTGGATGAGCGCGGCCAGTTTCATGGGTCTGGCCGGCATGTTCTATCTCAAGGGCTATTACGCAATGGCCTTCGTCGTGGGGTGGACCGGGGGGTATGTACTGCTGCTGGTGTTGATGGCCACCCAGATCAGGCGTTTCGGCAAATACACCACACCGGACTTCGTCGGATTCCGTTATGAATCGGATGCGGCGCGCACCCTGGCGGCACTGATCTCTATCGCCATCACGATCATCTACAGCGTGGCCCAGTTCCGCGGTATTGCGCTGCTGGTCTCCTGGCTGTTCGGCATCGGCTACACTCCGGCAGTGCTGGTGGGGGCCTCGATGGTGGTGTCTTTTGTGGTGATATCAGGCACTCTGGGGGTCGCCCGCAATCAGAAGCTGCAGTACTTCGTGCTGATCACTACCTTCATTCTGCCCCTGATGCTGCTGACCAGAAAGCTGGGCTACTTCTGGGTCCTGCCCCAGTTCGGCTACGGTGCCGCCATCATCGATCTGCAGCAGCAGTTCGGTTTCTGCTGGTCGGATCCGTTCTCCGGAAATTCCCCGTTCCAGTGGCTGGCGCTCTGTTTTACCCTGATGTTCGGTACGGCTGGACTGCCGCACGTGCTGTCCCGTTTCTACATGGTGCCCGGCATCCGCGATGCCCGCTGGGGCGTTGTATGGGGCCTGGCTTTTATCGCTCTGATCTACTGGTCCGCACCGGTTTACGGCGTGCTTGCCCGGCTCTTTGAGGCCCGGGCAGGCCTGCCTTTTAATGCTGATGATGCCAATGCTGCCGATATGGTGCTGCTGGCCGCAGCCAGTCTGGGAGGACTTCCGTTGTGGGTAATAGGGCTGTTGGCGGCCGGTGGGATCAGCGCCGCTTTCTCCACCACCGCCGGTCTTCTGATAACCGGGTCTGCTTCATTTTCCTACGACATCTATCCCCGCCTGATCCGTCCCGATGCCTCCGAAGCGGACAAGGTCTTTGCCGCCAAGGGGTTTTTCCTGATCCTGGCGGTGATAGTGATGGTGCTGACCCTGAAACCGTGGGGCATGATCGTCGAAATCGCGGCCTTTGCCTTCGCTTTGGCCGGCAATACGATCTTCCCCGCTTTCCTGCTCGGTATCTGGTGGTGCCGTGCAAATTCAGCCGGAGTCATCAGCGGAATGCTGCTGGGGGTGGTGATTACATTTGCGCCGCTGATTGCCGGTGATGCGTTCCCGCTGATAGCCGCTCTCTTTCCGATGACATCGTCGGCTTTTATCGGCGCTCCGCTGGTTTTGCTCATGATGATCCTGGTTTCGCTTCTGACAGCCCCTCCGTCCGACAGTATCCGTA
Source organism: Geobacteraceae bacterium (assembly GCA_032469775.1). GTDB lineage: Bacteria > Desulfobacterota > Desulfuromonadia > Geobacterales > Pseudopelobacteraceae > JACRCG01. The sequence continues at coordinate 34,691 of JAWDJY010000020.1, read as the reverse complement.
GATTTTTACGCATCAATGTCCATGATTGCCCGGAGGAATAATGACCTTTCTTGTTTCAGCAAAAGGGAATGACATAACCGCATGGCGAGCGGCAAGGGATTTTGCGACTACTTACCGGCAGATACTTTTGGAACAGGCGTCTTCAGGCAATTTCGGCACGGCGGAAGAGCTGTTCTTCAAGGCCTCCAGTGCTCTGGAAAAGCTGACCGAAGAGCATGAAACGCTGACAAGCCGCTTGGACGGATTGCTGGATGAAATCTCTGCGGCAACTCAGCCGAGCCGCCTCAAGGAGCTGATGAACCTCTTTTACACGGAACTGTATCATCACATGGAACTGTTCCGGGCCGCTCCCGCCTTTTACCAGATGAGCATGGCCTGTCTTGAGAGGGTCAATTGTACGCTGATCAGGTATGCCCTGGAACAGTTGGGGGTGTTTGCACAGCGTATTCCGGAAATTGCGATAGTGGCGCTTGGACCGGCCGGGCGGTGCGAATTCACACCCTTCTGCCCGCTGCAATTGATGCTGGTCCATGGTGATACGGATGCGTCAGGGGGCGAGGCACTCAATCTCTTCAGCCATATTCTGCATTCCGGATTCGAGGAGATCGGGCTGCGTATCGATCCGGTAGTAACACCGCGCAACCCGGCCTGGCGGGGAAGCCTGGCCCAGTGGAAACAGCGCTGTCTGGACGGACTGCAGAAGCTTGATGACACCGAAGTGATCAACCTGTTGCGGCTTGCGGATATGCATGCGCTGTCGCCCAATGAAGAGCTGGGTAAACAGCTCAGGAAAATTGCCGTTCCGCTCCTGCAGGCAAGCCGTCCCGCACTGAGCAATCTGGTTTCCAGGATGATTGCGCTTTCAAACGGTCTCAGCCTGATGGGGGGGCTGAAACTGGAGCGGAGGCAACCGGATGCAGGTCTTTTCGGCCTGCTGGATCATGGGCTCTTGCCGTTGTCTTCGGCAGTCACCGTCTTGACGCTGATAAAAAAGGCCACTTCCTGCGGTTCGATCAACAGGGTTCGCGAACTGCTGATCAACAGCCAGCTCGATGTGGACCTGACCGAGAGAATACTGGCGACGTGGCATACTCTGCACGAATTTCTGCTGCTCCGTGAAAGATCCTTCAGTGTCGGTTCGTTCAACACCCGCTCCACATACCTTGATCCGGAAGCTCTTGACGAGGCCCAACTCAATGCTTTGAAAGGGGCGCTGGAATCGGTCGCTTTCATTCAGAGGCATGTTGGCAGCATCTTTACCTGGATGGGGGAATAGGGTTGTGATTCTTTCCCTTTCCACCGGGAGTCTGTTTACCCTGCCGCTCAGGAGAGTCTTCGAGCTGTCAGCGGATGCGGGTTTCGACGGTGTCGAACTGATCATAAACCAGGACTTTCAGCGTGTGAACGCGGTCAAGCTGGTCAAGTCGCTGCAGGAAATTACGACCATCCATTCCATTCATTCCCCTTTCATGCCGCTGGACGGCTGGGGCGGGCCGATGGAGTCCCTGAAACTCAGCATAGAGCTTGCGGCAGCTTGCGATATACCGCTGGTGAACTTTCACCCCCCCTCGTGGATGGGGCTTGAAATCGGATTCCTGCGCTGGCTGTACAGCATCCGCGACTTCCAGAAAGAGCTGGGGATGGACGGCAAGGTACTCATAACCATAGAGAACATGCCATGGGTCGGGAAGATGAAGATCAACCCCCATATCCTCTCTAATACAACGCAGATGATAGATTTCGTTCGCGAACACAACCTTTTCATGACTTTTGACTGTACCCACATGGGATCGGGCAAGGCCAATTTCATCAACGACTTTTTCCTGTTTTACGAGTCCGGGAGAATCCGCAACATCCATTTCTCCGACTATGGCCATGGTCGCGAGCATCTGTTGCCGGGGCACGGCATCCTGCCTCTGACCCGTTTCTTGAACCATCTGCGAAACACGGACTATCAGAGTACGGTGACACTCGAACTTGACCCGTCGGAATTTCCAAAAGGAGAGCATATCATCCTGGAGAGCCTGAAGGAGATACTTGCTTTTCTCCGGACCGAGACCAGGTCTCATACAGCTCATCAGCAAACGCATACCCAGGGAGTCGTCCAGGCAGTTTCGACAGTCTGAGGCGCGATCGAGATGTCGCCGGCTACAAATCCTTATCATGAAATGACCATATTCAATGTCTGACAGCTACATCGAAAAATCTTTTCTGTATCTGATTGTCGCATCGCTGCTGCTGCATATCGGTTTTTTTGTGGCGTTGTACAACTGGCCCCAAAGTACACCCGAGACACCCAAGGAGCCGGTGTTTATCGACCTCCAGCAGATGCAGGAAATTAAACAGCCGCCATTGCCGCGCCAGCAGGAAACCAGGCGACAGTCCGAGCAGCGGGTACGGGTGGAACGCGAGATGGCCCCGCGCGGAGACGCCCCGCGTGACAGCCTCCTTCCCCGGTTACCGGAAAAGCCACAGCGGGAGCAGCGTGCCGCTGCCGCCAGGCCGGCCATGCCGCTGCCGGCAGACAGGACACAACCACAGGTGGCACCCGGTTCTTCAGCGGCCAGTCTGTTGAAGCCCAGATCCAGAACGTCCCCGGAGCAGTCACAGCCCCAGCCGCAGCTTTTTCCGGGGGCCAGCCGGTTGGCAAAGCTGGAGGAGAGCTACCGCCGCAAGTTCGAAAATGACCTGGCCGAAGGCGACACCCGCTTTCTGAACAGTGACGATATCCAGTTCGGCTCTTTCCTGCGCCGCTTCGAGGGGGCTGTCTACGGTGTCTGGCGCTATCCGCAGGAAGCCGCCATGAAGGGGATTGAAGGCATCACGCCGGTCAGGATCACCTTTAACCGGCGCGGCGAGATCACCAATATCCAGCAGCTTGAAAGCTCCGGAGCCCGTATACTGGATGAAGAGGTGCTGCGGACGCTGCGGGCCATCGGTCCGGTGGGCGGTTTTCCCAAAGGGTACGACAAGGACGAGTTTCACCTGATTGCGTTTTTCCAGTATGGCGGGACACGGAGAGCACTGCGCTGACATGGGAGGACATGGTTTATTGATAGCGGCTCCACAGAGCGGCAGCGGAAAGACCACGGTCAGCCTGGCGATAATGGCGGCGCTCAGACGGCGCGGGCTGGCGGTGGCTCCCTTCAAGTGCGGCCCGGACTTCATCGATCCCGGATATCACCGCCTGGTGACCGGTCGGCCGTCAATCAATCTGGATGCCTGGATGTGCCCGGATGATTTCGTGCTCAGCTCATTCCTGAAACACTCGCATGATGCCGACCTGGCGGTTGTCGAAGGGGTGATGGGGCTGTTCGACGGATTGGGTTCTTCACCGTTCGAGGGGAGCAGCGCACAGATCTCAGCCATTACCGGTACTCCGGTGGTGCTGGTCGTTAACGCACGCGGCATGGCGGCCAGTGCGGCTGCGCTGATCCGCGGGTTTGCCGGCTTTGATCAACGCGTAAAGGTGGCCGGTGTCATCTTCAACAATGTCGGCAGCGATTCCCACGCCGGACTGCTGCGACATGTTATGTCGCAGTCACAGCCCGGAGTGGCCGTTTTTGGCTGTATTCCAAGGGACGAAACCCTGCAGATTCCCTCACGACACCTGGGATTGGTGACGGTCGAGGATAATCCGCTGCCGCAGGAGTTCATGGGACGGCTGGCAGAAATGGCGGAACGATACCTGGACCTGGATGGATTGGCGGGGTTAAAGATAAATCCGGCTCAGCCCGACTTTCACAAGGAGGCGGGGTGGGCGCACCCTTCTCCCGGGGGAGAGGCGCGCGTGCGCATCGCCGTGGCCCGCGATGCGGCTTTCTGCTTCGTCTACGAAGACAACCTGCGTCTGCTGCGCGAAGCCGGGGCCGAGATCGTCGACTTTTCGCCTTTGGAGGATGCAAGTCTGCCGGACGGCATTGGCGGCATCTACCTGCCGGGGGGGTATCCGGAGCTTTATGCCGATCGGCTGGCAGCCAACAGGTCCATGCTGGCAGCGATCAGAAGCTCAGTCGCGGCTGACATGCCGGTCTATGCCGAATGTGGAGGATACGTCTATCTGACGGAGGGGCTGGAAGAAGCCGCAGATCGGCCCGCGGTCGATTTTGCAGGTGTTTTCCCGGTGCGGGCCAGGATGCTGCCGCGTCGCAAGGCGCTGGGTTACAGGCAGGCGGAGTTGCTGCATGACACGCTGCTGGGTGGAAGCGGTGCCGTCTGCCGGGGGCATGAATTTCACTATTCGGAAACCGGAATTATGCCAGATCGTGTCAGTCGCAATTACAACGTATCACGTCAAGGCGTGCTGCTGGGAAGGGAAGGCTTCAGCGTCCGCAATTGCCTGGCCTCATACCTGCACCTGCACTTCGGCAGCAACCCGGCAATCGCCCCGGCACTGGTGGAGGCCTGTCACCGGTATGCAGGCAAGACGGCAGCGCCCCTATAGGTGGACCTGCATCATCAGGCTCAGATAGAACGCGTCCTTGGCGCTGTCCCTGTAAAAATTCCCCGGAACAAAATACTCCATGGTCAGCAGCGAACTAAGGCGCTTGTCAAATTTGTGCGACAGCACGGTCTGCTGAAGATGCCCTCTCTCCTTGCCGCTGTTGGAGAACATGGCCGCATTGGGCCCGGTGATCCCGGTCTTTTCGATCGCTGTCAGATAGTTGTATGCCAGGCTCAATCTTGTGGCCTGTGTGAAATTAAACGACATGCCGATCCGGTAAAGTCCGAGGTTAGACCAGTATGAGCCGATGCCTGTTTCCCTGGAATAGGCATACTTGTATAGCGCGCTCATCCATTTGTACCTGGAAAACAGCGGATCCCATCCCTCGTTGGCATCGGAACCAGCGTCATCTCCGGAAAGGTACACGTAGCCCGCTTCGATATCCGGCGCCCAGGGCAGGTTCTCCAGAGATCGCCTGATGAAGATGTTGCCCCCGTCCGCGATTCTCTTCCTGCCGCCGTCATACTCTCCGAACTGGTGGGCATATTCCGCTTTCAGTTCCCAGGGGTGGAAGTCGTAGACCGCCCTTGTCCCGATCGTGTTCAGGAACAGCGTCGGCGTTTTCGCATTGATTCTCTCTTCCTGCTTGTAAATATAATAGGGCTCGATGGTCAGGTTGTCGCCGATCCTGTTTTTGCCGTAGATTACGAAGGCCTCCTCGTCCGAGCTGTTCAGGATGCGCTGATTGTACTTGTAGAGCCTGCCGCTTTTTGCCGGGTGCAATACCGGCAGCAGCTGGTCGGTCATGGTGTTGTAGATATAAACCAGATCCAGGCTGTTGTTTTCGGTGATTTTCCAGGTCGCCCTGGCTGCGTTGAAGTATTTGGTCCGGTCCGCTGAAACCGGTGTTCCGTCGGCAATCAGGAAGCCGTCCCCATAGCGCAGTTCCTGCCGCCCGATCCTCAAGTCCAGCGGGATTCCGGCCGCATCCCTGACATCAACGTAAAGGCTTTCGAAAAAGACCTCATCCTGCTCCAGGTCCTTGTTGTCGCTGCTTGATGAACTGATGTAGCATTTGGGCTCCGTAGTGAGCTTCAAATATGCGGACGTGTTTTTATTGAGCTGCACTCTGCTCCAGAGGGATACTTTGAGCCGCAGGTAGTTTTCATCGTCCAGCCCCAGGGTGCTCATATCGAAGTTGCCCTTCCAGTACTCGTATCTCAGCCTGAAATCGGCGCCATAGTCGAGCTTTGTTTCCGCATTGGAAGCAGTCGCAAGTGCCAGTGCCACCGGAACGGAAAGCAGCAGAGTCCGAAAAATTCTCTTCAACCCGGAAACCGTACGACCCCGGTCACGGACTGTTGCGGCACGATACCCGGCAATATTATCAATTCTCAAATCAGGCCCTTTCTTGTGGCACGTATTAACGGGAAAACAGGTGTATTATCCACTCCCAGGCAACGGCAAACATAGACAGCAGACTCGAAGCATAGCCCAGTATTTCAGTCCAGAGCGATGGTTTCGGCTCTGGCGTGCCTGCAGTTCCTCCTGCGCCCGGAGGAGTTTTCATATTCTTTTCCGGTCTGGAAGGTACTGACTTCATCTCCGGCTCCGGCCTGGCAACGTGAAGCCTTGCAAGCCCGGCTCCGCCATTTCCGGTGAGGGGCGTTTTTTCGTTATTTGATGCAAAAGCCTGCCCAGCTCCAAACCGGAAGGTCCTGTTTTCTTTTTTGGCGCCGCTTTCCATTCTCGTATTGTAATTTCCGATATAATCCAGGTGCTCCCTGTCCTGCGGATAACCTTCGCGGCTCTCGTCGTAGGGGAAGTTGCTCATGTCGGCGAAAGGCAGTGGTTCCACCGTTGGAGGCACGTTACGATTGCTGAGGCTCTTGTAATATCCGTTAGAGTAGAGCAGGTATCTCCTTGAAGTCCCTTTAGGCCCTTTTGCGGTCTGGTCGAAGCGCAGCACGATTTCATCGCCGCTTCCGAAGATCACGAACTTGTCGTCCCGGGCCGTCAGCAGCGGGGTAACGTCACCGAAACGGGTATAGTAACCGGTCAGATATGTCGGGACTTCTTCGTTTTTGGTGCCGTATATGAACTTGACTACCTCCCCTTTGTTTACAGACGTATAATCATCATGCCCGTGATAGCCCAGTTCCGCGGACGAGAGCGGTACTTCGCTGATGACTGCAGCTTCGTCGGCGGTAGTGTCGAAGAGGATGCTTCTGATGTAGGTTTTGTACAGGTATTTGATCCGCAGTTTGTAGACTTTGCTTTTGAATGCGTTTGTCAGATTGATCGCAATCGGTCCTCCGCCATCACGCGGCACGATGCTGCGCTCTTTCATCGGAACCGCCACCCAGTTGCCCTTGTGGTCCAGGACCTCTATTCTAGATTTTGCCTGAAACTTGTTGGCAATTTCGTGTCCTTCGTGGGTGTTGGGGAACGCGGTCGCTCCATCGATGACAAGTTTGATCATCGGCGCAGCGGAAAGGTCGCCAAGGTCGATTTCCAGGGTCTGCCAACCGAATCCGGAATTCCTGTCCCTGCTTAAAACCACGTAGCTGTTGCCGGTGGCGGAGAGCCTCCCGCCGATTTCCTCGCCGGTTTCCAGATGTTTCACGGACAACGGTTTCTTGAGGTTTCTGCTTACCGTGTGAATTACTTTCTCCGGTGCGACATATCCTCCTCCGGTAATCGGAAGCCGTTCGGCATAGAGATTCCTGTTTTCGGGTATGTCGACGGCATAAAGCTTGATCGTGTCGAGATAGTTTGCCTCGACCTTTTCTTCTACCAGCCTCAATTCATATTTGCCGTCTTTCAGGGCCGGATTGGCTGCCAGCAGGTAGTAATCGAACGGATTCGACCTTCTGAAACCGTTGGGGTCCCGGTTGCCGAGTTTTCCGGCCGGATAGATGTCCGATTCCAGGGCAAACTTGCTGCCATCCCAGGTAAACAGTATCGGGCAGGAGGTGGCGCAGCTGTTGTCACAGCTGCAATCCCAGTTGTAGGTGTCGCTGAAGCTGGAACTGTCCGAATATGACGATTCCATGGAGATGTCCACCGCATCGCGGGCCTTGACGCGCCAGTACCAGGTGCTTGCCGCCAGGGCTGGCGTGGTCAAGTCTGTTGCCGGAATCCAGCCGGACTGCTGCAGGCTGGCGCTGTCGAAGCCGGGGACCGTGTCCAGCTGCAGGAAATACTCCACCGCATGGCCATCGGGCGCGGTTACCGGGTTCCACTGCAGGGTGTGGGCATAGGCGGTGGTGCAGGCCGTGCTTGCGCCCGCCATGGGGACCAGCACCGGTGCGATCGGTGGCAGCGGGTCGCTGGATATGGTGAAGCTGTTGGAACTCGACGGATCGGAAACCGCCCCGGTATGGACGCTGTCACGGGCCCTGGTCCGCCAGTACCAGCTGCCAGGCGCAATGGATTGGGTCCAGGTTGCTGCCGTCTGCCATGCGGATTGGTAGGCTATGCTTGCAAAATCGACAGTGGAGCTCACCTCGACATAATACTCGATTGCATCGGCATCGGTCGGCGCAACCGGGTTCCACTGGAAGGTTACGGCCACGTTGCTGCCGCTGCTGTGGTTGGGCTGTGCGATCAGGATCGGTGCCGCCGGCGGCGCATAGGCTATGCCGAAGATTCCCGCAACCGAGGGGGATGATACCGAAGTCGTATGAACAGTATCGCGCGATGTGACCCGCCAGTACCAGCTTCCGATAGGCACGGTCTGGGACCAGCTGGTGCCGCCCTGCCAGTCCGACACGTAGGTGGCCGGGGAAAAGCCCGGGTTGTCGCTGACCTGGACCAGGTACTGGCAGGTATCTCCATCGGGCGCCGTCACCGGATTCCACTGGAAGGTGATGCTCCTCTGCGTGCCGCTGGTGTAGGTTGTGGACGGTTGCGCAACCAAGGTAGGGGCCGAAGGGGACGTCAGGGTGATGACGAAACTATCGGTGCCGGATGGAGCCGAAACAGCTCCAGTATGGACACTGTCCCTGGAGGAGACCCGCCAGTACCAGGTTCCGACCGGTATCGCCTGTGTCCAGCTGGCACCGGCCTGCCATCCCGACTGATATGGTACTGATGAGAAGGCGGGGGTGTCGCTGACTTCTACAAGGTACTGCATCGGATCGACGTCAGTGGGAATCACCGTGCTCCACTGGAAGGTCTTGCTGATCGCGCCGCCACTGGAATTGGAACCGGTCTGTGGAGTCAGGGTCGGCGGAGCGGGCGCGGCATAGCTTATGCTGAAGGTGTCTTGTGAGGATGGCGCCGATTGCGCGGTGGTGAAGCTGCTGTCCCTGGCCGTCACCCGCCAGTACCATACGCCGATAGGCACTGTCTGGCTCCAGCTGGTGCCGGCCTGCCAGCCCGAGTCATAGGCGACGGGTGTGAATCCGGCGTTGTCGCTTATCTCCGCGTAATACTGGGTTGCCGCCCCGCTGGGGCAGGTTACGGCACTCCACTGCAGGGTGCTGCTTCTTTCTCCTCCGCTGCTGCTGGCGTTGGGTTGATCTGTCAACGTTGGTGCAGTCGGCGGTGTCGCAACCGCCCAGGGGGTCACCGTGTTCCAGCTCTGGTCGGTGCCGTTGCCGGTGTTGCCTTCATGGCAGCTCACCACGAATGATGTGCCGCAGGCCGGGCCGCCGTAAATACAGTCGCCTGAGCCGCCGTATATGCCGGGCAACCTGCCGCTGCCGCTGCCGTAGTCTCCACTGCCGCCGTTGGAGTTGAATGCGGTCAGATTCAAGGAGGACTGCCCCTTGTGTATGCTGTCCAGGCAGTTGGTCACCATCAGGCGCGGCAGGGTCGAGCTGGTATGGGCCGAGTGGCATTTGGAGCAGGTAAAGCTGTGCTGGGTAGTCCCGTTGGCGCTTTTCCATCCCTTGACCGCTTCGTGAACCCGGTCCTTGCTCTTCCAGGCATGGCTGCTGCCGTTGGTCAGTGCGGATTTGTCATGGCATTCCAGGCAGAGCCCGGCGGACAGGGAGGTGTCGTTCATGGGCAGTCCCGCAACCGGAACGTTGTTGATGGACCCGCCGAAAGTGTTCTGGTCCAGATGGTACGGCAAACCGGCTCCTCCGGTTATATACATGTCATAGCCGTTCGCAGGGGCAGTGTCCTCCCTGTAGGGGGAGGTGAGCCAGGTCCCCTTCAGCAGCGGCACCGAGTACTGCTGTCTGCTGCCCAGGGTCGGGCTGACGCCATGCGGGTCGTGGCAGGGTGTGCAGAGTCCGTTGATGGCCGAGGCCGGTGTGGCAGAGATGGGTGATGATGCACCGAAATGTCCGCCCATCGAGTCTCTCACGCCCTTGAACGGATATCTCTGCTCCGACCCACTGGGGCCTTTGCCCATATAGGGGGAGTCCCAATAACCTAGGATCGGCTGGCTGGAACCATAAGTGGAGCTGTAGCCCCAGGGGGTTGTGTAACCCTTGAAGGCCGCAAGCGGAGCCTGTCTGGGGGTTGATCCGAGGTGGCAGTCGAGGCAGAGGCTGGCGCCCGGATTGCGCAGGCTCTTGTCCGAAGCCGAACCGCCCGCTGTCGGAGTGTAGGTTGCCGAATAACCGCCGAATCCGCGTATGGTCTGCTTGAGTATGCCACCCCGGTTGCGTCCGGTGGCGCTGGAATATCGGCTGGTTATGCCGGAAACAAGCGAGCCGTGGGAGTTGTGGCAGTCATAGCACTGGACACTGGCAGCCCCGCTGGTGTTTGCCAAAGTGCCGTCCACGCCGCTGGCCGTATCCCAGCCACGCTGGTTGGCTGCTGGTTTGCCGTGGGCTGAATAGGCTTTTGCAAGCTTTTTCCTGGCGGTATTGGAATATGCCGCGGAGGTGTACTTGCCCCAGCTGGTTGTGGCTGTCTGGGAATAGCGCGCAGCAACGCTGGTCCCGTCCCAGGCGTACTGCTTCGGCGTTTTGCCGTCGCCAAATGGGGTTGCGGCGTTGTTGGCGTCGCTGTGGCATCCCAGGCAGTGGTCGGATATCCTGGCGATTTCGCTGCTGCTGCCGTTGGCGCTGTAGAGAACGGCGCTGGTGCTGCTGTAGAAGGTCGGGCGGCTGCCGCTGCCGTATACCACCAGGTTGATTGCAGCTCCGGGGCTGGCCTTTCCCCCGTGGTAGAGAGGATTGATGGTTCCGTTGACGTTTGCCTCCCAATGGCACTGGAAGCAGTGTGCATCGGTCAGTGTGCCCTGGACGTGATGCGAACCGGAAGCGAACTGTGATGTTATGGCAGCCCGGTTGCCCTGCGGTACTGAGTGGCAGCCGAGACAGGCACTGCCGCCCCATTGGGCCGAGGTGTTGCCGTGGCAGGCAATGGTGCTGCAGTCGCCGAATCCGTCGCCCGCGGCCGGGCTTCCGTCATAGAGTCCGGCAGAATACATGGGTGGAAACTTTACGTCGATCTTCTGATCGGCATGCAGGCTGTTGCCGTTATGACAGACCGAAGCACAGCCGTTAAGGCCGTTGTCGCCGACATAGTTGTGGCAGTTGGCGCACCTGGCCGGTCCGCCGGGGGTTGTGCCAAGGGACTGCAGGTGCCTGGTGTGGCTGCCTGAGGAAATCTCGGGGGTGTTGGCCGGCAAACCGCCGTAAACGCTGCCGTGCAGGTAATCAACCGCGTGGCAGGAGCCGCATCGCCCGTCGTTCACGTTGCCCCAGGTCGGAGTTTTGTACTCTCCCGGTTGCCCGGTAAGTTTGCCCCCGGTGGCGGTCTGTACAATACTGTGGCAGTACAGGTTGGTGCATTGTCCGTATGCGGCGGCGGGCACCGCTGTTGCGGAGCCGCTTGAAATGCCGCGGTAGGCAGCCCCGGAGAGTGCGGGTTTGCCGTTGGAATCGAACGACCATTCCAGTTTCCCGTTAACATGCGTGGGGGAGTAGTTGTTATGGCAGACCGTACAGCCCAGGTTGCGGCCATAGATATAGTTGTAGCCCGGTACCAGTGGAGGGTTCGGCGTGCTTTCCGGGAAATATGCCAGCCCCGAGCTGACGTGGGTCTTGTGGCTGCCGCGCAAGGGCGGGCTGGTGGCAGATGCGCCGTGGCAGGTTCCGCATTGGCCTGTGGCTGAGTTGCCCCAGGTGGGGGTTGTGTTGCTTCCGCCGTTCCTGTCGTTGGCTACGCTCATGCTGGCGCCATGGCAGTAGGTGCCGAGGCATGAGCCGAATTTAGTGGCTTGTGATGCCGAATTGCGGGGGAGGTAGGCGGTTATCGGGCTGAATACGGCGGTATAGCTGCCGCTTAAAACATTGGCAGGAGTCCGTGGCTGGACGACCAGGCCCCTGCGGCCGCCACTGGTGGCGTGAGCGAACGGTTTGGGGTCGCCGGCATGGTCTGTGTGGCATTTGGCGCAACCGTTCACCCCGTTGTAATAGCTGCTGTGGATTGCGTGGCTTCCGGCTGCGCCGCCGCTGTAGGTGGACGCGGTCCCGCTGGGCGGCGCTCCGTGACAGGTGGAACAGCCGGTGGCAGCCGAGCTGCTGCCCCAGGTCGGGGTGGTGTTTTCAAAGTGGCAGTTCACGTTGGCACACGAGCCGGGCAGTGGTGAAGAGCTCTGCGGAAAGGCGGAGGTCATGCTCTTGTAAGTGGTGAGCGGGGGGGAGGCGTTGATGCGGGCTGAAAGTTTGATCCTTCCATCCCGGTGCGAGCTGGTGTAGGAGGCGCTTCCGGGGTGGCAGGGTTCGCAGGCGGAAGGCGAGGCCGGGGAATCCATGTGTGTACGGTGGTTGCCGACAAAACCTCCGGTAGCCATATCGCGGTCCGCTGCATCGATCGGGCGGTAGTCGCCGGTGGAACCATGGCACTGGTAACACTGTATCGCGGCTTCGCTGACTGTGACGCAAAACGGTTGGCAGAGTAAATTACCGGTCAGAAACAAGATAAACAGGCATATCATTCTCAGTAGAGTCATGGTCCTTCACCTTTGCGGTTGAAGTTGCCGGTAAAATTGTAATGCAACGGTTGGTCCGCTATTTGACGTAAAAAAAGCGGGTATTCCACCGAGCTGAATTCTGGTTGGTCGTTTTTATCAAGTATTTTGTCGTGATTGCGCTCAAAAATATTATAATTTATTTAGTATTTTGCTTTAGAAGCAATTTACATACCGAGGCGTTGGGGCGTCTGACACAAAAACCGGCCGGTCACCTTTAGATGCAGGGCGCAGGTCCCGTTTACCCGTGCGCCTTTCCGTTCTCCTTCGCTGGATTCGATGGCACTTTGCCTCCAGGCGGTAGCTATGGAACTTGCGGAAATAATTATGATGTTTCCGGCGGATTTTAATCCGGTTGACAAGCGGTCTTGATAAGTAACAAAATCAACGGATATGAACACATCCCCGTCAGAATTATACGGAAAGAAACACGCCAGTCGTCAGTCCCTCACGATCCGCCTGCTGCCATCAATCCTGGTGGTCCTGCTGTCTCTGGCGCCGGCGAACGTGCATGCGGTCCGGACCGGCGCGCCGGCGCCGGATTTTACCCTGGCAGACCTCCAGGGTGGCAAGTCGGGTCTCAGGTCATTTCACGGCAAAGTAGTGGTGCTCAATTTCTGGTCCACGACATGTGCCCCCTGCATCAAGGAGATTCCTTCTCTGAACAGGCTGTACAACGAGATGAAGGGCGATGGGCTGGTCGTGCTGGGTATCGCTCTGGATGCCTCCGAAAAACCGGTACGGGAGGCGGCGTCAAGCCTGAATATACGTTACCCGCTATTGATCGACGCTTCAAAAGAGGTCTATTTCGATATCTATGCCCTCTTCGGACAGCCGGTAAGCCTGATCATCGACCGCGCCGGAATCGTTCAGGACAAGATATTCGGTGAGGTTGACTGGAATTCTTCCCAAATAAGGATGAAACTGAAAAGCTATCTGAAAGGACGGTAATATGCGCATGACAGTCGTAATCCGCATGACCCTGCTTGCCTCCGCCTGCCTGCTTATGGCGGCCTGCAGCAGCAATTTTATGGTCTACAAACAGGGGCGCCATTTCTACGTGACCAGCACCGGCCAGGAACTGAAGGCCGTTCTCTGTGATTCAGGAGACCTGAAGCGGATCCTGGGGGAGTCTAAACTGAATCTGCCGCTGCAGAACAAGCTTGACGAGAGCATCTGCGGAACCGGAAAGGTCCGGGAGCGTGTTCTGGCCGTGCTGGAGGAAATGAGCAGGGAGGAACGTTCCAACCTCAAGGTGTCATTCCAGGCGCATGGTTACGATATCAATCATGTTGCCAACTGTTGAGGGGGCGTGAACTATTAGGCACCCGGCGGGTGTCCTTAAGAAATACGGGCAGGGTGGCTAGCGGCTTTCACTGTCCGGGACGGTGTAGTGAGCATAATGCAGGTCGGTGTTCTGTTTGTATCCCCCGTAAAACCTTGCCGCGATCAGGTTGAGCAACGGATCGCTAAAGCCGTTCAAAAAAGCATAGTTGGTATTGTCCTGCAGGTGGTGCCCGGCATGGTGACGTTTTGACAGCAGCAGGCCGATCCTGGCCAGAAAAATCGCCGTGGGTGAAGTGGAACTGTGGCAGAGGTAGTGTGATACTTCGGCAATGGAAGACAGGATTCCCGTGTAAACCAGGATCTGCATCACAGTCGGATCAATGGCAGTAACCTCCGGCAACAGCGCGACTATGGCCAGAAATCCCACCAGCCAGACCTTGGATCCGCTTTCATTGAAGTAGACGATCAACAGGTTGTTCTTTTTGTACAGCGGTACTTTGTGGTGCAGGTGGAAATTGGCGATCAGCGGGCCGGCCAGCGAGTCGTAGCGGTCATTGTTGTCCATGTAGATGTGGACCAGGCCATTTATGAAGTCGGTCAGGAGATAGGCGCACAGTATCGCGACCATCTGGCGGGCCGCGCCGATCCTGTGCGGCCATGTACTGTACAGGAGCCATCCCTGGAGCGACAGATTCATGATCGATACGGCCACGCCGAAAAATCTGTATTTCCGGCCGGAATTATAGCGTTCCATGGCCGCGTTGAACTGTAGCTGCTGTGGTGTCAACTCCACTTGAATCCTCCACGGGGCACGCCTGGAGTTATAAGATCGGAGAGTTTTGCGCGAAACTGCATGTTACAGGATAACAGGTATTCGAGGAAGAGAGAAGAGTACGGGCTGACTTTTACTCCTGAGAGTGGAAGCAGCCCGTTTCTGTCTGTTAGAATCCCACCCGCAGGCCCAGCATGGCACTATGGTTCATATAATCGATGTCAAATTTGCGCCCGCCGGCTTCGTTGAAGCTGGGTCTGGTGCTGCTGAAAAAACGGTAGCCAAGGTCCAGGGTGATGCGTTCGGACAGCGATAAATCCACCCCGGCGCCCAGCTGGTAGGCAAAGACAATGGCTGAACCGCTGCCCATGGGCTGGCCGCTCACCTTCAGGTCGGAGGCTTCGATCCGGGCCGCCCCGATGCCGGCGCCGGCATAGGGCGACCAGGGGCGGTTGTCGCGGAATACGCCGAAGCCGTTGATCAGCAGGCTGTCCGCCACCAGGTTCCCGCTCCCCTGGAAGTATCCCTGGGCAAACTTCATCTGGTCGAGCTGGTTGCTGCGACGGGTGTATTCCAGTTCGATGCGTCCCTCACCCATCGGGTTGCCCGGTTCCAGGTCCCAGCCCAGGACCGCGCTGCCCTGCAGCGAGGGATTGAACTCCAGGCTGAAGCTCCCCTGGTCATCTTTGCCCTCGGCGGTCATCAACATGTTTCCACCAATGTAAGCCCCCACATACGGGCCAGAGTGCTGTGCCATGACCGGTCCGCAGAACAGGAGCGGCAGGCACAGGGCGATTGTTATCCGGCAGATTCGTTTCATGTAATCCCTTCCTGGCATCGGTGAATTATGGTCTGTCATGGAACTTTTATAGTCACGGTCTGGGTCTTGCCGCCGAAGGTGGCTGTCAGGATGGCCGAACCGCTGTCAACCCCTACGGCCTGGCCCGGCTGGTTCACGCTGTCGGTCAGGATCGCGACTCCTGGTTTGTCAATTGACCAGGTTGTGTCTTCGGTCACATCCTGGCTGGTGCTGTCACTGTAATTCGCGGTGGCTGTGAACGTCAACTGATTGCCGGCCGTCACGTTATAGATGCCGGTTTGGTTAAGCGCCAGGCTCTGGAGGGTTCGTGCCGTGACCGTCACCGGCGCCGTGATCGTCAATCCGCCATAACCGGCGCTGATGGTGGTTTGTCCGGCGGCAATGCCGCTGATGCGCCCTTTGGTAATGCCTATGTCACCGGCAGTTGCCCTGGTGGCAACCGTTGATGACCAGCTGCTGTCGGTGGTCACATCCTGGGTGCTGCCGTTGTTAAAGCTGGCGGTTACCTTGAAATATTTGCTGGTTCCGACGGTCAGGTCCATGGTGGCCGGAGAAATCGTGAGCGCCTGCAGCGCCGGAGCGGTGACCGTAAGATTGGTTGTGGCGGTCAGGGTGCCGGATTTGGCGGATATGGTGGTCGGGGTTGCGGCGGGAGTCACCGCCAGGGCGCTGACCCAGGCCAGGTTACCGCCCGGTGTGGCTACCGTCGCTATGGTTGCGCTGGCGGTTGACCACTCAACTGCTCCGGTGATTTCCCTCGAGGTGCCGTTGCTGAACGATCCGGTGGCGGTCAGGCGATCGGCGGTGCTCTGTACCAGAGTGAAATTGGCGGGAGAGATGACGATTCCGGTCAGGTTGCCTCCGGTCACCTTGAGGTTCGCAGTGCCGCTGATGCCGTCCAGGGAGGCGCTGATGGTGGTGGTGCCTTGGGAAAGGGTCCTGGCGGTTCCGCCGGCGGCGATGGTGGCCACGCCGGTGTTGGATGAACTCCAGGTTGCCTGGGCGGTGATGTCGGCGGTTGATCCGTCGGAATAGCTGCCGGTGGCCTTGAATGTGGCGCCTGACAGGCTCAAAACTGAACTGTTGGTTGTTGAAACCGCAATCGACTGCAGCGCCGGCGTGGTGACTGTCAGCAGCGTACTGCCGCTGACACCGTCGAAGGTGGCGCTGATCGTGGATGTTCCCACCGTGAGGGTCTGAACCAGCCCCTTGCTGGCAACGGCGTCACTGACGGTTGCCACCGCGGGGGCAGTGGAGGCCCAAGTGGCATCAAAGGTCAGGTCCTGGGTTGTCGCATCGGAAAAGGTGCCGCTGGCACTGAACTGGGTGCTCAAGCCCTTTGAGATCGATGGGGCGGCGGGTGTGACAGTCACGGTGGTGATTGTCGCGTTACTTACCGTCAGGTTGAAGGTGGACGATACGCCTCCGACGGTCGCGGTCAGAACCGTGTTCCCGGGGGTAAGGCCGGTAACCCTGCTGGGGAGGCCGGCATTGACAAAGTCGGCCACGTTGGCGGCGTTGCTGGACCAGGTGGCCTGATCGGTGATGTCGCGGGTGAAGAGGCCGGAAAAATTGCCGGTCACAGTGAGTTTGGTCGACGTCTTCGCGGCGATGGTCTGGTTAACCGCCGTGATCTCGATCGAGGTCAAGGGGATGAAGTCGTTGTTCCGGGTGGGGCTTCCATCCCAACCGCAGCCGGATAATGCCAGCATGATAATAAAGCACGACCAGAACTGTTTAATCATGTATTCCCTCCCAGGAATCATAAAAATTTTCACATACATACACCTTTGCGGAGGATGTCGTCAAGCATGGTCTGCCGATGAGTTCACCGCATCCGTTTTTCTCCTGAAAACGTATACCGCGGCATTCAGTTCCGGCGGGAGTACCAACCGGCTGAGCCGATCGTCCTCCCCGAAGTCGAAAGCCGACTGCCGTTCGTAGTCGTCCCGGTTCCCGGCCGCAAAGCGGTGGCGGCTGCCGATGACGATATAGATCTGTACGCTCCTGGTTTTGAATACGTGCCGCTCGAACGAGTTGCCGGCCGGCGGCCAGGAGCAGATAACCGCCTGGGGGGAGTGGAGCCTCAGGGCCTCCTGCGCATCGCGCCTGACGACGAATCCGGGATATTTTACTTCATGATTCCAGCTGTAATCATCGGTCGCGGTGATCCGCAAACCCCTGTCTCCTAGAAAACGGGTCAGGGTGCCGTCGCCGGCGGCGATCTCCAGGCAGTCCCTGTCGCCGATCAATGCGGCCAGAGAATCGATCAGCTGTTGCGAATAGAAGCAGTAGATCCCCTCCGGCTGAACCAGCGGCATCAGCAGCCTGCGCTGCCAGAGCAGCGGCCAGACCAGCCTGAACCAGAACATGGAGACCGGCTTGCGTTCCAGTCCGTCATGAAAAAGCAGCTTCTGGGCAAGGTAGCCGTTCAGCAGGTTGAAGCGGATCTTGCCTTTTTCGATGCCGGACGCTTCCGAGACCAGGTGCTGTCTTATCGCCAGGCAGGCCATGCGGTTGCGGAGCGCCAGTTTTTCCATTGCCGCGACGCTCTTCCTGTCTCCGCGGTTCTTGTGGAGATTGACGGCCTGCATCCGCTCCTCGCTGGTCAGGCGTTTCAGGTATTCCTGGAGAGCCGTGGCGTTTCCGTTGGTTACCAGCTCTGCTATTTCGCGACGGACGCTCTCCCATAGCTCGGGATATTTCGCGCCGAGATCGTCAAGGGATGGTTTTGTCTGCAGCCAGCTGAGTATGTTTTCGGGTTGCGTCTTGTCCACTGCGATCCCTTAACGATTCTGATCAGTTATTAGACCATCGGTTGTGTCCGGCTGCTCGGCGGAACCGGGTTTGTGGCAGTATTCAACCGGTTCAGTGCCGACGATATAGAATTCCTCCCGGCTCTCCGGGCAGTCGGGGGAGGCCAGTTTGCCGCTTTCAGGGTCGATGGAAACAGAAACCACCGTATCCGGCCGTTGGAAATCAACCGCCGGTTTCGACGCCAGCGCCTTGCGCATGAACTTTTCCCAGATCGGAGCTGCGACCGCCCCGCCGGTGAAGCCCCGCCCTCCCGGTCGGGGTTTGTCATATCCGATCCAGACGCCGGTGATTACCTGTGGCGTATAGCCGACGAACCAGGCATCACGGTAATCATCGGTGGTGCCGGTCTTGCCTGCCGATGGGTGTGACAGGCTGAATTTTTTGAGATTCTTAGCTGTTCCGTAACTCAGCACGTCCTTCAGCATCTGGGTGGTGACGAATGCCGCGGCAGGCGAAATGGCCGGATTGACTACCGGAGAATTTTCGATCCAGCTGTGGCGCCTGCTGTCATAAATGCGAATAATGGACCGCGCTTCGGCTCTCTGCCCTCCGCCGGCCAGTGGCGTGTAGGCCTGCACCAGGTCATTCAAAGTTACCTCATCCGTTCCAAGCGCCAGCGAGAGGCCGTTCTCTGTCCGTAAAGGCAGCCCCATCCTGGCTGCAAAATCGACGAAATAAGGTACGCCGATCTCGTTCAGCAACTTCACCGCGATCACATTATTGGAATAGGCCAGGGCCTGACGCAGTGAAAGTTCTCCGTACTGTTCCCTGCCATAGTTAAGCGGTTTCCAGGTCTCGTTGTTGCCGCGATCGTAAGCCACCGGCGCATCATCCCTGATGCTGGCGGCACTGATGCCCTTCTCCAGAGCGGCGGCATAGATCAGCGGCTTGATTGCCGAACCTGGCTGGCGCCTGGCTGTAAAGGCCCGGTTATAGCCGCTCTGGGTGGTGTCGACTCCCCCAACGGCGGCCAGTACGTCGCCGGTGGCGGGATCGAGGCAGATCAAAGCTCCCTGCAGATCGGGTGAAATCCTCCTGGCCCCTTCACGCAACAACTGTTCGGCCTGCTTCTGCAGGTTCAGGTCCAGCGCCGCGGTTACCTCCAGCCCCCCCTGTTCGACGATCTCGGCGCCGTAGCGCTCGATCAGCTTGCCGCGGATATGAGCCAGGTACTGGGGTGCCTGCCCCGGTTTGGTGACAGCCGGCGGATGGGCTCGCAATGCCTGCCGTTGCCGGGAGGTGATCATGTTCAGCTCCAGCATCCGCTTGAGGACCACGTCCCTGCGACTGGTGATGTTGACCGGTTTCCCCAGCGGGTTGTATCGGGCCGGGTTCTTTTGCACGCCCGCCAGCAGCGCGCATTCGGCGTCGCTCAATTCCTCCGGGTTCTTGTCGAAATAAAGCCGGGCGGCCTGGGCAATGCCCCAGGCTCCGTTGCCATAGTAGATCTCGTTGAAATACATCTCCAGAATCTGCTTCTTGCTGTATTTCTGCTCGAATTCCATCGCCAGGCGGGCTTCCTCGAACTTTCGTTCAAAGGTCTTCTCGCCGGACAGATACCTGTTTTTGATCAGCTGCTGGGTGATGGTTGAGCCACCTTCGGCCAGTCTCCCCTTTACCACATCCTTGACCAGCGCCCGGGCGATGCCGCGCATGTCGATTCCGCCATGTTCGTAGAAACGGGAGTCCTCCACCGCCACCACCGCTCTTTGCAGGAAGACCGGGATGCGGTCGATCGGAACCCAGTATCTCTTTTCAGCCAGGATCCTGCCTACGAAGCGCTTCTGGTTGTCAAAAACCTTGATGGAGGTATAGCCGGAAGGGAGGATGGGGTAGGATGCGAAGTTGTCCTGTGCGTCTGCCGTGGCAAGCATGGTCACGACCAGTAAAACGGCCGGCAGGATCAAACGGAGTATCGATTTATGATTCAGGCATATTGCGAGGTTCACGTTGCTTCTCTCCGTTTCGATCAAAGAAACTCTTCGAAATAGTCCAGATCCTTGTGAAAGGTTTCTTCCAGTCTCCAGAGCGAATAGAGGGCTATGGCCAGGCAGAGCGAGCCGACCATGATCGCCCCGGTTTCCAGTCCGTATCCTTTCCGGAAAAACTGGAACAGCATGGTGATGGGAACCACCATGCCACGGACGAAATTGGGTACCGTGGTTGCCACTGTGGCGCGCAGGTTGGTCCCGAACTGTTCGGCGGCAATAGTTACGAATATTGCCCAGTATCCGCTGCCGAACCCGAGGAACGCGCAGATAGCGTAAAAATGCGCCGGAGTTACCCCGGAAGCAAGGAAATACCAGGCGATGCCGGCTATAGTAATCAACAGGAAGATACCGACCACTTTCTTCCTGCTTTGCAGGAACTGGCTGAGCAGGCCGCTGGCCAGATCGCCGAACACCAGTCCTAGGTAGCAGAACATGACCGCATTGCCGGCGGCAACCGTACCGGTGACACCCAGGGATCTGGCGAATTCCGGCGAAAATGTGATCAGCACTCCCACCACGAACCAGGTTGGTATTCCGATCAGGATCGAATCGAGATAACGTCCGAACCGTTTCCGGTCGGTGAACAGGGATATGAAGTTGCCCTTGCTGACGGTGGCGTTTTCCATCTGACGGAACATGCCGGATTCGGCCACCTTGAGCCGGGTGATCAGCAGCATCAGTCCCAGGACGCCCCCGATATAGAACGCATTGCGCCAGTCGAAGGTTTTGGCAACGAAGTTGGCCAGTATGGCTCCGGAGACCCCCACCGAGGCGACGATCATGGTGCCGTAGCCCCTCACGCTCTGGTGCAGCATTTCGGCCACCAGCGTGATTCCCGCGCCCAGTTCCCCCGCCAGCCCGACACCGGCGACAAAGCGAAGCAGGGCGTAGGCCGGCAACGAAGTGGCCATGCCGTTCAGCAGGTTGGCGACGGAGTAGATGAAGATCGAGGCGAACATGATCCTGAGCCGCCCCTTGCGGTCTCCCAGGATGCCCCAGAGCACGCCTCCCGCCAGCATGCCGGCCATCTGCATGTTGAGCAGGAATACACCCTGGTCGATCAGCTCCTGTCCCTGCAGTCCCAGCGCCTTGAGGCTCGGCACACGTACTATGCTGAACAGCACCAGGTCGTAGATATCCACGAAATAGCCGAGGGCAGCGACTATTACCGGCAGGGAAAAGATTGAGCAGTTGGAAATTGTCTGCTTTTGTTGCATGAGTGACCTCGTAACCCGGCGGAATCATCCTGTGCAAAACCGTACCAGCGTGCAAGGATAGGCAAAGAATGTCGGAAAGTCAAACCGGACGGTATGTGGTTGCGGCAGTTCATCGCTGAAATCCGGTTGCCAGACAGCAGCTGTTATGTTTCCCAATGGGTAAATATATGCTGTTCCTGGTTTTTTGCCGTAAAGACTTTACACATGGATAATGATGGTATAATCGTTTAACTGGTTGTTAATTGGATGCATTGCCATGTAAGAGGGATAGCTCATGAACAGGATGATATTGATCGCAGGTCTGGCATTGGTGGCCGGTATTCACAGCGGCAGTCCGGTGTCGGCTGCCGATCCGCCGGTTCACACTTCAGATGCGGTCGTGGAGCGGAACAGGCTTTCCGACAAAGAAGATCTGTTGATGTTTTTCGAGGAAGAGGATCTGGTTACCGCCACCAAGCGGCCGACAAAGTTGCGCAAGGCTCCCGCCATAGCCACGATCATAACCGCCGAGGAGATCAGGAACATGGGGGCGCGCAACCTGCTGGACGTGATGAGGATGGTGCCGGGACTGGGGGTCTCGATCAACGAATATGGCTCCCTGATGATAGAGGTGCGCGGCATCAGAACCTCGCTCAGCGAAAAAATTCTGGTCATGATCGACGGCCATTCGCTGAACAGAAACATGAACGGCAGTTCCATCCTCTACAATATGGCCGGCTTGCTGCCGGTGGAAAACATCAGGCGGGTAGAGGTGGTGCGCGGTCCCGGTTCGGCACTCTACGGCAACAGCGCCTTTGTTGCCACAATCAATGTCATCACCCGCAATGCGGAAGAGGTCGACGGCCTGGAATTCAAGGCTGGTGGCGGAAGTTTCGAGACCTACAAGGCAAACATGGTCGGGGGAGTGAGCATAGGCGACGAACTGACCGTATCGGGCAGCCTGGATTACTATAAAAGCAATGGTCCCAAACTGAACGTGGAAGCTGACACACTTTCCGGAACACCCTTCTCCCGTGCCCCGGGAGCGCCGGACCTGCGCGATCAGAATACCGATGTATTCATCAAGGCCGGTTACGGTGACCTCTCTCTCAGGGGACATTACCTGGCCAGAAAAGTAGGAATGTACATCGGCCTTGCCTCTGCCCTGAACGACAACTTCCGCCCTGAATTCGAAAACTACTGGACCGAACTGGCCTATGACCTGAGTATTTCGGAAGGGCTCTCCACAACTGTGAAACTTCATTACGACTACTGGGAGCAGGCCGGGGCCAGCCAGATCTTTCCGAAAGGTTTCCTGGGGAGCTTCCCGGCCGGCATGATCGGCGAGCCGTTGGCAAAAACCAGGTCTGTCGGATTTGAACAGCAGTTCGATTGGGATCCGTTCGAGGATAACCATCTGATCCTGGGCGTATCGTTTGAGCTTCTGGACCAGTATGACGTCAAACAGCTGACCAACTTTGATCCGAATACCTTCGCCTACACCTATGATCCGGTGCATGAGGTTGCCAACTGGAACAAGAATGTGACCCGCAGGATCTGGGCGACCTATCTGCAAGACGAATGGCAACTGCTGGAACGGGTGAACCTGACAGCCGGTGTGCGTTATGACAACTACAGTGACTTTGGCAATACCCTCAATCCGCGCATCGGGATGGTATGGAACTTCCTGGAAAACGCCGATCTGAAGCTGCTTTACGGACAGGCCTTCCGGGCTCCCAACTTCGTTGAACTCTACGACGCCAACAATCCGGTCGTTGTAGGCAATTCCGGGCTGAATCCAGAGAAGATCAGGACCTACGAGGCCAGTATCGCCTACCGGCTGAACCGTTACTTTGCCACTGACCTGAACTACTTCTACAGTACTATCGAAGACCTGATCGCCTGGGATATGTCTGTCAAGCCGGTTCCCCGATTTGCCAATATCGGCAATTCCATGACCCAGGGGGTGGAACTTGGGGTGAGCGGTTCCTGCGAAGCAGGGTTGAACTGGAAGCTGAACTATGCCTGGCAGGACCCGCGCGACTCCGACAGCGGCAAGCGGTTACCTTACGTGCCGTCGCACCGCGCCTCCGCCAGAGTCAACTATGCGGCGAACAGGTATCTGAATATGCACACCGACGTGCTCTGGACCGGTCCGCGTCCGCGCGCCCAGGGAGATACCCGGGCCGAGATGCCTGCCTATGCCACCGTCGATCTGGCCCTGACACTGAAGAATTTCTATAAAACCATGGAAATTCAGGCTACTGTAAGAAATCTTTTCGATGAACGCTACAAGGACCCGGATACTTCCGTGGGCGCGGCAAACCTTACGGGAACCGGACCGAAGGTTCCAGGAGATTTCCCCCGGGAAGGTCTCTCCTGGTTTATGACCGCTTCATTCAAATTCTGATCGGGTTAATTATTGAGCTTTTCTTTGCGTTCTTCTGTGTCTTGATGTATATTATTTGTTTTTTTTAATATTGTTCGGCTGCAATAACTCCTGCGCTGCACTTCAGCTCATTTTATGTGCATCTTACCCTTACAGGAATCCGGTGTGTGAGAGTATTCTTATTACATAGATGTTTTATTTTACTGTTTCGCCGATATCAGCTTGTCGCTGCGGTGTTGCTTGTCTCGCTGCTGTTTTCATCTCCGGCCAGCGCCGCAAAGGTTCTGATCGTGGGCGATATCCAGTATGCGCTGGTAGCCGACGTTGCCGCGGAGATCAAGTTGTCGGTGCGGTCGCAGGTCGCGGAATACACTACTTCGGCGATCAGGGGGCGTCTCGGTGCGATAGTGGAGCATGAAGGCGCACAGGTCGTGGTCGCTCTGGGGGTTGATGCCCTCGGTGAAGCCCTGCGTCTGCCACCGTCAATAACCGTGGTTTATGGTCTTGTGACCGTGCCTCCGAGGAGCGGCCGGACAAAGGTTACCGGGGTGTACATGTCCCCGCCGGTCGGCGAATATGTCTCGACTGTCCGGCGCTATCTGCCTGGTATAAACAGGCTCTTCGTGCTGGGGAGCCAGGAAATGATCAAAAGCCTGACCGCCGGAGATTCTGCCCATGTTTCGCTTCATCAGGTCAGCACTCCAGCCGAACTGGTCAATGCCGCTATGCGGATAAACGATTCCGGGGCGTTTCTGTTGTTGCCGGATGCCAATCTGCTGACCGCCCAGTCCATGTCCAGTGTCTATCTGCACTCCTTCAGAAAAAGCATCCCGGTGCTGGGCATTTCGGAAGCGAATGTCAAACAGGGGTCGCTGTTTGCATTCGTATTTGACCCCAAAACGGTCAGTCGCCAGATTGGTGAAAAGGTACAGAATATTCTGAACGGAATCGAAGCAGGAGAAATTCCGGCTTCACCTCCCAGAAGGTACAACCTGTTTATCAACAGCAACACCGCCCGGAAGATGGGTATCAATCTCCCGGACGAGATGTTGAAAAAAGCAAAGAGGGTCTATTGATGAAACCGGACTCACCAATGGCTGACATGAATAATAATGAAAATGCGTCGCCTGAACCTGGGAAGAGCGGATTGCCGGGGCGTCTGAAGTCGCTGATTCCACTGACATTCAGGGGACAGGCATTGTTGTTCCTGTTTCCGGCGATAGTAATCATATCGATGGTTTATACTATTGAATCGGTTTATAGCGAAAGAAAGATCCTCAGGAAGGAAATTGTAAAGAAAGGGGAAACCATTGCCGCTATCGTTGCCAGGAGTTCGGAACTGCCACTGCTTTCCGAGAATCTTGAACAGCTGAAGGGAGCAGCCAACTCGGTTATGGGCATACCTGATATCGCTTTCGTTGAATTTCTTGACAGGCATTCCAGGGTGCTGCTGCACGAAGGCATACAGCATGTCCGCAAGGCTGTCACGACGATGGATTCTGACCGGATGACCGGTTTTTACGAACATGACGATATCTTCGAATTGATAGTTCCGGTTGTCAGTGTCAGGGCCACCGAGGAGCTTTTCCTGCTGGAGGGCCCCGGTTCAATGCCAACCGTCAGAGAACAGGTCGGTTGGGTGCGAATCGGACTGTCCAAGGAGGTGATGAACCGCTCCGAACATGCGATCATGGTGCGAGGCGCTATCATGGCCGTACTGTTCTCCGCGGCCGGAACTTTCCTGTTATACCTGTTCATCTCTTACTTTACCCGCCCGCTGTATGCCTTGATCAATGCGGTCAAGGAGGTCCGGGAGGGGGAACATCCGGAAGTGGAGGTTGAGTCGCCCAGAAGCGAAATCGGACGACTCTCCTCCGAGTTCAACAGGATGAGTCGTGCAATCAGGAAACGTGAGGAAGAGCTTCAGGAAAATGTTCTTGAACTCGAAATGACCCAGCATGAACTTCAGGAAAACGTGCTTGAACTCGAAATGACCCAGAATGAACTCCAGGAGAATGTCCAGGAGTTGGAGATGCAGATTGAGGCTCGCGAGGTCGCCGAGATGGAGTTGATAAAATACCGCGATCATCTCGAAGATCTGGTCGAGGAACGTACGAAGGAACTGATGGCTGCCAAGGTTCAGGCTGAGTCGGCCAGTCGTGCCAAGAGTGACTTCCTCGCCAGTATGAGCCATGAACTGCGCACGCCGCTGAATGCCATCCTGGGATATGCCCAGATACTCATCCATCATGAGAACCTTACCGATGCCCAGCGGCAGCAGTTGGGAATCATGCGCGGCAGCGGCGAACATCTGCTGACCCTGATCAATGACATCCTGGAGGTGGGCAAGATCGAGGCGGCAAAAATTGAAATTGAGAACCTGGTATTTGATCTGCCGGCCCTTTTGAAGCAGGTGTTCAATCTGACCAAGCTGCATGCCGAGGAGAAGGAGCTGAAATTTGAATATCACGTCGAGGGATCGCTGCCGACGTACGTGCGTGGTGACGAGCGCAAGCTTCGCCAGGTGCTGTTGAATCTGCTCAGCAACGCGGTCAAGTACACCCATAAGGGGGGGGTCGAATTGCGCGTGAGTTATGGCAGGGAGGCGGCGGAACAGTTCCGTTGCGAGGTGGTGGATAGCGGGATCGGAATCCCTTCGGACAAGCTGGAGGCGATTTTTGAACCGTTCACTCAACTGGTGGCTGATCGGCAGGTAAGCGAAGGCACCGGTCTGGGACTGAATATCACCAAGCGTCTGCTGGAGTTGATGGGGGGGCGGATCGGTGTTGAAAGCGTCCCTGGCCGGGGGAGCACCTTCCGGATAGAGCTGGGGTTGCCCGCTCTGGTGAATGATGAGATCGCACTGGAGAAAACCGAAAGCAACATAACCGGCTATTCCGGACAACGTAAAAGAATCCTGGTGGTTGACGACAATGTCAGCAATACCTCAATGCTGATTTCGCTGCTGGAGCCTTTGGGATTTGAGCTTAATACCGCCCAGACCGGACGTGAGGCGTTGATGCGGGCAGAGCAGCAACAGCCTGACCTGGTGCTGCTGGACCTGGTGATGCCGGAAATGAACGGTCTTGAGGCGGCGACATTGATAAGAGAAAATCCGGCATTGGCCGGTACAAGGATCATCGGCGCTTCGGCAACCGTCACCGATATCGCCTGTAAAGAGTCTTTCGTGGCTATCTGCGACGATTTCGTGTCCAAGCCGATCCGTGTGGATATGCTGCTGGAAAAGATCGGCAAACTGCTCGGAATAGAGTGGAATTACGTTTTGCAAGAGAATGCCGGTGTTGAGGGCGGCCGGGGTGAAGCAGGTTGCGAAGAGGCTTTTGTGATTCCGCCAGCGGCGGAGATCGAAGAGCTGCATGAGCTGGCCTTGTTGGGGGATATGCAGAAAATTGAGAGCTGGGCCACCGAACTGGCAGCCAGGGACCATGTGTACGGCTGTTTCACCGGTAAACTGCTGGAATTGGCGGGAGGATTCAGGACCAGGGCGATTCTGGCGCTGGTGGAGCAGTGCAGGGGGGAAGGGAGATGACTTCAGATATGACGATTCCGGCCAAATCAAACGGGTACAAGCCAGTCATCCTGGCCGTGGATGACGATCCCAATAATCTGTCCGTGGTATGCGACTGTCTTGTCGGTTGCAATTATACCGTCCTCGTGGCCGAGGATGGTGAAAGTGCTGTCCAGAGAGCCGACTATGCCAGGCCCGACCTGATACTGCTCGATATAATGATGCCCGGAATCGACGGTTATGAGACCTGCCGCAGGTTGAAAGTCCTGGAGAGTACCAGGGAGATTCCGGTGATATTCATGACCGCGCTGGCTGAAACCGAACACAAGGTGAAAGGGCTTGAAGTGGGGGGGGTGGATTATATCACCAAACCGTTCCAGCGGGAGGAACTGCTGGCACGCATTACCGTGCACCTGCACATCCGTGAGCTGACCAGGCGGCTTCGGGAAGCTAATGAACTTCTGGAAACCAGGGTCGAGGAAAGGACCGCGGAACTGGCGCAGACCATTGATGCGCTGCATGATGAAATCATGGAGCGCAAACGGGCCGAGGAAGAGCGGGTCCGGTTGGTACGGGCCATCGAGCAGGCGGCGGAGGCGATTTTCATGTCCGACGCAGACTGGCTGATCACATACGTTAATCCGTCCTTCGAGCGGATGACCGGCTACAGCAGGGATGAAATCATAGGAAAACATACCAGGATTCTTAAGAGCCATACCCATGAATCGGAGTATTACCATCAGATTCGTGAAACTCTGGGTAGCGACAACGTCTGGTCTGGGCGGCTCACCACCAGGAAGAAAGACGGCTCGCTGTTCGAGTCGGATACCACCGTATCAGGTGTCAAGGATTCAAAAGGCGCCATTATCAATTATGTCAGCATACTGAGGGATATCACAAACGAGCTGAAACTGGAACGTGAGCTGCGCCAGTCGCAGAAGATGGAGGCGATCGGCACGCTGGCAGGTGGAATAGCCCATGATTTCAATAATATACTTACGGCGGTGATCGGCTATACCGAACTGGCCCAGCACAAGCTGGCAAAGGACGATGCCGTCTCACGCGATCTGGAACGGGTGCAGGAGGCCAGTTCGCGCGCCAAGGATCTGGTCAAAAGGATTCTGACCTTCAGCCGTCAGAGCGAGTATGAGCGAAAGCCGGTACATGTGGCTGCTGTGATCGATGAGGTCTTGAGCCTGCTTCGGTCGACCCTGCCAACCACCATCGAAATCCAGCAGCACATTAACACTCCTCCGAACGGGGACTCAGTTCTGGCCGACCCGACCCAAGTCCACCAGGTGCTGATGAACCTGGGCACTAATGCTGCCCATGCCATGCGTGCCCATGGCGGTATTCTGAGCGTGTCTCTGTCGGATTACGATGCTGATGCGGAGTTCGTTTCGCTCTACCCCGATCTTGTTCCGGGCCCGTTTGTGCGGATGACGGTCAGTGACACCGGTCACGGTATGGAAGCCGCCGTCAGGGAACGTATTTTCGATCCATACTTTACCACCAAGAAAGTAGGGGAAGGCACCGGGATGGGGTTATCCGTGGTGCAGGGGATAATCAAGGACCATGGTGGGGCTATCAGCGTTTATAGCGAGCCTGGTCAGGGCACCACATTTCATGTTTATCTCCCCCGGATCGTGGATGAAACGCCACAGCAAGCCCAGACGCAAGAGACGAATTACCGCGGGACGGAGCGGATACTCTTTGTAGATGATGAAAAAGTGCTGGTGGATCTGGGACAGTACCTGCTCCAGGAGCTGGGGTACCGGGTGACCACTGAAACAAGCAGCCTGGAAGCGCTGGAACGTTTTCGCGCCAATCCGGACGCGTTCGATCTGGTGATTACCGACATGACCATGCCCGGATTGACCGGCAGGGAGCTGGCCAGGCAGTTGTTGTCGATCCGTCCGGATATTCCGATCATCATGTGCTCCGGATTGACCGAATTCATCAATTCCAGCGAGGCCAGGGAAATCGGTGTTCGTGACTTTTTCATGAAGCCGTATGTGGCCAGTGCCATGGCCAAAACCATTCGTAAGGTTCTTTAAAAGGTTGGCCAGCGGAGCTGTATTTCCGCTTTTGATCCGGGCAGAAGCCTGGAGCTATTCTTCCTCGCCGGCATGATTGCCG
The DNA here is from genome assembly GCA_032469775.1 of Geobacteraceae bacterium. Taxonomy (GTDB): domain Bacteria; phylum Desulfobacterota; class Desulfuromonadia; order Geobacterales; family Pseudopelobacteraceae; genus JACRCG01. The sequence goes on along the minus strand of JAWDJY010000020.1, from coordinate 5,365 downwards.
GCTCCCGTCATTTTATCATACCACCCCCAGGGGTTTTTCCGTTTGATCCAGACCGGAATTACGAATAGCAGCACCACCAGTGCAAGCCCCAGCGCAATCTGCAAGATGATGCCGCCGGCGAAAAAACTTTTACCGTAGTAGTTGAGGATGATGGTACCGGGTGTCATTCCCGCCAGCGTACTCAGGGCAAAGGAGCGCAGCGTCATTCGTGTCAGGCCGGCTCCGTAGCTGACCAGGGCAAATGAAAATACCGGTTCAAGGCGGGCAATAAGAACGATCCAGGCCAGCTGGCGACGGGCGATGCGGTTGCTGAAAGTGATGTCGCGCCGCAGGAGCCTGGTGATCGCTTCGCGTCCCAGGTTGCGGGCCAGGAGGAAACAGGCGATGGCGCCCGCCTCGGACCCAAGCAGCGCATAGACCGTTCCCCAGAAGGGGCCGAACAGCATGCCGCCGGCGATATCGAGCGGCGCATTGGGAACCACGGTTACCACGATGGCAATTACCCGCAGCAGCATGTACACGAGCGGCGCCAGCCAGCCGGCCTGCTGCAGGAAACCTTCGATCCAGGCCGGGTCGAACAGCTCCTGAGGTGTCTTGCGCCATACGATTACAGCCAGCGCCACCAGCAGCAGCACCAGAAGTGCCGCCTTGCCGATTTCCAGGATCTTGGTTTTGCACGAAGGATTCATTTTCCACCCGGTTGCGGGCCTGTTACAGCCTCCGCTCGCTTAAGTGACGCCTGTTACTATACCACTTGCGATGCGGTAAGGCATAAGTTTAATCTGGCCGCTGCATACGCTCCCGTATCTCCGCTCTTGACCGGAATACAAACCGGACTTATATTTTCATTGCTGCACATCTAATCAGCGAGAGGTGAACTGACATGGCAATGGATGTGGTCGATTATGAAATCTTCGGTTCCGAGATGCAGTATGTCGAGGTGGAACTGGATCCGGGCGAGGCCGCCGTTGGCGAGGCCGGAGTGATGATGTACATGCAGTCCGGCATCCAGATGGACACGGTTTTCGGCGATGGTTCCCAGCAGCAGGGCGGTTTCATGGGCAAGCTTATGGGAGCGGGCAAGCGGTTGCTTACGGGAGAGAGTCTGTTTACCACCGTATTCCATAACGAGGGCGACGGCAAGCGGCGGGTTGCCTTTGCGGCGCCTTATCCGGGGAAGATCATCCCGGTCCAGCTGTCCGATATCGGCGGAACCCTGATCTGCCAGAAGGATTCCTTCCTCTGCGCCGCCAAGGGGGTCTCGCTGGGTATTGCCTTCCAGAAAAAACTGGGGGTCGGCCTGTTCGGTGGTGAAGGATTCATCATGCAGAAACTGGAAGGTGACGGCCTGGCCTTCGTGCATGCCGGAGGCACCCTGAAGGAGCTGGTGCTGGCGCCCGGTGAATCGCTGCGGGTCGACACCGGCTGCGTTGTGGCCTTTCAGCCGTCGGTCGATTTCGATATCCAGTTCGTCGGCAAGATCAAGTCGGCCATCTTCGGCGGCGAGGGTCTCTTCTTCGCCACGCTGACCGGCCCCGGCAAAGTCTGGCTGCAGTCCCTGCCGCTTTCGCGCCTGGCCAACCGCATCATCCTCTCGGCCCCCGCCGCAGGCGGGCGTTCCACTGGCCAGGGCTCACTGCTGGGAGCCGGTGTCCTGGGCGGCCTGCTGGGCAGCGATGAGTGATCGGATGTTTGAGGGACGGCTCTTTGGTCCGGGGTTGCCCGGAACCGGAGCCGGGGCTGTGGGGAGTTGGGACGGGCAGGGGCGCTTGCGCGTAGTAGTGCAAGGAACTCCAGACACCGAATTGCTTGCCGTGAGCCCGGCCATAGCCGCGGCCGGCTTCAACGCTGCCTCGCTGCGGATTACCTGGGAGGGTGAGGCCGGCGCATACGCCTTTGTGATCGAGACGGATGCCGCCCGTGCCGCCTGCGGAGTTTCGGCTCCTCCCGGCATTTCTGGACGAGTCTTGTCCGCCGCCGGGTCACGGGAACGCCTGGAGAGGCGTTTCAGGTTCGGCGGAGTGCTGCTGTCCCTGATACTGCTGCTGCCGCTGATCGGGATCGGAGTTTTCCTGTTGAACTCCGACCGTGTTGCCGACTGGGCGGTCAAGCGCATTCCGCATGAGCAGGAGGCGCGGCTGGGTGATCTGGTGCTGGCCCAGACCCGCCTGCAGATGAAAATCCTGGAGAGCGGTCCGGCCGTTGACGCGGTCAGCGCCATCGGAAGCAAACTCACGACCGGATCGCTCCACCGTTACCGCTGGTTCGTTGCCGATCGTCCCGATCTCAATGCCTTTGCCGCTCCCGGCGGGGTGGTGGTCGTCTTCAGCGGCCTGATCCGCTCCGCCGGGTCGGCCGAGGAGCTTGCCGGCGTGCTGGCGCACGAGGTGGCCCATGCCGAATTGCGCCACAGCCTGCGGGGCATGGTCAAGAGCCTCGGCCTGCGCGCGCTGGTCTCCATGCTGACCGGCGACGCTTCCGGCGGCGTTTTTGCCGATGCGGCCACCAGGTTGACCGAACTGCGTTTTTCCCGCGAAGCGGAGCGCGAGGCCGATGACGAGGGGTTGCGGCGACTGGTCAAAGCCCGTATTGATCCGAACGGAATGCTCAGCTTCTACCGGAAGCTGGCCAGTGAACGCCGGCTGTCTCCCCCGCCGCTCCTCTCAACCCATCCAGCAACTGGCGAACGCCTTGAACGCCTGCGCCATGAAGTGGCGCAACTCCGGGATGACTGGGAACCGCTCCATGTCGATATCGAGCAGCTCAGGAACGGATTGCCCTGAGAAATTTTGCGATTGCCTCGTATCCACTCATTTTAAACCTTCTCCCTGCGTCTGCGATCACACGAAAATATGGCCTCCCGCCCCTGTTGGCGTGTGCGGAAACGAAAAATGCCGCTTTCCGGGCAATTTCGCTTTAATAGCATTTTTCCGTGATCGCCCGCAGGGAGAGGGAGTATAATTTAGGTAGTAGATCGGGGCGTGTGGATACGCCTGACTGAAAAGGGAGGTGCCGCCATGAAAGCCATGACTGTTGGAACCATGATGCCTCGTCGCCGCACAAACATTGCCATGAAAACATTGTTGGGAAAAATGCATCGCATGATGATGAACCACAATGTCCATGTCATCACCCATCACGGAAAAACGATGCTGGGCCGCAAGGGTCGCAAGGCCTGAAATGTTGGCTGAGGAACTATATATCCGGCCATTCATGAAAGCCAGCTCCATCGATTCACTCATGGCGGTTGACTCGACGATTAATGTCTTATATATTTGTCCACGAATTTCAAACAAGGATAACCGATAAGACTAAACCGCCCGCGAGGGTGGGGCGGAAAGCCCATTGGGTCTCACCGAGACAGCCGGGATGCCGAACTATCACAGCCGGCATCCCTTTTTTATATCGGTATGCCGGGCGTATCAGCAGGTCCAATACGAAAGGGAGATGAAAATGAACAGGAACATGAATCTGAAGAAGCTGGCTGTCGGTGGTGTGGTCTGCGTGTTGGGCATGGCGGGCATTGTCGCACCATCCAGCGGGGCTGTCGGGGTCGATGTCAGCACCCCCAACGTACGGGTGCAGGTCGGTACCCCCGCACCACCTCCGCCTCCGCAAGTGACCGTGGTAGAGCGTGAGCGTGTGATTGTCAGGGAAAAAGAGCGCCACGACCAGGGAAAACACAAGGGGCACTACAAGAAGCATAAGAAACACAAGAAACACGATCATTGACGGGCTGAACTGTTTTAAATCATTAAATCCGGCCGGGTCTCGGGCAGCCTTATTCAAGGCTGCCCTTTTTTGTTGCCGGACTGGAAAACAGCTGCGGATGCCGCATCAATACGTCTTCAAATGGGACGCAGGAGGGGGGGGGAGGCGATTTGACAGCTTGTAAAGTTCTCAATTTAACCATTGATGCTGTCTTGTTCTGCGAGTACTATATCCGCACTTATAATCAGTGCGTTTTGAGCTATACAAGTGCCGTCTGATGGCAGGTGTATTGGTATAAACGGGCGTCAGACTCATGGCGCTGATTTCCTGGCAAAGGTAGAAGGCAGGTTAAGAGGTCTTATGTTCAGATCATTCGATGTATCCATACGTTGGGAAATATTCCAACTGTATCTGCTGCTCATTTTTGTCGGTTCATGGGTGGCGATGGCCTGGAACGCCTATAAGAGCAGGAATACATCCGGAGAGACGTTGCGCAGTTTTCTTGACAGATACTCGGTAAGGGACTATGTCGTTGGCACCAGGAGTTTGACAGGCCGAATCGGCATATGGTTCTGGGTCTTTGTCGTGTCGTTGCTGTTGTTTGTTGTGGCGAGCATTCAGGTTTTGTGCGGTAATTTTACTGACGCCGGGGTAAGATTTGATGGCGATCATCTCTGGCCTGTTTTGTAGCAATTCGTAACCATAAACCTTACCGGTGTGCTTTTCGCTACTTCCATCCTTCCTTTAACACCATCCTCTCCTTATCCCCGATACATCTTGCCGAAAATTGCCACGAAGGTATTTATAAGTTGATTATTCAGGTGAAAGGACCAGGTCCAGGGTGGAGTGCTTCCGGTTGGGTTGGGGGTAATGCTGGCTGATCAGACCCGCGTAGCCGCGCATGTCTACCAGTATGTGTATGTGGGACGGGCGCCGGCCGTAGGGGGCCGGAAAGTCGGTTTCCAGACGGTAGCGCCCCTGGCGGTCGGCAATCACCGTGGCCCGGTGGGCTTCGTCGTAGTTACCGGAGGTGTTGGCCTGCCAGAATTCGATGCGGGCACCGGGCAGCGGTCGGCAGTCCGAAGACGAACGGACCGTGCCGGAGATGACATAGCCCTTGCCGATTCTGTTGCGCAATGGGGCGCCGGGGCGATAGAAGGGGCCGATCTCGTCCCATGGCGTCGGGGAACATTTCTGCGCGGCCGTGGCAGGAGCGTCCGAAGCCGGCATCAGAGTGGCAGTGCAGAGTATGGTGAGCAGGATTGAGCGGGTCATGGAACAAGTCTCCAGTTTTTTAGCAAGTTAGAAATTATTTTCTGCTGTTTCCTTGCAGAAAGCAACTTCGTTAACCAACTTATCCTGTTTATCTGGGCTCGGTTCATGACAATCGAAACAAGGCCTTGACCGAACCCGGAGCTGCTAAGGAGGCTAAGACCTGCTCCCCCGGCGCCCGGTTTTTTGGGCGGGCCGCTCCTGCACGGCTCTTTTCCGCCTAGGTTCAGCGTTCTTTGCCGGAAGCTGCGCGGCCTTGTCTTTGGCCTTCCTGGTCCTGGTCTGCGCATCGGCCTGCTTGATAGCCTGTACCCGCGTGCTCCTGCGGGCCGCCGACTGGGGAAATTCCGCCAGGGTCCGTTTCGGGACGGTATAGGTCAGC
>JAWDJY010000019.1:0-62486 GCA_032469775.1 Geobacteraceae bacterium | reverse complement strand
TGGGCTTGCTTCAAAATGCCAATGATCTGCTCCTCGGTGAATCGCTTCTTCATGTCTAGCTCCTTGGTTGAGGTTCTAGACCGAAATCACTAAGTTTGCAATGGCTGAGATTTAAGGGAGAAGGTCAATGGCGCGATGAGCAGCACGCCATGTGTCAACTACCAGGAAATCTTCATAGGTTGCTGTTCCTGACCTAATTTGTGCACCTGCACGATTTACTCTGGATTTTGATCCACCAGGAAAATTGGTATGTTGTTCATTTTTCATTTTTACCTCGGAGATGCTTTGTGACCAATGGGGATGCCGCTGAGCCGAGATCGTCAGCTAATCGGGTCCAGTGGCGTGTTGTGGCTTTCAATTTGGCCGAGATTACTTGTTACAGCAAGCACGAAGTTCGAGAAAACTTTCGACAAACTTAAGCGGCCTTCAATTTCTTTTCGATATTGCCCTACTTTACCTTCGTCGAACGAGGAACCTACATACAGTGCGCCTTCTTTATCAAAACTAATGTGTGTCGCAATTGTGATTAACGTAGGATGACTATAGCCGTGGTAGAAAATTTGACTACTTTTCAGAATCTTGAGAGCATCTTTTTTTAGGCCAAGCTTACTTGCGTGCTTTATTAGATGCTCCACCGACTTTTGCGTGGAATACTTGCCTCTAAAATACTTTTCAAGAACACCCAGTGCAGCGGATGAACAAAGAAGTGCTGTGGCAATCGTTTCAAGGACTTGTCGCATAATATTGCCAGCCGCAATAATTTGCCCAGATATGAGTAATTTCATCGATAGAATTTGAAGGGTGATCGCAGAATACACAAGTGCTGAAACATGAGCCAGTTTCGCATCAGATCCAATTTTCGTGTCAAGTGATTGCCAATCTAGAAGGACATCAGTCATGTCAATTGAGAATTGATCTATCTCCTTATTGAACTCTGCCAAAAAACGATCTCTAACTTCAGAAATATCTTCGGTTATTTCACGTTTGATTTTCTCGTACGCAATTGAACGTTCTTCCATATTATATTTTCCTCTGCCAACCCGTCATTCACCGGTTCACGCGTGTAAACCGGTCAACTACCCAAACAAAATATCTATCCTGCAAACTTCCGCCTCATCTGCACACAACCCGCTCAATAAAACCCCGAAAGACCATCCAGCCTCATCAACTCTACACACGCAATTCTGTATAACAGACTCATGAAGCAAAGACCAGAGTCGGCGCCACATTTAAGGAGGAGCTGCCGTGCTCATCTCCCCATCTCATTTTTTCTGTTCCGTCCCCGCCAGCGCCGCATCGAAAAACGCCACCAGCCTTGTGCAATATTCGGACGTGGAATCAGCAAAGGCTTCGGTGTGGTCGGCCCCTTCGATGGTCCAGAACTGTTTCGGTTCGCGCGCCAGCTCGAAGAGGCGCTTGCCGTGCGAGTACGGCACCACCGAATCTTTGGTGCCGTGGATGATCAGCAGCGGTGTCGGCGCAATCCTGGCAATGACGGCATCGGCGCTGTAATCGTCGCCGATCAGCAGACGGGAAAGCGGAGCTTTGAAGATCGACAAGAGCGGCATCTCGGCGATCTTGTCGCGGACCATGCCCCGGTACGAGGCAAAGGCAGAGTCGATGGCAACAGCCCTGATCCCGCCGGGAGGATGAGCGGCCAGCGCCGCGATCGCATTGGCGCCTCCCAGGCTCTGCCCCAGCACAAGCAGACGTTTACTATCGATGTCAGGGCGGGAAGAGACATATTCCAGTGCGGCCAGAGAATCCTGATAAACGCCGCGTCGTCCGGCACTCCCGGCCGATTTGCCGTAACCACGGTAATCGAAGACGAACAGGTTGAACCCACGGGAGGGGAGCCATGAGACAAACCCGAAATGGGCGGTCATGTTCTGGGCATTGCCGTGAAAATGGATCACAGTCCCCCTGGGCTTGCCGACTGCGGGAATCAACCAGCCGGACAGGATGGTGCCGTCCCTGCTCGGGAAGGAGACCTGCTCGTACTTCAGTCCATGGCGGTCCGGGGTGTCGTAGATTGTCCGGTCGGGATAGTAGAACATGCCGCCCACGCGCCAGCGGCAGAGAAGAACCAGCGCCAATACGATGAAAATCAGGGATGTAATCTTGACAGGGTTCACGTGATTATTCCTCTGCAACTTTCTACCACAGGATTTTAATTTTTCATCGGTTTTTTCTGTACATCCGCCAATCCCATTTCCCTTGACAGTTTCCAGGCCATCCCGGCCAGCAGTAGCACTCCCGACGACAGCGCCGCCCACAACAGCGCCTTGCGCCAGGTGGCGGCAGGAATGCGCGGACGCAGCGCCGGCCTGCCGCCCGATTCCAGCGATGCGCCGGCCCTGGCCGGCAGCGGTTTGATCCGCTGTTTCTCCCAGGTTTCCAGGCCGGCCGCGACCGAGTCGTCCCGCAAGCTGCCCTGCCCGATGCGGGAACTGCCGTATGCCAGGCGGAAGGGCGCATCACCGCTGGCGGCAAAGATCAGCCGGTGCGGCTGCCAGCCGACTTCCAAACGCGGCAGGGCGGCCACCGGGCTCCCTCCGGAACGGTGGAGCCGGATCAGCCACTGCCGGTCAGTGGTCGGCGCGATCTCGAGCGCCCCGCTTTCAACAACTCCGGTGTCGCGTTGCAGGCGGTAGAAGGTTCCGCTGCCCCGCTCGATCCAGGGGTGTTTGTCGTCCGGGCGGGACAGGAATGTGACGCCGGCCAGGCTGTTCTCTTCTGGAAAGAGCAGCCGCAAACGGTCAACCGGCATATGGCCGCCGGTACGGGCCAGGTACTCGCCGCTTTTGCCCTTGACCGGCGTGAGCAGGTAGCCGGCGGTTTCACGAGTTTCTGTCCGGGGCGTATCCAGCCGGGCCGTGACCGCATCGAGTCGCGGCGCGCCCTGCTCCGGGCAGATGTTAAGCCGGAAATAGCGGGCCTTGACGGCCGGAAACCCGATCCGCTCCCGATTTAGCTGCCGTTCTCCGGCCGACAGGGTGGCCAGCGCCCCGCCGGCATGCTGCCGCCACTGTTGCAGATCGTCGCTGGTCTCCACCCGCAGCGTGCCGACATAGCCGTTTTCCCTGGGGGTGACAGTCAGGTCGAATCCGTTGACGGCCTGCTCCAGCTTGCTGGCATCCACGATGTAGCTGGTGGCGACCCTGTTGGTGATAGTGCCAGGAGTGCTGTTGAGGTTGACGATGGCGCCCTGCCCGTCCGTTCGCAGCTGCAGCGCGACTCCGCCCGGCAGAGCGCGCGGCGGTCCGGCGAGCGGAAAGAGCGGCAGTTCCCGTCCGGCCGGGGTCGTCCTGGCGGGAAGCGGCCGGAGCAGCGTGAAGGGCACGATCTCCCCGGCGCCGTTGAAAACGGCCAGGTCACCCAGATCGCTCCGTTCGCTCCAGGCATACACTTCGGCCGGCAGCGCCAGTTCATGCAGCGCCCCCTGACCCGAGAGCGTCAGCGGCAGCATGCGGGCGAAGTCGTTCAGGGCCGGGGCCGGTGTTTCTTGTGCCAGCACCGGTCGGCACATCGACAGGGCAAACAGCAGTAACAAGATCACATGACGGATCCATGAATACAGCTCTCGCGCAAAACCAGGCAAGGAAAAGCTGAAAACCGCCTCACGCAACGAACGCAACGACGCAACGTTAAAAACCTTGAAATGGCTCCAATATATTGCATTGCAGCACTGCTCACTCCTGGTTTTTAAATTCGTTACGGTTTCACGTTGCGTTCGTTGCGGCGTTGCGTGATCAAATGCAGTTGAATTTTTCCACGTCTCCGCGTGTGTCGGAATTCCTCTTTTCACGCCACACCCCCTGCCGCCGACCGGGGCGGCACCGGCGAGAACCAGCCGATCAGCAGGATCAGCAGACCGACCACCACGAAGGAGACAATGCGGGCCACGCTGCCATGGCCGGCCAGGTCCACCAGGAACAGCTTTGCCACCACCGCGCCCAACAGCCCCGCCCCGGTCAGCCAGATCAGACGCATTCCACGGCGGGTGGCCTGGGTCATCACCGTCAGCGCCAGCAGGCACCAGCAGATGGAAAGCGTGGTCTGGACCGTCAGCGACGAGAACAGGTCGTGGGGGGTGAAAGGCACGCCGCACCAGTGGTGGATCGTGCGCAGCAGGATCGCATTCAGCCAGATGAAGAGCGTTACCGCCAGGCCTGCGGAGGCCTCCCGTTGCGGCAGGCGCCGTGCCAGGCCAGGCAGCGAGCCCTGTATGGATCGGTACCAGCAGGCCAGGCTGACCAGGACCAGCAGCGTGGAAAAGTCCAGCGGATTCAACAATGGCAGGTAGGGAAGCGGATGGGGGCTGCCGGACTGGCTCAGGTTGGCGTACAAAAGCCAGAGCAATGATGCGGACGCCAGCGGTGCGCACCCCCAGCCGAGGTAAGTCGCCAGGTTGCCGTTCACCGGCCAGGGCAGGCCAACGCCAAGGCGTGCGATCAGGAGCGAAGCCAGGGCAGGAACCACACCAATGGCGCAGAGTGCCCAGGTTCCCGTTCCCGGCAACTGCAGCGCGATCCGGCCAGCCAGCTCCCAGGCGACCAGCAGGGTCAGCAGCCATAGCGGCGCTGCGTGGGCGATCGGATGGAGCCGTGGATGGCGTTCACTGCGGCTGTACAGGATCAGGTACCAGGCTGCCAGGGCCAGCGGCCAGCCGAACCAGCCCCCCTGGAATGAAGGATGGTTGACCGCCTCCATCTGCTGCAGCAGCGCAAAAAGGCCCAGAGCCGGAAGCAGCCCCAGCGCCGGCCACTGCAGCAGTTGCCAGTCGAGCCGCTGTTGCAGCTTGTTGCAGGACAGGCAGGAGGCGGCTACGAAAGTCATGGCCGCGCCGAACACAAGGTCGCCCTGGGTATATTCCCCCACTTCACGCAGGCCGCCGGCGAACCACCACAGCATGCCCCAACCGAAAAGGAGTTGCTCGATGTAGCGCTCATGGGTTGCGAGTCCGGATTTATAGCGGCTCAACAGCCAGGCGCTCAGGAGAGCCGCGCCGATTACCAGCAGGCAGCCGACATAGGAACTGTTCAGCACCGGCCAGCTGCCGCCCTGCAGGCCGCCATCGCCCAGGAAGATCACGCCCGACCCGATCAGCAAAAGATAACCGAAGGCGCGGGCCAGACGCCGCTCCTGGCGCAGTCCGGTCCAGACCAGCGCCGCCCCCTCTATGCTCCAGGCGGCAGATGTCCAGCGTCCCTCGCAGGCCAGCGGAACGGTGATGGTAACGAAAACCGTACCCAGGGCCAGGAAGGCTTCGGCCAGGCTGCGCATGCGCCCCGGCTCGCCGCGGAACAGCCTTCCCGCCAGTGTGATGTAGAATCCGGCAGCCGCCAGCGCGCTCCAGGCCAGACCGTACTGGTACTGCCGCACCAGGGCCGCCTGGAAGGCAAAGGCCAGGATCGGCGTGCCGAACACCAGCGTACAATCGACATATGCGTCCAACACCGCCGGCTGCCGCCGGGCGTACAGCACCGGCAGCGCGGCGTAAATCAGGAAGAACAGCAGCAGGAACGGTTCGACACTGAAGAAGTATTCAGGACGGTAGAAACTGCTGCCCCACATGGCGCCGACGATGAAGGTGCCGACAAAGCCGATCAGGTTCAGTTCGCGCCAGGCCCGCCGGAAGGCGATTAGCAGGATGCCGGCGTTGAGGATGGCGTAGTAGCCGAACAGCATGGCCGGATCGCCGCTGCCGATGCCGGCCAGCTCCGGGGCCAGGAAACCGCCGATGCTACCTATTACCGCCAGCGAGCGGGAGTCCTGCAGAACCGCCAGCAGTGAGGAAAGGGCGCAGATAACCACCAGCAACGCGAAGCCGACGCCGGCCGGGATCAGATGATAGAGCTGCAGCGCGGCATAACCGGTCAGATAGAGGATGCCAACGCCTCCACCCTGGATCACCTGGGCATAGACCGGACGCTGGTCCTTCAGCCGCCATCCGGTGGCCAGCAGTGCGCAGCCACCGGCTGCAGCTGACGCAAGGCGCAGTTCGATCGGGAACAGTCCGTGCTGGGCAGCGTATTTGACCAGGAACGAAACCCCGATCAGCAGGATCACCACACCCAGCTTGACCAGCAGGTTTTCAGCGCTGAAAAGGTTGTGCAACCATTCCACCAGGGGCGGCGGTGATACCGGTTCGACTGTTCTACCCTGCCGCACGCGTGGCTGCGCCGGAGTTTCGCTTATCTGCTCCGCGGCGCTAAATACAAAGGAGTCCGGCTGCTCGATCCTTGCGGAAACGGCTTCCGGCTCCAGAACCAGACCGGGCAGCTCCCCGCTCTCACGCGGTTCGTTTTTCTCCCGGCACTCTTCTTCCTGCTCTCCGCTCAGGCGCCGCCTCAGGAGTTCCAGCTCTGTTTCCATGGCCAGCTGCCGCTGACGCAGATCGTGCTGTCCGACGGCCAGCCAGCCGGTGATTCCGCCGCAGACGGCCCCGGCGAAACTGAAGAGCATGCCACCCAGTATGGCGCCTATAACTGCGAATAAGAGGTTCATGATATCCTCCCGCTGTCATTGCCGAATATGATCCGGCTGTCATATTCAATACATAAAGAGGAGGCCAACGCGCCTGCGGCGGCACCGGCGCAATGGGCCTGCCAGACCGGGGCAACACCGGAAGCGGACACCCCCTGCCACTCCAGAACGATCTTGAAAAACATGCCGGCCAGCAGGACAATTCCGCTTGTACGTGCTCCATTGGCAAGCATGTTCATCACGGAAAAGGAGAGGAGTCCGGCCGTAATGCCGGAAAGGCCGCCATAGATTTCAACCGGCCGCACAGCCATCAGCACCAGTGATACGCTACAGGCGGACAACAGAGCCGTCATGGCCAGGACGCGGGGACGTTCCTCCAGATGGCTGAATAGGAAGAGGCACAATCCCAGCGCCAGCAGGTCGGACCTAAAATGCTGCCAGGTCAGGTGAACCAGGTGGCAACTGGCAAGCCGCCACCATTCACCATGCCCCGCTCTGGCAATGTCCAGTGACCAGAATTCGGGAGAGTTAGTGGCTACTACGGCCGCAAGTGCCGTGATGAGCCATACTGTCATCGGTTTTTGCCAATTTTGACTGCACATAGAATCGCCGCTCCTGAAATGATGGTCCAGATCAGATCGAACGAACCGCCGCCGCTGCTCCGGTACTCGCCCACCCTATCCCAATAGCCGTTCTGCCCTGCCCCGTTTTTATCAGCAGAGGCCGGAAGCGGCCTGATCTCGTTAACTTTGGATACGTCAAACTTCTCGAAGCCCACCAGCGCATCGGAAATGGAGACAACCAGTTTCCTGGAGGCGTCCTCGATACTGCTGACCGCATCATTTTGGGCAACGCGCGTAGATCCGAACGCAGTGGAGCGAGACGCTTTGTCGTCACTGCCATCGGTCCGGAAAATGAGTGCCCTTGACGGGACGTGGTAGACCGCCGCTTCCAGAACGGTGGAGGTGTCTACCGTGTTGCCCGGAATCACGAACGCCCCGACCAGGGTGAGATCCAGAAAAGCTGCCAGCGGGTTGCGTTCATGCTTCTGGAACTGATTGGCTCCCAGGAGCACAATCACATCCACACCGAACTGGCCGGCTACCTGTTCCAGGTTACTGACACCACCTTTGGGACTCAGGTACATGGTCGGGATGCTCTGAGCACCGGCAACGTACCTGCCATGCTTGGACAACTGGGATCTGACTGCCTCGACGACCTCTTTTTTGGTGGTTTCGGGGATGCTTGACAAGGCGGGGTCACCCGGCACAAACGTAACCCCGACCCTGGCTGGAATGGTCAGCGGAACTTTCTGCGCTGGACGTTGCGGAGTAGCACCGCCAAACAGAAACGTTGCCAGATTGCTCTGGTTCTGATTGGTGCGGATGCTGCTGCTATAGGCGCAGCCCGGGCACAGCGGCAGACAGGCCAGCAGGATGATCAGTAATGTTTTCATGGCTACCTCCCTGATGATGTGAATAAAGTATTCATCGCTTCAGCATAGCTGCTTCCGGGAATTACCGGAGCGGACTCGGTTTGAGTTGCCACGGCACTCCGCCTCATCTGGAACCTTGCACCAATATCCACTGAGATGCCGATGACAGTTGCCAGGATGATGGCCGGAATGATCTTGACCGCAATATTTTCGATGACGGTTTTCATGACGTCCCCCTTTACGATTCAGCGCAGCATCACGCCGGCGGCCATGGCTCGCAGGATATGGCGGCGCTTGCGGTGCCAGGCCAGCGGATGGTGCCTGTACCTTGAAGAAATTGTGGAGGTGATGATTACGGAAGCGACCAGGAGAATCAGTGGAATGACGGCAACAGCCAGTTTCAGACAGAAGGTTTCCATAAGTGCCTCCCTGCAGCGTTAGTACTTGTTTCACCTAACGTATTACAGAGAGCGTGCCATGGCAGGTAATGTGACCTATTAAATTGTTTTTGTTGACTTTTTATTGCGTAACAGGGAGTTAAGGCGGGAATCAATTTACAGGCATAAATACAAATTATGTACATCAACAATACATATGATGCATCAGATACCAGAATCAAGGTTACGAAATCCGCAACAGATTTCACAAAATACACTCGTTATCAATATTGCCGCCACAGCCGCTAACACAGCTGTATTTCACAGCGGACAGGGCTTCAGCATGCCATACAGCGAAATAGCGTATGCAAGTATTCATATAACTGAATTTACGTCACGATTATTGACCAATCCTCTCACAGCGAAAAAACAGCTGCCATATACAGCTGATATTACTGGGTTATTTTTTTAATGAGGAATAATAGCAAAACCCATATAATTGGACTTCAATTTGCAATATAGAAAACAAGATCAAAAACGGGCCATAAAAAGACCCGACCACTGCAGGGAGAACAAAATGACAATGCTGACTTCGATAATGGTGCTGCTTACGGTTATTTTGGTAATGGTAATGGTTCCCAGGATCTATGGTAACTGGCTTCAGTTTAAGGAGTACGCGGAGTTGATGGACCTGGATGGATTATCGGAATTGCAGACTTTGCACAACGGCTGGGTCATCCGCCATATGTGCCTGGCGCTGATGGCGCTTGGATTCGTGGTGGCAATAAAACAGCTGCCCGGACTGGAATCCCACTCGCAGACCGCCGCCGCCACGGCCGCCTACAGCGCCATATCATTTACGTTCGCCTTCATAGAGTCACTGCTGGCCCAAAAGATATCCGTAAGCGCGACATCGATGCTGCAGCCTGTAAAAGAACCCAAGGATGTCCGGCGTTATTACTGAAACAGGCTTGCCTTGAACAGTTATTTTAAAGGGGCTTGCACAGGCAAGCCCCTTTTTTGCGCCTTGTATCAGAAAATCAGATATTAAAACCGGCAGGATTCAAGCGGATTTGAATAAAATGGGCCGGCCTTGACTACCACTCAACAACCAGTTCGATAACCCCGGAAGAACCGCTCACGGCGGGACGCTCCGCAATCCGGCCCAGGTGACCAAGTCGCTCCAGGAGTTCAGGCAGGCGCTGACTGGGAATACTGGCCGTGATCTGACGGACGGAGAGCTGTTTCGCCTCAGCCGGACGAACTGTTCCACCGGAACGGATGATCGCCTGCCTGAGATCCTGGGAAGCTGTTTCGGGAACGGTGATTATCAGACTGACCTTCAACTTCGGAGCGACTGGCACGGCCGGCGCCGGCACCAAACTTGCGGCTGGAGCAGACGTCAGGGATTCAGCCTGGAATTTGGCCGGGCTTTTTGCGCTCTTTTTCATTTCACGCGAATCTTCAAGAGGACTGGCGAACATCTCCTCCCTCTTGCCGGAATCAGTCCCGGCTCCGGCGGCAGGAGTGGCCGACTCGCGCCGTTCAGCGGGCGGCGCCGGAATTGGCGCTGGTGAAGCTGACGGCACCCTCTGCGACGTCATGGGATCAGGCCGGTCAGCGCTCTTCGGAACGATCGGCAGCGGGACTGACGGTCGCGGCACGGTTGCGGGCGGCTCGACCCGTTTTCCTCTTTCCGGAGCTTCCAGCATCGGCTGCGGCCGGGTGGCCGGAATATCACTGCCCTGCCGCGCCTCCTGCTGCTTCAGCTCACTTTCCACATTGCGCGACAGGTAGTATCCGCTGACGCAGACCACCAGCAGCGCCATGACTTCAATCGGCAGCTTGATATGCAACGGAAAGAAGATGCGCCGCAGCCAACTCCGCTTTTCGGCCTGCTGTTCTTTCAGGATGGCGATGACACGGGTCGTCATCCAGGGCGGCGGATCCACCTCCGGCACACTGCGAAGCAGCCCCATCAGCGCCTGGAGGTCGTCCACTCCGGCACGGCACTCAGGACATTCCGCCAAATGGCTCTCCACCTCCCGGCTACGATCCGGATCCAGGTCTCCGCCAGCGTAGGCCGAAAGCAGCTTCTGTATTTCCTTATGATCGTTCATGATATTCCCGCCGATTTCTTCAGACAATCCCTGACCGCTTCACGCGCACGGAAAAGCCGTGATTTGACGGTTCCCTCACGAAGCTGCAGCGCAGCGGCAACCTCCTGATAAGGAATTTCCTGCATATCCCTCAGGACCAGCACCTCGCGAAACTCCTGTGAGAGCGCCTCTATGCAACGCCTCAGAAAACCGTGCAATTCAGCGGACTCCAGCTGTGCCAGCGCCGACGGGGTTCCGGCGGGAGGATCAGGCAGCGCCCCGTCCCCGGCAGGAATCGGAGCATCCAGCGAGTAGAGCTCGACCGAGTCCCGCTTTTTCCGCTGCTGCAAACGGTTACGCGAGTTGTTGACCACAATGGCGGTCAGCCAGGTGGAGATCCTGGCGTCACCGCGGTAATCGCCGAACCTGCGCCAGGCCGCAAGCAACGAATCCTGCACGATGTCGCAGGCATCCTCGTACACGCCGGTGATGCGAAAGGCGGTATTGAACAGCATGCGCTGGTAGCGTTGCAACAGCTGTTCGTAGGCCGCCAGATCCCCGTTTCGACAGGCTTCGACCAGGACGGTGTCATCAGCCCCCATGAATCGTTGCGCTTCCATGGTTAATAAGACAGCGGCGCGGGGTAAAAAGTTCCCGCCAATGTAACTTCGCCTGTTTCAGCAATCATGAGCACGACCCCGCCCGTCAACGCGAACTTTCTTGAACATTTATGAAGATACACATCAGCCGGCAACTTGACAATGCCGGAATCTGAGTACAGAAAACGTTTGCCTAAAACCCGCCATTCGTAGCATAAGGATAATTCACCTAAATGCCGCGGAGGCGCGTAATGCAATTCTTCATCGACAACTATTTCCCCGACGACATAAATGCCGTGGGCGACGCAGGAATGGCCAGTTTTGACGAGAAACGCCCGCTCTATTTTTCCGGTTGTAAGAACTTCCTGGCTTATTATCGCGAAGAAATCAAGAAACACCACGATGCCGGCGCAAGCGGGACCGAGGTTACCCACCTGATCTGCGACATGATGGACGAACTGAACAACAAGCTGTTCCGCTCCATCATCTACGACCTGGCCGGCGGAGACGCGCTCCTGGAACACATGACCCTGGTGGCGGTGGGAGGCTACGGACGCGGTGAATTGAACCCGTTTTCAGATATCGATATCATGTTCCTGCATGACGGAAGCATGCCGACCCAGATGGTTGAGGGGATAGCACAGAAGCTGCTCTACTTCCTGTGGGACATGCGCCTCGATGTGGGATATTCGGTGCGGATGATCAACGATTGCATTGAAATGGCGGCCTCGGACGGCACGGTCAAAACCGCGCTGATGGATGCCCGCTTTCTCTCCGGCAGCCGCAAGATGTTCGACAACCTGCACAAGGTCATTTTCACCCAGATCCTCACCAAATCCAGCGACAAGTTCATCAAGGAGAAGATCTCCGACATGAAGGGCCGCCGGGACAAATACGGCTCCACGGTCTACCTGCTGGAGCCCAACATCAAAGAGGGCGAAGGGGGGTTGCGCGATCTGCAGACCGCCATGTGGGTGGCGCGCGTCAAGTTCAAGTTCTCCGACCCGCGCGAACTGATCATCAAGGGTATCGTGGCCGAAGATGAACTGGAGCTGTATGAAGCTGCGCTGGACTATCTCTGGCGCATCCGCAATGAGCTGCACTATTTCAGCGGACGAAAGAACGACCAGCTTACCTTCGACGCCCAGGTGCACCTGGCCCGCTTCATGGGCTACAAGGACCGCAACCGGGTACTGGCGGTCGAGGACTTCATGCGCGACTATTACCGTCACGCCAACAAGGTCGAACATTTCACCTCCAGCCTGGTTTCACGATGTATCTGGCGCGATGAGGGCGCTCTCAAGATTCTCGGTTATTTCGTCAGGAGGCCGGTGGGTGACGGCTGTTTTGTGCTCAAGGGTGAACTGATCATACCTGATGAATCGGTAATCACAAAAAATCCTGCCGTACTGATGCGCATCTTCGAGCTGGCCCAGAAACATGGCGTCAGCCTTAATATCCGGGTAAAAGGCGCCATCAGAAAGAACCTGCATCTGGTGAACGACAAGTTCCGCCGCAGTCGCGAGGTAAACCAGTCCTTCATGAACATTCTGCGCGCGCCAAAGGATGTGACCGGCACCTTGCGCCTGATGCATCACCTGGAATTCCTCAACCGCTTCATCCCTGAACTCGAACATATATACTGCAAGGTACAGCACGACATGTACCACATCTATACCGTCGATATTCACACCCTTTTCGCTGTCGAACAGACAGAGAGGATGCTCAGCGGAGATCTCAAGGAAAAGCTGCCTCTGCCCTGCGAAGTGGCAGCCCAGATCGGCAAACCGGAACTGCTGATACTGGCGGTGCTGTTCCACGACATCGGCAAGGGCGAAGGTGGCGGTCATGCGGAAAAGGGAGCCGCTATGATCCCGACCATCTCGCGTCGAATGGGACTCTCCCGCGAAGACAGTGAACGGCTTGAATTCCTGGTGCGCCAGCACCTGCTGTTCGCACACATCTCCCAGCGCCGCGACCTTAACGATGAAAAGATGATTGCCCAGTTTGCCCGCCAGATGGAAACCAGCGAGAATCTGAAGATGCTCTACCTGCTGACGGTGGCAGATGTACGTGCGGTCGGCTCGGATGTCTGGACCAACTGGAAGGCTTCACTCTTCCAGGAACTGTACGAAAAATCCTTCGGCATCCTGGATCGTGGCGAATTCCAGCAGGAAGCCAGCAGTGAACGGGTCAAATCGATAATCAGGAAAGTCGCCGAGATGCTGGAAAACGATTTCCCGGCCAGCGAAGTACGCGAGGAACTGACGGCGATGCCGGTTCGCCTGCTGCTTTCCAACACGCCGCAACTGATCTGCGAGCACACCCGCATGTTGATCGGCCAGGAACGGGACGGCATCCTGATGCGGGTCACACATCAACCGGAAAGCGGCTATTCGGAATTCACGATCTGCGCCCACGACATGCCCGGCCTCTTTTCACGCATCACCGGCGTGATGGCCGCCAACGGGGTCAACATTCTGGGAGCTCAGATCAATACCAGCAACAACGGCAAGGTTCTTGACATTCTGCAGGTCAACTCCCCGCAGGGTATGCTGATAACCGATGAACAACGCTGGCAGAGGATACAGGAGGACATGCGGCGCGTACTCCATGGGGAAACCATGGTAACGGAACTGGTAGCCAAACGGCAGCGCCCCACCCTGCTGACTTCGCGTCCGGCACCCCGTTTTGCTACCAGGGTGGACATAGACAACGAAGTTTCCGAAAGCTATACCGTCATGGACATATATGCCCATGACAAGGTCGGCCTGCTCTATCTGATCACCAGTACGTTGACCGAACTGGGGCTCTACATCGGAGTGTCCAAAATTTCAACCAAGGTGGATCAGGTGGCCGACGTATTTTATGTACGGGATATATTCGGGCACAAGATCACCTCCGAAGAGAAACTGGCTGAAATCCGTGGCAAGCTGATCTCGGCCATCGACGACTGGGTGTAAACAATGGAAAACGGGCCCAACGATCCACTGCATGGCATCACGTTGAAAATGATACTGGAACAGCTGGTGGAACATTTCGGCTGGGAAACAATGGGGAAAGCTATCGACATCAGATGCTTTACCAATGATCCCAGCATTGCGTCCAGCCTGAAGTTCCTGCGCAAAACACCCTGGGCCCGGGACAAGGTCGAATCTCTGTACCTGACCTGGAAGATGAATCTCCTGGAACAACCGGAAGTCAATAACACAACCGAATAAGACCGGTTTCTCCGGATCGTGGCGTCCCGACAGCCGGGACCGGATACCATTGCGGTATCCGGTCCCGGCTGTCTTTTTTTTGCGACCTCAGTTAATGAAGAAGTTTGGTGACGACTGTCACAGGCGATCAGGGCTAATTAAACAATAATGGACACATCAACAGGGTATGAACCATAGGTAGCGATAATACTAAACCATCCGCGAGGGTGGGACGGAAAGCCCAAGGGTCTCCCCGAGACAGCCGGGTCGCCGAACTATCAGAAGATGATGGCAGCGATCCGGTTTTTTTGTACACGTCGAGGAGATCATATGAAAACGACACAGATCATAGCAATGATCCTGATCAGTCTGGTATGGGCAGCAACAGCATCCGCTCTGGACGTACAGCTCAAGTGGGATCCGAACAGCGAAGTCAACCTGGCAGGATACAAGGTATATTACGGAGTCGATGGTTTCGCCGCACCCGAGGTACAGGATGTAAGCAACCAGACCGTTGCAACAATTTCAGGCCTGGACCCCGCCAAGAACTATTCATTTGCAGTCACGGCCTATAACACCAGCAGCATCGAAAGTTCTTATTCCAATATCGTAACAGTCCTCGAATCGATACCCCCGTCAATTTCCATTACCAACCCGGGTGACAACGCAAAAATAAGCGATACGGTTCTGGTCAGCGCAAGCGCAACGGATAACGCCGGTGTCGTAAAAGTTGAATTTCTTGTAAACGGCAATATCCAGTCAACCGTTGCCACCGCGCCCTACGAGTTCACCTTGGACACAAGGGCACTTCAGCCTGGTACTTATTCCATTACCGCCAAAGCCTACGACGCGGCCGGCAATGTCGGAACGACTTCAATTTCGGCGATTGTGGCCAGCGAGCTGACCCCTCCGACTGTTTCCTGTTCAGTTCCTGTTACAGGCAGCGCCAGCGGAACGGTCATGGTTTCCTGCAGTGCAACTGATGATGTGGCTGTCGCCAGGGTGGAAATATATGTCAACAGCGTGATGGCCGCAGCATTCAACACCATTCCTTATCAATATGCATGGGACACGACATCGGTGGCTAACGGCCAGTACACAATCTCGGCCAGAGCCTACGACACGGCCGGGAACATCGGTGTGTCTGCCGACAGCATTGTAAACGTATTCAACGACACCAGCGCACCGACGGTTTCGATCGTACTGCCGGCTAACAGCGGCACGATCAGCGGGACCGTATCGATCAGCGCCTCGGCCACAGATAACGTCGGCGTCAGCAATGTGGAATTCTATCTGGACGGAATTCTCAGATCTACCAGCAGCGGAGAGGTCTACGGATACCAGCTAGACACGCTGACCATAGCCAACGGCACCCACAGCATCTCGGCCAGGGCCTACGACGCAGCCGGAAACGTAGGCGTGTCTGCCGACAGCATTGTGAACGTATTCAACGACACCAGCGCACCGACGGTTTCGATCATACTGCCGGCCAACAGCGGCACGATCAGCGGAACCGTAACGATCAGCGCCTCGGCCACAGACAACGTCGGCATCAACAGGGTGGAATTCTATCTGGACGGAATCCTCAAGGCGACCAGCAGCGGCGGTCTTTACGGATACCAGCTCGACACGCTGACCATAGCCGATGGCATCCACAGCATCTCGGCCAAAGCCTACGATGCGGCCGGAAACATCGGGCTGTCCGGAGAAGTCCAGATCAGCGTGGCCAACCTGCCTCCTCCAGTATCGTTTACCATTGCCGACGCAATGCAGGCTCTTCAGATCGCAGTCGGAAGGATAGCTCCGACGGACAAGGAAAAAGAACTGTTTGACGTGGCTCCATACATAAACGGCAGTTCGGCGCCAGACGGAAAGATCAACGTCAATGATGTAATAGTCATTCTCGCAAAAATAACCGGCAAGATTATATGACGGGTCAGGCGACCCCCTTGAACTTGGCATAAAAGGCTTTGGTAAGGAGTATTGTCTTACCTTCCAGCACCAGGATGGCGGCCTCTTTCTCCAACCTGCTCAAAACCCTTGTAACCGTTTCTCGCGCGACTGACGCATAGCTGGCCATCTGCTGATGCGTCAGTCGCACATTAATAAGCGCCCCCCTGTCATCCGCGACACCGTACAACTCCTGAAGCCTGCTCAAGACCGCCATCACCCTCTGTTCGGCATTATCAAAACTGAGAATCTTTATCATCGCCCACGATTCCCGCAGGCGTTCACAGAGGAGGCCTAGAATTTTCTGCCTGACTTCCTCCTGGCTGAGCAGATGACGGTCGAAATCTTCCTTCGAAAGCAGCCCGATAACGGACTCTTCATGTGCGATTACGGTTGCCGGAGCTGTTTTTCCGTCCAGAAGCGACATTTCGCCGAAGAATTCGTTTTTCTTGTGGATGGTAATGATCTGTTCGCGCCCCTCTTCATTCAGTTGTACGACCCGCACCTTCCCCGAATATACCAGGTACATGTAACTGGTGGTTTCTTCCTCGAACAGAACCACCTGATCCTTGGCATAACGTTTCTTTACGATAATCCGTTCCACCTCCGTCAGCGCTTCCGGAGTCAAGGTGGAAAAAAACGGCACATATTTAAGAATATTTCCATTATGCCTCTGCTTCGGCTTTAAGCTGGCAAGCATGGTTCCCCTCCTGAAGCAGCGGTATCGGGTCGTTTAAAAGCCATGACACCAGCGCTTCGCCCGATTACCGCAAAAGCGGCTGAATGAAATGGTAACCCTGAAGTTTCTACCTGATGATAATTCTGTCCATGACAAGCGTTCCTTGCACGATTGAAACTGTCCCGTTGATGGTGCTGTAGCCGCTGCTGACCGCATAGCCGCTTTCGTAGCCTCCCTCCAGGGAGACCGCTATCGCCTTGTTCAACAACAGATCTTCAACAAACTCCACATTCCTGGCCTGGATGGTCCCACCCACGCTCATGGCGGCGTATGCATCATGGATCAACGGGTAATAAGCCGACAATTCCAGTATCCGCACCGGTTTTTCGTAGCTGAAAGCAGCGCTCACCATTTTGTTGTCATTCATTGTCACTGAACCGGTTTTATCGGTCCCGGCCGCGTCGCCGCCCCACCCGGCAAACATCGAGTAGATGTCGGGAGAAGCTGTGAGGGATACCGGAGTATTGAATGTAAAGAGCGAGCTGCACGAACCGATGGTGCAGGATATTCCAGCCGGGGCACTGGTAACGTTCCCGCCACCGTCACCGGTCACTGACACTGTCAGCTGCGGTTTGCGGGTTATCGTGAAACGGCTGACGGCGGTGCTTCCTCCAGCCTCCCTTACTGTCAGCGTGACGACATTGTCACCCCAGGCCAGACCAGTAATCGTATAGCTCCAGTTGCTACCGGAAACCGTCGCCGGGCCATCCGAGGCCGAAGTGTCTGTAGCCACGTCAACGGTCGCACCCACGGCAACAGTCCCGCCTATCACCTGGGTTGACGAGTTGGTAACAGTCGTGACCGGATTGAGAAGCAGCGGATGAACCGTAATCAGAGTGTCAGCAAGAGCATAGTGTTCGTCCTTGTTCCTGGCCACGACCCGGACACCGACCGGTCTGGGCAGCGAGTGAGTACTGTAAAAACTGCTGTAGGTAGTTGGGAATAGCGTACCGGTGAATACTCCGTTACCCGCATTCACCAGCGGGTTGTCATAGGTGAGCGGCTCATAGACCTGTCCGTAGGGAAATTCCCGTCCATCCACCAGGGTATGGATCTGAACCGACAGGATATTGTCAACACCCTTGGGATCGCTGACATGCACGGTAACGCTGACCGGGGTATTATCGCCAAAAAGCAGCTGAGGCTGGCCGAAGCTGATCGAAGTGATATCCGGTGCAGGCGCGCTGACGGTCGGAACCATGTCTATACGATGAATATAGGAAGATGGGCCGGTGTCACTGCTCATGTAGTAATAACGATTATCGGCGGTTATGTCGCTCAGGTTGCCGGCGCCGATGGATGATGCTTCGGGAAAGCGTGTGGAGAAGGTGTCACGCAGGTCTCCGGTGGCAATCACGGCCCGGGTGGAATTAAAGCCGTTAGACCCCCACCTGGCAATGCTGCCGTCGGGCGAAATGGTCGGAAACTGAAGGAAATCGAAACCGCTGATCATTCGGACCAGCAGTGTCTTTTCGCCGGTGCCGAGATCGAGCAGATGCAGCTCGGGCAGCGCGTTGGAATCCTGATAGCTGTAGAGCGCCCGGCTGCCGTCGGCATTGATGATATGGCAGGTTTGCAGGCTGGTGGACGAATTGTCCCAGAGATTGTTATGCCATTCGGATGGTACCGGTTGAAGCGGAGAGCTCTGCCACATAACTTCGCGACTGTCATTCCAGTAATCAGGGTAATAGGTGAGCAGGAGTTTGCCGCCATTGCGGGCCGCATCCAGGAACTGCAGATCGTAATCGGCTGTTTTTTCAGGTGTCAGCGACAGCACATCCACTGCCGGTACGAGGACATTGCTGCCGACAACGGTCGAACAGAGGCCATAATGGGAGATGACCCCCTCGTTCCAGAAATGCTTCAGATAAATGACTGTGCCGTCGCTGTTCAGGCTGTAGCTGCGCTTGCTGCCCAGCCAGAAGCTGTCCGGTTTGTAGGCCGGATGACAGGCATAGGGGGATGATGTGTCGAAGTAGTAGATGTTACCGTTGCTGTAATCCCAGAAGAACAGGCGCGAACCGTCGTCATTGATCTGGAGCGATCCGAAGCCGACGCCAGTCGGGAGGTTGCCGGTCAGGTCCACCAACCCGCTGCCGTCGGCATTCATTACATAGATGTGTCTGTCGCTGTAGACATTCAGCTTTACTATGAATCCGACTTTGGAGCCGTTGGCACTGACGACGACATCGTGAGGATACCTGGAAGAGGTTGTGTAACCGGCCGGCCACCCCAGGACATCGCTTTCCTGGAGCACCCGGATCATGGTCTGCCTGTATTCGATCGGAGCGGAATAACCGGCCGATCCGATGCCTGCCGTCAGAAGATTCAGGGCCATGACAAGACAGAAACAGAAACCTGCATTCGAGACGCTCATGGCTACCCCCCCTGACGGACAGGATGATAACGGCTTAAGGATAATTTTCTTTAATATTAGAGTGGTTCCATCGCCAAGTCAAGGACTTACATTTTGAGTGAACGCAGCCATGCGGAGCGGACAGGTGATTATTCCCGACTGATCATGACGCTGATACCAAATATAAATTCAGGGAAATGTTTCGCAGTTCGTGGTACTATTGACAGCCAACAAGCAGACAGCAACTGCTTTCCTAGCAAGTCAGAAGTTGTTTTCTGTCAGTTCAGGCATAAAGCAGCTTTGTTAAAGCACTTATCCTGTTTATAAGGGTTACTGGATTGATGGTATTCGGCAGTCTGTAATTAACATTGAAGGGATTGAATGACTTGAACGACTATCTGGATCTTTTCATGAGTTATATGACTGTTGAAAAAGGACTCTCGGACAACACCCGCAGTGCTTACAGCCGTGACTTGGCCCGCTACCTGGATTTTCTTGAGAAGGAGGGGGTGCACACGCTTGCGGAAGTGGGTTCACTGCATGTGGCGTCATTCATCGGTGACCTTAAAACCAGGGGCATCGGCCCCCGCAGTCGTGCGCGCTGCCTGTCCGCGATCCGCATGTTCCATAAATTCCTGATGGTCGAGAGCTACACTGACAACAATCCGGCCTCGACAATCGAGGCACCGCGATCTCTCAACAAGCTGCCCCATTTCCTGACCGTCGCCGAGGTGGATGCCCTGTTTGCATCATGCAACGGCAAAAGCGCCGAGGATGTGCGCGACCTGGCGATGCTCGAACTGCTCTATGCCACCGGTTTGAGGGTATCCGAGCTGGTAAACCTGAAACTGCGCGAAGTCAACCTGCAGTCCGGTTACCTGATGACAGTCGGCAAGGGCAACAAGGAACGACTGGTTCCTATCGGCGAGTCGGCCTCCCGGCAGGTATCGACATATCTCATGGACATCCGCCGGCTCCAGGACCCGTCAGGCCGCAACCCCTATCTGTTCCTTTCGCGGCTGCGCGAAGCGATGAGCCGCCAGGCCTTCTGGAATATAATCAAGAAACGGACTTTCTCGGCCGGAATCCGCAAAAATATCTCGCCGCACACATTGCGGCACTCTTTTGCCACGCACCTGCTGGAAAACGGCGCCGACCTGCGCAGCGTGCAGATCATGCTGGGACACGCCGACCTTGCCACCACCCAGATCTACACCCATGTCACCAGGGACAGGCTGAAACGGCTGCACCAGCAGATTCACCCGCGCGGATAACGGCTGATGTTCCTACCGGCACTGATACACAGTTCTATTGACACGCTCAACTATATGGACTATATCTCTATATCTAAATCTATTTCAAACACTTACGCAGCATCCGGCACACTCATATATGCCTGAACAGTCCAGCAGCAACCACAACCAGAACACCCTGTCCTATCTGGGCAAACTTGGATCAAACCTCCTGGATTCCATCATCAGGAGGTTTTCCAATCCGGATACCGCACGCCGCAACCGGTTTATTCTCCTGACCGCAACGGCGCTGCTGTTGACCCTGACGATTCTCCCCAGCCAGCACACCTCTACTATTTCACTAAAAACCGGTGATATTGCCACCTCCGACATCCGCGCCACACAGGATCTGCTGGTTGAAGATCATGCCCTGACCGAACAAAGGCGAAAAGAGGTGGGCAACAACGCACCGATAATCTACAACCTGAATGACCGTGTCCAGTCCAATATCTATGACAAGCTGGTCCAGGCGCTGACTACAATCAAAAATGAAAAAGCCGAGAAGGCGGGCGAGTTAACTCCGGGCGAATGGCGCAAGCATCTGGTCCCGATACTGGATACGGAACTCAAGGATGGTGAGATCCAGGCCCTGATCAGGATAAAGTCCAGCAAGGCCTTCCTGGCCAGCGCATCATCTCTGTTGAGCGACCTTTACCAGCGCAAGATTGTGCTGGACGGCAAGGTATTTCAGACCGATTCACGGCGCGGAATTGAAATTGCGGACAACAATGGCCACATCATCGGCGGCGGCGACATTACCTCCAGCTTCACCGACATCGGAGATGCCCGCAGGATCGTGGGTGAATGGCGTTTCAACGGCCTCGGAAGCACTTCCGACAATGAGTTGATCGCGGCGGTTATGACCCGCATACTGCTCCCCAACCTTTTCTACAACCGTGAAGCATCCGAAGTCCGGGTCAAGGCGGCCATGGAAACGGTGCGGCCGGTGCTTTTCAAGCTGCAGAAGGGCGAGATGATCGTACGCACCGGCGAAAGGATCACCCCGGAGCAGTCCCACAAACTCCAGGCAATTTTCGGGGAGCAGCAGATCGGCAACCGCCTGTTCACAGCAATCGGAACCTTCGCGCTTATTATCGTGCTGTTTTACTTCCCCTACCGCTTCGCCTGCAAAAACATTCGCAAGTTCAATCCCAGCAACAAGGACATCCTGATCATATCGCTGCTGATCTGCGGCAGTTTCCTCTGTTTCAAGACGGCACTGCTGATCAGCCACAACATCGGACCGGTATTCCCGTCGATAGAAACCACCAACTACTTCTATCTGTTCCCGTTCGCGGCAGGCGCGATGATCGTCCGCATCTTCATCAACTCGGAAGTCGCTCTGGTATATTGCGCCGCGCTGGCGCCGCTTCTGGGCATCATGTTTGAAAACAACATGCTGGTGGTTATCTACTCGCTGCTGGGAAGCATTGTCGGCGCCCACGGTGTCCGTCACTGTACCAGTCGCGGTACCATTTACGCGGCCGGCCTGAAAGTCACGGTGGTAAACCTGGCCATGGCGCTGGCCTTCCAGACCTTCAACAACTCCATTTTCACCACGCAGACAGTCTACGTGGCTTTTTTCGCAGTCTTGAGCGGCATCATCAGCGCCGGACTGGTGTCGGGCTTCGTCCCGGTGATAGAAACCCTGTTCCAGTACACAACCGACATCAAGCTGCTGGAACTGGCCAACCTGAACTCGCCGATCCTGCGTGAGCTGATGATCAAGGCCCCCGGTACCTATCACCACAGCGTCGTGGTAGGAAACCTGGTGGAAGCGGCGGCCGAGTCGATCAACGCCAACCCCCTGCTGGCAAGGGTTGCGGCCTATTACCACGACATCGGCAAAGCGTCCAAAGCACACTATTTCATCGAGAACCAGGGCGGCGAAGAGAACCGCCACGACAAACTGGCGCCGAGCATGAGCGCGCTGATCCTGATTTCCCACATCAAGGAGGGCGCCGAACTGGCCCGGGAAAAGCGGATCGGTCAGCAGATCATCGACATCATCCGCCAGCACCACGGCACCGGACTGATCAAGTTCT
Organism: Geobacteraceae bacterium; assembly: GCA_032469775.1. GTDB lineage: Bacteria > Desulfobacterota > Desulfuromonadia > Geobacterales > Pseudopelobacteraceae > JACRCG01. The sequence goes on along the minus strand of JAWDJY010000019.1, from coordinate 39,905 downwards.
TCTACGAGCGGGCCAAGTCCCAGGCTGAAATCAACGGGACCCAGGTTGATGAAAAGGATTTCCGCTATCCGGGCCCAAAACCGCAGACACGCGAAGCCGGGATCGTAATGCTGGCCGACTGTGTCGAGGCCGCCTCCCGCACGCTGGTAAACCCGACGCCGGACCGTATCCAGGGAATGGTACAGAAACTGATCAACAACGTATTCATTGACGGACAACTGGACGAGTGTGAGCTCACCCTCAAGAACCTGCACGAAATTGCCAAAAGCTTCAACCGCATCCTGAACGGCATTTTCCACCACCGGATCGATTATCCGGACCCGGCCCACAAGGGAGGGGAAGTCGCCAGGAGAGTCGAAGTCAACGGCACCAACAACCGCGAAAACGGAGATTCTACGCATGCTGATATTGATGAACAACCGCCAGAGACGCCACCGCTTCGAGAGCCGCCGGTTAAAAAAGCTAGCGCAGAGAATCTTAAGCGCCTTGGAATGTCCTGAGGGAACCGAACTGTCGATATCGATTGTGGGAGACCGTTCGATGCGGGTCATCAACCGTGACTATCTGGGCAAAGACCGTCCCACCAACGTGATTTCTTTCTCACTGCAGGAAGGTGACTGTTCCGGTGTGAATCCGCTGGCGCTGGGGGATGTGGTTATCTCGGCCGACACCGCCGCCAGGGAAGCCGACGAAGGCGGGATCGTTTTTTTTGAACGCCTGTCATTTCTGCTTCTGCATGGTATCCTTCATCTGTGTGGCTACGACCATGAACGGAGCGGCGACGCTGAAGCACAAAAAATGCAGCGGAAGGAGCAGCAGCTATTCAGGATTCTGAAGAAGGAAGGGTTGTTAAACCCGACCGGTTCATAGATTCGGCCAACTGCGCCATCTCCGGCATCCTGCATGCCGCCCGAACCGAAAAGCACATGCGCAACCACTTTGTCGCTTCCTGCCTGGTTCTGCTGCTGTCGCTTTTTTTGCGTGTAACTCCGCTGGAATTCGCATTGCTGGCGCTTTCGATCCTTTTCGTACTCTGCGCCGAAATGCTGAACACCTCGGTGGAGGCAGTGGTGGACCTGGTCTCGCCGGAATACCATCCCCTGGCCAAGATTGCAAAGGACACCGCAGCCGGGGCGGTGCTGATAGCGGCCTGCGGCGCTGCGATCATGGGATACCTGATCCTGGCCAAGTACGTACTGCCGCACTACGGAAGGGTTCTTTCAATGCTGGGCACACCATCGGATCTGGGTACGCTGGTATCGGTACTGATCGTTATCATAGTCGTAATAATGCTGAAAAGCCTGAGCGGCACCGGCACCCCGCTTCACGGCGGTCTCCCCAGCGGCCATGCGGCAGTGGCTTTTTCGATCGCTACGGCGGTTTCTCTCAACACGCGTGATCCGCTGATTTCACTGCTTTCGATCTCGCTGGCCACGATGGTCAGCCATTCGCGCCTGTTGATGAGAATCCACAGCATGCGCGACGTGGTCATCGGGGCGTGCGTCGGCAGCGGCATCACAACCATCGTACTATTGATGTTCAAGAAATTTGGTTAGGGACTCGTATTGCAAGATTCTAGTCCCTTAATTCCCCCAGGAGGAACCGGAAGTGGAAGAAGGCAACAGTAGAAAGTCCGGGTTTATCGAACGGCTAAGCCGTTTTGTATCCGGACGTAGAAAGACCACTGAAGAAGAGATCTACGATTTCATAGATGCCTCGGAAGAGGAAGGACTGGTAAACGAAGAAGAGAGCGAAATGCTCCGCTCGATCTTCTCGCTCAGGACAACGATAGTCCGTGAAGTGATGGTGCCACGCACCGAAATGGCCTGTGTGACAGTGGAGGCAAACGTTCGCGAACTGCTGGACACGATCATCGATTGCGGCCACTCGCGGATTCCGGTCTACGAGCAGACCATCGACAACATAATCGGCCTGCTGTACGCCAAGGATCTGCTGAAATACTGGGGAAACCCGGAAAATACCGTTTCGGTGCGTTCGATCATGCGCCCCCCCTATTTTATTCCAGAGTCCAAGAACCTTGAAGAACTGCTGCAGGAATTCAAGCGCAAACGGGTACACCTGGCGATCGTCATTGACGAATATGGCGGCACATCCGGCCTGATCACGATCGAAGACCTTCTGGAGCAGATTGTCGGCGACATCCAGGATGAATATGACAGTGAAGAGTCGCTTCTGTTTGTAAATGCGGACGGCAGCGTCACTGCCGACGGCAGGCTGCCGGTTGAAGAGCTGGAGGAACATTTCGGCATAAACATCGAGTGTGACAAATTCGACTCCGTGGGTGGCCTGGTGTTTTATCTGACCGGTAAAATCCCGGCTATCGGCGACGCAATCGAAGGTGCCGGCCTGCACCTGAAAATATTGGATGCCGATCCACGGCGGGTCAAGAAAGTCGCCATAACCAGATTGAACGGTTCGAGTTCCGAAAGCCAGGGGCGCGAGTGACCACACCGCCGGCATTTTTATCAGCAATCATGGAACTTTTCGATCGTCGCGGCCTGCTTGCCATCGCATCCGGCCTGCTGATTGCACTTTCCTTCCCTACCCCGGGATTTTCGTTCCTGGCCTGGATCGCGCTGATTCCACTGTTGATAGCACTGGAGGATAGTACGGCGCAAACAGCCTTCAGGGTCGGCTGCACCTGCGGGGTAACCGCCTATGCATTCATCCTGTACTGGCTCAACATCGTATTTACCCGCTACGGACACCTGCCATGGTCGGTCAGTATCCCTGTCTACCTGCTGCTGGTGTTCTGGCTGGCCATGTTCTACGGCTTGAGCAGCGGTCTTGCGCGTCTGGGTGAGAACGCCGGGGTCAAGGCAGCCTTCACGCTGCCGGTCGCCTGGGTGGCCTTCGATTTCATCCGTTCGTTCCTGTTTTCCGGCTTCTCATGGGCCATGCTGGGCCATTCCCAGTACCGCACACTGCCTTTGATTCAGATCGCAGATCTGGGCGGAGTATACTGTATCACCCTGCTGATAGTGCTGGCCAACGTGGTACTTTACCGCGCATTGCGGGCCGTATCCGGCGCGGGAATCCACTACCCGGTCAAAAGCGCCCTGATCCTGCTGGTGCTGCTGACAGCAACAATTTTCTACGGCTTCGACCGGTTGCGCAATAACGAACCGCACACAGATCACAAGCCGATGCGCGTAGCCCTGATCCAGGGGAATATACCTCAGGACATCAAGTGGAGCCCACAATTCCGGGACAGCACCGTAGATGTCTATGAACGACTGACACGCGAAGCGGCCAGGGGGGGGGTCGACCTGATCGTCTGGCCGGAGAGCGCCGTCCCGTTCTTCTTCCAGGACGAACCGCAACAGGCCGAGCGCATCAGGGGACTGGCCAGGGAGACCGGTGCTTACCTGCTTCTGGGAAGTCCGGCACATGAGTTGCGCAACGGCAGGAACACTTTTCTGAACAGTGCCTTCATGCTTTCCCCGAGCGGAGAAACAACCGGGCGGGCCGACAAACTGCACCTGGTTCCTTTCGGGGAATACGTACCACTGGGCAGCATCCTGACCTTCATCAACAAGATCGTGGTCGGAATCGGCGACTTTGCTCCGGGCGAAAAAGCGGTGCCGCTGGACGCCGGCAGAGCAAAAGTCGGCATTCAGGTCTGTTACGAGGTAATCTTCCCGGAGCTGGCCCGCGAATATGTCAGGGCGGGAGCGCGGGTGCTGGTTGCGATCACCAACGACGCCTGGTTCGGCCGTTCATCGGCACCCTACCAGCACCTTTCCATCTCTGTATTCAGAGCGATCGAAACCCGCACACCGTTGATCAGGGCAGCCAATACCGGCATAACCGCGATCGTCGACAAAAACGGACATATCAGTACGATGACCGGACTGTTCGTGGAAGACTACCGTACCGGAGAGATAGAACCTGGCAGCGGACAATCGCTGTACCTTGAAATAGGAGACGCCCCCGCCATGCTCTGCCTTCTGCTGACGGCCGGCGTGGCGCTGCTGGCGTGGCGCAAACGGAACAATACAAAGACGAGGAGTGAATCATGTACAGAGAAGAAGTAGCCCGACTGAAGGACTGTGAAGAGCGGATCGCCAAGCTTCGGGGGTCTCTTTGACATAGATGACAAACGCGAATCGGTCCAGGAGATCGAATCGATCATGGCGGTTCCCGGGTTCTGGGATGACGCCGGCAAGTCACAGGAGATCATCAAGAAGCGCACGAACCTGGAAAAGACCGTCCAGCTCTGGGATGACCTGCAGCGCCAGGCCGAAGACGCAAAGGTAATGATCGAGCTGGGTGAAGAGGCCCAGGATGCCGATACCCTGCTGGAGGTGGCCGGCATGATGGATCGCCTGACCAAAGCGGTCGAGGCTGCCGAATTCCAACGCATGCTCTCGGGCGATCACGACCGTAATTCCTGCTTTATAACGATAAATCCCGGCGCCGGCGGCACCGAATCCCAGGACTGGGCCGAAATGCTGCTGCGCATGTACCTGCGCTACTGCGAGAAAAAGGGCTGGAAAACGACCATCACCGAATTCCAGGCCGGAGACGAGGCCGGGCTTAAATCGGCCACCTTCAGCGTCAGCGGTGAATACGCCTACGGCTACCTCAAGGCCGAGGCCGGCATTCACCGCCTGGTACGCATCTCCCCCTTCGACAGCAACGCCCGACGCCATACGTCGTTCGCATCGATGTACGCCTTCCCGGAAATCGAAGAGGACGATATCAACATCAAGATCAGCGATTCCGACCTGCGGGTGGATACGTTCCGTTCCGGCGGGGCCGGCGGACAGCACGTCAACACTACCGACTCGGCCGTGCGCATCACGCACATTCCGACCGGCATCGTGGTAGCCTGCCAGAGCGAACGGAGCCAGATATCCAACCGTGGAACCGCCATGAAGGTATTGCGCGCCAAACTGTACGAACGGGAAGTTGAAGAGCGTAGCGCCAAGGCCTCTGAAATTGCCGCCGAGAAGAAAGATATCGGCTGGGGCAGCCAGATCCGCTCCTATGTGCTGCACCCCTACAAAATGGTCAAAGACCTTCGGACCGGCGTCGAATCCGGTAACCCGGACGCGGTACTGGATGGTGCCCTGGAGGAATTCGTTGTGGCCTGGCTGATGGGAGTCCGGCGACAGGTTGGCGATGTCGAATAACTGGAGCGGCAGATCATGAACCTGCAAAAAAAACTTTCAACATTCCGCAACAGCTTTCAGTTCAAGCTGTTCTATGTATTCACACTGCTGACGGCGGTGCTCTCCCTGCTGATAAGCACGATGTACATCGTCAGCGAAATCAGCGAGAAGCAGAACAACACAACCATGCAGTTGAAACAGATGGCCAGGCAGCTGGTGGATTCCGTCCGCCTGCCGCTCTATGCCGAGAACAGTGAGCAACTGAAGCAGATTGCGGAAATCATATACCATACCCCGGGAATCCAGCTTGTAAGTATCACCTCGTCAAACGGGAAAGTGCTGGTGGATCTGCGTTCGCCGGCATATTCCGACAAGGATGAGAAAATAATTGAAGAGCATGTGGTATCGAGCAACCCGGTCATCCCGTCAATTGAAAGCGCATTTTCCGGCAGCACCGAGATGCCTCCACCGGCTATTATCGGAAAAGTCCGCCTGGAACGGAGCTCTTCCGACCTGACAAAAGACATTCACCATCTGGTTATCTTTTCCGCCCTGGCGGCCCTCATATTCTGGATTGTCATTACATCATTCTGTCACCTGGTATTGAGGCGGGTCACGCTGTCGTTCAATGAGCTGATGCACGGCCTGAAACTGATGCAGGAAGGTGACTATGCTTCAAGAATAAACATACTGTCCACGGATGAACCCGGCCAGGCCGCCATTGCGATCAACGAACTGGCTGACAGGCTGATGCGGCGTAATGAGGAAAACCGGCTGCTCAATCAGGAACTGCTGGAATCCAATCATTCCCTGGAGGCCGAAATAGTGGAGCGCACCCAGGCCGAGCAGGCGGTGCGCGAAAGCGAGCGGAACCTTAAAATACTGCTGGATGTAATGCCGGTTGGTGTCGGCTGGTGCGATCAGGATGGAAATATCGAATACCTGAACCAGTTCTTCGTGGAGCGATTCGGCTATGACCGCGACGAAATTCTGACCGCCGCGGATTGGTTCGCGTGCGCCTACCCGGATCCGGAATATCGCAAACAGATTACTGAACAACACCACGCGGTTCTTGATTTCCACATGCAGGATGCCGCCTACATCCCGATGTTTGAAGCGAAGGTAACCTGCAAGGACGGCACGGTCCGGCAGGTCATCACCAAGATGACCGTCACCAAAAAGCGGACCGTTCTGATTCTGATCGACATTACCGATCGAGAGATCTTGCAGGAACAGATCATCAAGGCCCAGAAACTGGAGTCGATCGGCATCCTGGCGGGCGGGATCGCTCACAATTTCAACAATGCCCTGACCGGCGTACTCGGCTTCATCTCACTGGCAAACAAACATCTGGACGAATCGCACAAATCCTTTGCCCTGTTGCAGCATGCCGAGAAGGCCACCAAACGGGCGGCCGGAATGGCCAAGCAGTTGCTTACCTTTGCACGTGGCGGCGCCCCCTTGAAAAAACCGGTATCGTTACGGAAGCTGGTCGAGGAAGCTACCGAACTGGCTCTTAACGGGACCAAGGTTTGCGCACAGATCCGGATACCGGACTCGATACACTCTATAATGGCCGACGAGGACCAGCTGAGCCAGGTTTTCTCCAATATCGCGATCAACGCGGTACAGGCTATGCCGGATGGCGGAACGCTGACTGTTTTTGCCGACAATATCATGGTTACCGGAAATTCAACCCTGTCCCGCAAGCAGACACCACACGTACGCCTGACATTCATGGATGAGGGGCATGGCATCCCGGCGGAAGATCTGGGCAAGATCTTCGACCCCTATTACACCACCAAGCCGTCCAACACCGGCCTCGGACTGGCCTCGGTTCATTCGATCATCAACAAGCACGACGGACAGGTACTGGTGGATTCCGCCGTCGGCGTCGGAACAAGTTTCACGCTGATACTCCCGTCAACCGGATCCCCCTCGACACCGGGCGATGCCAGGAATGCGCCCTTAACCCTGCCGAACCGGGTTTTCGGCTCGATACTGGTGATGGACGACGAGGAAACCGTCCGCGAAGTGGCACAGGAGACGATCCGCTTTCTGGGATACCAGGTAACGACCTGCGCCAGCGGAGAAGAAGCGGTGGCAAAGTACAGGGAGGCCCATGAGTCCGGCACACCATACATGGCAGCGATCCTGGACCTGACAGTGCCGTGCGGCATGGGCGGAACCGAAGCTGCCAGACAGATCCTGGCAATTGATCCCTCGGCCCGGCTGATAGTATCGAGCGGATACTCCTTTGATCCGGTGATGGCTGATTTCAAGGACTACGGCTTCTGTGCCGCCGTCGAAAAGCCGTATCGGTCCGACGATCTTGGCAACAAGCTCACACTCCTGAAGCCGGCGTTATAGCACGACACACAGATCCCGTATAAAAGACCGCCTTCATGGCGGTCTTTTTAATTCTGGATTCGTGCGATTCGTATCTGGTTCAGCCAGGACCGAAAATATATTATTGAATAACGATCCAGCGGTGTTAGAGTTGGCTTAATTACAAGTCATCTGGAGAGGAAACATTTGAGCAAAACCAAGGCGACTAAAGCGACTCCCGCACCGGTTGCAACTCCTGCCGCGCACGAATGTTCACATATGACAACCTGCGGCGGCAAACCGGAGAACGGCGAATCGACCTTTCGAGCCATCTTGAGCGATATCGACAAGCTCAAGGCTTCGGAAGAGGCCCTGAGGACCAGCGAAGCCCGCTACCTGTCGATCATCGAGGATCAGAACGAACTGATCTGCCGCTACCTGCCCGACGGCAGACTCTCCTTTGTCAACGGCGCCTATGCCCGCTACTACGGCAAAAGCCGCTCCGAGCTCATCAACCGCAACTTCGTGCCGGAAATCCCCGAACCGGACTTTTCAACGGTGCGGGCATGCCTGGCGGGAATAACCCCGCAACAGCCGGTTGTCGCCTTCACTCACCGTATCATGGACGCTGCCGGAGAAATACGCTGGCAACGCTGGACGCAACGCGGGATCTATGCCGCCGACGGTGTTCTGCAGGAATACCAGGCGGTGGGTTTCGATATCACCGAGAGCAAGCTGGCCGGCATGATCATGCAGGCCCGGCTGAGGATAATCGAATACCAGTTCGGCCACTCACTGGACGAGCTTCTGACCAAGGTTCTGGATGAAGCAGAACTGCTGACCGGCAGCCATATCGGTTTGTTTCATTTCCTGGATGCTGACCAGGTGACCCTGACCCTGCAAAGCTGGTCGAGCCGCACCCTTTCGACCGCCTGCACCGCACAGGGCAAGGGGCACAGCTATCCGCTGGATCAGGCAGGAGTCTGGTGCGACTGCATCCGCGAGAGAAGATCCGTGGTTCACAACAGTTACGAATCGATCCCGCTCCGCAAGGGCCTGCCGCCGGGCCACGCCCCGGTCATGCGGGAACTGGTCGTGCCCATCTTCCGCAACAACCTGATAGTGGCGGTGCTGGGCGTCGGCAACAAGAGCTCAGACTATACGAACCAGGACATTGAAACCGTCCGGCAGCTGGCAAACCTGGCCTGGGACATCGTCGAGCGCAAACAGTCCGAAATCCGGCTCAAACAGGCCTGTGACGAGCTGGAGTCCAAAGTGGCCGAGCGCACCTCCGCGCTGGCCCTGGCAAACGAAGAGATGAAAAAGGTTTCTTTCGAGCTGGTCTGGGCCGAAGAGCGGGAAAGGGAACGGATTGCCGCCGAACTGCATGACCGGGTGGGACAGACCCTGCTGCTGGCAAAGATGAAGCTGGATTCGCTGACGGCCAGACTCTCGCCTGATTCGCTCCATGACTGCGCCCAGGAGGCCTGTGCCCTGGTGGAAGCCTCGATCCAGGATATCCGATCGCTGACCTTCCGCATGCGGCCACCGATCCTGGACACCGCCGGTATTGAAACGGCGCTGAAATGGCTCTGTTCCTCGCTCGGCAAAGATTACTCGCTCCGGGTGGATTTTTCCAGCGACAACCGCCCCAGACCGCTCTCGGCAGAGGCGCGCTACTCGCTGTACCAGGCCGTACGGGAACTGCTGCTGAACGTGGTCAAGCATGCCGGGACCGACAAAGCCAGCCTGGCGCTCAGATCCGAGGACCGCACCCTTGCGGTGCTTGTGACAGATCGGGGTATTGGCTTCAACCAGGCTGAAGCGGTTGAGAAGCACGTCAACAACGGCGGCTACGGACTTTACAACGTCAGGCAGAGGATCCGGCAGATGGGCGGCAGCCTCACGATTGACTCTTCGCCCGGCAGCGGGACTTCCATACGACTGGTGGTGCCGTTTGCCGATGACATCTGAAATGGAGGCTACGGAAGGGAGGACAGTCATGCGGACAACGGTTCTGCTGGTTGACGACCACCGCATTTTTCGCGAGGGGCTGCGCTCGCTGATCGAAAGCAGTGACACGGCCACGGTTATAGGCGAGGCTGGCGATGGAGCCGAGGCTGTGCGGCTGGCGGCGGAACTGGAGCCGGACCTGGTGATCATGGACCTGACCATGCCGGTGATGAACGGCATCGACGCAACCCGGCAGATCACCGGCAACCGCCCTGCCACCCGGGTACTGGCGCTCTCGATGGAAAGCGACCGTTTCTTCATTGTCGAAGTGCTTAAAGCCGGGGCCGCAGGCTACCTCCTCAAGGATACCGCCTTTGACGAGCTTTCGGATGCGATCGCCACCGTCGCCGCAGGCGAGACCTATCTGCCCCGCAGGATTGCCACGCTGCTGGTAAGGGAATTTCTGCAGTGCATACCGGAAGACCTGTCCCTGGCCTACCAGAACCTTACTCCCCGTGAGCGGGAGGTACTGCAGCTGGTATCCGACGGCAAATGCATCAAGGAGATCGCCCACCTGTTGAATGTCAGCTGCAAGACAGTTGAAAACCAGCGCCAGTCAGTGATGCACAAGCTCCAGATTTTCTCCGTGGCCGGACTGACAAAATATGCAGTTCGGCACGGCCTCTCCCAACTGGGCAAATAATCCGCCAGACCTGAAGACCTCTCTCCCCCATTATCCGGGAATTTTCGCATTCACACGCGCAAAATTCCCCATGGATTCTTTCGCCGAAAATCCATAAGACTGAGACATGCGTCGATACGGCGGGTTTGCAGTGATGACGGAAAGGATGACGGACATGGAAAATGACAGGCTGTCAATCAGCAGGCTACCTGTAACGGACGGCAACAGCTGTGTTGAAAACGGTGATCAATTCTGCGGCGTCGGTTGCCGGACCACCCACCTGATGGGTGATTTCTATCTGTGCCTGACCGACCGAGACGGCTGCGAACACGCTTTCGCCTATGAGTACAGCCACCTGTGCCGCTCGCCACGGCGGCAGGTGTATTCTAAACGGTTGCCATGAAACCGAATCCGGCGCCACAGACAGGTTTTGCCATGCACTGCCGGATTGAACCATACCTCAGGAGGTGTACGCAATGATCGGCGTCATCAGGAAGAATTTCCAGGAAGCTGTGGTTGAGGATCACGTGCTCGACAGCCTGATCGCTTCGAACAGAATCATCGCTTTCCACCGTTCGAACGTCTGGGCTGTGGTCGGCAGAGATGCCGTTCGTGAACGGAATACCTACCACACCGGTGAAGAACGGCGAAAAATAGTCCATGGCAAGGATTTCTGCATGAAATAGTTCTTGTCATTTTCCCCCGCCTGTTACACTCTCCCCCCTGACCAGGCATTTTGCCTGGCCTTTCCCCCTGTTTATGTGTCCGAAACCGGACCGATGTGAATGCAACTTTTTTTGGGAGTTTTTTCGAGGAATAACCGCAATTATATTCAAAACCAGGATCATGGGAAACGGCCCAGCTTACTTTCCGGACAGACAGGAGTTTCCCTTGAACACATCAATAGATGAGCTGATCAGAAGAATTCAGGAACTGCAGGAAGAGCTGGAAGCAGAGTACCGCAAGCGGAGAGAATCCTTCGATTACATCATCAAGGAGAAGCGGGTCCGATTTGCCGAGGAGGTCGCCCGCCAGCAACGACGCCTTAAGACCGGGCTCATCAGGTACATCCTGGAAGCACGGCTGCTCAACATCCTGACCGCCCCGATCATTTACTCCGGCTTCATCCCCTTCATGCTGCTGGACCTGTTTCTAATCACCTACCAGGCGCTCTGTTTTCCCATTTACGGAATCCCCAGGGTACGGCGCTCAGAATACCTGATCTTTGACCGGGAAGACCTGCCCTATCTGAACATCATCGAGAAATTCAACTGCTTTTATTGCGCCTACGGCAACGGAGTGGCCGGCTTTGCCCGTGAGATCGCGGCACGGACCGAACAGTACTGGTGCCCTATCAAGCATGCCCGGCGAATCCGGGCGGCCCACGACCATTACCCCCGTTTCTTCGAGTTCGGCGACGCCGAAAGCTACAGCAAGGGGCTGGAACGGCTCAGGCAGGAGCTAGGCAAGGACGTGTAACCCTGATCCGGCAATCGTTCCAGCTGTTCCCTGTTCCCTGCAGATCAAGTCCACTGCCGCCGCCAACCGGCCAAAAGTCCCGGCCGGACATCCATCCGGGACTTTTCGCAAAGCCGGTTCCAATATGCCCTATAGGTTTAACCCGGTGATCCTGTCATCATAAACCCCGAGTCAATCCTTCCCGAACCTTCGACATTTGACACTTGCTGATGGAACCGATTGCCATGGAGACGCCTGTATGAATATGCACATGTCCGGCACAGTGGTTCATATGGAAGGGAACTGGACCATGAACGGGTTGAGCCGAAGCAATCTGAATTCGCTGGCCTCTGCGTTGCAGCAGATAGAACCGGGCAGCGCGAACACTCTGCGTATTGATTGCGAGTATGTCAGCTCAATCGACATCACCGGCCTGCAGCTTCTGGATGTCTGGCTAAGGTGCGCCAGGCTCAGGGGAGCAACACCCGAACTGGTAAATACGCCGTTAAATATGACGAAATACTTCAAACATCGGGACTCTGCCCGAATACAGCCTCCGGCAGAACCGGACAGGATGCGGACATGCGATTCCATAATGCGCGAGAGGAGAACCGGTCGTGAGAATAGATGAGATCAAGGAAATTGCCAGGAACCGCGGGGTCAGGACAGGCAAGGTAAAAAAGAGCGAACTGGTGCGGGCGATACAGCTGGCGGAGGGAAACCGGCCATGCTTTGACAGCGACAGTTCCGGAGAATGCGGACAGTCCGACTGCCTGTGGCGGAAAGATTGCGTCTGAAGCCGAAAAGCAGAATATCATTATGACAAGTATGGATTATCAATCATCCACTATCAGAGCCTCCGCGGTCGCGAACGGCAACGTGACCGCTTGAAAGATGCGGGGGAAGCCATGACACTTGCCCCCGCATCCAATTCCGCCAGATCCGGTTACCTGAATCCGCTCATCTGATCACGATCCTGTCCACCAGCAAGCCCCCCTGGCTGACCGTCAGCGGGCCGGTCACCGTGGTGGTCCCGCTTGAATCGGTATAACCGGCATCGTAGCCTCCCTTCAGCTTCACTCCGATGTTCCGGTTGGCATCCAGCGTGCCGGCGACGGCATTGTCCAGCAGCTGTATCACCGCGCCGTCGTAGGCCGCATCGTAAACTTCCTGCAGGGTCTTGTAGATCGTCCCGTCAATACGCAAAAGCGCTGCCGGGATGAAATTGGCGGTAACGGTTTTTTCACCGTTCATCAAAACGCTGCAGGCCGTGGATGCGCCGCTGCACGCCCCGCCCCATCCGCTGAAATTTGAGAGCACCGAAGGAGTGGCATACAGGTTGACCGTGCCGGAGAAGGTATTGGAGCAACTGCCGCCGGAACAGGAAATACCGGCCGGACTGCTGGTGACGGAGCCGGTCCCGGTGCCCCCGACGATGACGGTCAGGGTGGGGATGCTGACGGTCAGGGTAGCGCCGTAGGGGTCGGAAATATTGCCGGCGGCATCCCTGGCAAAGGCATAGAGGGTCTTGGCGCCGGCAGTGGCAAAGGTATAACTACCTGGCACGGACGGAGTCCAGCCGCAGCCGCTGCCTGTGTCGGATTCGGTAACGCAGTAGCCGGTGACCAAGGCATTGTCGCTGGCGAAAATGGTGATATCGGCGATCAGGAAGTTGGTGCGTGGCACTGCGCTGAAAGTGTTGACGACCGGCCGGGTCAGGTCGTTTATCACCAGGGTGCCGCTGGCGCTGCCCTGGTAGTTGGCGTCGCTGATGGCGCCGACAACGGTATAGCTGCCGACATTGGACGGAGGCGTGGGACTGCTGTTGTAGGTGAAAAAGACACTCTTGCCGGCCGGGTTGGTGGTGGCGGTGGCAGCCTTTGCCGTACCGTCCCAGATATGGCTGAGGTTGCCCAGAATCACCGTTGCGGTTGCCTTGGCGATCACCAGTGTTCCGCTGGCGCTGCCCTGGTAGTCGGCATCGTCGATGGTCGCCGTTACCGCATAACTGCCGGCATTGACCGGAGCCACGGGGCTGTTGTTGTAGGTGAAGCTAACGGACTTGCCGGACGGATCCGTAGTGGCGGTAGCATACCTGGGATTGCCGTTGTAGGTCTGGCTGAGGCTGCCCAGTGTGACAACGGCGGCAGCCTTGGCAACCACTATGCCGGCGGTCAGGCTAGGCGCGGCGCTGTAGGTGGCATTGCCCGCCTGGGAAGCCATAAGCTGGATGGTTCCTGCTCCGGTGATGGTCAGGATGTTGCCGTTGATGCTGCCGGGGCCGCTGATGACGCTGAAGTTGACCGGCAGACCGGAGCTGGCGGTGGCGGTCAGGGTGATCGGACCGTCGCCGTAGGTGGCGGTTAGGGGCGGCAAGAAACCGGTTATCGTCTGGGGAGCGAAGAAAGCGCGTAACAGCGGATAGCTTTGGCCCTCGAAGATGCGCCAGACCGTGGCGGCGTTGTCGGCGGTGGAGATATCCCAAGCGCCGTAGGTCGCTTGCGTCATCATCTCGACCGTTGACTTGCCGGTGCCGGCTCCATTGTCGATGAGCGTGGAATTGACAGTGTTGTCCCAGAAAGCGTTATTGATTGAGCCGCCGTAATCGCCATTGATCCATCCCACCAGTCCGCCGACACTGTTTCCGGAACCAGTGACGGCTCCGCTGCTATAGGCGTTGTCGAGCAGTCCGTAGTTGACCCCGGTCAAACCGCCAACCAGATCGGCGCCGGTGACGCTGCCGCTGCTGTAGGAATTGCTGATCGAGCTGGAGAGCGTGTTGAAAACGTAGTTTTCACCAACCAGTCCGCCGACATACCAGCCACCGTTTACTTCAGCGGCACTGAAGCAGTTACCGATGATATTCGCGTGGTTCCAGCCCACCAGCCCGCCGGCATAGTAGTGGGAGCCGCTGACACTGCCGCTGGTGAAGGAGTGGCTGATTTGTCCGTCGTTTTGTCCGGCCAGGCCGCCGACAAAATCAAAACCGCTGACGGAGGCGCCGGAGAAGGATGTGTCGATGCTTCCGGCGTTGTTCCCCACCAGGCCTCCGACATAGTTTCCACCGCTGATGCTGGCGCCGGATAGCCCCGTATTGCGGACCTTTGCCGTGACGCCAGTCACGGCAAACAAGCCGACATTATTAATCCCGCGGTTAACGGTCAGAGCGCTGACCGTATGACCGAGGCCGTCGAAGACACCGCTGAAAGGAACATCCGTACCCAACGGTATGAAGCCGGCGCCACTGTCCCAGCTGGCGGTGTCGGCAGCCATGATATTGGCGCCCAAGGCGTACCTGCCGTCGGGCGCCCCGTTGATCCCCTGCAGATCTGTCGGAGTTATGGAGCCTGGGCTACCAAGACTGTTGATGACGGTAAAGTCCTCGCCATTGATGGCCAGGAAACCGGCGCCGCTACGACCGGGAAAATCGATCCTGCCATGGAAGCCCAGACTGCTCAGTCCGGTTTTGATGGAGCCGGCAGTGGTATTCATGACCAGGGTTGACTGGCCGGAGGCGGTCATAATCGCATTGACGTGGATGTCGCCGGCAGCAATCAGGGAGAGTGTATTGGCGCTCCAGGAGAGGGGGACGTTGACGTGGATGTCGCCGGCCACTCCCATACCGGTGTCGATAACAACAGCGGTCCCGGCGTTCAGTCGCGCCTCGATCTCGGTGATGGATACGTTGGCCAGGGCTCCGTTCGGCGTCCAGACGTCCGGCGAATTCCCGGACCAGGCGCCGTTTATGCTGGCTGCGCTGCTGATGGTTACGTCTGGTACGAAACTGAAAGAGGCCGACACCGTGCAGTCCGCGATCACCGCGTTGGTGGCGTAGATTATGCCGTTAGCCGGATCATGGGGATCTCCCAGGTATGTGCCGCCGCAGGTTCCGCCGATCGGGATCATTACATGATAGCCGGGATTGGGCTTGATAGTGAAGAACGCGGAGCTGTTTTCGGCGACGGCCCGGGGAGTGTTGGGGCTGATGCTGCCGTTTGCTCCGGCAGATGGTGTGACCGTGCGCAGCGGCAGTATGGTCCCGGTCAGACTGGAAACCTGCGAGAGGGTGAAGGAGCAATCCCCGTCGCCGGAGCAAGTGGATGTCGAACCCGTGCCGGCCGACCAGCCGGCAAAGACCGAGCCGGGCTCGGCCGAGGCTGACAGGATGATCGGCGTATCGGTCAGCACCGTGCAGCTTCCGGCGCCGCCGCTCCAGTTCAGAGTGCAGCCGGTCGCGGTAATCGATCCCGCTCCGGAACCGGCTCTGGTCACGGTAAGGGTATAGGCCGGGGTTATGGTAACGGCAAAACTGACCGGTCCAAGCGCTGCAGCAATTCCGTCGGTATAAGTGAAGGCGAAAGAATCCGCGCCGTTCGTGGTGCCTTCAGGCGCGAAGCTGATTATGCCGCCGTCCAGGTCGGCCTGGGTAAAGGTGTTGCCGACAATCAGCTCCGTAGCACCCTTCTTCAGAGCACCTTTGGCCGGTACGGCAGTCAAGGTGTAAACCAGCGTTGACGGCGCGGGATTGTCGGGATCAAGTATCTGCAGCCTGCCGCTGGAGATGACCGTCTGCCCGTCATTTTGATAGAGCGTCAGCCCGGAGTTGACCGTCAGCAACGGCTGGTCGTTGACGGCGCTGACAGTGATGGTACGGCCGGCGCTGCCGTTCTCGGCGGGTCCGCCGCTGTTGCCGTTGTCGTTCACGGCGAGCGTCAGGGTCACATTGTCGGCGGGGGCGTCGTTGCCGTTGTAATAGACCACTGCGGCGCCACCGCTTCCGGCCAGCAGCGCGTTGATCTGGGCCAGAGTTCCGTCTATAGTAACCGAGGAGCTACCGGAATTGCTTACCGAAGCCCCGCTGGTACCGGCGGACACGTTCAGGATACCCTGCGTCACCGACAGCGTTGCGCTCACCCCGCCGCTGCCCGCGTCAACATCGGCGATTGAGATGCCGGTGGCCTGCAGGTTGAGATTCGTCTGTTCCACGACAGCGTATGACGGTTGCGTAAAGGTGACCGTAGGGGGATTGTTGACGGTATTGACGCTCAGCGCCAGAGTCTTGGTGAAGCTATCCAGGCTGCCGTCCTTTACCTTGAAGCTGATGTTCCGAATCGTGGTGGAGGGGGTGACGCTGGTGTTGATGTAACTGATTTTGCGCAACACACTCTGGTAATTGTCCAGCCGGTCCGGCTGGGACAGGTTCACGATGATCCGCCCGGATTGCCTGACAACCTCGGCAACAATCGCGGTGCCGCTGACATCAACGGCCAGGTTTTCAGCGGTGCCGTCGGGAGTGATATCCAGGGTAACCGTGGCCGATGACAGGTACATGCTGTCACTGTCGCTTATGATCAAGCTCGGGTCCAGCGCTTTGGCGCCGGTTCCTTCCGTATAAACGCCGCTGGCGGCAAGCGTGACAACCGGCGCGACATCGTTTGCGCTGAAGGCGCCGCTGTCGTTCCAGAGGTCGTTGGCGTAGCGGGAGGCAAGATTGCCGCCGTAGCTGACATTGGTGATGTCCAGCGGAGCGGTGGTGTAGATGCCGGCCCCGTCGTACGCGGAGGTGTTATTGATGATCGAGCTGTTGCTTATGCTGGAGGTCATGCCGCCAGCGGGACCCAGCAGGCAGATCCCTCCGCCGTTGCCGATGATTCCGCCGGCATGGTTGCCGTCAATAGTCGAACCACTGATGCTGACGATGGCGCCGGCGCCGGCAAAGATACCGCCGCCGACACCGTTGGCGGCGGTATTGTTACGTATGGTTGAATTGATGATGGTCAGTTTGCCGCTGCGGACCGCGATCCCGCCACCGTCGCCGTTGGCGGTGGTACTGTCGGAAACGGTACAGCCGTCGATGACGAGATTGGTGTTTCCGTCACCAGGCTCCGACAGAATCGCGCCGCCATGAAAATGGTAACTTTCGGAGGCGGGATTGCCGTTGATTCCGTTTCTCAGCGTCAAGCCGCGCAGCGTCACGGTTCCTGTTGCGAAATAGGAAATACGGAACAGGGAACTGACGCCGGACTGGATAAAGGTCTGGGTGTTGCCGGCCCCCTGGATGGTCAGAGGCACGGAAATCGCAATCGGGGTATCCAGCGTATAGGCGCCGGCAGCAAGCGTGATGGTGGCGCCGGGAGCGGCGTTGGCGACCGCGCTTCGCAGATTTGCCCCGTTCGTATCATCCGCAAGCGAATAACCCGGATAACAACACACAATCAGGGCAAATACCAACAGTACCAGAACCGCGACAGACAGACCATTTCGCCTGATTGCAACCGAGCTATCATTTCCTGACCCATGCCTGCATGTTCCGTATTCCATGATGGACCTTCCTTGATGCGTATCTTCGGACAGATTACCAGCGGGGCGGAAACACGCCCTGCAGCGCGATACAGAAATTCAGCGTCAGATAGGGAGACATGTTGTTGTGCGGCAGCCCACCGCCCGCCGGGGTCAGCGCCGAAGGGCTCATGACCACATCGGGTGCGTTGGCCGAATAGGCCGGAGGGCGCTCCGGAGCGCTTCTGGCAAAGACCGTTCCCGCAGCCAGCGCTCCCTCTTCCGTGTCAATGCAGGGAACCGGGTGACTGTGCAAGGGCATTTCCGATGAGATCAGGGTCACCGCTTCGCTACCCTGGCTTTCGCCCAGGTCGTGATATGACAACCCCGGCCCCTGGCCGTGATGCATCGGCACGGTCCCCTGCAGGTTCGGCAGCGCGAATGTTGATTTCCCATCACCGCCGTAGGTAGTCCCCAGCAGCGAGAAAAGCGCCGTATTCTGGGATATGGGCATCAGTTGTCCCTGGCAGAAGGCCCACCCTCTGGGGGCGAAGTTGAAGGGAAAGACTCGTATTTCAGCGACATAGGGATCGGCCATGGTGATTCCTTTCCTTAATTCGGACTCGGGAAAATACCCTGCAGCGCAATGCAGTAGCTGAGCGTGAGATATGGCTGCCGGTTTTCGTGCGCCTGGTTGCCGCCAATGTTGGAGGTGGCCGGACCCGCCAGCGGAGCAGCGTTCTTGCCGAAAGGATTGGCGCTCTGCCCGGCCAGGATCGTGGTCGGACCCGGCACGGCTACGCTCGCCGCCCCCTTGTAGGCCGACAGCTGATGGATATGGGCCGGGATTTCCGTGCTGGTCAAAGTGTGGCTGACAGCTCCGCCCCGCTCGCCCAGGACATGGTTGTTCCCGAAACTGAACGGCGTGCGCCCCCGCAGGTCGGGCAGGGCGAAATTTACCCGACCGTCACCGCCGAAGTTGGTGCCGAGCAGCGAGAACAGCGCCTGGTTCTGGTTGATCGGCAGCAGTTGTCCATTGCAAAGCGCCCATCCCTTGGGAGCAAAAACGAAACTCATCAAGCGGATTTCCGATAAAAAAGGTTCTGCCATGATAAATTCTCCTGAAAAAAGCCCGGATATACACATCCGGCGACGTTGTTATGTTGGACTGGGAAAAATGCCGTACAAGGAAATAATGAAACTGACGCACAGGTACGGCATGAAGTTATCGTGGGGCTGAGACCCTCCCGCGAGAGCCACCATGGCCGGGCTCATGGTCTTCAGCCCGCCGGTGGCGCTGCTGAACTGGCGCAGCGGAGAGGAGGCGAGGATCGTCCCTTCCGGCGTGGCATGGCTTCCGGACTGCTGCATCGCAAAGGCATGGTTGTGGGCCGGTATCTGGTTTACGGTCAGGGTCACCGTTTCCACCCCGCCGGTTTCGGCCAGTGTATAACCGGGAAGCCCCGGGCCCGTCCCCTGATGGATCGGAATCCGGCCGCGCAGGTCGGGCAGTGCGAAGGTCGATTGGCCATCGCCGCCGTAAGTTGTGCCGATCAGCTGGAAAAGCGTCTCGTTCTCGGATATGGGCAGTAACTGCCCTTCGCAGAACATCCAGCCCATAGGCGCAAAATTGCCGCCGAACATCCTGATCTCCCCCACATATGGTTGTCCCATTAAGGTTCCTCCCTGGTCACTGTCGCAAAAAGGCTACGACACAAGACGGTTGAATATTGCTTCGTAGCTGATTCCCTGTTCATCCCGGGCGACCGGCACGATGAAGATCTCCTGTAATCCGAGCCGGTCATGTTCAAATGCATATATACCCTGCTGCAGCTGTTTTTCGGCCGGTCCGCGCAGGATAATCGAAAAGGATTCCTGCCCGGGACAGTTCCCGAGTTCCGAAACCTGTTGCAGGGTCAGTTCAATCTGGTCACCCGATGCCGGGCCAACCCTGAAAACCGACTCAAGGCAGCCGGCAAAATCGTTGCGCGTCAATGGTTCAAACATGCTGTTTCTCCTGAGATGGTAAATATTGTGCCGTTTCCGGCCGCCATTCAAGTCGATGGTAGACGCCGTCATCGGCGACGCAGGCAAAACCCAGGCTCTGATACAGACGTTCGGCCGCACGGTTTTCAGCCAGCACGTGCAGTCCGAGGGTTTTCCCGCTCCGCGCCGCTTCCTGCTGCAGTTCCCGCACCAGCCCGCCGCCTACCCCCCGGCCCTGAAATTCCGGCAGGATCGCGATATCCACAATGGTAATCCCGGCCGGGCGGCGCGCCACGCTCAGCAGGCCGGCCTCCGTCCCGTCAACCAGGATGACGCTGTCTTCGCGACCGGGATGGACGGCGTCATAGTGCCTGCAACGGGCCAGATACTGCATGGCTGCAAACTGCCGGCACTGCGCATCCGGCCAGCCCCAGTTCGCCATCTCGGAGGCACGTCCGCTTGCGTACAATGCCTCCAGAAAAGGATGGTCCAGAGAGGTTGCCGGGCGTAATTCCACCATCACGGCGTCACCGGTCAGGCGCACAGATAGCCGTTGGTCCAGCCGCTCCTGGCGACCAGGGCGGAGCGATGCGCCTCACTTTCAACCGCCTGAAGTGAGGAAGCACGGCTGACAACGGTATTGCGGAAACTGTTTCCTGCCTGGCGAACTTCGCAAATGTATAGCGGAGCATTCGAACTTCCTGTCAGCGCGGTAATGTCCAGCGTGCCGCGGGGGCTGGAAATCCGCAGGTTCTCCAGAGCCTTTTTCAGGTCCTGGTTGCTGTGGACCCGGCCGGCCGCCGAGGCGACCGCACTGACAATCATGCTGCCGGTGTCATAGCCCAGTACCGCGAAGGAATCCGGTTCCGCACCGGTGGCACTGGCAAACCCGGCACAGAAGGCACTGTTCACGGGCGTGTCCAGGGTCGCTGTCCAGGGCAGGCAGCTGATTATGCCATGGGCGGCGCCGCCCATTTGCGAAAGCAGCGCGTCATGCATCATGAATCCGGAAGCAACTAATGGAATCCGTGCCGACAGTCTTGACGCATGGTAAGCAGAGACAAAGTCCAGCGAATCGCGACCGCTGGAAGAGGCAAAGACAAAATCCGGGCGGACGGCGGCGATGGCCTCCATGGTTTTACCCAGGTCCACAGTACCCATCGGCGCATGGGTGATATCCGTGCGAAGGATCGTCCCGCCTGAAGACTCGAAGCCTTGGGGAAAGGCATAGAATGAATCATAGCCGGTCTCGTAAAACGAAGAGGCAACAGCAGCACGGCGCCCCATGTTCTCAGCCGCCCATTTCCCCATGGCCCAGTTGGACTGCCAGTAGCCGAGCGAGTTTTGGTACATTAGCGGGCTTTCCTCACGCGGCACAAAGGAGTTCGCCCCACCTTCGATGTTGATGAAGAGTGTGCCAGAGCTTTCCAGCCCTTCACGCAGGCGGTGCACGGTAAGCGGGTTGAACATGCCGGTAAGAATTCCGACCCGATCCTCAGATATCAAAGCGATGGCAGCCGCTATTTCGGCCCCGTTTACGGCCTCCCGCACCAGCAGCCGGGTGCTTTCCCAGCCTGATTCGGCAAACTGGAGTCTGATTCCATCCACCAGTTTTTTCGCGATATCTGGATAGATTGCGGATCGTGGAACAACTATACCCACCTTGAGCGGAGGACGGCCATCGAACAAAAAACGGGCATGGGCCTGCAAAGGAAAGGCGGCCAACGTGCCGGTAGCCAGACCAGCCATCTTCAAGAAATCACGTCGGTTCACTGCGGCTAGAAGACCTTTTTCCACCATGTCGCGCCCCTTTTTCCATGAGCTTGAGAATTGTATACACAAAGAAAGGCGATCCTGTTCAAGATAGCGCTTTCCGGACATATAACATAGACTGTTCGTTACCAACAATTAATTATGTAAACAATTTGAAATTTTCTTATAAAATACGAATACTTTTCTATGACAAATTTCATTCGAAGCACATAAAGCCCATGTTGCCAAGGGCTTTATGTGCTCACTCTTCCGGCCTGACAAGAAAGGTTCAACGACCACTCCACAGCAGGCGCAACTGGATTTGGTTATCTGATCACGATCCTGTCAACGACCAGCTCTCCACGACCGACCGTCAAAGGCCCGGTCACCATCGTAGTTCCAGGAGTCGTCGAATAACCGGCATCGTAGCCTCCCTTCAGCTTCACTCCGATGTTCCGGTTGGCATCCAGCGTGCCGGCGACGGCATTGTCCAGCAGCTGTATCACCGCGCCGTCGTAGGCCGCATCGTAAACTTCCTGCAGGGTCTTGTAGATCGTCCCGTCAATACGCAAAAGCGCTGCCGGGATGAAACTGGCGGTAACGGTTTTTTCACCGTTCATCGCAACGCTGCAGGCACCCAGGCCGCTGCAGGTCGCTATTCCGCCCCCCCAGCCGCCAAAGGTGGACATCACCGAAGGGGTCGCAAAGAGGTTGACCGTGCCCGAGAAGGAAGCCGTGCAGGTGATGACCGTGCCGCTGGCGCCGTTGGAGCAGGAGATGCCGGCCGGGCTGCTGGTGATCGTGCCGCCGATGCCGGTATTCTGGGGGCCGCTGACATTGACGGCGACCGTCAGGTTGGGGATTGTGACCATGATATTCAACACCCTGGCGCTGACGACATTGCCGGAGGCATCCACAACATGGGCATAGAGGGTCTTGGAACCGGCGCTGGCGAATGTGTAACTGGCCGGCGCGGACGAACTCCAGGAACAGCCGGCGCTGTCGGCGCTGTCGGCGCTCTCGGTCAGGCAGTAGCCGGTAATGCCCAGATCGTCGCTGGCAATGATGACGGTATCAGCGATCAAATAATTGGGCCTTGGCACGGCGGTGAAGGAGCTGATAAACGGCTTGGTCGGGTCGTGGTATTCATAGGCTCCCAGGTCCACGACACCGTCGGCGATGCGGCCGGCGCCGACCACATCCGTCTCGGGCAGGTTTGCATGCGCAAGACCCTTGTCGATCAAGGTTGAGGCCGGGGCGAGCCGGTAGTTTCCGCTGAGCGGAGCAACGAATTGCGGCGCGTCGTGGAGGTTGCCGGGATCAGGGACGAATCCGGGCGCATTGACCAGCAGGCCGTGAAGCGCGTCATAGTCGTTGTTCCTGATTCCGAGCGGAATCGAGATGCCGGAGCTGTTGATGTAGATATCCTTCCCCTCCCCTGAGTGGGCAGCGGAAACGATATTATTGCTCAGGTCCACGGATGCCAGGCTGCTGCTGATGTTGAGCATGCTCCCGTCGCCATCCACGGTGGCGACATTGTCGGCAATGGTGTTGTTCAGCAGAAACACCGGACCGGCCGCGGAAGAGACAATCCGTGCCGCGGCCGCGTTGGCGGCGCTGTTGCCGTAAATGACGTTGTTTGCCAGAAAGATCGAACCGCTGTCGCTGCTTTCCAGGGACACCCCTCCGCCACCATCGGCGGTATTGCCGATGACGCTGTCGGTGGCATTGCCGCTGACGATGTTCCCGACCAGTTCCAGGCTCCCCTGGTAGATACGGGCCCGGATGCCGCCGCCGTACTGGCCGGCCGGGGCTTTGCCGTTTTTGAACGTCAGGCTTTCGATATGGACCTTGCCACCGGTCTTGCTGATATCGCCATCCACAACCAGTACGCTGCCGTTGCCGATGCTGTCGTTGTCCGTATCGCCATTCAGGATGGTCAGCTCCGGATCGGCTGACCGTTCGGTGATGCCTTTAGTGTAGTCCGGGTCATAGCCGCCGACCAGGATCAGGTCAAACGACTCACCCCAGGAGGATGTGTAGCTGAAATTTCCGGCATAGTCCCCCCTGGCCAGACGTATCAGGTTGTGTTTTCCGTCCCGGCCGGCCTCCGCCAGGCAGTTTTTGAGCACCTCCCGGTGATAGACGGCACTCTCGGCGTGACTGGCGTCTACCTGGTTCCAGACACAGGCGGCAGGGTCGTTGCCGGCCAGATATTCGTTGAGGTCACTAATGCCGTTGCGATTCATGTCACCTGAGCCGTCGTCACCGGGATGATCCTTGGCCCATTGTTCGGCGGTTCTGTCGCCAAGTTCAAGCAGGACAACGGTTCCGAAAGCGGGGATGGTGACGCTTCTGACCACTGCCCCGTTGACCGAGATTTCGGCCGAATCACCGCTGCAGGCGGTTCCGGAAGCCCGCGGATCAACCGAATCCATCGGCACCCGCAGCTCGAAACTCCGGTCGGCAGCAACAGAGCCGGAAGCTACGGTGACAGCAACACGGTTCAGAATGACCGCGATGCTTACCGGGTTGCCCTGTTCGGCATTTATCGCCTTCCCCTTGTAAACCACGTCCGGTGCGCTGAGCAGAGCCCGGGCCGTCCCCATGCTTCCCATGAGTATCATTGCCGACATGAACATCATCGATATATTTTTTAGCATTGTCTTTTCCCCCTGCCGTTCGCAGTTAGTCGCCTTCATATCAGTTCCCCGAATAGGCATAGGTCTGGAAGAACAGTTTGATATCGTTGACCGAGTTGATGAAGGTGTTCAGGCCCACATCTTTGTTGAACAGCAGCGTAGAGCCGGGGATGATCAGCATCCACTGGCTGTTCCAGACCGAGCGTCCGATGAGGCGGCTGTCGGTGGTGGCCTGGCTCGAGTCGAAGCTGCCGCCATATGGATATGCTCGGAAGTCCGAAACCCTTCGGATGCCGGCGTATTCGTCGCTGAGCGAGTCGTTATCCGGGATAAAATCCGGGTTCCTCAGGTCGGTGTCACCGATGGGGAACGGCACCGGCAGTTTCTGGTCCTTGACCAGCCACTCCCTGGTGGCGAAGCCGTCACCGGTGGGAGAGCGGAGGATATCGGAACCGGTGGGCACCAGATAGACCCGCGGCGTACTGGAAAGGCCGACGTTGTTGTAGTCCTGGAACCAGAGACCTACGGAGCGCACCCTGGTTGAGAAGTTGCTGGTACTATAGGCGCTGTCCCCGCCGGAGAGCGGCCAGCCGAAGAAGTTCTTGCCGTAGGTGACGGTGGTGGGAAACTTGATTACGATTCCCGGTTGCGGGCCGGCGCTCTCAGGCGCAAAGGGGCGGCAGTAACGCTTGAATTCCGGGATCTTCCACAGATCGTCCACCTTGTGCTCCTTAAGCACGTTGCGCCAATCGCTGTCGGAGGCCGCGTCCCCCTTGACCCGGAACAGTTCTGTGCGCAGCGAGAACGGCGTGGTCTCGGTCTGCGGATTGTTGAAACCGAGCTGGCTCTTGTAGATGCTGAAGTTCTGGGAAAGCCGCCCCATGGTGTCGGCCAGGCCGGGGAAGCCGACCTGGGGCACGCCATTGCTCACAACACCCAGGGAGCGTTGCCGGGCAATCTCGGAGAGGAACTTGCGCCCGGCGCCGGAGGCGGTGCCGAGCAGGTTGGTCTCGTAGTCGTAGGCCGTGGCCGCCAGGTAGACGTACCGGGCCGCCAGGTCAAACTGGGCCCGGTACTTCTGGATGGCATCATTGCGGAACACCCGGAAACCCAGGTCCTGGTAGCGGTATTCCTGCACATCGGCGGCGGCCTGCTTGCGCTTCTCGGTCCGCTCGTCCCAGACGCGGAGTCCCTCGGCCAGGGCAGCTTGGTAATTGCCCGCCGCCTGCTGGATGCTCTCCTTGAGGGAGTACAGCTCCAGCAGCTTGACGTCGCCGGTGGACATGCTGTTCTGCAGTTCCTTCACCAGTTGCGACACCTCGTAGCTGGCGTCGGACTTGTCGAGATAGAGCTGCAATCCGGACTGGGTGCGATCCTTGACCATGCCAAGTGTGAACTCACCCATGTCGGTGATGTCACTGCCGATGTCCAAAGCACTGCGACTAATATTGACGGCAAGTCTGGCAACGCCTCTGACTGACGAAAGTACGTCTCCACCATTAGCTACTCCAAAAACCATGCTTTCCGGAATGCAATCAATTATGGAGTCTCCCACCATGCCGGTCATCACGCTGGCCCTTTTCAATACCGTCCCGGCCGCGTGAAGGCCAAATATGGTGGCGTCCAGACCGATGGCGGCACCTTCCACGCCGCTCTTCACCTTGATCTGGTCGGCCAGCACGTTGTAGCGGGTCTCAAGGTTCTGTCTGGCATCGTCGATACCGGCCATGATGTCGCCATACTCCTTGAACCCCTTGTCATAGGCGGCCTTGGCCTGGATCAGCTCCACAAGAGCCTGCTGGACCCTGCCGGGGGCACGGCGCGTGGAGGTCCATGCGCTCGGTTTCTCCAGCCAGTTTTCCCGGGCGTTGATGTTGTAGGGAACGCTTATTGTCTGACTGTCGGTAGTGTTGTAGCTCCCCAGTCCCTGATTGACGTCCCAGAAGTTTGTAGGGATCGAATAGCTGACGGTGTAGGTTGTGTAGGAAACCGGGTCCGGCTGTGTGCCGCCGGTCAGTTCGGTCCGGTCCACGTAGTTGTAGTGAAACAGGTCCGGCCCGTCGTAGCCGTCAGGATAAGTCTTGCCGGCGCCGATATCATCGGGATAGGGATAGCCGAAGATCTCGATCAGACGGTTGGCGTAATCCTGCTCCTGATCGGTCAGGTTCTTCTTGAAGTCCTCCAGAGTCTCCTGGTTCTGGCGCAGCCGCTGGGTGTAGCCGTTGGCATAGTCATAGGACGCGATGGCATTCTCCATGGCCTTCTCGGCCCGGACATATATCTGCTCGAAGTGGGTCTGCCCCGCGTCGACCTGGGCCGGGTCGATGTCGAACGGCACCGCCCCCTTGATAAGACCGATCGGGTTGACCCCATTGTCCACTTCAGCCATCCTGGCCTGGATTTTCTGGAACTGGGTGGCGATATCCTGCAGTTCCGGCACCTTGCTCCGGTCGATCTGCTGGATGTCAGCACCAGGTATGGTCTCAGCCTTCAATCCACCGGTGACCGGGTCGGTGACGTACTTAACCCGGTCGTGAGCCGCAGACGGCACGGAGTCGGGCAGGATGGCATTGGCGGTCACCCAGTCGAACAAGGCGGCCTGGCCGGCTCGACGGGCCCATTCATCCACCCCCCAGGCCCGGTTGGTGTAGGTATCCTTGTACCCCTGCCACTGGCCGGCCGGATCATCGGTAAAGTACTTGCGGTAGGTGAGATCGACGATCTCGGCCCCGGTCTTGGCGCGCTGCGAAGCGATGGAGGCGAACTTGCGTTCGTCCAGGTAGTCCACCATGACCGGCTGGCCGGCAACCAGTACGAACTCCACCCGCGGTTCCCAACTGAAGGAGGAATGGCCGAGCAGTTTATAATAGTAGGATATGGACTGCAGGTAATGCCCCCAGGCATCGCCATGCCCCTGGGGATACATGATCTTCGCATCTGCTGCATCGATTATCCCGCTGCCATCCTGGTCGGTGATGTTGTAGTTCTGGGCATAGGCCACTTCACCCTCCCCCTGGGTGAAGTTCCAGATCAGCCTGTTGTAGTACGGTGCATTTTTGGTGCTGCCGGCCGAGTCGTCCCGGCCGCGCATCAGTGCCAGCTCCTCTTCCAGCAGGGAATCCGCCTGGTTCTGGAAGGCAAAGACCGACGGCGCCATGTTGCCGTATTCGGCACTCTTGGTGGAGAACCCGATGGTCGGGTCAACTGCGTCGGCATAGGCCTCGTTACCCAGGGCCAAATAGAAGGTGGCCAGCCGGCTGGAGATATTCAACAGGGCATCGTTGGTCGGGCCGTAGTCCTGCGGCGGCATGGCATCGATACTGAAATCCCGCGCACGATTGAGCACCGATTCATAAGCCGAGATCAATCCGAGGCTGTTGAGATAATTCGGATCGCTGCTGAAAGCGATCTGCCCATCGTAGCGGGCGCCGAACTGGGAGAGCATGCTGACCGTGGTGTTGGTGGCACTGTTGCGGAAGTCGGTCACCCGTGCCTCCAGCGGGTTCAAGCCATCGATCACCCGCTTGACCCACCCCATGGCCAGCATGGGGGTGTCAATGGTGTTGGCGCCACTCCAGGCGCTCCAGTTGTTGCTGTCGTCATGTGGAGCAGCCGGATTGATCGGGTTGGATGCCACCGCCACGGCGGGCCAGGCGTCTTTGTAGTAATAGCGGGTCACGAACCAGTTGTCAGACATGGTCAGCGGAGAGGCACCCTGGATTGTGATGTCGGTCTGGCCGGCGCCGGTGGTGCTGTTGGAGTCCATGAATTTCTGCCACGAGGTGTCCGCCGCACCAGGCATCGGCAATGACGGCATCGAGCCCGAGACCGGCTGGTAATACCATTCGAAGGTGAATTTTTCCGGCTCCCCGCCGAAATCGCCGGTGTAGTGCAAGGTCAGTTTCTCGTCGAAGACGTTCTTGGACTTGATCGCCTTGACGACCCCCTGGAAGACCGGCGACATGGCGACCTTCAACACGTGCAACGCCACCGGCAGGTCCTTGACCGCCGGATCGGAACTGTTGTTTTCGGCGATTACCAGATGCCCCTCGCCCTGGGCCATACCGGCGGTCAGGGCGTTTTTCTCGCCAATGATGGAACGGGCCGCTGCCGGTGCCGTTCCATTCAATGTCAGACCCAGCTTGATCCCCCAGTTGAGAGTGAAATCGTACGCATCCGTTGACTTGAACGGGTTCCTGGGACTGTCGGGATACGTGACATTATTGGGGTTGCGCCCCAGGGTGTAGAGGCTTTCCACGGCGTTTTGCCAGGAGGTGTCGGTGCTGGCAGCCTTGATCACGTCCCGTTCCATGGCGGTCATGAGGTTGGAGAGAAGCCACGGGGTCTCGCCCTCGTTGGCAACCCATGCCCCCTTGAAGCCGAGCCGCTTGCCAGCCGGGTCGTAGAAGAGCCGCGCCTGGATGGCATAGGGGAAAGCCGGGAAGTTCTGTGTGCCGCCAATGGTCTCGGTCGTGACGCCCGATGGCACGGCGGCAAGCGCTGTGTACAGGTAGCGTTCCGGCGCATACAACTTGGCCAGGGGACCGGCGCCATTATAGACATTCTCGTCGAAGATCACCTCGGCGGTCATGAAGTTGTATAGATCAGGCAGGCCGTCATGGGACGTGGTCAGGGTGTCGCCCACCGGCAGCATCGGCGCAGTTGCCGGCCAATGGGTGACGTAGGTGACGTCGACCGGCTTGGCCCCCACCGGGAAGGTGCCGCCGATAGGGCCGTCGTTCAGGAACGGGACCGGAGTTCCCTCGGTTGGCGTGGTTGCGCCGTTCTGGTAGGGCCAGTAAAAGTCGTTGCGCATGTAGTAATACCACTGCATGGTGAAACTGGAGGTGCCGGCGGCATTGGCGGCCTTGGCCCAGTGTCCACCCTTCCGGTCGAGCAGGTGCCACTCGCCTCCGATCTCGTTATTGCTCGCATCCGTTTTGACGCCGCTTACAGGCGGCACCTGGAAGGAACCGGGGAGCGGCGGCACAATGGGCTGGCCGGCCTCGACCGTATAGGTGAAGGCCGTTGGCCGGGTAACATGACAGACATCCATCCGCCACTCCTGGAGAGCAGCGTCGAAATATTTGAGCAGCACATACGGTTTCGACCAGTTCTTGATACCGTTCAGGTCGTCACGCAGTGCGTACAGGGTGTCCCCGGTCAGGACGGCATGTTCCTCGTTGGGGTTGAAACCCGGCTTGGCGCTGTCCGGCTGGTTGTATACCAGGGCGCGCGGCTTGGCGGTCTGCGATACCGGGATGCCGGCGCCGATGGTCAGCGTTCCGGGAGTGGCCGGCCAGACCGGATTGTAGCGCATGGGGCTCGTGGGCCAGCCGATTCCACCCTGGCCGGTCGCATACCAGATGACGATCAGGGGATTGACGTCTCCCGGTTTGCTCTCATTGACCGGAATAATGGCGCCGCTGCGGGTCGCCAGGTCGTAGGCGCGATTCGCCCCGTCGCCATCGTAGGCGGCCCCGGGATAGAATACATAGCCGTTTCTGTTTTCGGGATCGCTGTGGCCTGCATTGGTGATCCTGGCCCCGATCTCCCAGTCGTTGTCGGCATACTGTTCCGGCTTAAGTTCGGCCGCCTGGACTACGATGAAGGCGGTGCCGCTTCTCAGGTCCGGCGCCTTTTTCGGAGTATTGAAGCGCAGAATGTACGT
The DNA here is from genome assembly GCA_032469775.1 of Geobacteraceae bacterium. Taxonomy (GTDB): domain Bacteria; phylum Desulfobacterota; class Desulfuromonadia; order Geobacterales; family Pseudopelobacteraceae; genus JACRCG01. The sequence goes on along the minus strand of JAWDJY010000019.1, from coordinate 10,016 downwards.
GCCTGCGATGTCCGGGGTGAAAACACCGCTGATCACTGAGCTGGTGCTCCCTGTGGGGAACGAACTGATCGCATTGTAGGTATTGACAGCTCCCGGTGGTTGCAGGTTGGCCGGCGCCCCCACGATGTGCGGCTGTTTCACCGGCCAGATGGTGGTAGCCATCTCCGAAACAGTCAGGGAGGAATTCTTGAGCGGCCAGTTGATGGTGAAGGCGGTAACCGGATGGATCGGGAAATAGCGCATCCCCTGGCGTGTTTCGACCGTCAGGCCGACAGCCGTGCCGGCCTGGGTCGCCTGGCTGTTCAGCGTCACCTGGGTTGACGTATCGACAGACAGGATGGTGGCCTTGTCAGGGATACCTGCGCCGGATACGTACATTCCGGCCGCCAGTCCCGCAGTCGATGGTATGTTGCCGACCACTGCGGAGCCGGACGTGGTGTCGCCGGTAATGCTGATGATGGAGGTGGCCGCATCCCAGGCCTGCACAAAGGCGGCGTCGGCCGTGTCGCCCGGAAGCGCCGGGGTGTTGATGACAATCGTTGGAGGCGTGTCGCGGTCGATGTCGTTCCGGTCCGCGGGGGGCAGGAGCGGTTGGCCGATGGTGAAAGCCTTGGTGGAGAAGTAGCGCCAGGAGACCGTCATCGGCTTGTACAGGTTCGACGTGATGATCGCCTTGCGACTGCCGGTCAGCTGCGGTTCCACAGTGGCCAGCGCCACTCCGCTGGTCGGATACACGGCCTGACTCAGGGTGCGCGTCTTCTGCACCGGATTGCCATCGGTATCGCTGTCGATCTCCACGAACTGGTTCCTGACCGTCATCACCACCGCGCCCACCTGGGTGGGGGGCGATGATGGCACGATGGAGGTATCGACCCGATAGAAATTGACCCCGGAGCGGGTGGCGCAGACGTCGGTGGTGAAGCTGTCGCTGCTCTGACACTCCCGGGCATCGGCGGAGCCGAATGCCAGGGAGACGGCAGTCCGGGTCGCTGAGGCGTTTTCGCTCAGAGTAAGGGTGGTAGATGAGTCGATGGACAGTATCGTGGTCCCATCCACTATTCCCGTTCCGGAGACCGCAATGCCGGTGATAAGGCCGGTAGTGTCGATATTGTTCACCACCGCCGAGCCGTTTGCCGTGTCTCCCGCGCGGTCATAAACCTTCTGGGTCGAGAAGGTCAGGTACTGGCCTGCGGACTGGGTCATGGTGAACCGGGCGGGTGCGCTGAGAGTAACGCTGTTGCCGGCCTCCGACACCGCCGTGATCTCGGTACCGGGATCGATGCCGTACCCCCATACCAGCATGCCCGGGGTCAGGCCCTTCTTGACCGGGGTGGCAAGGGCGACACCGTTTTCGTCGGTCGTCTCGGTCCAGGCAACGCCGATGTTGGCGATGGTCGTGGAGTTGGCCGTGGTATCACCCGGCCTGTCATAGACCTTGAGGGGATCGTTCTCACCCGAGGTGGTGACCGTGACCCGGAGCTCCTTGATATAATTCCAGGTGATGCTCGACTCGACTGCAACTGGCAGGGCAACGACCGTCACAGCGCCTGCGTCGGATGTGCCGCCGGCTGAAAGGCTGCCGGTACCGGTCCACCCGACGAGAACATAGCGAATGGTGTTCTGATTGCCGCTGTCGGCGGCATAAACCACATTCGGCGCCTGCAGTTGCAGATCGCCCAGGGTGGCAGTTTCCTGACCTGGGACGATACTGACGGAAAGCCGGGGCGACAGACCAGGGAGCCCCTGCAGTTTCGTCACATGACTTGTGTCGTCGATGCCGGTAACGGCCACGGTCAGCTTGTTATAGGCGATCGTGTAGGTGATGCCTGCCGTCTGGTTGGTCTGCTGGATCCGGTAGTTACCACTGGCACTATCGTAGGCCAGAGTTGCCCAGACTGGCAGGGCTGCGGCCAGGGCCGCCTTGTTCAGAACCCAGAGTTCTTCCGTACCGCTGGTAACCCGGGATATCTTTTCCGGGACAACAATCGTGCTGGAATTGACGGGTAGCCAGTACCAGGTACAGTTGGTGCCGCTGCAGGCGACCTTTGCGGACTTTCCGTCGTAATTCAGCACGTTGTAGGAACCTTCAAACGCAGTCCGCACCCAGTCTGGCATGGTGGCAAGTGATTCCACCCGTGTCGGCAGATGCTTCAGGTATTTGACCATGATGGTGGATGCTGCCGTAGAGTTTGCTGTCAGGGGGATACTCGTACTGCCGTTGGGAATCGCCCCGGTCGTGGCCACCCTGCCGGAGCCGCTGTCCCACTCTACCGCCATCCATTTGGCCTCGTTACCGTCTGCAACAGGATTGGCAGCCAGTGAGGTTGCCGCTTTCGAGATATAGCGGGTACCGGTGAAGAGCGCTGTGCTGATGGTTGGAGTAAAGGTGGGGACAAGCTGTGCCGGGAGATCATGGGTAAGAGTAAATACGGAGCCGGGATTATAGTAATAATCAAGATAGTTGTTTATTGCCGGTGATGTTGCGGCATTCACCTCATCCTGAACATATCCGTAGGGACCGCCGTTGGCGATGATCTGGCTGTAAGGCTGTGACCAACTGATGTTATCGCCATAGTGATAGACGCCGCCGATGTACTGATTACTGCTTTCCCGGTTAGGGGGCACATGATATTTCATGTCGCCGACCTTAAGCCATTGAACGGTACTCTCAAGCGCCCCGTACTGACCGGTGCTTTCGTTCAGCAGGTATTTTCTCGTGTTGACCCGGGCATTGCGGTTGTATAAGGCGCCCGGCGATATGCCATCCCATATACCGTAAGCCTGGGATGGTTCTGTATAATTTCCGGGATTCCACTCTGAATTCCTGGGAGAAGAACCGGACATGTCGCCCGAAAACGAATTAAACGTATACCGGTCGCCACAGACCTTGGTGGGCCAGTTCATGTATCCGGCCCAGTCACCGACCCAGTAGGTATCGATGGCCCAGCATGTGGGGCATCCGGTCCAGGTCGGTGTCAGCGTGAAGCGCCCGTACACGACCCAGGTGGGGGTGGCATTGCAGGCTGCCCCCCCATACACTTGACCTGTATGGGCCGAGTTTTCCAGCAGATTGTCATTCTGATCCTTGGCCCAGGGCCAGATGCGGGAACAGAGCGCCGTGCTGGTCCAAAAGACCGAGATTATCAGTACGAGCAGCAGGATCTTTATCTTTTTCATGATCAGGGTCTCCCTCATGGTCGTTTACTGGTTCAGGACATCGACGTCGGTCGCCAGGTTCAGGGTGAAGATGCCCTCCACCCTGATCGGTCCCTTGGCCAGGCCGGTGATGGACTCACTGTACGTGCCGCCGAGCACGGTCACCCCCCATCCCGGTGGGGGATTGGTCGGGTTATCCTGGGGGACCGGGTCGAACGCCAGGGTGACGTCGCGCACGATCCGGTTGACCTCTTGCTTATGGGTCCTGAAGTCGCTGGCCAGGTTGTCGTGGTCCGGGTGGTAGCGATGCAGGAAGGGGTTGGACGGAAGGGTGGAGGTGGCGGAGGAGTCGACCACAAGGCGGCAGCTGACCGTGGTGGATATACTCCCCGAGCATTTGAGGGCCGTGCCGTCGAAATCGGTGCCAAGCGTTGCATCGCTGCCGGGAGAATAATCGATTCCGATGGCACTCAGCCGGCGCCCGACCTTGGAGCCGTCCCGCTGAGTGACCCCCGAGTAGTTGGGGATCAGGCTGTCCTTGGTGAGCACCACGTTGCGACCCTTGGTGCGGGTGGTGCCGTCGGAGTTGAGGATGGCGTCCTGATACATGACGATGGCCTGCTTCAGGAGCCGGGCCTGGCCGTTTTTATCCTGGTGCAGGATCAGATTGAGGTTCAGGGCCGCCGGGGTTGCCATTGCCGTGCCGCTGGCGAAATCCGGGGCCGGCCCGGAATCGGTGAGCTGGCTCACCTTGGTCAGGGTTGCCGTGCCGTTCCAGAGGCCGGTATAGCCGTCCACCGGGTTCGACGTGGCCGTCACCGGTACCCGCACCCGATCCCCCTGGGTATCGCTGAATTCCAGCACCGAGGCACCTTCACCGCTGAAACTACCCCGCTGGACCACCAGGGTCACGGTGGCGGTACCGCCGGCCTTGACCGTGACCGCCGGCATGGCGGAGAGCGCCTTGGTGAGGATCTTGCCGCTGGTCACATCGTAGCTGCGGTATGCCAGGGCCACCGGGGTAGCGATGCTCGACTGGCTGACGGTTACGCTCCTGTCAATGGACGATGCATTGCCAAGGGTCAGGGTGAGGATGGTGATGCCAACGCCGAAATCCAGACCGTCGGCATTGTCGGCATCAACGGTGAGCGGTCCCTGGTAATCCGAACCGGACGCACAATAGACCCAGAAGGCCTCACCCGAACGCATGGCGGTAACAGCCGGATTGTTTATGATCTCCCAAGTGCCGGTCGCGTTGTTCAAACGATAGATGGCCTGATTCTTGTGCGAATTTGAAGGTGCGAAAAAACTGCTGAAGGTGGGGGGAGTAGCGCTGAAACCGAATCCGGTCAGATTGAACGAGTCGGGGATCCATCCTTTATGCCGCATGGTGGGGCGCCCGGTTATGTTCAGAGTCAGCGGCTGGGTCCCTGCCACCTGGATGAGATAGGCGCTGTTGGCGGTTATGGCATAGAGGTTGTTAAGGGCCGACTCCTGGGGTGATGCGAATATTGCCAGCCATTTGGGGATACTGACCGGCTGTTCGCCCGGATCCTGGATAAACTGCACCGACTCGTCTTTGCCGGTCCAGGCCCAGACACTGGAGCCGACCGGAAGATCTTTAAATACCACGGCCGGTGAGCTGGATAATGGCTGGACTTCCAGGTAAACGGCATTCCATCCGGGGTTCAGGCTGAGAGCCTGGGTCGCGACAGGGACAGCGGCTCCCCAGGCGGAAATCTGCATGGCGAGAAACAGTGCCAGGGACAGGATCGGTACGAACAGTTCTCTTTTTCTCATGATTACCTCCGGTGCGGCATAGAAAAAACAATCTAATTCAGTGGGTTGAAATATCTTGATAGATGTAAAAAACGTCAAATTCGGTTTCTCGCAAAGCTCGCAAAGACGCAAAGAGAACCTTCTTTAAATATTTTGAGGCTAAATCTAAAACTATAGATTTGACTTTCTTTGCGAGCTTGGCGGCTTGCCTAGAGGCACCTACTTTTGGTTGCGCGAGCCGCTCTTTACGTTATTTTCTGACCTGTCATCACCATGTTGCAGTCACCGTTTCGGCAGCGGCGGTGGGCCGGACTGCTTCACTTCATCTGACTGGCTGACCGTCTGCAACAGCGCCCTGTTGACAGTTACCGGGATCCGGCTCTTCAACTGCGCGATCAGTTCGTTTTCGATCTTCTTCCTTTTCTCCTGCACTACCTGGTATTTGACGCCGTCCTTTACGGTTGCGAAGGGCTTGAACGTAGCCGCTCTGGTATCGACCAGCTTGACGATGTAATAACCGTCCGGAGCTGTTATGACCTGGGAGACCTGTCCGGGAGTCTTGAGCGCAAAAATGGCGTCCGAGACCTTCTTATCAATCCTGCCGTCTGCTTTACCGGCCTGAAGCCAGCCGAGATCACCGCCACGATAGCGGCTGTCCTGGTCCTGGGAGTAACTGACCGCAACCTTGCCGAAAGCGGGAACTCCCTTCTCAAGCGCCAGGGCCTCCGTCCGGGCACTCTCGGCTCGTTTGAGCAATTCCGACTTCTTCTGAGTGGATATTTTCTGAGAAACGGCGATCTTGATCATGGCGGCATGTACCATGGCTGGCATGCCGAACTCGGCCTGATGTGACCGGTAGTAAGCTTCGGCCTCCTGGTCCGTGGCCTTCAGTTGGGCCAGTTTCGGATCAAGGTTATCGCGCAGGTATTTGCCGACCATGGCCTGTTTGACAGCCGCGATCACTTCGGGGTCGCTTTCGTAACCCGCCGATCTGGCAGCGGCAAAGAGCAATTCGCTCCGCACGATACTGTCCAGAAGCTCTTCCTTGCGATTCGCATCGAACGCCCCGCGCTGACGTTCCATCTCGGTCCGGAAATTTTCAATGCTGATCGGTTTACCGTTGATTACCGCCAGTGGACCAGTTGCGGATACGGCTGTCCCTGATACCGGCCTGGCAGTTTCAGCAAAACCATTCACAGTGAATAACAGGCTGACTGCAACAAATAGAAACTCCGGTCTTATATTCATGCGGATCATGTTGAATTTCTCCTGTTTGATGTGCATCCAACAGTCATTTTTTTGATTGCCTGTCCGTGCTTTGCCTTTTTCCTCGAGCCACCACGATTGTCCGTCGCGCTTCGCAATACCGCAGCCAGATCTTCGACACTGTTGAAAGGCAACCGTTCACCACTGCCGTCCATCGCCTCAATCATCCCGATGAGCTTTTGCGGATCTTCTGTGTCAACCCGGTAAACCCGGACCACAAAGCTGCTGGCTGTAGTCAATTCTGTCATAATGAAGTGAAGCGTAGCACGCAGCTACCCACAGATGGCCCACAGATTGGAAAATAATACTGAAAATATTTATTGGAAAAGTGACGTTATATCGATTTTGGCTCAGGAATATTCTCAAGGCGGCGAGGATTGAGCGGGGCGAACAGATGTGTACGGTTAACAGCCGAAGACTAGAAAATGAAGAAAGGGCTTGTGATCCTGCTGATTCGTGTTAAACGATTCATTCGAATTATGATCCCATTTTATGCTGCTTCATTCACAATCCTGCCATTATTTTTTACGGACAATCGAATTGTAAACAGCGGTGGTTTCCGGGGAAGGCTCAATGCCCAGTTCGGCCCGCAGCAGGCTGCGGCAGTGGATATAGGTTCTGACGGTTTCGGCATAGTTGCCCAGTTGGCGTTGACAGATCATCAGGCGCCTGTAGAACTCTTCCGCCAGGTTATCGGTTTCGATCCCTTTTTGATAATAATCGGCCGCCTGGTCCCATGCTTCCAGCTGTTCGTAATGACGTCCGGCAATCAGAACAAGCCGCAGCAACCTGTTCTTTAATGTTTCACGACAGGACACAGCAGACGACAGGCCGGGATCCGAGGGGAGAAAAGTCCCTTTATACAGGCTGATGGCCTTGTTGCATAACCGCACAACCTGCTCGACAGGGATTTCCTGATTCCTGTCGAAATGCTGCGCCAATGCCAGGCTGTCAACCCAGCAGTAGAGCGGGTTTATACTGAGCTGACGCGCCCTGTAGACAATTATTCGATCTTCTCCCAGAAGCCTCCGCAAGCGGATCAGGGTCATTTCAAATGATTTGCCGGCTTGGTCACCATCTGCATCGGGCCAGAGGGCGTCGGTCAGACGTTCTTTAGGCACGTCCCTGCCACAGCGAGCGATCAGCACCTTGAGCATTTCCAGTGGTTTTTTCTGTTCCTTGCCGGAAAAGCACAGAGGTTTGCCGTTCCTGATTATCTCAAATCGGCCAAGGGTATAGATCCTGACCGGATAGGGCCATTCCTCAAGATACCCGCTCCATGTCGCGCGGCCTGTTTCCGCGAATGGGGGCGTCAGAGCCAGTTTTCCGACCAACTCAGTCACATATTCCGTTTCAATTCTTTCCTCAAGCGCTGTGGCGCAGAGAAGGGCCATCTGCGATGGCTGGTAGAATTCCAGATGTACGTAGCCATTCCGCCGGCCAAGCGCCATTGCATTCTGAAGCGGTGCCAAGCCCTCTTCGCGTTTACCTTCCCGGATCAGAGACCAGGCTTCGACAAGCAGAGAGTACCACTCCATGACACAACTCTTCATGGCCCGGCTGATAGCGCGGACGGTCCGCAGATGGTCGGAGGCCTGGCCGGCCCGGCCCTGCAGAAAGGAGATCTGAGCCATGCCGATATGCCACAGGGCGTTGTAGTAGGTGGTTCCCATGCGTTCCGTCTGTGGAAAAACATTATCCATATGCTCCGCGGCCAAGGACAGATTGTTGGTCAGTATCGCAAGCCAGGCGGCGTTGATGTGATAGAAGAAAACATTGAGCGAACTTTCCGCGCCCGGCAGGCAATTCATCTGCTGTTTCAGCGAGAGTTCCGCATTTGCCAGGTTGCCGGGCGCCATCTCCGCCGCAGTTTTGAAGCTCCATAACAGAGAGTCATAGATGTGCACTCCACTTCTGGCCGATACTTCCAGAGCTTCGGATAATGTCTGCAGGGCAATTTGGTAGTCAGCGGTCAGCCAGCAATGAATCCCTTTCATCAGCTTGATGCGGATGACGGTAAACGGAGAAGGCTGGCGATGCCGGATATCCATTGCAGCCCGCTCCAGAAGCAGCGAATTTTTTTCGTAATCTCCCCTCCAGAGATAGAAGACACTCATTCCGAATACCGTATCGATCTGGATCTCCATGGAAGGTTTCTGTTTCAGCAGCTCACCTACGCGCTGCTGCCAGCGTTCCACCAGTTGTGGGTTGTCGGTCTTTCTAAGGGTCAGGGACAACAACATTCTGGAAGAAGCTGTCAGTTCGACCTCGAGGGAGTTGAAAACGGGGTGATTTCTCTGCAACCCGTTAAAATCAGAGATACATTCATCCAGTGATTTCCAGTCATCACCGAAAACATGGGTATCCACAATTCCGGCCCACGCAAGATAACTGCCGGAACTGTCGCTCTTGAGCTTGAACAGGGACAGCGCTTTTTCCAGAAGCAATCTGGTGCGAAGCAGATCTACCGGGAACGAACTCATGCCATCCCAGTACAGCAACCAGGGATCATTATCCGCCATTTCACGCGGAAAACAGGCCATCAACTCAGCAAGAACCTTGCATCTACCCTGCATCAGCAGTTCCCTGCCGTGGCAATTCACAAGCATGGCCAAACGGTCATGATCCCCGGATTCACAGTAAAGCTGCGCCGCAACTTCCCAATTTCCGGATTGTTCCACGAGCAGAGCGGCATCCCGCTTGATCTGCAGCACTTCCTCCGGCGAATATACTGTTTTCATACGACTGAGCAGAAATTCGCGCAGCAACGGATGGTAGCGGTAATCCTGATCAGTGCCGAAGAGTTTTTCAGTAAACAGATGATGTCGGTGCAACCCGGAAAGGATCTCGCAGGCGTTAACAACACCGGTCAATCTCTTTGCCAGCGTAACATTGAGCATCGGCAGCAGGGAGGTTCTCAGCAGGAAATCCTTGATATGGTTCTCTGCCCTGCCAAAAACCGCTTCGGCAATATAGTCGAAGACCCTTCCGCAATCAAAGTCAGCAAGCGGTAATGCTCCGCCACTGTTCCGGTTCAGCACCAGGCTTTCCAGCATCAGAATTATGCCGGCGGCCCAACCTTCGGTCTTGTCATGCATTCTGGCAATCGACCGCAAATCAAGCGCCGGCATGCGGTTCTGAATCAGTTCCCGCGATTCATCGAATGTAAAACGCACGTCAGCATGGTCAAGCAGGGCAATTCCGCCATTGGCCTGCAGACGCGCCGTGGCGGGCGGCGGCGGGCAGCGGCTCAAGACCATGAAGCGGACACCATCCGGAATGCCGTCAAAACCGTTGGCAATCATATCGTGAAAAGGAGTTCCCGCGGGCACATCCTGGTAGTTGTCCAGGACAATGACAAAACAGGGCTGCAGAGGTTTTGATCCGGTGTAATTCAGGACCCGGCTGTAGAGTGTCTCAAAATAGCGCTTGGTAAATGCCGGAATGCCGGCCAGATATTCTGGGGTCAGAAGCGGGAGCCTGGTTCTGAAACGCGGGATGGCCTGTCTGGCTGCCAGTCCCATGTAATGGAAAAATGTAGCCAGATCTGCATCGCCCTCATCGCATTGATACCAGAGACAGGGAAGCTGGCGCACGTCGAGATAACTGGAGACGAGGGTCGTTTTTCCGGTGCCGCCCGGCGCGGATAACCAGGTAACCGGCTTTGCCAGTTTGTCGTCAAGCAGAGTCAGCAGCCGGTCTCTTTGTATGACTCCGGAGTTTTTAGGACGTGTGATTTTGGCCAGCATTATTTTCCCGTTAATGCATAACATTTGCCCAGGATATTGTTCATCCTTTAATTAGCAGATGTGCAT
>JAWDJY010000018.1:0-62534 GCA_032469775.1 Geobacteraceae bacterium | reverse complement strand
AAAGTGGCAAACCTGCTGCAACCACCGAAAGCATCTTTGCATAATGCAAAAGAATGGCTTGAATCAAAGGAAAAATTGGAGACTTTGATTGTAAAAGAAGATGTGAGAAATTTGCTGTTAGCGTCCATTGACAATGGGTTACATTCCATTGACGAGTCTTTCGAAGTCATTAATAAACTCAAAATTGCCGTACGTGAGAACAAGATGCCGTCGTGGCATCCTGTGTCTGATTTGCTAAAAATTGTTGATGTTGACTATGTCTTTGCGCACAACATAAGAATAAAACCTAGTATTACCACTGGCTCGCCGGGATTGGAGCTACAGGTTGACAAAGAACTATTCGGCACGGTCATGCAGAATCTTGTCGAGAATGCTGTTGATGCGTTGAGGAACCAGGGTAATAGGTCACCGGATATACAAATTCAGGTTAACGATGTTGGCTCATCACCGCATGGCTGCACCATAGTGGTGCAGGACAACGGGCCGGGGATAACCAAGGAAAATCAGGAGAAGATTTACCAGCCTTGGTTCAGTACCAAGAGTACTGGTTCGGGAATGGGCTTGTTTATTGTTCAGCAGTTTATGATGGAGACGGGGGGGACGCTGGTCCATGAAACGAATACCGCACCGGAAAAACCCACTTTTACAAGATTCAAGCTTCATTTCCCCGGCTCAAGAGTGCGAATAGTGGGATAGTACACGTGAGTTTAGGACTTTATTAGAGGGAGGTATTATGTCTAATCCAGTAAAGGTGTTGATAGTGGATGACGAGGCGCGTGTTGCAGAAAGCTATCGTGGTTATTTGGTGCTTGATCAGGACACGAATTATCACGTTGAGGCGGTGCTTCACCCCCGAGATGTTCTCGCTGTAGCCGAACGTTTCCGCCCTCATGTAATCCTGCTTGACAATTTTTTCCCGGAAGGAGAGGTGGGAATCGATCAGCTTTTGCCTGCGCTCAAAAGTAGGTTCGAGTCCACGAAGGTGATTATCATTACCGGTCAACGCGGGCGGGAATTGGCGCCGATCCAGCGCGCCCTCTCATGGCAGGCCGACGATTTCCTTGACAAGCCTGTTGATCCAAAAACACTACGCGATCACGTGAAGCGGGCTTACGACCTTTATTTAGAGGAAACAGGAGAGCGATAAGTCATGGCTAAGAATGCATCGGAATTACATATGCTGGCTTGTTACATACTGCATTGCATGGCAGTAGAACTGGCGGAACAGAACTCCGCTAACAACGTGCAGAAAAACAATCGTCTTATATATGAGGCGATTGTGTTTCTTTGTGGTGATACCCTTCGCACTCGGGCCGAACGAGATCTCGGCCTGCAGACAAAAGTCGTCGCACCATCAAAACGGATTGCGGGCTGGCAGATTTCCTACGAAACAGTTCAGTGCGTGTTAAAGCAGTGCCAAGAGCAGGGGTGGTTGCATCCCCCCACCGGGGATAATATCAATTACAGCCTGACTCTCGCCGGACAAGAAATTATCGCTCCACTTCTTAGCGACGATGACAGAGTGCTACGAGATGACAAGTCTGCTGCACTATTTACCCATTCAACCCAACAGATAATTAAAGACCTCATCAAACGATTGTTGATATTGCCGAAGACCAAACTCGATGAAGAAGTTCGTCAGAGATTTAAGCGAGCCTATCAGGAGCAACGTCTGGTCGCCCATTATGACTTGAGCGATCCAGGACTCAAACCGTTTCTGACCGGCATGCCAGTCTTTCAATAAGCACTTTTCCCGATAGGAGCACTAAGTATGCCTGACCATGGCGATAACTTTTTCAACGAGCTTGATAAGCTGCATGAGAGTCAAAAACTGAGTGTCGAGTTTATTTTACAAGAAGTGTATCAGATTGCCAGTGAGGAAGCACAGCGGGAAAACCGTGCTGCATCTTCAGCGGTATACCGCAAAGAGCAACATTTCCGTCGTCCGCACCAAGTCTTTGTTATTGACGGGAAACGGGGATCTGGCAAGACAACCACTCTCATTACAGCATATCGTCATCTTGAACTCTTGGGAAAAGCGGATGGCATTATTGACGGCCATAAAGACCCCCGTGTGGTCACTCTAAAGCGATTGGGGGTTGAGGCAGAGATAACCGGACGTGTTCGGCGAAACGGCGCCCTGGTGATACCAATTATCATGCCGAATGAGCTTGCCGACAATGAGTCGGTGATGGAGAACCTGTTTGCGCAGATCGAAGCGAAGTTGCTGTGCATTGCTGAAAAAGAGGCCACGGTAGCCGATTCTCGCAAGGGGAGAGCCTTGTGGGAAAATGATGAGCCGGTACCGCATGAAACCATTACCGCCAAAATATTGATACAGGAATTGCTTAACGAAATCGCCGTCGGCTGGACCTATTCACAGCGTATTGGCTTGAATGCACTGGTTCACGACTCGCTCAATTATCGAGATTATGTGGAGCGCCGAGCCGAACAGGCGCGCATCAGTTATACGCGGGTTGACGCATGGCGCATATTTGTCAATAAGTTATTGGATTATCTGAATTACGAGGTCATGGTCATCAGTATTGATGATTCCGACCTGTCCCCGCACATCGGAGAGGATATTCTCCATGCACTCCGGATGTATCTCTGCCACCCAAGAATCGTCACACTTCTCGCTATTAACATGGAAGCACTGGTTGAGGGTTTGGAGCGTGTGGAGTTTGCCCGTTTGTATGAACTGTCCCGGGTTTTGACCAAAGCTGATAAGCAACAGGAACTGAAAAAAATTCAAAGAGACACAAGACGAAGTATTCATGATTACGTCCATAAAATATTGCCTGTTGAACGGCGCAGTCGCCTGTCGGCCGGCAAGGTAGCTTTTGACCGCCTGTTTATCGACAAACTCGGAAAATCCATCTCGGTGATGCTTGCCAACAAAATCAACAGTTGTGTCAAGCAGCTTGCGGGAACAAAAGGGGCGTTACACGAGCGGTGGCAGAACGAACTTATCTTCTGGAATAGTATTGCAAGTGATCTAAGAGTGCTGTATTCGGAAAACATCAGAGAAATGCTTGATGTTATCACTTGGTTTAAAGCCAGCCAGAGCCGTGACAGTGATATTTTTGCTAGTTTCATTCAGCTGCGGCTGTCCCAGCCGTCAATGATTGACTGCGCCGATATTCTTCATTTACCTTTGTCGGAAAGTCTGTACAACTCCGTATTTGACAAGAAATTACAGCTCGTTATTTCAAACGGAATTGTTTACAGGCTTCCGAATGCCGCTTTGGAACATGATGATGCACAACGACTATTCCTACAGTTTATTGCAAGATGCGAGATTGCTTTAAACCGGCTAAATAATCCACAATGGTTACGCGCATTAATTTCATCTTTTGTATTCCCTGTTCATCCGGCAGCAGAGTATTTTCCGCTTATTAACGAATTGACTATAGCGGGTGCTGCTTCGTTATTTCCAAATGGCACATCAATACCTCGAAACTGTTTGTACCTTGATGATCTCAGTCAAATAACACGTGACGACTATTGGCTGACTACACATGCAACACAATGTAACTGGTCTGAGCTACTTAAAAATGTGATCGATTTTAAGAGGTACAAAGATTATGTAAAGCCAAGTGATAAAACTGACTTGCATGTGATTTTCAAAAATGCACTGTTCACAACGCCAAGCAATGAAAACGTAAAGATCAATCAATTGACAGCGTGTTATGTTTTGTATCATCTGACTGGGAAAAATAATCTTGGTCCAAGCCAGTTATGGGCATATTGCGAAACGCTGGTTGGCTCATCCATTCTGAAGAACAATTCCGCCGACAATTTACCGTTTTTGAATTTTGTGCAAAAGGCGCAACAATTTGTGCAGCGTCAAGCTTATATCCTTGATGCTATTAACGGCATCATCGTCAATGCGCTCATCGTTGCAGGCATGCCAATCACTGATGAAGATAAAATCAAAAAAGGCGAAGGATCATTTGATCGAGAACAACGGATAGCCCGATTGCTTGAAAACGTCTTCTTTATGCTGACCGCAAAAGAACAAGGGCTCCGAAAGCGGACTTTGCTGGCATGGGCGGTATTACCCTATCTGCCTCATTTGGTAACAATTGAGGGTATTAAAAACGAGAAAATATGGATTCAAGTCAGCAATATGCTGGCAATGATCAATAACGAAATTAAGACCATTAACAAGAAAACTGAAAGGTGGAAGGAGTTCCCGGAGTTTACAGATCAGCTACTGGAAACTGTTATAAAAGATATCTCAAAAGGGGTTAACGAGTTTGCCAAGACTATGAAGGTAATTGATACCATTCGAGCTTTCCCTGATGATATTGATTTTTATAGCCTCAACTACAAACAGCAAATTGCCTATCTTCTGAACACGACCGTCAAACAGGCCGAAGCGTTTTTAGAGCATGTTGGCCGCGCCTGATATTGCTATCCAACTGATCCAGTGGTTGCCCAGGTTCCGGCTGCGCCAAACGGGCGCCGCCGGGTTGCAAGGGCTGCCATTAAAACTATTTTTAGGTGAGCTTGCCGAGCAGTACCCAGCCATCCCTGACGATGACTTGACCGAGCAAGTCGAGTGTTTTCTTACATCCTACCCTAACTGGCGTGATTGGTACGCCATGCTGATTGACACTCAAGACTTCAAATTCTCTTTTTTCTACGGCGATCCCCAGGTTTCTCAAACAGCCATTACTGCATGGCGGCGTACCGTAACCGCCATTGACTCCGACGCGTTGGTGACGTGGGAGCTGGTGCGCAAGAAACAGCACTCGCAGTTGTTCCGTCTGACAAAGTGGCGCACGTATCCGCTCAGTGATGACAAAGAGTTGCACAAACTGTACAAATGCAACACAGGCCTCGCGGATACCCACGTGCATCTGGAGGGGAGCGAGTGCATGCCGTGGTTATGGCAACGGCTCATGGCGGAAGAGACAAGAGTTGAACAACTGCCGAGATACTCGTCAGATGCATTAAGCGAACTGCTGCCGGATCGGCGGAAGCATAATGCCCGTGAGAGCGAACGCAATTTGATGAAACAGGCAATCAAGGATCGCAACACCTTGCTTGCGGCTTGTCAAGACGATGGGGGATTTACCGTATTTGATCCCCCGGTTCCTCCAAATGACAACAACCGTCTTTGGAATGAGCGGGCATTGCTGGTGTGGGCATGGGCCAGGGCAGAGGCAACGAAAAATGATCGTTGTTTTGAACGATATTTGACGGCCAAGAATATTTTCCTTCGAAACCATACCCAATCCTTCGGCGAAAATCCGGGGTTATTCCGCTTTCGAGATTTTTTCAATCGCACCAGAGAATTCCACCCACGTCAATCTCCTCGTGTCAAAGCGCTACGAATCGGCAGACTGGTCGATTGCGCCCACGATTCGCGCCACCTGCGGGCGCTAACGGTACGCATATCCCCCTTTGATCATTTTAGTGAATATGCCAGATTTTTCGACAAGGTCTGGGAGAAAATGATCATATCCTCGCGTGACAAGGATGAGTCCATCAGATTTATCGTTCACTTCATTCGTGATCCCAAACAGGAAACGAAAGGCGCTATACCGTTCGAACAACTATACCAGCGACTTGATCGGCAGAGTGCCGCGTTGCACCTTTTCCGTCTCAACTATCCGGAACTCGCCAAATATATTGTCGGAATAGATGTCGCCAACTTTGAAAGGAAATGTCCTCCATCAATCTTTACGCCCTACTTCAGACTTCTCCGTGGCGATATGAGTGTTCTCGAAAAAGCCGGTGACGACAACCCGTATTGCGACAACTGGAGGCGCTTGCAACGTCAAGGATTAGCCGTGCATCCCGTGGATCTGCCGCAATTGATGTTTACCTATCATGCCGGTGAGGATTTTTTTCATCCCATTGACGGTATGCGGATGATGGACGAGGTAATATACAATGCCGGCTTTGTTGGAGGGGATCGCATAGGCCACGGACTTGCGGCGGGATGGAATATTGAAGCATTCAATAACGAACGAGGCATGGCAACAAGGATTCCGCAAGGCATTCTGTTCGACAACCTGGTGTGGCTATACGACAAACTGTGTGCAATTAATTACGACAATCACCATCAGCTTAGAAAAATTGCAGAACTTATCCGCCACTATAGCGTAGACATTTATGGATGCGCTGTTGAGCCTAATGTTGCCTTTCGTCTTTTGAGTACTCGTCATAACTTGCCGGAGAGCCGGTTGACTGGTGATGTAGAAACGATGAGGTTGTGGGGTGCGGAACTCCATGATGACAAATGCAAATCGGAGCGGCGTAAAACAATCAATTTACCTCAAGATTTCATAGCCATGACGGACGTACATAATACTGTTCAAGAGCATTTTTTGGCGGTACTTGCCAAAAAGAGAATTGTGGTTGAATTTAATCCGTCTTCGAATGTCGCAGTCGGACATTTCCGGCACTTGAAGGACCACCCGCTGTTCCGTTATCTCGAAATCCAGAAGGATGGTCTGCAAGCATCCATAAATACGGATGATCCAGGAGTTTTTGCCACTCGAATTGAATTGGAATATGCCTTGATATTAGACGCAATGCTGGTAAACGGTATGAATGCCGAGGAAAGCTACAAAACTTTGGAGAGATTGAGAAAATGCGGGGTTGTATAGCATAAGTTGAGAGCGGCAGTGTCGGACTACTAAGATGATAAGTTCTCGTGAGAAGCTTGGGGGGATGTTATTATCTTTTTAATTATTGAAAGTTCAACCTTGTATCAGAGACTCCACCACACCTCACCCATCCCCCTAAAACCATTGACAAAACAACCGCCTATCGTCTATATTGCAATAGCTATGCAATTTAGACGATAGGCAGCCTTCCATGTATCTCACCCGTACCCTCGAAAGCTGGTTCAAGGAAGCCTCCCGGCAATTCCCGGTATTGCTGGTCACCGGTGCCCGCCAAGTCGGCAAGACAACCTTTCTGCGCCGCGTAAGCGAACCGGAGCGGACCTATGTCACCCTGGACGATCCGCTGGTTCTCGCCCTTGCCAAAAGTGACCCGGCCCTGTTCATGCAACGCTTTCCGCCGCCGGTGCTGATCGACGAGATCCAGTACGCCCCCGAACTGCTCCCCTATATCAAGATGGCCTGCGACCAGCGCCAAAACGCCAATCTCTTCTGGCTGACCGGCTCCCAGCAGTTTCAGATGATGCGAGGAGTGTCGGAATCCCTGGCCGGACGGGTCGGGGTGCTCCAGCTTCTGGGATTCTCCCGCCGTGAATTGCTCGGCAAAGGCGAAACCTCCAAGCCGTTTCTCCCGCTACCGGAGGCGACGGACACAAGCTTCCCCCTCGACCTGATGGAACTGTACCGCCTGATCTGGCGAGGTTCGTTCCCGGCCATCGCCTCGGGCGAACAGGGTGACCGCGACCTCTTCTACAGCTCCTACATCCAGACCTATCTGCAACGGGACATCCGCGACCTGGCCCGTGTGGGGGACGAAATGGCCTTTCTCCGTTTCCTGCGAGCTGCGGCGGCCCGCACCGGCCAACTGCTCAACATGGCCGACCTGGCCCGCGACGCCGACGTGGCCTTCAACACCGCCAAGAGCTGGCTCTCCATCCTCCAGACGTCCGGCATTGTCTATTTGCTGGAGCCGTACCATAGCAACCTGACCAAGCGGCTGGTGAAAACCCCCAAACTGTACTTCCTGGATACCGGTCTCTGCGCCTATCTGACCCAGTGGTCTACCCCGGAAACGCTTGAGTCGGGGGCCATGTCCGGCGCCATCCTGGAAACCTGGATCATGGGCGAACTGCTGAAGAGCTATTGGCACAACGGCCGTCAGGCTCCGTTTTTCTACTACCGTGATAAGGACAAAAAAGAGATTGACCTGCTGATCATACAGGACGGGACTATCTACCCTCTGGAGTGCAAGAAGAGCGCCTCGCCGGGCACCGGCGACATCCGCCACTTCAGCGTGCTGGCGAACCTGAAGATGCCGGTTGGGCCGGGCGCAGTCGTCTGTCTGGCGCAACAATCGCTGCCGCTTGGGCCTGCGGTTCGTTCGATATCGGTAGCTTGTTTGTGAAGAGCAATTTTGCTTGTATGCGGCTTACCGGTCAGGTACTATAATCTTACCAAATCTTACGAGAGGCAATCTATGGAAACAACACTCCTGTCTAGCAAGGGACAAGTCATCATTCCCAAAAGCATACGCTCCAGCCATCACTGGAAGCCGGGTACCAGATTTGTGGTTGAAGATGTGCAAGGCGGGGTGCTGCTCAAGCCATTAAACTGTTTTGCTGCTACCGATCTGAAGAGCGGTCTGGGGTGTGCCGGCTATAAAGGCGTTACCAAAAGTCTGGAAGAGATGCAGGCGGCGATTGATGAGGAAGTGGCGCGTGCCTGGAGCAAGGAGTAACAACGATGGTTACTCTTGATACCAATGTCTGGGTACGCTACTTGACCAACGATGATGAGCTGCAAGCTCGCCGTGCCATGAAACTTCTGGAACGCTCTGAAGCTGTCTTTATGCCCAAAACGGTGCTGCTTGAGTTGGAGTGGGTGCTGAGGGCGGCTTATCGGGTGAAACCGGCCGATATACACCGATCATTATTGCATATTCTTGGGCTGCCAATGGTCGTTGCCGAGTGTGCCGGACAGGTGGCGGCAGCGCTTGATTTTTATGCTCAGGGATGTGATTTTGCTGATGCTTTGCATCTTGCCAGTAGTGATACCGTGCAGACAGTCTATACCTTTGACGAGCAGTTTGCCCGCAAGGGAAAGCACACACTGCCGCCGGTCAAGGTCGTGCCGGGAAAATAAGCCATGTTCAGTGTAAAGTTCGCCGACAGAACAAAAAAAGGCGTTGCCGAAGCAACGCCTTCCCTCCTTCATTGGCCGTATCGTGTTCAGGCCCTGTTGTTCATGCGGCGTTTGCCGTAGACGGCCAGGCCGGCCAAGCCAAAGCCGAGCAGCATCATGGTGCCGGGTTCGGGAACAGGGTCTACATGTTCAAGCACGATATCGTCCAGAAGCATGCTGATGTTGTCTCCGCCAAAACCGACGAAGCTCAGGCTTGCCAATGTCAGCGAGTTGATCGAAAAACTCTGGGTGAAAGTCGTGAACGGGTCATTCTGGTTGAGTGCATGGGTGGCGTTAACAAGGCTTCCCAGGCCGACATTCACGCCGACCAGCTCGGAGGAGCTGTTGCGGTGGTTGCCGGCCAGATTGTATCTCAGGGTATAATTGCCGGCTGCCAGCGCGAAGTTGTGGGTCATGATGCCCGCATTGCTGCTTGAGCCATCCATGTCAACATAGAGCCCGTTTCCGGGTAAAAAGTCGTAGAATCCATTTCCGATCAGATCAACCGTCCCATCGGTAACGATCCAGTTAGTAAATCCGTTGTAGTTCAGAGCACCAACGCCGCCATTCTCGGTATTGAAATTGTCACTGAAAATTATGGTGGCCTGTGCGCTACCAACGAGCGCAATCAAAAAGAGGCCGGCCAGCATGCAGATGAGGGATCTTGATTTCATTGGAAAGTCTCCCGTGTTCGTTTTGGCTGTATCTGTCAAGCGATTGCTTTTATTAGCCAGCATTTATAGTGCCAATTATTTTTGGCAATAATTAGAGTATATTACGGTTGCTGTTGCTGCTGAATGAATTGACTGTTAAATAATCCGACATTGCTGATGCGTTAACAGTCCGCAGGAACCCCTGTCTTTTCAAATCTGCATTGCACCGCCTTTTTCATTCATGTTACATTCCAGCCATGCTTTGGCTCCTTCCGTGACATCATAAGTGTGGCGTGAACGTGTGCTGGAACTGTTCTGGCGTGTGCCCGTGATGTTTCGTGTCCGGTGCAGCTTCTCCCGTTCTTGCGTTGCCTGCCCGATTACAATGATGGTACCTCTGAAGACTGGTAAAACCATGTCGATTGAAAACCTGCAAAACTATATATCCCTGCTGGAACGGCACGACCAGCTGGCCCGCGTTGCGGCGCCGGCCGACCCGCTCCTGGAAATCGCAGCGATCACCGACCGGGTCTGCAAGCAGCCGGGGGGCGGCCGGGCGCTGCTGTTCGAACGGCCGGCCGGCAGCCGCTTTGCGGTAGCCACCAACCTGTTCGGCTCGCTGAAACGGGTCTGCCTGGCGTTGGGGATCGACAACCCCGACCGCCTGCGAGTCCGGATGGGCGAGCTGCTGGAGAAGATACCGGAAACAGATCTGTCCGGCCTCGACCGGCAGCTTGCCGGGCTGCCGGAATTCAGCCGCTTTGCCGCCATTAACCCTGCGGGAGCGGACCGGGATCTTGCCACCGCCGCACAACCTGACCTGTCCCTGTTCCCTTTCCTGCAGAACTGGCCCGGGGACGGATCGGCCTGCGGCTATCAGCGCTACATCACGCTGCCTCAGGTCTTCACCACCTCCCCGGGAGGCAGTAACCCCAATTGCGGCCTGTATCGCGTCCAGATTCGAGGCCCCCGCGAAGCGGCTATTCAATGGAAAACCGGCAGCGGCGCCGCCCGGCAGGCAGCGGAGTTCGCAACCCGTGGTGAAAGAATGCCGGTGGCGATAGTCCTGGGGGGCGACCCGGCCATGCTCTTCAGCGCCATGCTGCCATTGCCGGGGAATCTGGATGAAACCGCTTTTGCCGGGTTTTTGCGCGGGGAAGCGCTGCGGACAGCGACCTGCGACACGGTTCCTTTACGGGTTCCGACCGGCGCGGAGGTCGTGATCGAAGGCTACGTTGAAGCGGGCGCCGCGGTTACGGAGGGGCCTTTCGGCAACCATACCGGATGCTATTCTCCCGCCGCGCCGGCTGCGCTGATGCGGGTCACCGCGATCCGCCACCGCCCGGACGCGATCGTTCCGGCCACGGTGGTCGGTCCACCGCCGATGGAGGACTGCTGGATGGCCGTTGCCTGGGAACGCCTGCTGCTGGCATTCCTGCAGAAACTTCTGCCGAGTCTGGCGGATATCCACTTTCCGTTTGAATGGGTCTTCCACCAGAGCGCCATAATTTCCCTTGAAAACCCTTGTCCCGGCATGGTACGGGAGATGGCTGAAAAACTGTGGCTGCTGCCCTGGTTTGCCGCCGCCCGGATGCTGGTTTTTGTCGATGCCGCCTGCGGGGCGGCGGATCTTCATGCGGCCGCCTGGCAATGCATCAACCTGCCGGAGTACAGGCACGATCTGATTCATGACGCCGCCACCGGCAGAACGGCACTGGATGCAACCGGCTGCCGATCTATTCGGGACCGGGTAAAAATGGATGACTATATCGTACGACTGGTCGGGAGGCGTTGGCGGGAGTATGGCCTTGCGTAGTTTCTTTCTGCTTATCATGCTATTGCTTTTGTTTCAGCTGACGGCCTGTTACCATATGCGAGCCGAGGCGGTGCCGATCCATTCCCGTGTAGTTGAAGTCAGGGCCGAGCCGGCAGATGCGATGCTGAAGGTCCGCAGGCTTGTGGAGGAAGAGTGGAAGAGCAGGATACTGAACATGGATGGTTCCGGATCAGTGTTGATCACAGCTCCCTACCATTTTACGACGGACACCGGTTTTGGGCAGCCGGCCGGCGGCCGCAAATATTACACACAATTGAGGATAGAATTTATGCCGGATTCGGGAAAAACCGTGATCCGGATATCCCCGTACAATTTCGAAATCCGCACATCGTATGCGTATAACCAGGACGGTCGGGTCGGCACGCTTTACAAGCATTATCCATATGAACATTATCCGGGTATGTTCGATCTTTCCAGGATCAATGAGGAGCTGAACCGGGTTGAAGCGCTGATCAGGGTTCTTTTCCAGCAGTTATAAACCTAGAAAAAGCGGTTTCACGCGACGAACGCACCAAAAAGTAGGCGCCTCTAGGCGACGACGCAACGTATAATCAGGCAGTTATACGATAACATCGTTCACCAGATTGGTGAGGTTACAAATCTTCTTAAGTATTTGAATTTCGTCGCGTTCGTTGCGGCGTTGCGTGAGTAAATGCCTTTTTAGGGATAAATCAGACAGGAGCAGGGAATGACGGACGCGGGGAGTATTCCGAAAATACGCATTTTTCTTGATATGATCAAATTTTCGCACACGGTTTTTGCGCTTCCGTTCGCATTGACCGGAGCTCTGCTGGCAGCGGGAGGTCTTCCCGGAGGCCGGCAGATGCTTTGGATCATTCTGGCGATGGTGGGGGCCCGTACCGCCGCCATGTCGATGAACCGCCTGATCGACGCCGAGATCGATGCCCGCAACCCGCGCACCGCCGGGAGGGCTATTCCGGCCGGCCTGATCAGCGGCGGCATGACACTGTTTTTTATCGTGATATCAACGGCGCTGATGCTGTTTTCGGCGGCCATGCTAAATCCGCTCTGCCTGAAGTTGTCGCCGATCGCGCTGTTTTTCCTGGTGCTCTACTCGTACTGCAAGCGCTTCACCTCGATGGCGCACGTGGTGCTTGGAATCTGCCTGGCGGCGGCCCCGATCGGCGCCTGGGTTGCCGTGCGAGGACAGATCGAAGCGCCGGCACTGCTGCTGGGAGCGGTGGTGCTCTTCTGGGTGGCCGGTTTCGACATTCTCTATGCACTGCAGGACCGGGAGTTCGACAAGGCTGCCGGACTGCACTCGATACCGGTGCTGCTGGGGGTCAACGGGTCGCTCCGGACTGCCCGGATCTTCCACCTGGTGATGATGGCGCTGCTGATCTGGCTTTTCCTGGTCATGGACCTGGGGAGCATATTCATGCTCGGTATCCTGGTGGTGGCGGGCATGCTGTCCTATGAACACTGGCTGTTAAGGGACGGCAACCTGGACAAGCTGGATGCGGCCTTTTTCAACATGAACGGATATATCAGCGTTGCGATCCTGCTGTTCACCGGCGCGGATATTCTGACGAGGTAAGCCATGGAAAACGGTAACATCTTCGTTGCGATGACCGGAGCCTCCGGTTCGGTCTATGGCCTGCGGCTGGTGGAACAGCTCTGTCTGGCCGGGTACCGGGTGACCTTCAGCGCCAGCTGCAGCGGCACCGCGGTCTGCCGCGAAGAGACCGGCCTGGATCTGTCCGGTGATCTGGACAAGGCGTTAGGCAGGCTCTATCAACATCTGGAGGTGGACTCCGGTATTGAACTGGCCCATCCCGACGACCTGTTTCGCAGCTCCGCCAGCGGCTCCTCGGCGCCGGACGCAATGGTGGTCTGTCCCTGCAGCATGGGCACTCTGGCCCGTATCGCCTGCGGTGTCTCCGGCAACCTGATCGAACGCAGCGCCGACGTGATGCTCAAGGAACGCCGCCCGTTGCTGCTGGTCCCCCGTGAAACGCCGCTTTCAGAGATACACCTGGAGAACATGCTCAAGCTGTCCCGTTGCGGGGCACGTATCGTGCCGGCCATGCCCGGTTTTTACACAAGGCCCGATTCGGTGCTGGAGATGGTCGATTTCGTAGTCGGCAAGCTGCTGGACCAGCTGGGCATCGCCAATGACCTGTACAAGCGCTGGGGCAACCAGTGACTCCTCTTGCCAGTGCCTGAACCGTCATTTCCCCCCAACATCGCCGCCTACCTGGCCAAGCGGGCCGTCTCAATCCCCTGGAAGATATATCCGCCATTGCGGCAACCCTTCGCCGGCGCGGTAGTGATCCCCTCACTGGCCGAAAGTGCCAATCTCCGGCTGACGCTTGAATCCCTGGCGCATAATCCTGCTGACCTGCTGGATCGATTCATGGTGCTGGTGGTGCTCAACCAGCGCGTCGATGCCGGCGAGGTTGAGCGGAACGACAATCTGGCCACGCTGGCGCTGCTGCCGGAATGGAAAGAAGAGTACCGCCTGAAAAATCTCTGCTGGGTTGACGCCAGTTCGCCCGGGCACGAATTGCCGGTCCGGCAGGGTGTCGGGCTTGCGCGTAAGATCGGTATGGACCTGGCCCTTTTGCAGTTGGATTACCGTGCTGGCGATCCGCTGCTGGTCTGTCTGGATGCCGATACGCTTGTCCAGCCCGATTACCTGCCGGCGATCCTGGCCCACTTTACCGCTTCACCCTCCGGCGGCGCCAGCATCCCCTATCGGCACCGACAGGCCGCCGATCCACCGGGGCAGCGGGCCATAGAGCGTTATGAGCTGTTTCTGCGCAGCTATGTGCTGGGACTGGAGCTGGCCGCCTCACCCTATGCCTTCCACACCGTGGGGAGCGCCATGGCCTGCCGGGCATCGGCCTATGTCGCTGCCGGTGGAATGAACCGCCGCCTGGCGGGAGAGGATTTCTATTTTCTGCAGCAGATTCACAAGACTTCGGGGGTCGCGCCGCTGGCGGGTACGATCGTCCACCCTTCACCGCGCTCATCGCAGCGGGTGCCTTTCGGGACCGGCCGCTCGGTCGGTGATATGCTGGCCGAGGGGGAACAGAGGCTGATGTTTTACCGGCCGCCGGTGTTTTCTATACTGGGGGAATGGCTGGAGTGCGTGGCCGGCCACCTGGATTCGGGTGGTAGTGACCTGTTGGAGCGGGCCGGGCGGATCTCGCCGGTTTTGCTGGATTTTCTGGAACAGGCCGGATTCCGTGGTTCCTGGGATGGTCTGCTGAAACAGAACCGGGATCCGGCCCGGCTGCCGGCCGCTTTTCACGGCTGGTTCGACGCCTTCCGCACTATGCGGCTGATTCATGTGTTGAGTGATCAGGTCTATCCGCGCATTTCTCCGGAAGAGGCCGTGCCGCCGCTACTTGCGCGGGCCGGCTACCAAAGCCCGGAGGATCTGACCGGGATGTTGCGGGTGCTGCGCTCCGGTCAGGGTGTTTGAAGCGGTGGCTGGTCGAAGACCGGACCAGGCCGCATCAATCGGCATTCTGCGCTTTCAGCTTGTTCTGGCGGGCGATATCGGCTTTTATCCGCCTCAATGATTCCGATACCAGCTCCTCCGGAGAGGTGGTCAGGCGGTCGGCCTTTACCAGGCAGGAAAGAGCTTCATCAAGCCGGCCGTCGATCTCGGCGCAGACGCCCAGGTTATGCTGGAGCCCGACCGAATCACCCCCGGCTGCCGCCAGCTCGCCCCAGATCTCACAGGCCCTGTCGATGCGGTTGCCGGCTGCAAAGTCCAGTGCTCCCTCGAAGCGTTCCACCAGTTTCTTGTCTGCGATCCCGTCGGTGCGATCGGACAGACTGATTTTGACCGGGGTGTTGTGAGGAGCGATGTCGCGGCGGATCGACTGCAGGATCTTTACGCGGGCTGCGTTCTTCATGTCGGCATCGCCGGTCAGCGAGGATTTGCTGTCTTCGCACTTGGAGGAGGTCTCGCTCCCCTGGTACGATTCCGAATAGACGATGCGGCCGGTTTCGACATCGATCAGTTTCGGGTTGATCTTGACCACGGCATCCTTTTTGGTGCAGCCGACGGTATAGGTCCTGGTCTTGCCGCAGTCCGAGTTGCCGCTTTTTACACATTTGGTCCGTTCGGCGCGGTAGTGGGTGGTGTTTATGTTCGACTCGACCACGTCGCCGGTATAGATTCCCCTGGCTCCCACCAGCCTGCCGATGTTTACCACTGTTTCCGGTGAAACTGCGCCGCTGGTCGAGAGTTTCTGTTCGTCAATCACCGCGTTCAGCCTGCTGCGGTTGACTATCTCGAAGAACTGCCGGTCGTCGATTCTGATGCCGGCGATCATGGTTTCCAGCTCGGTGGTGAACTTGTCGCCATCTCTGCCCGAAAACGGGACCACTGCCACCTTTCTCAACCTGGCCGCCTCGGTCGAGTTGCCCGGCTCCTTTTTCATGACCATTATCGAAGGCTTGGCACAGCCGGCGGTCACGGCCAGGCATAGCGCAAGCAGCAGGATTCTCATCTCGGACCTCCCGGAAATCGGTATTGCAATGCAATGTGAGCCATCGTATCCCGTTACTGTCTACATTATCAAAACCACACTGTCAACGGATCAATGGAAGCACTTTTATCCCCCGGATGCGGGCCTCACCGCACTGATACCGGTGATGTAAACCAAAGATTCTCCTCCGGGCTTGCGAACAGTCACCTCATCGTCCAGCCGTTTGTGCAGAAGCGCCTGTCCAACCGGAGAGTCGATGCTGATCCGGCCGATGCTGACATCGATTTCGTCCGGTCCGACCAGCTGATAGCAGCGTTCCTCACCGCTCTCCTCTTCATAGGTGACCCAGCAGCCGAACGAAACCATTGCAGGTTTTGCCGGCGGTGCCGCCACTTTCAGAACCTTCAGGCGCGAGCCGAGGTGTTTCAGTTTGCGATCTATCTCCCGCAGCCGCTTTTTGCCGTAGATATACTCTGCGTTCTCGGAGCGGTCTCCTTCTGCAGCGGCGTCCGAAACGCCCTGGACGACCTTGGGGCGCTCCACTTTCCAGAGCTGGTCGTACTCGTCGCACAGTTTTTTGAGTCCTTCGGCGGAAATCAGGTTTGTCATGCTGTTTACTCCGGTGTTAAATAGAAACAGCCCGCGCAGGCGGGCTGTTTAATGTTGCGTAACTGCGGTGGTGATTACCTGGATACGTCCAGCAGCTCCACGTCAAACAGGAGTGTGGCGTTGGGCGGGATGACCCCGCCAGCTCCAGATGCGCCGTAACCCAGTTTGGAGGGGATAATCAGCTTGCGTTTGCCGCCGACCTTCATGGTCATGACGCCCTCGTCCCAGCCCGGAATAACCTGGCCGACGCCGATCACGAACGAGAATGGTTCATTGCGGTCAACCGAGCTGTCGAATTTCTTGCCGTTTTCCAGTGTGCCGGTGTAATGCACCTTGACCTGTTTGCCGGCCACCGGCGAAGCGCCCTTGCCGACCACCAGGTCGGTGTACTTAAGCCCTGAAGCGGTCGTGACGGTTTTGCCGCCTGAACCTTTTACTTCTTTGGCAGCATAGGCCGGAACCGCGATCAGTGCCGCCAGGACTCCGGTAATCACCAGTTTCATCAAACGTTGCATCTCTGTGAACCTCCAGATCAGATTTTAATTATTGCCGTGGTAAAGAATAGATGGTTTCGTCTCCGCTGGCAACAGGGATTTTGTTTGACACTCCAGTCCTTGTCAGCTGTTCATTTGTTTCACCAGTCAGATAACTAGAAAGCCCCGCTTCTGGCGGGGCTTTCTACATCAACGGTATTTCCTGGGCAACGCTAGGGCGCGACCACGTACCAGACCGTGTTAACCCCCTGGCCTACCGTATCTCCCGGCTTTACATCCTTGAAGAAGTAGTACAGCGGCAACCCCTTGTAGGTAGTCTGCTTCTTGCCGTCATCCCGTGTGATTACCGCGAAATCGGCGGCTATCAATCCTGCCGGCACGGTGACGACTTCGGTGGCAAAGAGCGGCCATTTGTCAACGCAGGGCCCTGCGCAGGCGCTTTTGCCAGGCGTGTCCTTTTTGAACAGATACAGCGTCATCCCCTTCTCGTCGGTCAGGTAGTTCCCGATACCGTCCTTGGCCTTGATTTCGACCGTGGCCGCCACGGCCAGGCTTACCAGCATCAGTGACGCAACCACACCGGACGTTACGGTTTTTATCAAAATATTGAGCGCTCTCATTTTAATGCCCTCCTCTGTTTGGTCTTCATGCTTTTACTATATTCCCGCACCAATTTGCTTGTCAAACCAAAAGACAAAATCAGTCTTGTTTGTGTGTTTAAAGAGGGAATAACAGGCGGGAAGCGGCATTTTCATGGTTGCTGGAACTAAAGCAGATGTATTTCGCTCACCCGCACCACCAGCATATCCTGGCGATAGCGTTCGGCCAGTTCCTCCCGGTACGAGCGCCACCACTCCCGGTTCAGTTGCCCGGTCATCACCTCGTAGATCACGATCTCGTCACGGACAGTAGTCGAGGGGGTCTCGCGCCACAATCCTTCGGCGGGGGAGCGCAGGTAGCCGGTGACGCCTCCGAATCGTTCAGTAAGTTCATCGCGAACTTCCAGATATTGCCTCTGGGGAAATGGAATGCCATCGTTGTCGTAAAGCGGAAGGAGTATCTGGACAAGGTGCATGCTCTGCTCCTTTCGGGTCGCCGAGAGCGGCTGGCGGTTGGAAGCTGGTTGATATTATCTAACCAAATCTTCCGGGAATAGCCATATTTAAAAAATGTCATGTTGCCGAGCTGCCCGGAATATGTTGAGATCATGAAATAATACCATATAAATAAATGATTACGGCCGCTTGATCTGCTTCTGTTCCGCTGGGTTCTTGACAAAAACGCAGGCAGCCGGTATGGTGCGCGCAAGTAAGCATTGAACTTGCGATAGCGATACTACTAAACCATCCGCGAGGGTGGGACGGAAAGCCCAGGGTCTCCACGAGATAGCCGGGTCGCCGAACTATCAATTAAATCGGATAGTGTGCGACCCGGCTTTTCTATTGCCGGCAAGGCAGCACTAAAGAGTGGAGGCTCAAAATGAAGTTAAACAAGAAAATTCAGCACATGGCGGTATTCATCGAGTTTCTGGCCGGTTCGGGACTGGCCATCTTCTTTCACCTTGTATTGAATAACCCGGAGGCGGCCTACAGCATCTTCGGTATCGGTCTGCTGCTCTCGCTGGCCACCTACCTGTTGCGGGAAGACCTGGACAACACCCGCTGTCAACTGACCAGCCAGTATAACCAGGCGCATGAAATCACCTTTGCCGTTGCGCAGATAAACGATCCTGAGTGCCAGGTCAAGGCCCAGGAAATCCTGAGCGGGATCAAGCGAACCATCCTGCTGCTCCAGCAGGGCTACATGCCGCTCGACGAAACCGAATACTATCTGGAAGGAGCCAAGTGCACCGATTTATCGCTGCAGCGTCTGAAAGCGGTTGATCCGTTAACCGTCGGTTGGCACACACGCGGCGCACTGATGAACTTTTACCAGTCCAACCTGAGGGCGTTGGAGCGGGGGGTGACCATAACCCGCATCTTCGTGATAAACCGCGAGGAAATGGCTGAGCCAGAGGCCCAGAAGGTACTGCTGGCCCAGTACCGTGACGGCATCGATGTGCGGGTCGCCTTTCGTGGCGAACTGCCACTGGCCAACGACATCAGTGGTCGCGATATCAACAGCTCATACGATTTCGGCATTTATGACGATCACATGGTAACCGACGTATTCCCTCAATCTGGCAAGTATTACGGGCGCAAGACCGTGATCGCCGCCGAGGTCGAGAAGTACGTCAGGCTCTATGAGATTATCGATCACAACTCCCATGCGGTTACCATGGAGGATGAACGGATCATTCTGGCTTCGGAGGCGCTCAAGCTGGCGGCCTGAAGCTTGCGGAGAGCTTTGATGGATGGTGCGGGGATTGTTTCTTTGATAGTGGCTGATTTGAATTACGAAGCCGGCGTGCATGGCCAGGCGTCATTCAGCCATCGCAGCGCGGTGGCGGCAGCGCAGCAGCGAAAACGGCCGCAACCGCGGTAATCAGTGCCGCCAGCAGGTATGCATTGCAGAAGGAGTTGGTCGTCCTGGCAATCATTCCCGCCAATGCCGGGCCGACTGATTGGCCGAAGGCGAAGAAAAGCGTGACCGTGGCGAAGGCTGAAGCGGCCCGGGACAGGCCCAGATAGTCGCCGATGGCCGCCGCCATGATGGCCGGGATAGCAAATACAGCCAGACCGTACAGGACGATCGAAATCACCAGCGTACTGTTGCCAAGTTTAAGGCCAGCCAGCAGATAGGCCGCCGATTGCACCAGAAACACTGTTGCCATCCCCCATTTCCGGCCGATCCGGTCGGAGAGTGCTCCGAAACCGACCCCGGAGAACAGGCTGAACATTCCGACCCATGACCAGTAGAGACCGGCCTTGGCCTCGCTGAAGCCGTATTCCTTGACCATGGTGGTGACGATGAAGGTGCCGAATACCATGAAAGTTGCCCCGAAAGCCAGGTAGAGCAGCCCCAGGCGCAGCAGGATGGCGCCGTCCCCCCGTCGTTCGCGGTTTTTGAGCTGGTTCTCGGCCGGCGGCAGCGGCCTGCCGACCGGTTCAAGGCCGAGTTCGCCCGGATGGTTGCGCAGCAGCAGTGCAGCGCAGCCTGCCACCGCCATACAGATCAGCCCCAGGACCAGCCAGCCGCTGCGCCACCCTTCGGCACCGTACATCCGGTTCAGCTGCGGGATCAGAAAGCCGGCCAGAATTATGCCGGCGCCATTGCCGCCGATCACCAGCCCGGCAGCCTTCCCGCGCTGCTCACTGCGGAACCAGCAGGTTACCAGCGCCATCATCGGGATGTTGGCGAAGCCTCCACCCATTCCCACCAGCGTGTAGAGCAGGATCACAGTGAAAAAATTGCTGCTGGCGCTGATGCCGAGCATGCAGAGGCTGAGCAGCAGCAGTCCGGATGCTATTGTGGCACGCGGCCGCAGTCGCCGCATCACCGGCGGCGCCAGTATCACCGACAGCAGGTAGCCGACGAAATTGGCGGTGCCGATAAAGCCGATCCGGTCATAGGAGAGTCTGAGTCCGGCCTGCATCCCCGGAATCAGCATCGCGTAGGCATAACGGGCCAGTCCGAAACAGGAGAACAGTACCAGCGAGCCGACGGCGACGATGATCCAGCCGTAGTGGATACGGGCGGGGAGTGAAGGTTTTGTGCTGGGTTCGTTGGACACGTTATCAGGCTCGGTAACAGGTTGTGATTTTGGTAATTATTTACCACAGATGAGGAGCATGACGTGAGGTGTTTCTGGTGACGCCAACCTGGCGTCAATGAGGCCTTCAGCCACCACTGTAACAACCTGCGGCGGATGATGAACTTACCGCAGAAGAAAACGCGGACATTTCCTTCCTGACATCCGAAGAGCCACACTCTGGACACTCCGTCGAAGCTACGGTTGATGATTTCTGCAGCTTTTCAAAGCGATGGAAGCATTTCTGGCAGGTGTATTCGAAAATAGGCATCGCAACTCCTCCGTATATATTCAGTATTTTGAATATAATAGTGTGAGATCCGTAATTTGTCAATTATCTCCGCAGGAACCGGTTTTACCCCGACTTCTACCTTTACGGCAGAATTTCTACACAAGCTGCCTTGGCGCGGTTGTTGTGCCTGCGGGTTGACGGACTTTCCTGCAATTGCCGGGAAATGACGGATGATTTGTCCCTGTCCGTTTCGAAGTCCGCCTATTCCGGCGGACAGCAAAACTGCCTTGCAGAAAAGCACCCGGATCATGTATCTTGTTTCATTACAAATGAAACGATGAAAGGCTTCTTACATGCTGGACGCACGTCTGATCAATCAATTGACGGCTATAGTTGGCCAGGAAAATATCGCCACCAGCAAACAGGACATGATCTGCTACGGCTATGACGCCACCCAGATGGAATTCCTGCCGGATGCGGTGGTGCACCCGGCCAATGCCGAGGAGGTCTCGGCTGTCCTCAAACTGGCCAACCGCGAGCATTTCCCGGTTTTCCCGCGCGGCGCGGGGAGCGGATTTACCGGCGGAGCACTGCCAAAGGCGGGCGGTGTCGTGCTGGTGACGACCCGCATGAACCGCATTTTGCGGATCGATACCGAAAACCTGATCGCCGAGGTCGAACCTGGGGTCGTTACCGAACAGTTCCAGATCGCGGTCGAGAAGCTGGGGCTGTTCTACCCGCCCGACCCGGCCTCGCTCAAGTTCTCTACCCTGGGGGGCAACGTGGCCGAGAACGCCGGCGGTCCGCGCTGCGTCAAGTACGGCGTTACCCGAGACTTCGTGATGGGGCTGGAGGTGGTGCTGCCGACCGGCGAGATCATCCGCGTCGGCGGCGAGACCTACAAGGCCGTGGTCGGCTATGACATGACCCGGCTGTTGTGCGGCAGTGAAGGGACGCTGGGGGTGATGACCAAGATCATCTTCAAGCTGCTGCCGTTCCCGGACGCGAAAAAAACCATGCTGACCATCTTCGATTCGATCGACGGAGCCGCCAAGGCGGTGTCGACGATTATCGGCAACAAGATCATTCCGACCACGCTGGAATTCATGGACTATGCCACGCTGCAGTGCGTCGAGCGTCGCTTCAGCCTGGGGATACCGGCCGAGGGCCGGGCGGTGCTGCTGATCGAGGTGGACGGCGATCGCGACCTGATCGAGAAGCAGGCGGCCAGGATTCACGAACTGATTACGCCGCTGGGGCTGGTGCAGTTCCGTGCCGCCAGGGACGCCGCCGAGTCGGAAGAGCTCTGGCGTGTGCGGCGTCTGGTGTCGCCCTCGCTGCGGGACATCAATCCCACCAAGTACAACGAGGACATCGTGGTGCCGCGCAGCAAGGTGCCGGACGTGATCCGCACGATTGAAAAGATCCAGCAGAAATATGATATTCCGATCGTCAACTTCGGCCATGCCGGTGACGGCAACATCCATGTCAATATAATGATCGACAAGGATGTTCCCGGCATGGACGACAAGGCGCACCAGGCGATCCGCGAGGTGTTCCAGGCGGCGCTGGACCTTAACGGCACCATGTCGGGCGAGCACGGTGTCGGCCTTTCCAAGGCGCCCTATATCGAGCTGGAACTGTCACCGCATCAGATCGGCGCGATGAAGGCCATCAAGGCCGCCCTTGATCCGAACAACATACTCAATCCAGGCAAGATGTTTCCATGGGAGGAACAACAGTCATGACGCAAGATCCGAACAAGGAAATTCAGGAGTCCTCATTGATAGGACGTATTCTGTCAATGGAGGCGCTACTGATGGTTATGGGTATTGCTTCGCTGGTCTATGGCATTGTAAACGACATGGCCATGAATATCTTCTGGGGCATAGTGATCATCCCCGGCGTATTCGTGTTGCACAAGGTCCGCAAAAAGGACTGGACCAAGCACTGGCAGGAGATGGAAGCCGAGCACAAGGCGATCCGTGAGTACGAGGAACGCAAAAAGAACGCCATGTTGAAGCAGAAGGAAAACCAGGATGAATAATAACAAGCATGGATCGATAGTGCTGGCTTCGGCCTCACCGCGCCGAACCGAGCTGATGGAACTGGCCGGCCTGACATTTAACGTCGTTCCGGCTGATATCTGCGAAGACGTGCTGCCGGGGGAAGCGCCGGTCGATCATGTGCTGCGCCTGTCAAGGGAAAAGGCCGACGCGGTAGCGGCCGCAACCGAGGGGCGCTTTTTTATCGGCGCCGATACCATCGTTGTTCTGGATGGCGCCATCCTCGGCAAGCCGGTCGATGAAGCGGACGCGTTCAGGATGCTGACGGCCCTCTCCGGCAGGGAGCATGAAGTAATTACCGGCTTTACCGTGTTTGACAAGGTCAGCTGTATCCATATCAGCCGCAGTGTCAGTACCGAGGTGACCTTCAAGGCGCTGGATGAGCGGGAAATCAACGGCTATATTGCCAGCGGCTGCCCGATGGACAAGGCCGGCGCCTATGCCATCCAGGGGGGGGCGGTGCACTTCGTCCGCTCGATAAGCGGTTCGTACACCAACGTGATCGGCCTGCCGATGACCGAGCTGTACGAGGTCCTTCAGGCGATGCAGGCGCTGGAATAGGCCGGATTCTTCCATGTCCATTTCAGTCAACCTCTCAAATATCAGGCAGCGGATCCGGGCGGCGGCCGAAGCGGCCGGCCGGGATCCCGACTCCGTGCGACTGGTGGCTGTATCAAAAACCCGTCCTGCGACGGATATCAGCGAAGCCTTCCATGCCGGCCAGACGGTTTTCGGCGAGAATTACATCCAGGAACTGACAACCAAGCTGGACCAGGTGCGGGAACCGGTCGAGTGGCACGTGATCGGCCACCTGCAGAGCAACAAGGTCAAATACATCGCCGGCCGGGTGGCGCTGATCCATTCGGTGGACCGGTTTTCGCTGGCTGAGGAGATCAGCCGCCAGTGGGGTCGGTTGGAGCTTGTCTGTCCGGTGCTGGTCCAGGTCAACATCTCCGGCGAGTCCACCAAATCCGGCACCACCGCTGAAGAGGCGCTGCAGCTGGTCAGGGATTGTGCCGGGTTGCCGAACATCAGGGTGCGCGGGTTGATGACGATGCCGCCGTTTTTCGATGATCCGGAGGCGGCCCGTCCCTTTTTTGCCGGTTTGCGCCGGCTCTCCGCCGTGATAGAGGCGGCCGGAATAGAGGGTGTCGAGATGAAGGAACTTTCGATGGGCATGTCGGGCGACTTCGAAGCCGCCATACAGGAAGGGGCGACCCTGGTGCGGGTCGGGACCGCCATCTTCGGGGAACGCTGACAGTGCCTGCCCCGGTCAGCGGCAGGTACAGGCTGCGCCGTATCCTGGCACGATAGTAGTTTAAAGCATATTCTGATTTTGATCATCCCCCGGACCAGGAGTCAGGGGGCTTTTTTATGCAAAAACAAGCGGGCAAACCATGATCATTTCCGCCAGCAGGCGTACCGACATACCTGCTTTCCATGCCGAGTGGTTCATGACGCGGGTGCGGGAGGGCTTTTTCCACCGGGTCAACCCCTTCAACAGCCGGCAGGTTACGGCCGTCAGCCTGGAGCCGCAGGATGTGGATGCGATCTGTTTCTGGAGCAAAAGTCCCGGGCCGCTTTTCAGGCATCTGGATGAACTGGACCGGCGTGGCCTGAACTACTATTTCCAGTTTACCCTCAATCCGTACGACAGGCTCTTCGAACCGAATCTTCCGCCTCTGGAGGAACGCATCAGTACGATGCTTGAACTGGCGGCACGCATCGGTCCTGATCGGGTGGTGTGGCGCTATGATCCGATCATCCTTTCCGGTGTCACGCCGGTGCCCTGGCATCTGGAAAAGCTGGATCAACTTTCCGGGCAGCTCCGTCACGCCAGCAGGAGACTGGTCATAAGTTTTTATGACTTCTACGGCAGGGGGCGGGGGCGGTTGTACAGGACCCTGCGGGGAAAAGGCATCGCTCTGAAGGACATTGCCGCACGGGAGCAGCGGGCGGCGCTTGAGCAGGTAGCTCATGGTTTCAAAGCCATTGCCGAGCGCGATAATCTGCAGATATATACCTGCAGCGAGGAGCTGGATCTGGAGGACTTCGGGATCGGCCATGGCACCTGCATCGACGGCAGCCTGATCAGCAGCCTGTTCGGAGTCAAGGCTTCACTGCGCAAGGACAAAAACCAGCGCAAGGCCTGCAATTGCATCGAGTCGGCTGACATGGGCAGCTATAACTGCTGCGGTTTCAGATGCGCCTACTGCTACGCCAATTTCAGCGAGGGGATGATCGAAAGCAACCTGAACAGGCATTACCCGGACAGCCCGGCATTATTGGGGCGCTGCGAGGGGGAGCTTGAAATCATCACGTCGCTGGAAAAAAAGAAAAATTAAACGGCTTTTTCCAGTTCCAGCAGAGCGGCTTTGCGTTCCATCCCCCCGGCGTAACCGGTCAGCGAGCCGTTCGCACCCAGCACGCGATGGCAGGGGATGATGATCGCGATCGGGTTTCGCCCCACGGCGCCTCCCACAGCCTGGGCGGCCGGAATCCGCCCCTGGCGCTGTCCGGCCACGCTTCCGGCCAGTGCCCCGTAAGTTACCGTTGTTCCGAAAGGTATGTTGCGCAACAACTTCCAGACCGCAATCTGAAATAGAGTTCCCCCGGGAGCCAGCGGCAGCTCGAATGTCCGCAGGCGCCCGGTGAAATATGCCTCCAGTTGTCCGCGTAGTTCGACAAAAAGAGGATAATCCGGATCGTTCTGCCACTCCCCGGTATCTTCAGGCGCGTATTTCTGGCCGACAAAGCGCAGTTCAGTCAAGGCCCCCTGCTCTGCCAGCGCGATCATTTCACCCAATGGTGTCGGGATACCGCATTTCCTTTTCATGTCAGCTCCAATCCCCGATAAATGTTCAGTCTGTTCCTGTTGACTTGATGATAGCACGGAGCGGGCTTGTCTGCCCGCAGTTTTCAAGCAGGCGCATTTTCCATGCTCATCCGGAGTTTGAGCCGTCCGATGACCAGGCTATGCATATTGGCATGTTGGCGACGGAAAACCGCTTGACACCGTCCGGCGAGCGGACTAGAAGTGCGGAAAGAATTCGATTCATCGCCATTAAAGCAAAACCCAAGGGGGATAAAATGAAAGTCGTTACGCTGCTGGGAAGCCCGCGTTCAGGAAAGAACAGCGCCTCAATTGCCAACCGCTTCACGGAAAGCGCAGCACAGCTGGGCGCGGAAACCCGCACATTCGAGCTGAACCGGCTCAACTATCGCGGCTGCCAGGGGTGCTATGCCTGCAAGCAATCCCTTGACCACTGTGTATTGAATGATGACCTGAGCGAGGTGCTGAACGCGGTCAAGGAGGCCGACCTGGTCGTGCTGGCTTCGCCGGTTTATTACGGAGATATCACTGCGCAGCTCAAGGGTTTTATCGACCGGAGCTACTCCTATCTCAAGCCGGATTACCTGAGCAACCCGCAACCGAGCCGGCTCAGCCCCAAAAAAGTGGTTTTCGCGCTGGTCCAGGGACACCCGGACCAGACCTATTTCGCCGACATCTTCCCGCGCTACGAAGTCTTCCTCAAGTGGATGGGATTCAGCGACACACGCCTGATACGCGCCTGCGGCATCGGTCCGGCCAGCATTGACGAGGTTCCGGAATCGATACTGCGGCAGGCCGGGGAAATGGCCCGGGAGATGCTGCAATAGTCTTGTCAAAGGAGTTTGTATGAGGGAGATGATCAGCGCCGAAATCAGCCATTTTGTGCAGGAATGCCGTGATAACCGTTTCCCGGGCAGCAACGAGCCCTATTTCGATGATGCGCTGATCGGGTTCGCGGCAGCCTCTGATCCACTCTTTCTAGAATACAATCGAATCATCGGCGATTTCCACCGGTTGCCGGCTGAAATTCTGGAAGGTGCGGCCACTGTTGTCTGCTGGGTTCTTCCGGTCAGCCGTGCCACCCGAGTCAGCAACCGGCGTCAGGAACGCTGGCCTTCACTGGAGTGGTCCCTGACCCGTAACAACGGCGAAAACTTCAACACTCTCCTGCGCCGTCACATGGTCGCATGGCTGGAAGGTCGCGGCCATCGCGCCGTGGCTCCGCAGCTGGCGCCAGACTGGCGCCAGCTGGACGATCCAGTCGCCGGCATCGCTTCCAGCTGGTCGGAACGCCACGCCGCCTATGCGGCCGGGTTGGGCACCTTCAGCCTCAACGACGGGCTGATCACAGCACGCGGGATCGCCCACCGGCTGGGGAGTGTCGTCACCGACCTGGAACTGCCGCCGACGCCTCGAAGTGCCGGTGGATACCGCAGCAACTGCCTCTACCATCGCGACGGCAGCTGCGGGATCTGCATCAGCCGTTGCCCTGTGGGTGCCATCTCCCGGCAGGGACACGACAAGGATGTCTGCCGCGGTTATGTTTATAGAGCTGTGCCTGAGGCGGTCGGGGAGCTTTACGGAGTCCCCCAGACCGGTTGCGGCCTGTGCCAGACGCGGGTGCCGTGCGAGGAGCGGATTCCGGGCGGGAAAAACCTCAGCGGCAATTCGCCCTGAAACCGGATCTGCCGGGCGGCAGCGGAGTGCAACAGTTTAAAATGATGTCTGTGCTAACAGTGGGCAGTGGCTAACGGTTGGAGAATTTCAGGAGTTATACTCGTGACAGTACATCATGGCCAGCCTGGCCCGGTTTTCGAGACAGCGCGGACATAGCTGCCCGGCATCCTGCCAGACTTCACCCGCCAGCCATTCGCCCGCCTCGACATACATCGAAGGCTTTTCCGTGTCGTCGAACTCAGCGGCGCATATCGTACAGATCTTCATGAGGTTTCTCCACTATTCGCTCCGCATTGCAGATATTTGTCGAGCCCCATCTGCAGCACGAGATGGTCTGCATCAATCCTTCCCATTCCTGCCATCAGCCTTAGAAAGGCGAATCCCTCAAAAGGCCAGGCGATGCGCTCCATGCCCGGCTCAGTACACGTGCTGCATTCAGGATAGTTACCGGCCATTTTTCGGAACCGATCGGCAGTTGTGCTCCGGAACAGCTCTGAAAGTGTCTGGTCCT
Organism: Geobacteraceae bacterium; assembly: GCA_032469775.1. GTDB lineage: Bacteria > Desulfobacterota > Desulfuromonadia > Geobacterales > Pseudopelobacteraceae > JACRCG01. The sequence continues at coordinate 34,637 of JAWDJY010000018.1, read as the reverse complement.
TGATGTTGCCCAGCGAGACCGGCAATACCGGGCAGCAGAATACTTCACCGTTATGCCGGACAAAAATGGTGTTATAACCGGCGGAACAAGGCTTGTTGATTCTACCGCTCTTCAGGTAGCCAAGTAATGCTTCACGGTGTCCGTTCCAGGTAACTCCCGGATTTTCGTAGAAGCGAATGATCGCATCCAGCTCTTCTGAACTGAATTTCAGGTCGATCTCCCTGTCGGCATTTCCGAACCGGTTGGTGGTGATAATGCATGGAGAAATAATCGTGAACAGATTGTTTCTTTCCGCGTATTCGGATATTCGGGCTAGTGCCCGGGCATTCTGGGGTACAACTGTGGTTTTTATGCCAAGGACCAGATTGGGATGAATGGTCCTGAGATGGTAGAGTTCTTCCAGCGTTTTCTGAAGATTTTCCCAGGCTCCCCGAAAGTTCCGAATCCGGTCATGAAGTTCCCCTACTGCATCCATGCCACACGCAAGTACCAGATCGATACCACGATATTGCAGCTGGCCGATTATTCTCCGGGTAATTTCCAGAACCTTCCCGGTCAAAATGCCGTTTGTGGTGATAGACAGTGTGCGCAAGCCGGGAAAGTTAGTCGGCTGAAGGTCGCATATAAGCTGGAGTAGTTCGCCCAGGTCAGTTCGCAGAAACGGTTCTCCCCCGGTCAGATCCAGTTCCCGGAGGTGCCGGAGTTCAGGGGAGGAAAGCAGAGCCAGCCAGTCTGAAAGATCCAGATCCGGAACGTTTGCCGGTATCTTCCAGATATTGCACATGCTGCATTTGCAGATGCAGCGATGGGTGATTTCCAGGCTGATCGCTTCGAGCCGGTATGGTTTGCCGCCTGATTTCAGCCGGCGATAGCGGATGCCGTTGCGGATCAGTTTCCAGGCACGTTGGTTGCTGTTCATAGGTGACCCCGGCTCAGACTCCAGAGGTAAATTGGGGGTTATGATCGAGTTGTTTGCCTGAAGAGACCGTGTCAGCTGCAACAGTTCGTAATCGCCTGATCAAGGATGTAGCACTGTCTTTCGGTTCTGGTTTCTTTTTGCAGGCATGGAGAATGACTCTTATCATATCCGCAGATGTCGTTGGGATGAAAATCATGCTTACATCAAAATCAAGCCCCAATTTCAGTGCAGACACGGTTCCGTCCGGTGGCCTTTGCGCGGTACAATGCGGCGTCTGCCCGACCGATAAAGTTCTCAACTGACTCATTATCGCAATACTGTGCTGCTCCGCAACTGATGGTAATCGAGAGAGCGCCATCAGACAGATTGGCGGTGTCCTCTTCAACCTTTTTCCGCATTCGCTCTGCAATTATCAGGGCGCTTTGCAGAGGAGTGTTGGTCAATAAAACCAGGAACTCTTCACCACCATACCTGAAGACTGCGTCGGACTGGCGTGACAACCCAGAAATGACCCTGGCGACCTCGACAAGGGCCCAATCACCGATCTGGTGACCATGGTTGTCATTGACATTCTTGAAATGGTCAACGTCCAGCATCAGGCATGACAAGGGCTCACCGGCTCTGGAATGTCTCGATATTTCTTCACTGAAACGGATTTCAGCGGTTTTCCGGTTAAACAGCCCGGTAAGGCTGTCAGTGCATGCCGATTTTTCCAGTTCTTCCTGGGCTGCTCCCATCTCTCGCATAAAGCGCCTGGCAATGATGAACAGAATCAGGAGCATGGTCCCGAACACAACTATGAAACCTAACAGGGTATATAATCGGGACAATTTCATCTCATGGACAAGCTTGTCCATGGGGATGGAGATACTTATCCCGCCCCGGATGTCACCATTATTATACCCCTGATGACTGTGGCAGCGGTTGCATGATGTCTCATAATAGAGAGGGGCAACATACCTGTAAAAAACACCATGGGCTGTCCTGTCAACCTTTGACACTTCTTTTATACCGGTTTCAAGTTTCTGAAGAGCGTCCCGCTCGAAGGCGTCAGGACTGTTCTTGAGTTCGTTGACAGGTTTCAGGCTTGTAATGCGAACGGTAAACAGTCCCGATTCATTTGCCAGTTGTGATATCTCGCGTGTAGCGAGGCCGGGATTTCGCAAAGTGTACCGGACTCCATCTTCGTCCTTTATCGTTACTTTCAGGCCGGGCAGGATGGTCAGGTAGGGATTGGGATCGACTCCCGGGAAAACCTGGACAAATACGCCGCCATGCTGGGTGATCCAGCGTTGGGTCAGCACGATCTGACGAAAAAGAGTCTGGGCCTGCTGATGCACCAGCCCCATTGAGAGTTTTTCGGTACGGAGGTGGAACCAGAGGAACGTTCCGCTTAAAACCAGCGCAACAATCACCAGCGCAGTCACCATGAAAGTTGTCACGAACCCTAGTTTTCGCATGTGTGGCAGGACCTTTGGCTGGATTTGCGCCCAGGCTGACAAAAGTGGTCTGTAAGTGGTTCTCAACCTACCGGTGGGGTCTCTCCGGCAAAATCGGAAACCTGGTCCGTTGCCGAGCCGTCGCCGGTGATGGCCAGCGCCTTCTGTCCGACCAGCGCCCGGGCCACCTTGCAGCGGGCGTCGGCCAGGAGGCGCTGAACCGTGCCGCGTGACACACCCATGCAGACCCCGGCCTCTTCCTGGGTCTTCCCCTCGCCGTCACACAGGTACAGAGCTTCCAACTCGTCGTGGGCCAGCGGAATGATTTCAAGGTCCTTGAGCGGGGTGCCGGCCGGTTTGTACACCGCTGAGTATCCTGCCCGGTGCGGACAGTTGCAGATTCTCGGTTTGCGTGGTCTGGTCATGGTCAGTGTGAGCAGCCATGGCTGTGGCCATGTCCGCCGCAGGTGTGCCCCGGCGTGTATTCCGGCAGTTCGTTGACGCTAAACAGGGCCATGTTTGCCGTGACGGTCCCTTCCATTGCCTTGAAAACGCGCAGACCGGCGCTGTTCAGTTTATTCAGCGCCCCGCCGCCGATGCCGCCTACCACGATCGCATCCACCTGGTGGCCGCCAAGACCCGCCACTGGATTGCAGGCCCCATGCTGATGAATCCGGTCGCTGTTGTTGATCTCGCTCACCTCGCTGGTGACCGTGTCCACCACTACGAATCCGGGCGCGGAACCAAAATGCCCGAATACCTGACTCTCCAGCCCCAGATTTTCCACTACCGGAAAACAGACTTTCATTGCGTACCTCCAGTTTTAATGTGTATATGCACAAAATATATGCCGATGATTTCAAATGTCAACTGAATATTGTGCATAAGCACAAAACATTGCTGTCGCGGTCAACGGAAAGGAAGCCTCCGCCATCTGAAATTCACTGGTTCAGCGGCTTCATTGCCAGAATCTGCACCACCGAGGCCAGGCCGGTATGTCCGCGCCCCTCCTTCACGTCCCGCACCAGCGTGGCGGCATGGATTATCTCCAGGCCGGCCAGTTCCTGCAGCAGCTCTTCTATTGACATCAGCATATCGAGAGACTTGGGCCCGCCGGTATCATAATCCATCTGTTCCTTGCTGAATCCCTCCAGAACAAACACGCCTCCCGGCTTGAGCCCGTTGACTACCTTGCGATGCAGCGGAATCCGGATGGCCGACGGAATATGGCAAAAACTGGAGACGATTGCGTCCCACTGCCCCGGCTCGATTTCGAACCGGTCCAGATCGGCCACGACCGTGGTCAGGCTGACACCACGTTCAGCCGCCAGTTCCAGCGCCTTGCCCAGCCCGACTGCGGAGGCGTCAACAGCTGTTATCCGGTACCCGAGTGAGGCCAGATATACGGCGTTCCTGCCTTCCCCCTCGGCCAGCATCAAAACCCGGCCAGGCGGGATCCTGTTGACGACCGAAACCAGAAACGTGTTGGGGGTCGTACCATAGGTATATCCCGGTTCGCTGTAACGTTGATCCCAGTTGGTGGTGTTCATGGTTCACTCCTTGTCCCGAAAATCCTGTCGGTCAGGCGGACGTACCAGGCGGCCGATTGTACCTGGATGATATAGGCCAGTGCGATCACCAGCGCCGCTTCAGAACCGGCCTTGCCGAAGGCGTTCATCGCCACCGCCAGTGCGATCGACAGGTTGCGCATCACCGTGCCGTAGACCAGCGCGATGGCGTCTCCGCGCGGCAGGAGGGCTTTTCCGATCAGGGTGCTGAGCAGGTAGTTGCACAGGTAGAGCAGCAGCAGCGGTCCCAGGATCGTAACCAGCAAGGCGGGATTGTCTGCCACTCCGCGGGCCTTGAGAGCGATCGCGATGAAAACTATGCCCAGCACGCCGACGGTTGAGAGTCCGGGAAAGCGCGGGGAAATCTGCTCCTGGAATACTTTCTGACCGTAGCGCTTCAGGGCCCAGCGCTGGGTGGCGTAGCCGGCCAGCATCGGCAGGAAGACGACCACCAGGATCTGCCGCATCACCGAAAGCAGGTCCACATCGACCTGGGTTCCCATCAGAATACGGATATAAAACGGGGTCAGCAGTGAACCCAGAATCAGGCCCACGACGGTCATCTTGACTGCGGCGGCCAGGTTCCCCTTGGCGAATCCGGTCCATGAAATGGTCATGCCGCTGGTCGGCACCAGCGATGCCAACAACAGGCCCAGTGCCAGAAAAGGTCGCTCGGCAAAGAATAGCCTGCCGATGCCATAGGCGACAAACGGGATCACCAGGAAATTGATCGCCTGGGTCATCAGCTGCGCCTGCGTATCGCCGCCTTCCAGGACTGAACGTATCTTGAGGGTCACCATCATCGGATAGACCATCAGAAAGGTAAACGGAATGATCAGGTTTTTCATGAAAGCAGGATCAACCAGCAGGCCGCAGACGAAACCGGCCAGCATCGTGGCCGGTATTGCCAGGACCAGGTTCCTGTTGATGGCGGTCAATAAGCGCCACATGTCAGAGCGACTCATCGATCATCTTCCGGATCGCGCTATAGCTCTCTTCCAGGGAGGAGGCAAACTCCGGGTCATTCACCAGCGTTTCGATCATCGTCCGTCCGTAGCACAGCATGCGGATTTCGGTCATGCCGTTGCTGGTGAAGGTAGTGATGAACTTCGGCATCAGTGCCGCCCGCTCCGGGTTTTGCGAGAGGCTGGCGGCGGCTTTTTCAGGTTTGCAGATCTGGATCATGTGCAGATCGAAGCCGGCTCCAACCTGGACCCCGTGTCTGCCGAAGGTATGCGCCATCTCCATCGTGCTTTCGTTGTGGATGATGAACCCGCGCTTCTGGCCGGCGTCAGCCAGGGCTCGCACGAATTCCTTCACGCTCTTGGTAGTTTGCGTCCGATAAAGCGATGCACAATTCATTACTGTTTCCTCCCGGGCGGATCTGATTGATGTTGTTGAAATACGTAAAATAAGTTTCTCACCTGTCGCTTGTGTCCAGCACGGATATTTCGAACTCCGGCGGGTTCATCAGCGCTTTTTTCACGGCGCAGAGTTCCGCGGTTTTGATGATCGCGTTATGATATTTGGCCGGGAAACCGGGAGGAAGGGTTATCTGCAGATCCACTTTTGCAAGCCGGTTCTTGCCCCCTTCGCTGACGAATCCCATGCGTTGGGTAAGTTCCAGTCCCTCGGTGTCGATGCCCCGTTCCTGGCAGAAACCCAGCACATAGATTCCGGCGCAGGTGCCCAGTGAAGCCAGGAAGTAGTCATAAGGGGTCGGCGCCGAGCCCTCTCCGCCAGCGCCCGGCGGCTGATCGGTGGCAATGATCCTGCCGTTCAGTTGCGCGTCAACCCTCTTACCGCCCGGGAAGGTGATTTTCATTTCCATGGTAGCACCTCGTCTCTTTAAAATTGTGTATATGCACAAAATATAATGCAGACATATGAATGTCAATATATTTAGCGAATGTTTTCGTTTTTACAGATACAGATTGAAAAAACGATGGATTTGACGCCTAAAATCACCGATCTGCCAATATTGCGGCAGTCGCTGTTGACAACAGGCCATAATTCAGTAGTATACGGCTTGATTCTGTTAGCGGCCGCGGAGGTAAACGATGAGTAGACGAGACAACTGGTGGGTCACGAAGCTGCTGGCAACGACTATGCTGGGCGCGGCACTGTTCTGCGCACCCCGGGCCGAAGCGGCCGAACGGCTGCAGGTCGCCATGAACACCCCTTCCGAAGAGGAACTGCTGATGTTCTGGGAGGAGAAGGAGCTGTATGTGCAGACCGCCACCCGCAGCGAAAAGCCGCTGACCCAGGTGGCCGAGAACATGACCGTGATCACCGCCCGTGAGATCGAGGCGATGAACGCCAACAGCGTCAGCGAGGTGCTGGCCCGGGTGCCGGGTGTCTTCGTGGATTTCTCGATCAACGAGCTTAATTCACCCACATTGCTGCACATCCAGGGCTCCGAGGACCGCCACGTGACCGTGCTGCTGGACGGCATGCCGGTCAACTTCCTGGCCGGCGGCAACGCCGACACCAGTTTCATTCCGCTCAGGATCGTGGAGCGGATCGAGATTATCAAGGGGGCCGCCTCCTCGGCCTGGGGCTCGGCCCTGGGGGGCGTGGTCAACATCATCACCCGCAGCACCGGCGACAAGGCGCTGCCGGTCGGCATGCTCAGCGGCTCCTTCGGCGAGGGGAACTCCCGCGACACTGCGGCCGAGCTGGCCGGCAAGAACGGACCGCTGGGGTACTACCTCTACGCCGGGCAGCAGGCCTCGGAGGGGCTGCGCAACAACCGCGATTACCGCCGCAACAGCCTGTTCGGCAAGCTGCTGCTGACCCCCAGCCGCGACCTGGACATCACCCTGACGGCCGGTTACAGCAACCCGGAACAGAATGCGGGCGAGGTGCCGGTCTTCGGCATCAGCGCCAGGACCATTCAACGGAACCTGTTCCTGACCGGCAACGTCGAATTCCGCGCCACCCCCGAGCTGACCCTGCGGGGGGGGGTGCACTTCTTCAAGGCCCATGCCGGCTTGCCGGTTAATTTCCTGTCCGACGGCTCGCTCTTCAAGCAGAACATCTACGACGAGGAGACCGTGGGCGGCAACCTGCGCGCCACCTGGACCAGCGGCATCCAGACCCTGACCGTGGGGGGGGAACTCAGCCACGGGGCCCTGAACCAGACCACCAACGCCGGGCCGCTCTACCAGTCCTTCGGCGTGCCGGCCACCCTGACGGTCTATCCCACCATCGACCGCTGGGCGCTGTTTGCCAACGACACGGTCGAGTTCGGGCCGCTGGCCCTGACCCCCGGCGTGCGCCTGGACCACGACAGCGTCACCGGCTACTTCGTCAGCCCCAGCCTGGGGCTGACCTGGGAGCTGGGGGAGCACAGCGTGGCCCGCGCCTCGGCCGCCCGCGGCTTCACCTCGCCTCCGGTCGGTTTGTCAAAGGGGCAGGGGTTGTTCCTGCTCCCCAACCCGCAGCTGACGGCCGAGTACGGCTGGTCCTACCATATCGGGCTCGAGTCCGGCCTGGCCGAACTGGTCAACCTGAAGGGAACCCTCTTCCGCCACGAGACCACCAAGGCCATGTCAACCGAGGCCATCGCCTCCAATCCCCCCTACAAGCAGACGGTCAACGGCGGCGACGTGACCCGCCAGGGGTACGAGCTGGAGGTCGAGAGCGTGCCCTTCTACAATCTGTCGCTCAAGCTGGGACACGCCTATGTGCACACCAAGGCCGGCGCGATCCCGTCCGACCGGGCCTCAAACAACTGGGACACATACTCCTGGCTGGTGGGGATCAAGTACGACGACCGCCGCTCGTTCAGCATGCTCCTGTCCGGCAACTACGTCTGGTGGGACTTCACCCCGACCATGCCGGCCTACCCGGACCCCTACTACGACACCTTCATCTGGGACCTGACCGCCACCAAGAAATTCCAGACCAGCGCCAGAACCACGCTGGAGAGCTTCCTGACCATCCACAACCTGTTCAGTGGCGACCGTTACACCTCGTCTCTCTATCCCAACCCGGGACGCTGGGTCGAGGGCGGGCTCAAGTTCAGGTTCTAACAGCCCAGACTCTCGGCGGCAATGGCGCCTCCCGGAGCGAAACTAAACTCAATCACTTTAATATCATCGATTACGATTTAGAAAGAGCAGTAACTACAATGTGCAGACGCTTCACACTATTTCTGGTGGCAACGGTTCTTTTGACAATGTTTTTGCTTCCCACCCCTTCACCGGCCGCCGAGGTGCTGGTGGTGGCCGATACCCAGCTCAGGCCGGCAACCGAAATCATCTCCGGTATCAGGAAGAGCCTGGGAAGCTCTCTGAAAATCATCTCCCCGGAAGAGGCCCGGCGCGGGCTGCGCGGCGCGCTGGAGCGCGAGGGGGCGCGGGTGGTGGTGGCGCTGGGGAAGGAGGCGCTGGCCGAAGCGCTGACCCTGCCTAGCGAGATCCCGGTCATCTTCGACATGGTGGTCACTCCGCCCGCCATCAGCCGGCCGAACACCACCGGCTTCTACCTGGCCACCCCGGTCAGGGAGTACACCGAGCTGATCCGCAAGCACCTGCATTCGATCCGGCAGTTCACGGTGGTGGGGAGCCGCGACCAGCTCAGTCTCCTGGGGCGGGGCGATACGCCGCAGCAGGCCGCCTACACGGTCCGCAACACGGCCGAGTTCGTCAGTGCCATCCGCCGGCTGGAGGGTACGGATGCGATCCTGCTGCTGCCGGACACCGCGGTGCTAACCACGGCCGCGCTGGACGAGGCCTACCTGCTGTCGTTCCGCAAGGGGATTCCGCTGCTGGGGGTTTCGGAGCGCAACGTCAAGGAGGGGGCGCTGGTGGCGCTGGTGGTGGACATGGTCAACGTGGGGCGCCTGATCGGCTCAGCCGCCGCCAAGGCTTTGAAGGGGGTCGATATCGGCCAGTTCCCCCCCTCGCCGCCGCGAAAATTCGATATCTACCTGAACACGGCCACAGCCCGGCGGATGAAGATCGAGATCCCGGACGAAATGGTGAGAATGGCCAAGCGGGTCTATCCGTAGTTTTTACCAAACCAACCCCTACAAACCTCCCTTATGACCCGGACTATGTCCGCTCCCGTCGGGACGTCTACGCGGTCCAAATCCTTCGAAATTGTCAGGGGGGGAGCTTTTAATAAGCCTCCCCTGAGAAGGGGAGGCTTAAAGGGGTTGGATGGTGAAGATTTTAGCTGCTCCCCGGCACTGAAGTCATCCTGAATCCAAAAACGAATCATTCCTTCTCCTGCTCCCCGCTGGGCTTTGTCCCCTGGTACTCCAGATCCTGCCTGACCAGGCGCTCCAGCACCGTGTCGTAATACTCCCTGCGGCAGTCAACCTCGTCGATTTTTCCGTTGCGCAGCAGCGTCAGCTGGCGGCAGCCGCCGAAACAGATCGGCAGGTAGGCGCACTCCAGGCATTCGTCTTTTTTCCAGAGATCCAGGTTGTGCGAGTCGCGAAAGTCTTCGATCCCTTCGGACAGCGAGCCGATGCGCAGTTCCGGATAGGCCATGAAGGCCGGGCATTTGTAGAGCGAGCCGTCGTGGTTGATCACGATCTCGTTTTCCAGCTCGACCATGCAGGCCGACAGCTTCGGCTTGGGGGCCGGGAAACCGCGCTTGAGGGTTTCCTCGCGCAGCCAGAGGCCGGCCTCCATCAGCCACGGCTCATAGGAGCAGCTGCAGCCGGTGTTGAAGTCGGACAGCACCCGCTGACCCGATTTTGGCATCACCGGGGCGAAGAGCATTGTGGCGATCCGGGCCGGATCGATGCCACGGGCCAGCAGGTCGTCCAGCATGATCGGGAAGTCGCGAAAGTTGTCGCGGGTATAGTTGCCCCCCAGCTGCAGAGGCACGATCTTGTGGATATCGAGTACGTTGCGCAGGATCGCCTCGTAGCTCCCCAGCCCGGAGACAAAGGGGCGGCTGCTGTCGTGCAGCTGCCTGGGGCCGTCGATGGTTACCTTGGCCCCGGTGAGTCCCAGCGGGAGCAGCTCTTCGGCGCAGGCGCGGTTCAACAGCGTGCCGTTGGTGACCAGCGAGAAACCGAAGGCGACCCCGCGCTCGCTAGCGGCCTGGCCCAGCGGCCGGGCGATGGCCCGGATCAGGTCCAGGGAGAGCAGCGGCTCGCCGCCGTAGAAGGTCAGCCGCACCGGCTGACCTTTTTCAATCCGATCGCAACGGATGCTCTCCGCCAGCAGCGCGGCGGTTTCGGCGCTCATGTAGTGCTGGCCGCGGAATCCGTCCTCGTAGCAGTAGGGACAGGCCAGGTTGCAGTCCAGGTTGAGCACCACCACGGCGCTGAAGGGGGTGTTGGAGCGTGGGGTGTCGAAGATCGTGCGCAGCAGTTCGCGCTCGGCGGCCCGGTCCGGGGTCAGGATGTTGAGCCGGGCCAGTATTTCGCGCTCCTCATCGGGCAGCGTGCCGCTGCGGGCCGCCTGCAGCAGCTGGTCCGGCAGCAGCACCACTGACGAGCGCAGGGTGGAGTAGACCAGGTTCATGCCGGGCTGGTCCGGGCAGGGGTAGATCTTCAGATAGTTGGACAGCTGCATGCAGGGTCTCCGGGGGTGGTTTTCAAGCCACCCTATTTAGTAAGTCATATCAGGGTTACGATAGAGGGAATGGGGGGGATTTGATTTTGATTCTCGAATGACACAAAAAAAGGGGGATCGCTCCCCCTTTTCGTGAACCTGTAAACGGAATCGATTACACAAGCGGCGCAAGAGCCATCCCACAGCAGGCTGCCAGCGGTCCCTCGAATGCGCAATCGTTGCCTTTTTCCAGTACTACCAGGGTGCTCGTTTTCATTTTCTTTCGATCTCCTTCTTTCGGTGTGGTGTTGTCCGCGGGGAGCGCCCTCGCCCTCCCGTCGGTCGTGAATCAGTTGATTTCCGCCAAAATAATGTGGAAATTTGCAGCAAGACATGCCTTTATAGCATGGCAAGCCAATTGTCAAGCAGATAAAACCGTTTTTTAGAATTTCAGGTAAATTCTTAACGGCTGGATATGACAGTGTAATCCGGACGGATTTTGTCGGGATCGGCCCCGATTGCCGCCGGCTCGGCTTTTGACGGCATACGTCTTGCGTTAGATGTGGTTAATGGTGGCGGCGATGTCTGCCCGGTGCAGCGGATTGCTCACATTCCCGATACCTGCGTGGAAAGATCAGAGTGCCGTTTTTGTTGATATTTTGATTAATTGCCCCTATAGTTGCCCGACAATTTGAATGACCTGAGAAGATTACCCGTGCCCAAGATCATCCTTCATGCCCTTTTATATGTTCTGCTGACCATACTGCCCTGCTTTGCCGCGGATGTGCTGATCATTGCCGATGCCCAGCTCAAGCCGGTCATGGAAGTAACCATGGGCATGCGCAAGACCCTGCATGCCTCGACCAGAACCTATTCTCCGGGCGAGGTACACGGCAATCTGGCCGCCATTCTGCAGAAGGAAGAGGCGCGGGTGGTGGTGGCGCTGGGGCGCGAGGCGCTGGGCGAAGCGCTGACCCTGCCCCCCTCGGTCCCGGTGATCTATGACATGGTGGTGACACCGCCGGCCGTCAGCCGCCCCAACACGGTCGGCTTCTACATGGCTACTCCGGTCGGGGAGTACGCCGATCTGGTGCGGAACCATCTGCCTGGCCTGAAGCGGGTGTCCGTGGTGGGCAGCCGCCCATTGCTGAATCTCCTGGCCGGCGATGTCTCCCCTCCTCTCAGCCCGCACTCCGTGAACAATACCGTCGAATTCGTCAGGATGGTCAACCAGCTGGATAATGCCGATGCGATCCTGCTGCTGCCGGACAGCGGCATCATGACCGCGACCGCCATGGAAGAGGCCTACCTGCTCTCTTTCCGGCGGCGGATTCCGCTGCTGGGCATTTCCGAGCGACATGTCAAGGAGGGGGCGCTGCTGGCGCTGGTGGTGGATATGGTCAATGTCGGCCGGGTGATCGGCGAGTATGCCACCAAGGCCCTGAAAAGCGGCAGCGTCGGCCAGCAAACGGCCTTTCCTCCCCGCAAGTTCGACCTGTACCTGAATATGGGTACCGCCCGCAAGATGCGCCTTAACATCCCGGATGAGGTCGTGCGCATGGCCAGAAAGGCCTATCCATGAAGCTGCCGGGACTGAAAATGACCTTTCGCCTCAAGGCGCTGATCTTCATGATCCCGCTGTTGCTGCTGATTTCATTCTTCCATACCTGGGAGTCGATCCGGGCAGGCAAGGAGGTCATCCGCAGCGAAATCATCAAACGCGCCGAGGCGATCACCACGCTGGCGACCAAGATCGGCGAGCTGCCGATTCTTTCCGGCAATCCGGAGCTGTTAAAGAGCACCGCCGCATTTCTCAGATCCAACACCGAGGTGGCGACAGTCACCTTCTACGACAACCGGATGTCGCCGCTGGTTCACAATGGCCGTCCGTTGTTGCGCCACCTGAGCGTTCCACCCACATCCCAGGTTCTTTCGATGTCAGAGGAACGGGATGACTTCGTGTTCTACGCGCCGGTATTCACAGAGAAACTGCAGGATGATTTCGACATCATCAGCGGTATGGACGGCGGGCAGAAGATCAGGGAGACCATCGGCTGGATCAGGATCAGCTTTTCCAAGTCAACGATGCGCGAGAACGAACGGCGCATTGTGGCGCGTGGTGTCGCGCTGTCGCTGGCTTTTGCCGCAGCCAGCTGTCTGGCGGCCTATTTCCTGATGGGGGTGGCCACCCGGCCGTTGCGCCAGATCGTCAGGATGGCCGATGACGTCTCCCACGGTGATTTCAGCCGCGAGTTCGAAATCTACCAGCAGGACGAGGTGGGGGCGCTGGCCAGCTCGTTTTCGACGATGCGCAACACCATTCGCATGGTTCTTCAGGAGACGGACGGGCTGATCGTCGCGGTGCAGGAAGGGCGTCTGGACAGCCGCAGCGATGCTGCTCGGTTCGAGGGAGAATGGCACAATCTGGTCCAGGGGGTAAATGACCTGGCCGGGGCCTTTGCCAAGGGGGTGGTGGAGCTGCAGACAGCGAAGGTTGCGGCCGAAACAGCCAACCGCGCCAAGAGCGAGTTTCTGGCCAGTATGAGCCACGAGCTGCGCACTCCGTTGAACGCAATCCTTGGCTATGCCCAGATCCTGAAGCGCCAGGAAAACCTGAACGAGACCCAGCGTCAGCAGCTCGAAATCATGCGCAGCAGTGGCGAACATCTGCTGACACTGATCAACGATATCCTCGATGTGGGCAAGATCGAGGCACGCAAGATGGATATCGAGCAGTTGGCTTTCGATCTGCCGGCCCTTGTGCGGCAGGCCATGAATCTGACCCGGTTGAACGCCGAGGAGAAAGAGCTGCTCTTCCTCTACGAGGAGCTGTCGCCGTTGCCGTCCTATGTCCGCGGGGATGAGCGCAAACTGCGCCAGATCCTGTTGAACCTGCTCTCCAACGCGGTCAAGTATACCGGCAAGGGGAGCGTGACCCTGCGTGTGGACTACGATCGACAAGCAGGGGGCATTTTCCGCTGTGAAGTTATTGACACCGGCGAGGGTATCCCGGCCGACAAGCTGGAAGCGATTTTCGAACCGTTTACCCAGTTGGCAGGCAAAGGGCAGCCGCGTCAGGGTACCGGGCTCGGGCTGAATATCACCCGTCACCTGCTGACGTTGATGAATGGCAGCCTGACCGTGGAGAGCGAGGTCGACAAAGGGAGCATATTCCGCATGGAGCTGGAGTTGCCGCCGGTAACCGATCCGGAACAGATCCTGGAAAAGGGCGAGCTGTCGGTGACCGGCTACCGTGGCGAGCGCAAAAGCATTCTGGTGGTTGATGATAACGTGGGCAATACTTCGCTGCTGGTTTCGCTGCTGGATCCGCTCGGTTTCAAGGTCGCTACCGCTTCAGACGGGCAGGAAGCGCTGGACATGCTGAGCGGGCTGCAGCCTGATCTTGTGCTGATGGACCTGGTGATGCCGGTGATGGACGGACTGGCGGCGGTCCGCCTGATGCGCGCCAATCCGCTGTTTGACCGGATCGGGATTATCGGCGCTTCGGCTTCGGTGACCGACAACAACCAGAGGAACGAGTTTATCGAGCTTTGCGACGATTTCGTGCTTAAACCGATCTGTATCGATCTGCTGCTGGAAAAAATCGGTCACCGGCTGGGGATCGAGTGGGAAACCGTAGAAATAGTCACACCGGTCAGGGAAAGCTTTGATTCACTGGACGATCAGGAACTGTTGATTCCACCTTCATCCGATCTTGACGAGCTTTATGATCTGGCCATGAGGGGAGATATGCTGGGCGTTGATGAGTGGGCTACCGCACTGGAAGCACGTGACTCCAGTTATCATAATTTTGCCGGCAGGCTGAAGGAGCTTGCCGGGAGCTGTAAAACCAGGGCCGTGCTGGCACTGGTAAATCAATGTCGTGGAGAAGAAATATGAATCCAGAAGATCGGATCAGGTTGCAATTCTACGGACGCAAGCCTGTGATTCTGGTCGTTGATGACGATATGAACAACCTGACCGTAGTCCGCGATTGTCTGACCGCTTTCAATTTTACCGTGCTGGTGGCAGAGGACGGGGAGAGCGCAGTCAGCCGTGCGGATTATGCCAAGCCGGACCTGATTCTTCTGGATATCATGATGCCTGGCATCGATGGATATGCCACCTGCCGTCGTCTGAAACAACAGGAGAGCACCAAGGACATCCCGGTTATTTTCATGTCGGCGCTGGCGGAAACCGTGCACAAGGTGCAGGGTCTGGAGGCGGGCGCGGTGGATTATGTCACCAAGCCGTTCCAGCAGGAGGAATTGCTGGCCAGAGTGGGAGTTCACCTGAGCCTGCGCGATCTTACCCGGCGTCTGAAGGAGGCTAACGAGCTGCTGGAAGAGCGGGTAGAGGCGCGCACAATCGATCTGGCTATCGCAAACCGTGAGCTGGAGGACGAGGTTGCCGAGCGCCAGACCGCGCAGGAGCAGCTTCAGGAACAGGCTATTCTGCTGGAGGAGAAGGTTGAGGAACTGCAACTGGCCCATGAGGCGTTGCGGACCAGTGAACAGAAGTTCCGTGCCATCTTCGATCAGACCTTCCAGCTGATCGGACTGACCACTCCGCAGGGGATCATGCTGGAGGTCAACCAGACCGCTCTGGACTTCTGCGGGGCAACCGAATCCGAAGTTTTGAACAAACCCTTCTGGGATACGCTCTGGTGGACATATTCCGAAGGGTTGCGCGAACGTGCGCGCAATGCCGTTCATCAGGCGGCATCCGGCGAATTTGTCCGTTTCGAGACAACCTGCCAGACTCCCGATGGGGCTACCCATTATATCGATTTTTCACTGAAGCCGATCATCGATGCCGAGGGAAAGGTGGTGATGCTGATCCCCGAGGGTCGCGACATTACCTCCTACAAGAGACTGGAGGAACAGCTCAGGCAGTCGCAGAAGATGGAGGCGATCGGTACCCTGGCTGGAGGAGTTGCCCACGATTTCAACAACATCCTGACTGCGATCATGGGTTTCAGCAGCATCCTGCGCGCCAAGCTGGAAAACTCCCCGCTTGCCCATTATACCGATGATATCCTCTCCGCCGCCGACAAGGCTTCCAAGCTGACCCACAGCCTGCTCGCCTTCAGTCGCAAACAGATCATGGAAACCAGGCCCGAAGAGATCAACGAGATCGTCAGGACCATCGACAAGATCCTGCGCCGGGTGATTGGCGAGGATATTGAACTTCACTGCTCTTTTGAATCGGAAGAGCTTGTGATCATGGCCGATTGCGGACAAATCGAGCAGGTGCTGATGAACCTGGCTGTCAATGCGCGCGATGCGATGCCCAAGGGCGGAATCCTCAGTATCAAAACCGAATGCATCGAATTGACGGAGGGAATGCTCGGCACTGTCCTCAAACCGGGAACCTATGCCAGGATCACCGTATCCGATACGGGGTCCGGGATCGACGAGGTTACCCGAGAGAGAATATTCGAACCGTTTTTTACCACCAAGGAAATCGGAAAGGGAACCGGCCTGGGGCTCTCCATTGTCTACGGTATCATCAAGCAGCATGGCGGCGATATAAACGTGTACAGCGAGCCTGGCAAGGGAACCTGCTTCAAGATCTATCTCCCGCTGGCTAAGTCATCATGCATTCCGGAGCGCAAGAGCGAATTATCCGTTCATGTGCCTAGTGGAACGGAGACGGTCCTGCTGGCCGAAGACAATGACGGCGCCAGGAGTTTCATGGTCCATGCCCTGGAGGATTGCGGCTATCAGGTGATCGAAGCGCTGGACGGCGAGGATGCGCTGGCCAAGTATCGCGCCAACAGGGACAGGATTCAGCTGCTGCTGCTGGATGTGGTCATGCCGAGGATGAACGGGCGCGAAGTGTATGACGCGGTCAGAAAAGAGGGGGGAGATGTGCGGGTGCTCTTCTCCAGCGGATATACCTCCGATATCATCGAACAGAAGGGGCTGATTGAGGAAGGGGTCGGGTTTCTGGCTAAACCGGTCACGGTTCAGGTGCTGCTGGGCAAGGTCAGGGAGGTGCTGGACCAGGCCTGTTGATATTTGCAGTGCCGTTTCGAGATTAACTAAAAGGCCCCACAGCCTCATCTTGTCATGAGGGCTGAGGGGCCTTCTTAGCGAGTAGCGGAGGTTACAGCTTGAATTGCCGTACCAGTCGCTGCAGCTCCTCGGCGTAGTCGTTGAGCCTGGCGGCCGCCTGGGCCGAGTCATTGGCCCCTTGAGACGTTTTCTGTACGACATCGGTTATCTGGGAAATATTGCTGGAAATCTCGCTGGTGGTGGCGGTCTGTTCTTCGGCTGCAATCGCAATCTGGTTTACCTGCATGGCTACATCGCTGATCTGCTGCAGGATATCCCCCAATGATTCACCAGAGCGGGCCGCTTCAACCGTACCGGATTCTACCTGGCTGACCCCCTGTTCCATCGCTGCTACAGCTCCCCTGGTTTCACTCTGGATGGCCTTGATCATGTCCCCGATCTCGCGGGTGGCGCGTGAGGTGCGTTCGGCCAGCGCCCGTACTTCGTCGGCCACAACCGCGAAACCGCGCCCCTGTTCGCCTGCCCTGGCGGCCTCGATGGCGGCGTTCAGCGCCAGCAGGTTGGTCTGGTCTGCGATGTCCTCGATGGTGCCGATAATCGCACCGATCTGGTCGGAACGCGCTCCAAGGCTGTCCACTGTCCGTGCCGACTCCTGTACCTTGTCGGTAATCTGTCCCATTACGGTTATGGTGGCGTTTACCACCGCCGCTCCGTTCTGGGCCGCCTCTGAAGCCCGCTGCGCACCCTCCGCTGCCATTTGGCAGTTCTGGGCGATATCTCCGCTGGTTGCCGACATCTCCTCGCCGGCGGTGGCGACCGTGGCGGCCTGTGCAGCGACCTCTTCAGCGCCTGTAGCGATCCGTTCGGCAGTGGCGTGCAGTTGCGCGGCGGCATCGGCCACCTGGGTCGAGGTGCCGGATACCTGGCTGACGATACCGTGCAGTCTGTCGGTCATGCCGTTCATGGCCAGGATCAGTTGTCCGGTTTCATCTTGCGAGTGACATTCCGCCTTGTGGGTGAGATCGCCGGAGGCGATCAGGTTGGCGAAGTCGACCGCCTCCCTGAGCGGACGATTGATCATCCGCGCACTGATAAGCCCCAGGATAAATGCCAGCAGGACACCGGCCACCGAGAACGATATCATGGTCGCATTGGCCAGCTTGGCCATGCGCGAGTTCTCTTCTCCCCGGGTCTGGGCATCCTTGGTATAAACCGCTATCAGTTCCCGCAGGGCCGCTTCGATTTTCTTCTCCGTGTCCAGCGCGCCGCTCTGCATGATCTCAAGCGCAGCTGCGGGGCTGCCTGCCAGGTGCAGCCTGATAACCTCCTGCCATACAGGGCGGTACTCCTGCAACAGTTTGCGCAACACATCCAGTTCCTTGTCGCCGGTTCCGGACCCCAGTTTCCGGATGAGCGCATCGACTTCATCATAGCGCTGGGCGACCGCACTGGCATTGGCTTCCATCCGCTCACGTTCGGTATCGATCATCATGCCGCGCAGATTCACCCTCGCTTTCTGGGCGGCCATCCCCAGTTGGCCAAGCAGGGCCAGAGGCTGGACGCCCTGGCTGTAGAGCGCGCTGCTTGACCTGTTGAGACCGAGGATGTTGTAGACGCCGCAAAACCCGACTATGCCCGTAATAAAGGCTATGACGGCAAACGCGGCCAGAAGTTTTGTTGCGATGGAGCGGTTTGTAAATACAGCGAACATATCTGATATCCTTTCGAAGATCGATCTGCAAATCTGCCGATACAATCCCGGTTAAATTATTTGAACATGAGAAAGTCATCTATATAAATACTACAATATAAAATTAAATCAAGTACAATAGCTATTTATGCGGATTAATGGTGGTGCCGGCTGCAGTCGCTGCTACGTTCGCGGTGGGTGAGTTCCTTGATCAGGGGGCCGCCGTTGCAGGCGGAGCAGTCAAACTGGATGGTGGTATGGGTAATATGAAAATGATGGCGCAATTCGTGTTCGATGGTGCGCATCAGCAGGCTGCGCTGCCCGTCGTGCTCCGGGTCGATCTCGACGTGCGCGGAAAGTGCTAGAATATGTGAGCAAACTGCCCACAGGTTGAGATGGTGAACATCCGCCACCCCATCAACAGCGCGAATCCGCTCCGCAACCTGCTCGACGGTCATTCCGCGCGGAACTCCTTCCATCAGGATGTGCACCGCATCCCGCAACACCCGGAAAGCGCCCGACAGAATCAGCAGTCCTATCGCGATGGAAACCAGCGGATCGACCTGGTACCAGCCGGTAAAACGCATCAGCACCGCACCACAAATAACACCCAGCGAGGCCGCCGCATCACCCAGCACATGCAGGAATGCACTGCGTACATTCAGGTCGTGATGGGCATGGCCATGCAGACCCTTGGCTGCCAGCAGGTTGGCGACCAGTCCCAGGATGGCGACTACCAGCATCGGAAGCGTCCGTACTTCTTCAGGAGCAACCAGGCGCTTGCTCCCTTCGTAGAGGATGCCGAACGCCATCAGCAGCACCGTCACTCCGTTTACCAGCGAAGCCAGTACTTCCGCGCGATGCAGGCCGAAAGAATGGCGCTCGCCGGGAGGATGCGCCGCCAGCTTGATCGCGCCCAGCGAGAGCGTCAGGGCAAAAAGATCCAGGAATACGTGGCCTGCGTCGGATAATAGAGCCAGGGAGTTGGACCAGATTCCACCGATTACCTCTGCAACCAGAGTGACGGCGGTCAAGGTGATGGCGAAAATCAGACGCCTGGATATGTTCTGGTCAATGTGCGACATCAGAGGCCGCCCCCTTGTGATTAACAGCTTCTCTGATTCAATCATGTAGTTTCGGAGGCATCGGTTGTCAAGGCAGAAGTTTCTCGGCTCCATTAAAAAAACGGTTTTATGATCAAATCTTTCTGTGCTAATAGTGCAGTCGGCAAACTGTGATAGTATAAAGATAAAATCGTGCGCCAGTGCTTCAGTGGCTGGCAGTCCCAATTTAATATCTCACCGACAGGAGAAACATTATGTCCACAAACGCATTGGTAAAGGTAGATCATGCAACGCAACACGACGAGTTGATCCAGTTGGTAAGTTTCATGCTGGCCGACGAGGAGTACGGAGTGGAAGTGCTGAAGGTGCGCGAGATCATCCGCATGCCTACCATCACCAAGATGCCCAATACTCCGCAACATGTGGAGGGGATCATCAATCTGCGTGGCAAGGTGATTCCGATCATTTCGATGCGCAAACGCTTCGGATTGATGGAGAGTGAAAACAGCGGTCACACACGCATCATAATCATGGACGTGGTCGGAACCCTGACCGGCTTCATCGTCGATGCGGTTTCGGAGGTGATCCGCATTCACAGCAGCGAAATCCAGCCTCCGCCTTCAATGATCATGTCGGGCGGTATCGGCAGGGAGTTCATCACCGGAGTATTCAACCATGCCGAGCGTCTGCTGATTATCATGGATGTGGACCGTATGTTCTCGGATGATGAGCGGGACAGCTTCGACGGCATGCTCTAATTTCAACACGACAAAGCTCATATACTCATACTCGTATTCGATGGGACTCCGCTCCAGATAGCGCTTTGACGACCAGGCTGTTTTGTCAGCAGTGATATTTCCGAAAACATCCTTGTACCAAACATAATTCGATTGATTTTAAATGGAGGCCCCCATGTTTTCCAGCATGAAGATTCGCAGCAAGATAATGTCGGCCTTTTTTGTAATCACTGTCCTGACGATACTGCTGGGCATATTTTCTCTGCTTCAGATCGGCAGGGTCTATGACAAATCGGAGGATATCGCCAAGAACCTGCTGCCTTCTGTGGTCAACCTGGCGGTGGTGGACAGCCAGTTGAACCTCAACCGCCGGGGAGAGCTCCAGGTCTGCAACAAAACCACTTCCGAGGAGTACCAGCGCTATGTCAAACGGCTGACTGAAACGGCTGAAAAAGCTGGCCAGGCGCTTGCGGTGCTGGAAAAGTTGCCGCTGACGACTGACGAGAAGAAGATGTTTGGTGATTTGAAGGACCTTGTTGCCGTTTACTACAAGGACGCAGCAAAAACATACGAGATTGCCAAAGGCGGCGATCTTGAGGAAACGACCAGATACATGCGCTCGGTCAGCAAGAAAAGTTACGACGCTGCGCAGAAGAGTATAAATGGGCTGATTGAATACAATCAAAAGGAGTCTGTGGACGCGGTCAAGGAGTCTGACGCTCTATATTCGTCAGCAAGATACTGGATCATCGGAACTATTATCGTCTGTGTTGCCGCTGCGATCGTGCTGGGCCTGCTGCTAGCCGGGATCATATCTGCTCCGATTCGCAAGCTGGCTGACGAATCCAACAGGATCGCCTCCGGTGATCTGAGGGTGAATCTGAAACAGACCGGCAGCGATGAGATCGGAGAGATGACCGGATCATTTGTGGCCATGGTGGATAACCTGAGGAGTATGATCGGCAAGATCGAGGCCGCGTCCAACCGTGTAACCAATACTTCCGGCGAAGTCTACAGCACCTCTGAACAGATGGCCACCGGCGCAGAAGAGGTGGCTTCCCAGGCTGCAACCGTGGCCACCGCCGGAGAGGAAATGTCGGCCACCTCAGGTGACATCGCCCAGAACTGCCAGATGGCGGCCGAATCGGCCAACCGGGCTAACGAATCGGCGGAATCCGGTTCTCAAGTGGTACAGGACACGGTCAAATGCATGTATAAAATTGCCGAAAGGGTCAACGAAACTTCCAAAACCGTTGCCAGCCTCGGAGCGCGTTCCGACCAGATAGGCCAGATAGTCGGCACGATCGAAGACATTGCCGACCAGACCAACCTGCTGGCGCTGAACGCCGCCATCGAAGCCGCCCGTGCCGGCGAACAGGGTCGCGGTTTCGCGGTTGTTGCCGATGAGGTAAGGGCGCTGGCGGAACGTACCACCCGGGCTACCCGTGAGATCGGCGAGATGATCAAGGCGATCCAGGCTGAGACCAGGGGTGCGGTTACGGCGATGGAACAGGGGGTCAAAGAGGTCGAGAGCGGAACCGTTGAGGCGGCCAAATCGGGCGAGGCAATCTCTGATATAATCAATCAGATCGGCTCACTCCAGACCCAGGTCAATCAGATAGCTACTGCTGCCGAGGAGCAGACCGCCACTACATCGGAAATCAGCAGCAATATGATTCAGATCACCGAAGTCGTCCAACAGACTGCGCGCGGCGCGCATGAGTCGGCCGCGGCGGCCAACCAACTCAAAATCATAGCAGAGGAACTGCAGGGGCTGGTCAGTCAGTTCAGGTTATAGATCCGGTACAGAGGAAGTTGACTGAAAGGGGTGGGTTCTGGCAGGGAATCCACCCCCTCATTTTTTATGTTCCGGTTTGCCCTGGAGATTTCATTCAGGCCATGAGAGCGCTTCGCTGCGGCAGGCATCCACACAGGAGGAGCATTTGATGCAATCTTTATGTGGAAGTACACCGGCATCACGATGTTCAGCGATCGAGAATCCCATCGGGCACTGCTTTTCACAGACACCGCACTGGCGGCAGTCGTGGGCGATGGCCAACCGGTGCTTGTCCCCTCCGATTGCTGCGGCCACTGTGCCGACCGGACAGAAGGAGCACCAGCTACGGGAACGGTAGGCGATGCCCAGCGGGATGCCTGCTACTGTGGTGATCAGGCACATGCTCCAGAAGACCGTTCCCCAGTGCTGCCAGTCGCCTGCATTCTGGGAAATCCGCCAGACCATGAAGCTCATCAGCCCGGCCATGGCGCCCCAGCGGAAAGCGGATGACTGTAAGAGTGCGGGAATAGGTTTGTTGCCGCCGACAAAACTGAAAACCGTGTCATAAAAACTGCCGCGTGGACAGATGTTGCCGCAGACGTAGCGACCGCGAAAGATGCCGCCGGCCATGCCGGTCAGCATTGCCAGCGGCACGGCGAAGCCGAGCAGCGGATATTTCCAGCCAAAAGCGATGACTGAGAGCATGAACAGGGCCAGCATCCAGCGATACAAAGGTTTTGAGGGGGCGTCAACAGGCAGTGCGAGCGATTGTGCGAGTGATTTCATTTCCAACTCCAGCTGAATTTGAAACCAATATATATGATAATATGAATTATGTCAATAGTGTGGCCGGTGGATGCTTGCCGGCACCTGAAAGAGCTTCTTCTGTGACAGGTGTCAGCTAAATTCTGACCCGTTGATGGTCAATAGCTTGTAACCTTTTCCAGAAAGTCGGATAATCATTTAAACAGCTGAATAAATTATTGCAGGGAGGCAGCCATGAAAAAGTTTCTTCTGGCAATGTCAGCATTATTGGTGATCCTGGTTCTGGCCGCTTGCGGAAGTGGCGGCAACAGTAGCTCTCCGCAGTTATTTGTCACAACGATCCTGAGTGACCCGGTTCTCGATGGCGATATTCAGAAATTTCCAGTCACGGATGCGTTTATTGTAACCCAGGGCAATACCCAGAGCGTTTTTGCCGGCATTCACCCTACCAGCGGTGTGGAATCCCGGGCGTTTCTGGTATTTCCGCTGACTGGTGCGAACGGTGTTCCCGGAAGCGCGATCATTGATTCGGCCTTCCTGGATATATTCATCAACAGTATCCTTCCCCAGCCATTGACCGGCACGATTCCGGTGCGTGTCGATCTTGTCTCCTTCCCTCCCGCCAGCCTGCTGGTCTCTGATTTTGACCGTACTCTCCAGCCGGCGCTGGCGACAACCACGGTTGTTCCACCGGTTTCCCAGGCGGATTTCGGCGGCCATGTGACGATCGATGTGACGTCTCTGATGGTAGAGGCGCAGCGTCTGGGCCTGCTGAATTTCCAGGTCCGCATAATGGAAGATTTGGGGGTTGTTACACCGGGGTTGATCGAAATCAACGACACGACCGGTGCAAATCGAAATGTTTTGGCACCGTTGCTACAGGTCACATATTATTGACCTGTGCTCAGGATGTCAGGCTTTGCGGCTTGATTAAGCTGGCGATGTGGCAGCTGTTCCGTCTGCCTTCCTCAGTTGTTGATTTCATCTGAAAGCCCGCCGTCGCTGGCCTGCAGAATCCGGTTGAAATTCTCCGTCATGCGGTGATCGTGGGTGACGACCATGATGGCGGAATGTTTTTCCACGGCCAGTCAGGATAATTTAATGTTTCTGGCTCATCTCAGCATTACTGAAATCTCCCGCTGCATGTCTTTCGGGTCGATCTTCGCTTTTTGTAGCAAGCTCCCCCATGTTTCGGAACCATTTTTAACCTCTAGATAGACCTGATTGGCGCTTTGCCCGGTTTTTGAGGCTATCAGCCAGGCGATAATCAGTTCCTGGCTGGAGGCACCCGCCTGGCGGATTGCGGCCAATTCAGCTTCCCTCAGCAACCGATATCGTATAAACAGTTCATCAACTACCGCCTCGGCCAGGCGACCGGAAGTCGATTTCATACTCAGAGCTTTTGAGAAACGGGTTCCCAGGCTCTTGGCAGGCAGATGCAACGGAGCGATGACCTCATTCCAGTTCTCCCTGTTCTGCCTGCTTCCGAGCAGGACCTCGGGCGACTTACCCGACCCGGAGGCGACCCAGTAGGCGATCCAGAGGTCATCGGAAGAGGTCCCCTGCTGTTTTTTGATCACGATATTTTTCTTTTCGACATTGAACACGACCGCAAAAAACGAGTTCTGGGCCGTGGCCAGAAAATAGGGGTCGGCCGCAGCCGGTCGTGACGGTTGATAGGAACGCTCGCTGAAGCAGTGACAGGTAATTGCGGGAATGGCCAGCGCCGGCATCGGCAGCAGGATCAGAAGTATGATGAGATTCAGTTGCAGGTTGCTACGGATAACGCGGCACATAAAACCACTCCCCCGGATAGTGCTCGACATGACACTGTCGAGGGTGACAGCAAGTAGGACAAAAGAGTTTGATTCAGGTCAAGTAAACGGTAATGGAGGGAATTAACCCATAAAAAGCAGTTGAAACTAGGATGAATAGGATAAACACAGATAAATCAAACAATTAAAGCCAAAGGACAGCAAAGCCAAAGGGTAAAGGACTTTTTGTTTGAATGTTCAGGTTTTATCCGTGTTCATCCCGTGTATCAGTGGTCAACTGCAGTTTTGAGGCTTATTTGCCTATCTCGGCCATAGCGGCACGGATGGCCTGGAGGGTTATCTGCTTGTCGCCGACCAGCAGCTTGTGCTTTTTGGTCTTGCTGTTTTCCACGACCACGGTGGGCGTAGCGGTCACGCCGAATCCGCGATAGGTGGTCAGGTTCGTCTGCAGGCCGTAGAGGATGTCGGCATAGTTTACCTGTCTCAGTTTGACGCCGTAGGGGGAAACCGCAGACTGGACCTGTTCTGGAGTCGGGGTCTTGGTCTTCTTGGCCAGTGCCGCCAGAGCACTGCGCAGTTTGGGGTAGTTTTCCTTCTCGAAGGCCAGGAACTGCAGGTTGTAGGGGGTGAAGTTGTTTGTCTCGGCATGGATCGGGTAGTCGATAAAGCTGACACGGGTATCGTTGACAATACTGGCATGAATCTGCTCAATGCGAGGCTCTATCTGTTGGCAGACCGGACAGAACCAGTCGCTGATGAAATAGACGGTGACCGGGCTTTTAGTCTTGCCCAGGAACAGATCCATTGCAGCCTGGCTCTCCCTGGCCACGCCAAAGGTGGCAGTGATTGTGCCGATGACGAGTGCGACGATCATTACTGCAATTTTTTTAAATCCGGTTTTCATTGGTTCTCTCCGTATGGTTTCATAAAGCAGCGCTGAGCTGCCGAGGTAGACTGCCGCGGCAATTGCCAGGCAGATGGGACACCACTTGCCGATTACAAATTTCTGCAGCCAGATAAACCTCATTTCAGCTCCGGCCGCCCCGAAAAAGAGCAGTGACAGCAACAGCCCCGCCAGCGGGAGTCGCTTTCGTGCGGCAAGGAATATCAGCACTGTGGAAAAAAATACCAGTCCGAACCAGCCGAAATTGAGGCCGAAAATGGTGAAGGCGGCGGTCTCGCTGCAGGCATCGGTACAGATCTTCAACAGTTCCATGATCGTAAGTATCAGACCCGCCAGGGACGAGAGCCATATCAGGGCGGAGGCCGGATTCAGCCGGCTGTTTCTGCGTTCGCATTCCATATTACATAATTACCCGTATTCCCTATATAGACGCAAATGCAACATTCGTGCAAGCAAGTATCAGATTTTACCAAAAATAACAATATCACTGTATGCGATTAATACAGCTATTTGTCCATCAACAGGAATATGCTCTTGACAATTTGAAATGAGTTGGACAGTATTGACTTAATTAATTATGCGAAAATTTATCCCGATACAATTCTTTGCCCGGCTGCTGCTGGTGGTCATGCTGACCGTCACGGTCAATGGCGTGCATGAAAGTGTGCATGCCATGCAAAGTGATGTTTCAGCTTCGAGCTATCAAGTCTCGGATGTTGAGGTGTTTGCGTCTCACCAATGCCCATGCTCTCCTCTGGAACAGCACAAGGAATATGACGGATGCAATTCCTGTATCAACTGCGCCTGTCATGCGCCTCTGATCGTTCAACAGTTCAAAATCGATTTCAACCCGCTGGTTCTAGATCTGCAAACGTCCGACCCTTTCAGGTTTTTACCCGAAGTCTTTCTTACCAAGTTTATCCCCCCGCAAAAATAGGCCAAAAAAGCCGCACCGGGAGCAGTTCGTGCTGTCCAGGGACAGAACTGTCTTCTCACCGGGCCGTGGTGCGTCCAATACCGCTTTTCATCTAATCATTCAAAACTGAATATGGAGGTTATTTCTTTGGAAACAACTGTATCTGGAAGAAGGGCACGTCTGCTAGTGCCGGGAATTTTCTGTCTGCTTGCATCGGTACCGGCGCTGGCAGCAGAGACACAACAGCTGGCGTTGCCGCAGGTAGTCGAGGTTTCGTTACAAAATAATGGCGACCTCAAATCATTTCGTGAAGAAAAAGGCATTCGCGAGGCCGGCAAAACCCGGGCAGGACTGCTGCCCAATCCGACTCTTGACCTGGAAGGAGGGACTGGCGCCCTGACCGGCAGCAGCGCTGAAAACAACATGGAGATTGGGGTCTCCCAGGAATTTCTGCTGGCAGGCAAGCGCGGCAAGCGCCTGACCGTTGCTGAGCGCGAACTGGAAGCCTACCGCTGGCAATTGGCCGATCGTGAACGAACATTACGCGAAGAAGTGAAGGCCGTATTCTATGACGCCATGCTTGCCGAACAAAGGCTCAAACTGACGGACCGCTCCATTGAACTCAACCGGCAGCTTCTTGAGGTTACCAGGGATCGTCTGGCCGCCGGTGACATCCCCGAATTGGAGATGAATCTGGCCAAAGTGGAACTGATCCGCAGCGAAGGAACCCGGATCGAGATCGAGCGGGCGCTTCTGCAAACAAGAGCCAGACTTTTCACCTTCATGGGGCTGCCTGCCGGTGAAGCACCGGCGATTGCCGGAACCCTGGATAACGGCTTCTCTCTCAATAAGAATCTGGCTGATCTGAAGCAGCTGGCGCTCGGGAAACGTCCGGACCTGAAAGCCCTGGAGGCAGAAAAATCCAGGGGAGACGCGGATATCGCCTTGGCCTGGTCCGAAACTATCCCGAATCTTACCGCTGGTCTCGCGTTCAGGCGCGACACGACCGGTATGGAAATCGGCGGAGTTGAAGGCAAGGATACCGCCTACACCATTGGCTTAAAGCTGTCGATGCCGATTCCGCTGTTTGACAGGAATCAGGCCGGTGTGCAGGAAGCCCGGGCCAAGCGAAGCAGCACCGAAAGCCGTTTGGCAGCTGCTACCAGGAATGTGGAGCGGGACGTAGAAACCGCCTACACAAGTGTTCTGAATGCCGAGAAGGTGCTGTCGCTCTACAAGTCAAACATTATCCCCCAGCTTGAGGAAAACCTGAAGCTGACCCAGGAGGCCTATCGGTTGGGCGAGGTCGGGATTCTCTCGGTCATTCAGGAACAGAAAAAATTCTTCGAGGTCAGCGACAGCTACCTGACGGCGCTCCATGCCCGGCAGCTGGCACTCGTAAAACTCGAATCAGCAGTGGCGACAGACATCAACGGAGGTGTGCAGTGAACAAGAAAGCAATCATCATCGGACTCATACTGGCCCTGGCCCTGGGGGGCGGCGTCGCTTACCGGTTGACCCATTCCACCACCGGGGGCGGAGAAAAAGCCGAACAAAAAGAGGCCGGCCATAAGGACGAAAAAGGCGGCCACGACGAAGAAAAGGAAAAGAAGGAAGGGCATGAAGGTCACGACGAACACGGGGAAGAGAAACTCGTCAAGATGTCCGCCGAGGTGCAGAAGCAGAGCGGTGTGGTCGTTGCTCCGGCCAAGAAACAGCGCCTGGCCGGCGTCATCAGCGCCACCGGCAAGGTGGAGGCCAATGCCGACAAAATTGCCCATGTCTCGCCGCGCATTTCCGGCAAGATTGTCAGCGTCAAGTCCTCCCTGGGGGACAGCGTGGCTGCCGGCCAGGTGCTGGTGACCATTGACAGTGTCGAGCTGGGTGAAGCGCTCAACCGCTACCATCAATCAAAGACGAAGTTCACCCTGGCCCAGTCCAACATGGATCGGATCAAGGCCCTGGTGGATAAGAAAATTGCGGCCCGCAAGGAGATCCTCCAGGCCGAAACCGACTACAAGACCACCCAGACCGAACTGCATACCGACGAGGAGCGGCTCTCATTGTTTGGCGTCTCTGTGGCAGACCTGAAAGACGATCATCACAAGAAACCGCTCCTGCCGGTCCGCTCTCCCATTAGTGGCATCATCACGGAGAAACATGCCATCGTCGGCGAGCTTGCCGACCCGTCCAAGAGCCTCTATACCGTGGCGGACCTGTCATCGGTCTGGGTGCTGGTGGATATCCACGAAAAGGACCTGGCCAAGGTCCGCCGGGGACAGACGACAACCGTCATCGTCGGCGCCTTTCCCGATCAGAAGTTTCGCGGCCGGATAACCTATCTTGCCGACCTGGTTGACGAGGCTACCCGCACGGTCAAGGCACGGGTCGAAGTGCCCAATCCGGGCCGCAAGCTGAAACCGGAGATGTTCGCTACCGTTGAACTGGCGATTGCCGCAGACACGCCGCCGGTGCTGTCGGTGCCGGAAGAAGCCGTACAGGAGCTGGACGGCAAGAAGCTGATCTTTGTCGCCGAAAAGGAGACCGAGTTCGAACCGAGGGCCGTGGAGCTGGGGCGTGCCTCGGGCGGCATGGTGGAAGTGGTTTCCGGCCTCAAGGAAGGTGAACGCTATGCCGTCAAGGGCGCGTTCACCCTGAAGTCGGAACTGAAGAAGGGTGAACTTGAGGGGCACGAACACTGAGGAGATAATCACGCATGCTAGAAAAACTCATTGCCTATACCTTGAAGCAGAGAGGAATGGTCATCTTCGCTGCGCTGATGATCGTTGTTTTCGGCTTCTACTCGTACCTTAAATTGCCGATTGACGCCTTCCCGGATGTAACCAACATCCAGGTGGAAGTGGTCAGCCATGCCGACGGCCTGTCGGCGGTCGAAATCGAACGGAATGTCACTTATCCGATAGAAATGTCCATGCGCGGCCTGCCGGACATCGAGCAGATGCGCTCGGTGACCAAGTTCGGCCTCTCCATTGTCACGATTGTCTTCAAGGACAATGTGGATATCTACTTTGCCCGCCAACTGGTGTTCGAGCGGCTGGCCGAAGCGCGGGAAAAAGTGCCGAAAGGGGTTCAGGTCGCCATGGGGCCCATCGGCACGGCCATGGGGGAGATCTACCAGTACACCCTTGAAGGGAAAGCGCCCCAGGACCCGGAACAGAAACGGGCGTACCTGACCAATCTGCGCACCATGCAGGAATGGGTCATTACCCCCCAGCTGAAGAGCGTCGCCGGGGTTAATGAAATTAACTCCTTCGGCGGCTACTTCAAGCAGTACCAGGTGTTGGTGTCCCCGGAAAAGCTGGTGAAATACGGCGTTACCGTGGACGATGTTTATACCGCCATCGGCAGCAACAACAGCAACGTCGGCGGCAACGTCCTGGAACGGGGCACGGACCAGTACATCGTCCGTGGCGTCGGCCTGATCCAGAGCGTTGGCGACATCGAAAACATCGTCCTCAAATCTCAAAAAGGCACGCCAACCTACCTGCGGGATGTAGCGCAGGTCAAGGTCGGAGAAGCGGTCCGTATGGGTGCTGCCATCAAGAACGGCGCCGACGAGACAGTCGGCGGCATCGTCATGATGCTGCGTGGCGAAAACAGCCGCGACGTAGTCCGCCGTGTGGCGGCCAAGGTCAAGGAGATCAACGAGAGCAACATGCTGCCGGACGGGGTCAAGATGGTCCCGTACTATGACCGCAGCGATATCGTCAAAGCGAGCGTCGGCACGGTCAACAAGGCGCTCATCGAGGGTTCCATCCTCGTGCTGATCGTCCTCTACCTGCTCCTGAACAGTATCCGGGGAAGCATTGTCGTGCTGCTGGCGCTGCCGCTGTCACTGCTGGCCACCTTCATCGTCATGAAGCTCACCGGCATCACCGCCAACCTGATGTCCCTCGGCGGTCTGGCCATCTCCATCGGCATGATCATCGACACCACCATTATCCAGGTGGAGAACGTCCAGCGCCATCTGAGCGAAGAGGGGCACCTGCATCCCAAGCTCACCACGGTGCTCAAGGCGGTCATGGAAGTGCGTAAACCGAGCATCTTCGGCGAACTGATCATCGCCCTGACCTTCATCCCGATCCTGACCCTGGAGGGGATCGAAGGGAAGATGTTCGGCCCGCTGGCCATTACCGTGGCCATTGCCCTGCTTTCCTCCCTGCTGCTCTCGATCTTTATCATCCCGGTGCTCTGCAGCCTGTTTCTCAAGCCGGAGGAGGAAAAAGACAGCAGGATCATGGCCTATGCCAAGAGCCAGTATCTGCCAATGTTGGAGTATGCGCTTGACAAGAAAAAAGTCGTCATCGGCATTGCCGGCGGATTGCTGGTGGTTTCATTGTTCCTGGTGACCAGGCTGGGTTCGGAGTTTATTCCGATCATGGATGAAGGTTCATTTGACATGGATATTGCCATGCTCCCCGGTGTCTCCATGGCCAAGGCATTGGAAGTCAACCAACAGGCCGCCGCCAAGCTGAAGAAGTTTGACGAGCTGGATGTGGTCATCGGCCGCATCGGCCAGACCGGCGTGGCCATGGATACCCGTGGCGTGGACAAGACCGGCTATGTGGGGGTGTTCAAGCCGAAGAGTGAATGGAAACGGGATATTTCCAAGGAAACACTGACCAACGAGATGCGCGAGGCGCTGGAAACCATCCCGGGAATCAGCTTCGGCTTCAGCCAGCCGATCCAGTGCCGCATCGACGAACTGGTGGCCGGCACTCGTGCCCAGTTGATTCTCAAGCTGTTTGGCGAAGATCTCGGAGTCTTGAATGATAAATCGGCCGAAATCGCCAAGATTCTCTCCACTGTCCGAGGCGGCACCGATCTGAACACGGAAAAGGTCTCGGGTCAACCGTACCTGACCGTCACCATCGACCGGGCAAAAATCGCCCGCTATGGCCTCAATATCAGCGACGTGCAGAATGTCATTGAGATCGCGGTGGCCGGCAAGGCTGCCTCCACCTTCTATGAAGTAAACCGGGGCTTCGACATCACCGTCCGGCTGCCGGAGGAAAAACGGAACTCTCTGGAGACCATCAAGAACCTGCTGATCACCACCAAAACCGGGATGAACATCCCGCTGGAACAACTGGCCGAGGTAAAGATGGTGCAAGGCCCGGTGCAGATCAGCCGCCAGGATGGCGTGCGCCGGATCGGCATCGAGATGAACGTTACTGGCCGGGATATGGGCAGCTTTGTGGCCGAGGCGAAACAGAAGATCAAGGAACAGGTCAAACTGCCAGCCGGCTACTATCTGACCTGGGGCGGTCAGTTCGAAAACCAGCAGCGGGCCATGAAAAAACTGATGATCATCGGCCCGATAGCCATCGGTCTGATCCTGCTGCTGCTCTACGTCACCTTCCGCTCCATGCGCCTAGCGCTGCTGGTTATTTCCAACCTGCCGTTCGCCCTGATCGGCGGGATTTTCTCCCTGTTCCTCTCCGGCCAGTATCTCTCGGTCCCGGCTTCGGTCGGCTTCATCGTCCTCTTCGGGGTGGCGGTGCTGAACGGACTGGTAATGGTATCGCGTATCGCGCAGCTCAGGGATGAAGGGCTGGAGCTGGGTGAGGCCATCCGGAAAGGGGCCATTGATCGTCTGCGGCCGGTGCTGA
The DNA here is from genome assembly GCA_032469775.1 of Geobacteraceae bacterium. Taxonomy (GTDB): domain Bacteria; phylum Desulfobacterota; class Desulfuromonadia; order Geobacterales; family Pseudopelobacteraceae; genus JACRCG01. Next base: position 2,909 of record JAWDJY010000018.1, on the reverse strand, counting down.
TGACCGCCTCCATCGCCATCTTCAGCCTGATGCCGATGCTTTTGGCCACTGGCACCGGTTCGGAGATCCAAAAGCCGCTGGCGACGGTCGTCGTGGGTGGTTTGATCACCTCGACCCTGCTGACCCTGCTGATCATCCCGGCGGTGTACGGCTGGTTCGAGAAACGGAAAGTCGAAGCGGAAATGTAGTTAAACCCAGATTGAATGGAGATTCCCATGAAAGAAATAAAAGCAATCATCAGACCGTCCAAGTTATTGGAAGTAACCGTAGAACTTCATGAAATTGATGGATTGCCTGGAGTGACGGTCTCAGAGATCAAGGGCTTCGGCAAAGGCAGGGCCAAACACTCTGAAGACAAAGTTGTTTATGAAATGGTTGAGTTTATTCCCCGCATACAGTTGGAGGTTGTTGTCGATGACGGAATGGTTTCCGAAGTCGTCAACGTGATTCAGAAGTATGCCCATACCGGCAATACAGGTGACGGGAAAATTTTCGTGTCTACAGTTGATGACATCGTAAAGATCCGGACTAATGAGCGAGGACGAGATGCAATTTAGTGATCAACCACAGATCTGATTGTTGCAGAACTATACGGGTAACTGAACTCTGTAACAAAAGGAGATAGCCAAATGAAACAGATAATTGCCTTCATAAATCAGGCTGTTCTTAAACAGGTAACTGAAGCGCTCAGGCATGTCAATGGATTGACCGGGATGAGTGCAGCGGAAAACAACGGATTTGGTCGCGGTAAAGGTGCAAACCGTAAGAAAATTGACAGCCAGATCAATTGTTTCAATAGAAACGTTCGTGTGGAGATCATGGTTACAGATGCCGTTGCCTGGGAGGTTGTGGATACCATCCGTCAGCATGTCTGGACCGGCGAAAAGGGCGATGGGAAAATCTATGTCTTGGACGTAGTCGAAGCAGTTCGAATACGAACCAACGAACGTGGCGAAGCGGCGATCTAATTAATGAACTTGATAACGCCATTGTCCTGAGCATGACGAAAAAAGGCTCACTCGGATTTTGCCGGAGATAAAGGACTAACGATGACCCCGCAACACGCAAATAAAACGATGCCGCAAGTTGCTCGGACGGATCGCCGGGATCAACTGCACATTGAAAACATGGACTGCCCGACCGAAGAGGCGCTGATCCGCGGCAAGCTTAAAGGGCTTCCCGGCGTGACGGGACTGGAATTCAACCTGCTGCAGAGAAATCTGACCATTTCCCACACGCTGTCATCGCTGGAACCTGTGGTAGATGTTCTTAAATCCATCGGTATGCAGGTTGGGGTGGTGAAGCAAGCGGATGAATTGCCCAGGGCAGAAAAGACCAATTGGTGGCCGCTGATTGTATCGGGAGTTGCTGCACTGGGCGCCGAAATAATCGAGATACTGATTGTCGGCCATCATTGGTCAACACTGTTCCTGGCGCTTGTCGCTATTCTGACAGGAGGCCTGAAAACCTACAAAAAAGGATGGATTGCGCTACGCAACCGCAACTTGAACATGAATGCGCTCATGTCCATTGCGGTTACCGGTGCGCTGTTCATCGGACAATGGCCGGAGGCGGCCATGGTCATGTTCCTCTTCGCCCTGGCCGAGGTGATTGAAGTCAAGTCCCTTGACCGCGCTCGCAACGCTATCCGTGGTCTGATGGCCATGACTCCGGAAAACGCAACCGTAAAACTTTCCGATGGAACTTGGAGCGAGGTCCCGGCCGCAACTGTTGAGATGGACAGCGTAGTACGTGTCCGACCGGGTGAGCGGATTGCCCTGGACGGGGTGGTGGTCGAAGGAAATTCGACGGTCGATCAGGCTCCGATAACCGGTGAAAGCCTGCCAGTGGAGAAGGGTCCGGGCGAACCGGTCTTTGCCGGCACCATCAACCAGGCCGGCTCGTTCCAGTTCCGGGTGACGTCGGGCGCCAATGATTCAACTTTGACTCGCATCATTCACGCGGTCGAGGCGGCACAGGGAAGCCGTGCGCCGACCCAACGGTTCGTCGACCAATTTGCCCGGGTCTATACTCCGGCGGTGTTCGCCGTGGCGCTGGCAGTGGTGGTTGTGCCCCCGCTGGCTTTTGGCGGGTTATGGATGGAGTGGGTATATAAATCGCTTGTGCTACTGGTCATTGCCTGCCCCTGTGCGCTGGTGATTTCAACACCGGTTACCATCGTCAGCGGGCTTGCCGCCGCCGCACGACACGGCATCCTGATCAAGGGCGGGGTCTATCTGGAGGAAGGGCGCAAGCTTGCCTGGCTGGCGCTGGACAAGACCGGCACCATTACTCATGGCAAACCGGCACAGACCGACTTTGAATCTTTGAACGGAATTGATCAGGAAGAATTACGTTGTCTTGCCGCAAGCCTGGCCAGCCGTTCCGATCATCCGGTTTCGCACGCCATTGCCGTGTCTGCTGAAACAAACGGCATCATGCCAAGAGAAGTTGCTGACTTTGCCGCTCTGGGCGGTCGCGGTGTCACCGGTTGTATAGGGGATCGCGTGTATTACCTCGGAAACTCCCGGCTCATTACAGAAAACGGCTTCGCAGAGCCTGAGATTTTATCCCGGATTATGACACTTGAACGCCAAGGGAAGAGTGTGGTCTTGCTGATGGACGATATCCGACCGCTGGCGCTGTTCGGTGTCGCCGACACGATTAAGGACTCCAGCCGCGAGGCCATCGCCGAGCTGCACCGGCTTGGTGTTCGCACCATGATGCTCACCGGTGATAACCAACATATTGCCGAAGCAATCGCCCGTTCTGTAGGCATTGATGAAGTGAGGGCCGGCCTGCTGCCGGAAGACAAGCTAAAGATCATTGAAACATTTCAAGGGAATGGCGGTACCATTGGGATGGTGGGAGATGGCATCAACGATGCGCCGGCTCTGGCGCTCGCTCAT
>JAWDJY010000017.1:0-66244 GCA_032469775.1 Geobacteraceae bacterium | reverse complement strand
GCCTCTTCGGGAGAGGGGCGACGATATACTGCTGCTGGCCAATTTTTTCCTGCGAAAATTCAATGATGAATACAAAAAAAGAGTACGTAGATTCAGTGCTGCAGCGGTGAATTATCTTAAAAGCTATGAGTGGCCTGGCAATGTACGCGAGTTGCAGAACCGGATTCAGAGGGCGATTATCATGACTGATGCTGCCGTGATTGAACCTGGCGACCTTGGACATGAGGCGGAAATGCCGGCAGGTCCGAATCCGGACGTTGAGGAAAGGCCGATTACAACTCTACGTGAAGCAAGGGATAGTGTCGAGCGGGACCTCATCTCGCTTGCTATCGACCGTCACAACGGCAACATCGTCAAAGCGGCCGAGGAGTTGGGGGTCAGTCGCCCTACGCTTTATGACCTGCTGAAGAAGCATAATCTGACCCCGTTGACCTCGACAGAGAAAGCGCCTGAAATGTTGCCTTGATGCTCTGCCGGTTTGAACTCCAGGTAACAAACTAACATAACAGTGTAGTATAAGAACGCGTTGCAATTGCAACGCGTTCGCTGTTCAGGGTGTTCGGTTGCTATCCCGGCCTGCCTGATTATTTGGGTGGAGTTTCGGAAGTCGGGGGTTGTGAGCTTACCAGAATTGCCATTTCCCGGTGATAACCACATAGACAGCCAGTGCCAGATTCGTCACTGCGTGGGCCATCACGCACTGGGCCAGGCTGCGGGTCTTGTAGAGGATCAGGTTGTAGGCTGCGCCGGCCATCATACCGGCATAGATGAAGTTGTGTTCCGCTCCGAACAGCACGACAGTGAGCAGGAAAGAGGCCCAGGTGAATGTTCCGATCGGAACATTTTCAAAATCGCTGTCAGTTATGTATCGGATCAGGAAAGAACGCCAGAAGATTTCCTCCATTAACGGCACAACCAGTACCGCGCCGGCTATTCTGAAGAATATCATGGTGTTCCGGATCAGTCCTTCCGGAAAGACCATCGGATTAAAACCCTGCGGTGCCGTGGATGAGCCGATTGTCCACTCCATGTTGATCCAGAGCACGAATACCAGCAACCCTGCCATGGATATGGCCAGGGTTGTCGGAAACGACAGCAGTTCCTTGAACTTCAGTTCCGTATATCTATTTCTGAGAAGGAAAAGTAGGGCGGCCACTGCCAGAGTCTTCAGCGGGTACAGATAGTAGAGCGCTGACGGCTCGAGCCTGAGAAGTCCGTGCGTAATCAGCATGCGGATAAGCTCGTCAAGGCCGATAAATGCCATGAATACTGCAAATGGAAGGAAACGGCAGGTAGCTGGTTTCATGTCGGTCCGGATCTTTAGTAAGTTAGGGACTTTCCTGCTATATCTGTTTTGACGCCGCTCGTCAATAGTATAGCGATTGACTGCGTTACGGCAGTTTGCCAAGATTCCGGTATTACAGGGATAAGAGGCAAAAAAACAACCGGCACGCTCCTTTGGGGGCGGCCGGTTAAATTTGCAGAACCGGTTTCCGGATGATTTGCCAATTCACCTCACTTACAGGCCGCCTGCATCTGATCCATGTTCCTGAAAGCACATGCCACGGCTTGTACTATCTCCGCCCGGTCTTCTGAGGTATGCGGTTTGAGCGCGTGGTAGAAAATACCGTCTTTTCTCAGCTTTCGGATCAGCGGCAGTGACGACTCGGCGGCCACCAGTATTATGCGCAGCCTGTTGTTGCACTGTTTGAGGAGCGGCACCAGATCGGCTGCCGACAGATCATCGAATGTGCCGCCCAGTAGTACCACCTCTACGGTCTTCTTGAGGACGTCATACATGGCGCTTGTCACGGAGTTGGTGGCTTTTACGTGGTAGCCGGCCCTTGTGAAGATCTGGGCCATCTGTTTGCGGCATTCTTTGTCTTCGTCTAATATGAGCAGATTCTCTTGCATGATGGACACCTCCCGAATACCTTGCTTACAATCAGATTGAACGATTGCTTGGGATGTTATTCACCGGCTGGTGTCTCATGGACATTTTTTCGGCCAAGAGAGAAAATCCCTTTCAGCATGCCTACCATCAGCATGATTCCCGGTATGAACTGGAACATGACGATCATTACACCGAATCCGATGAAACATGCGGCCAGGAATCCAAGTCCTTCACCTTCAGGTGCCGCGCTGGATGCCAGCGCCTGGGTGGTGGTGATCATAAGTGTGGTTAATATGGCTGATATGGTTTTCATGACTATCTCCTTTCTTTTCCGGTTGCCAATTCTTATCTCTTGTTAATTTATTTAGCATCGATTGTGCCAAAAAAACGGTGCGAATGTGGTTTGTAGATAACTTGCCGATATTGCACGCATAATTGTTGCGGTTGGTGTGTGGGGTTGTGTCATGCCTGGCAGGCGTTAAGAAACGACAGTATCGGAATCTTATACAGTCTGTGACCGGTAGTCTGGGAGTGTCGCTATCCTTAGTATTTGATATTGCTTGATTTTGTCGTGCGGACGTCTGGTGTTTGTCATGTACAAAATGGCTATACAGTTATTGAAATGATTTAATAGGAAAATAATAATGGTTTGCGGGGCGTTGATGGGGAGCTGCGTCTGTTCAGGTTGCCGGTCAAGTGACAGCAACGTTTCTTATGCCTTCCGGTCTCCAGGCCGGGGAGATCACGTGGCTTCCCATTGATTCCTGATCCAGCAGGCTGGCAAACATGACCGTGAAGTCGCCATGGCGGTTGTTGACCCGATCCATCGCTTCGGTGAGCTTCAGCCGGGCCTGCTCTTCGGGAAACAGCGGCAGCTGGCTGGTCTGGTATTGCAGGCAGGTCAGCCTGATCCCCAGCAGCCGAATCGGCTGCTGCAGCTCCAGGTTGTCCAGAACCCTTGCCGCGGCCCGGTAGATATCGTCGCTCAGGTTGATGTGCGTCGGCTGGCTCTCCTGTTTGCCGATGGTACTGAAGTCTGCATAGCGGACCGTCAGGTGGACGGTTTTGCCCCAGACTCCATAGCGCCTGGCGCGTCGCCCTACCATCTCCGAGAGCTGCAGCAGAAACCTCAGTATATCGACTCTTTCCCGGATGTCCTGTTTCAAAGTCATGCTGTGCCCGACGCTCTTGACCTCCTCGGCTTCTTCGGACGGAACTACCGGGCTGTCATCGATACCCAACCCCATGAGGTGCAGCTTTTCACCGACGAGCCTGAAGCGCTTTTCAAGCCGTTCAAGCGGATAACGCCCCAGCTCGCCGCATGTCCTGATACTGTACAGCGCCAGCCTGGCAGCCAGCTTTCTGCCGATGCCGCACAGTTCTCCGATCGGCATATGTTCCAGTGTCCGGGGGATATCCTCCTCGCGGATAATGGTCAGGCCGTCCGGTTTCTTCATCTCGCTGGCCAGTTTTGCCAGCAGTTTGTTGGGAGCGATGCCGATGGAACAGGTGATTCCGAAGCGTGCCCTGATCCTGGATTTGATCAGGTAACTGATCCGCTCCAGGCCTCCGAACAGCGTGACTGAACCGCTGATGTCCAGGAAAGCCTCGTCGATCGAGAACACTTCCACCAACGGGGTGTAGTCGAGCAGGATCTTCATGATCTGTGACGAGACATGGGTGTAGAGGCGATTGTTGGTCGGCACAAGGATCAGTCCGGGGCATTTCTGCCTCGCCTCCCAGGTGGTCAGGCCGGTTTTGACGCCGAAGGCGCGGGCCTCGTAGGAGGCGGTCAGGATCACAGTGCGCTGGTTGCTGCCGGTAACAGCGATCGGTTTTCCGCGCAGGGCCGGGTTGGACTGCTGTTCGACCGAGGCGAAAAAAGCGTTCATGTCGATATGCATGATTACCCGCTCCATTACAACACCTCGATCTGCTCCAGCTTCCAGCTGGCGTCGCTCATGTTGTAGACCAGTTCGTACAACGCCCCTTCATCGGTGACGTGGAAATGCATGAAGGCCGTATCCCCTTTCTTGTCGCGCCAGGCGTTGGTGATTTGCAGGATGGTATGCTGCCTGCGGTCCAGGTCGAACCAGACCGGCCTGATTTTCATGCCGGGGCCGAATACCACGGCTACCCGTATTTCGCTGCTGCGGAGCGGCATGTTTTCACTCCAGCGAACGGTAGATGCTGACTACCTTGCCGACGATGGAAATTTCCCTTTCACCCTCGCGGATGATGATCGCTTCATAGGCCGGGTTTTCAGGCTGCAGGCTGATATGGCCGGCTTCGCGGCAGAAGCGTTTCAGGGTCGCCTCGCCATCCACCAGGGCCACGACTATGTCCCTGTGCTGGGCTGTCTCCTGGGGGCGAATCAGCGCCAGGTCTCCTTCGCGGATGGCGGCGCCGATCATCGAGTCCCCCTTGACTTTCAGGAAAAAGGTGCCGCCGGAGCGGGCCACGTTGCGGTCGATGGAGCAGTACTCTCGGATATCCTCCAGCGGCGGCTGGGGCAGGCCGGCCCGCACCGCGCCGACCACCGGCAGGAAGACCGAGAGCCGTTCCTCGCCGTGCGGCATATGCTCGGCCATTTCAGGATGGGAAGGCACCGGATCCGTCAGCCTGATGCTGCGGGAGTTGCCGGGGGTGCGGGTCAGGTAGCCCTTCTTCTCCAGTGCGGTCAGGTGGCGGATTACTCCCAGGTTGCCGGCAATCTTCAGATGGCCTGCAATCTCCTGCATGCTGGGAGCATAGCCGTTCTTCTGCTGGTAGGCTGTGATGAAGCCGTAGACGGATTTCTGGCGTTCGGTGAGTTCGTTCATGTGATGCCCCGCTTATAGTTACTATAAAATAACTATCACCGAGGCGTGGACATTGTCAAGCGGGTTTTAGGAGTTAGGCACTTGTCCTGTTTGGCATGGGCAGGAACAGAAGAGGGCGGGCGGTAGTATCGGATTGCGATGGATTTTCAGTAATACTCCTCAGCATATTCCGGCACCTGGTCCAGAAAACCGGGATACAGGCAGCCCTTTTCGAGGGCCGCATCCACATCCCTGATCAGCCGTTCCCTGTCCTTGGGGTAACTGCCGGCCAGGTTCAGGAAATTTGAGACATGGTTGGAGCGAAGGATCGTAAAGCGGGGCTGAAGATGCGTCAGCATTTCACGCGCCTCAAGCATCAGTTCGCGTCGGGTGCACTGCTCAAGGGACCGGACAAACCCGTCGTTGTGGCGTAGAAACAGGGTCAGCAGCGAAAAGTATTCCGGATTGACCCGGTTGACCCATTCGGCGGTGCTGCGGGCGTGCGTCAGGCTCCGTCGTCGTCCGGCCAGACCCAGGATGGCGGTCACCGACAGTTTCATGCCGGCCGCTCTCGCCTTCATGGCCTGTTCCGCCATCTCGCCGGATGTGTAGCCCTTGTTGATCCGGGCGAGCGTATCGTCATCACCCGATTCCAGGCCGAAATAGAGGATTCGCAGCCGTTTTTCGCGCAGCAGTTCCAGCTGTTGCGGTGTTTTTGTCGTCAGGCTGGCGGGGGAGGCGTAGGAAGCCACCCTGGCAAGCTGCGGAAATGCGTCGGCCAGGGCATCGAGGATTTCCACCAGACCATCAAAGGGGTAGACCAGCGCGTCCCCGTCGGCAAGGAAAACGCGGTCGATGCGCGGTCGATAGATTTCCGGAATCCCGGCAATTTCATCGATGATTTCCGGCGCCGGCCTCACATGGAAACTCTTTCCCTTGTACATGCCGCAGAAGGTGCAGCTGTTCTGGGAACATCCCACCGTGATCTGGAAAATCAGGCTTCTGGCTTCGCTGGGGGGGCGGAACAGCGGTTCGACATAGCGCGGCATCATGGGCCGGTTCCTGCAAAGGCCCGCCGTATTTCCTCCATCCGCCCGCGGTTCTTGCCCAGGTCCCAATAGCCGGTGCGGGCGGCCGAGCGGACATGGATCAGGCCGCTGGCGGCATCCAGCAAAAAAAGGCCGTCGTCAACGAAGCCGAGAAACGTCCTGAACTCCACCTGGATGGTTGTGCCGTTCGTCGATATCAGCCTGGTGTCGGTGCGTTGGGTGAGAATGTTGCGAAGCTTCTCGAACGAAACCCTAGCTTCTCCCGAGATCCTGAGCGGTTCGATGTGGTGACTGTCCGTGGCCTGACTGGAAACGCAGTTGGGCTTTGCAGGGCAGGGAGGAAGGGATTCCGCGTAGGCGGTTAGCGAGTTTGCAGTCATCAGTATCACCAAGAGCATTGCCGGAGCAGAAAAAGTCATAACAAATTCACTGAGAGCGGTGAGGCGCATATTGTTTCTCTGTCCGTGAAAGAAAGGGCTGATTTGTTTTTTCATTCCGTCATCATAAACTGTTACGAGTATTTTGAGCAAATTTATTTGGGCCCGGTTGCAATGTGGAAATCTTCGGGTACTATTTGAATTCACTTTAATAAGCAATAGTCCACTTTGTTGGGCGACCGACAAACAGGAGGAAAAAATGTTTTGTTTTCAGGATGAACTGGCGTTGCAGGACATGGGCAACGGTGTACTGCTCAAGAGACTCGGCGCGGGAAGCAAGATGAGCGTTCTCCACTGGAATATGGCGGACGGGAGCGTGGTTCCGCTACACCAGCACCCCCACGAACAGTTCGGATATGTGATCAGTGGCGGCTTCGACATGGTCATCGGCGATGAGCGTGCCACCCTCAAGGCGGGCGACTGCTACTTCATCCCCTCCGACCTGCCGCACGGCTTTACGGCGCTGGGAGAGACCGAGGCGATCGATGTCTTCAGCCCGGTGCGGGAGGGATTGCCAGGCGATAAAAAGGAATAGTGCGATTACGGGGCGAATTTAATGATTATGCGCTGCATGTGCGTTAACGAAGTTATTTTCTGTCTGACAAGTATCAGAAAATAACTCCTATCTTACCACCCGGAATAAAGGAGAAAGTCATGGCTAAAAAGGTACTGTTGCTGGCAACCAATTATGGAGCATGGGCGGAAGAACTTCAGGCACCGTGGGATGCGCTGAAAAAAGCGGGGTTCGACGTCACGATGGCAACGCCGCAGGGCAAGAAGCCGCTTCCGTTCGCGCTCAGCGTCGATCCTGATTTTGACGACCCCCTGCAGCATTACAAGGTCAACCCTCCCGAGGTCTGTACACGCGTAAAAGAGATTCTGGCCGGCAACGAATGGAACAATCCGATCAAGATAGAAGATGCCAGAATGGCCGATTACGAAGCCATTGTACTTACAGGCGGTCCCGGCGTCTGCCTTGATATCACCAATAACCCCAAGGTTCACAAGCTGCTGCTGGACGCCTTCAACTCCGACAAGCTGATCGGCGCAATCTGCTATTCCGTCGGCGCGCTGGCCTTTACCCGCAATCCCGCCAACGGTTTCAGGAGTATCATCAGCGGCAAGAAGTCAACCGCTCACCCCAGGGCCTGGGACTTCGACTTCGAGTTGAGTTACGTTCTGGCCGGTACAACACCTGACAACAAGGGCACCGATGTGGTCACCCCCGGCTTCCTGCTGCCGCTCCAGGACGTGGTCACCGATGCGGTCGCTCCGAACGGCGCCTGTATCGCCGACGAACAGGCCAATCGCGTGAATCCCTGTGTCGTTTATGACTGGCCCTTCATTACTGCCCTTTCGGTGGAATCATCGATCGCCTACGGACAGAAGCTGGTTGAAGTGCTTAACAGTAAATAACAGGCAGCGCAGTAGCGGAGGGTAAAATATGAATGTAGCTCAGTCAATAGTCAAGATGCTCGAATCTCTTGGAGTTGATGCCATTTTTACCGGATCTGGGCAGGGCTCGGGAGATATCTTGTTTGCTTTTGCCGAGTCGGAGAAGATCAGGACCATCATGACCCGCCACGAACAGGCCGCTTCTTTCATGGCCTACGGCTATGCCATGACCTCCGGAAAGCTGGGGGTCTGCAACGCCCAGGGTGGGCCCGGTTCCTACAACTTCTTTTCCGGGCTTGGCATGGCCTATACCGGTTCCTTCCCGGTCATGTCAATTGCCTCCTACTCGCCCAGGAAGTGGCGGGGCATGGGCGATCTGGGAGAGGTCACCGGCCAGAACCGTACCCCCAATTCCCAGGCCATGTTCAGCGGAACCACCAAGAAGACCTTCCTGATCGAACGGCCGGAGCAGGCCTGCGACCTGTTCGAAGAAGCCGTCAACCTGGCTTACGAGGGACGGCCCGGTCCGGTCCACATCGACCTCCCCTATGATGTTGCGGCCACGGAGACCAAATATCACCGGGACATCCATGTCAATGTGAAACCGGTGCTGCCGCAGGACAAGGATATCCGCATCTTTGCCGAATATCTTGACCAGGCGATTCGCGCCAAAAAGCGCGTCATCGCCTACTTCGGCTACGGCTGTGTCCATAGCGGCGCCGGAGCGGAACTGCTGGAGTTCGTGGAGCGGTTCCAGTTGCCTTTCATAACGACCATGGATGCCAAGGGGGTAATCGCCGACAATCATCCGCTTTCCATCGGGATGGGCGGCACCTGCGGCGACATGGGGGCGCGCCAGGCGCTGAAAGAGGCCGAAGTCGTGCTGGCTGTGGGGTGCTCCTTTGCCAAGTGGCAGAGCTGGCGTTTCCAGGAAGACATCTTCGACGACAAGGTGCTGATGCACATCAATCTCGATGCCCATGAGATCGGCAAGGTTTTCAAGGCCGACTTTTCGATGGTCTCCGATGCAAAGCCGGCCATGCGGAAGTTGACCGATGCCCTTGCCTCCCGTATCAGCGTTACCGAAAAGGCCAGTCCGGTAATCGACCGCCACTGCTTCCAGACCATCGCCTACGAAGGCGCCAAGGTGCATCCCGGACAGCTTTCGCAGCAGCTGGGACAACTCCTGCCAGACAACGCTCTCGTGCTGGGAGACGCCGGCGCGCATATGATCTGGATGGCGGCCTACATGCAGCTTAATGGCGGCCAGACCTTCAAGAATCCCGGCAGCTTCGGGCCGATGGCTTCGCACACCAACGCCTCCATAGGAGCCCAGATGGCCGCGCCCGGCCGGCGGGTGATCGTCGGCTGCGGCGACGGTTGCTACCAGATGGCCGGTTTCGAACTGATGACCGCGGTCCAGAACCGCATCCCGGTCATCTGGGTCATCTACAACAACAGCGAATTCAACATCATCAAACTCTTCAACCTGGTGGCCCACGGCAAGGAGGTCTTCAACCACCTGCTCGGCCCCGACTTCGCCGAATATGCCAAGCTCTGCGGAGCCAACGGTTTCCGCGTCGACCGGCTGGAACAGTTCGAGCCGGCCTTCAAGGCGGCGCTGGCTTCGGACATGCCGTCGGTGATCAATGTGATCACCGATGAACAGTGCGTGATGCCGTTCAAGTTCTACGATCAGGAGTAGCGAGTCTTTATTTTTACGGCCCGTTCCTGTGAACGGGCCGCATGTTTTCCGATCCTTGCGGAGGAGGGGGAATGCCGGCAATCAACATGATGAAATACAGCCCGGTCGGCTTTTTCGTTACCGTGTTTGCCACCTACCAGGGTGCACGCAACGGGATGCCCTGGCTTGGCCTGATATTTTTCGCGGCCACGGTCCTGGTTTTCCTCCCCTTCTCGCCACTCAGGAAGGAACGCATCCAACTGGCATTGATAGTCGGCCTCGGCGGCTTTCTGGTTGATTCGGCTTTGATAGCGGCCGGGGTCTACCATGCCGGAGAAAACGCCCGCTGGATGATCCCGCATCCGTTCTGCCCGGAATGGATTGTTACACTCTGGTTCAATTTCGGTTTTGCCCTATTCGTCTTCAAACAGTTTCTTTCCCGTAACAGTATGGTTCCGGTGATTGTGGGGATCGTGTTTGCGATGATGATCTACACCAATGCCAGCCGGATGGGGCTGCTGGCTCTCCAGTCCCCCAGGATCATTTCACTCTGCATAATCGCCGCCAGTTTCGCTGTTTTCATACCGATCTGCACCCGGATTGCCAATAAAATCTGCGGAGGTCAGCATGCTTCTGAAAGCCCTTGAAATACCGATAAAATCGCTTGCAGTCATCAGCCTTGCCTGCCTGTTGTGGGGATGCGGGGACGATCCCGAAACTACGACAGTGGGGAGCAGCAGCATCACCAAGGTCCCGGAATTGATAACCGTTCCGGCCGGCAGCGCCAAGATCGGTTACGACAACTATACCGGGCTGCCGCCCTATCCCGGCGAGAATGCGCCCGCCAACTATGTCCCGGCACAGGCCGGCCCGATCCATAAGATCACCTTGACCAACGACTTCCAGATGGGCAAGTATCAGGTCACCAACGCCCAGTATTGCGATATGCTCAACTATGCCCTGTACAAGGGGTATCTGGCCGGCGATTTCGTACACAACGTATCCGTGAAGAACAGGGAGGGGGATTCACAGCACCTGCTGATCCTGGAAGCCAACTATGAGGGCAAACCGTGCGAAATCCAGTACCAGGGCAGCAGGTTCGTGGTCAAGGCGGGATTCGAGAACCGCCCGGTCGTGTACGTCTCCTGGTATGGCGCCGCTTTCTACTGCAACATTCTCAGCGAATGGCAGGGGCTGAACAAGCTGTACAATCTGCAGGACTGGAGCTGTACCTTCAACGGGGTGAAAAGGTTCTACGGATTTCCCGGATATCGCCTGCCGACTGAGGCCGAGTGGGAATACACTGCCAGGTATGACGCCGACAACATGAGCTCTTACCGCCGCGCGCTCCCCTGGGTAAGCAGTATGATCACAGCCATCCAGCAGTACAACGCCGATCCCCTGCTGAGCCAGTATATGAACTACAAGAGCGGGTTGGGGACCAAGGATGTGGGCAGCTATGAGCAGGGCAAGAGTCTTCTGGGTTTCTATGATCTCGGTGGCAACGCTTCCGACTGGATTCAGGATTATTACTCTTCCTACACCTATTTCAGGAATTACACCAGTTACGACAAACGCACCAATCCGGTCAACGACAGCTCCGGGGTCTACCGCCAGAGACGCGGCGGCTCATGGCTGGTTTACAGCAACAACTTCCCCTGGACTACCTATCACACCAACACCAACTGGGCTTACACCTATTATTGCGATTTCAGCTTCCGTGTCGTGAAAATCCAGTAACGTCGGGAGTGGAAGGAGTTTTTGCATGTTCGTTTTTCACGACAAACTGAAAGAGACCGCCTTCGGTTACGGCATCCGCCTGACCGACCTGCAGGGCGCGGTCAACATGAATGCCCTGCACTGGCAGACCCCGGCCGGCACGGTCTCTCCGGTGCATGACCATCCTGAAGAGCAGTTCGGCTATATCCTGAAAGGCTCGTTCGAGGTCACCATCGGCGACAGAAAGGAACTGCTTAAGGCGGGGGACTGCTATTTCATTCCCGGTGGCGTGCCGCACCAGTTCCACATGATCGAGGATTCTGTGGCGATAGACGTTTTCAGCCCGAAGCGTCCGGTGCCGGAGCCAATGGGGTAGACGCCAAATTCAAGGAGTTTCCGATGAAACTGCAAGGGAAAAAGATCGCTATTCTGATGGAAACGGACTGGTATGAACCGGAAATCTGGTACTACCGTCTCCGTTTTGCCGAAGAGGGGGCCGAAGTTCATCTGTTGACCCGGCTCTGGGGACAGAGTTCCCTTGTCTTCAAAGGTCATGAATATCAGGCCCAGATCGTAATTGATCAATCTTTCGAGGGGATGGATGACGACACCCTGAGAAGCTATTCCGCCCTGATCGTCCCGGCCGGTATGGTGGCCGACCGCCTGCGATACACCGAGGATATCAACCGGCTCCCGCCGGCGGTGGAGTTCCTGAAGCGGGCCTTTTCCGAGAGATCGATCATCAAGGGGATCATCTGCCACGGCCTGTGGCTGGCTGCGCCGGCGCCGGAACTGGTCCGGGGGCGGCGACTGGTGGCTCACAACAACCTGCTGGGAGACGCCCGCAACATGGGGGCCGTTTACGTGGACGAAGACGTGGTGGTGGACGATGACCTTGTCACTGGCCGCAGCGGCGGCCATTGCCACCTGTTCGCCCGCCGGATCATCGAGTTGCTCTCATGACGGCCGCGTGCAGCATCAGGTTCGGCCACGTCGGGCTCAACTGCGTCGATGTCGAGGCCACCGAGCGTTTCTACTCCGATTTTTTCGGATTCAGGCGGGATAACGAGATCCTGCTGGGCGACAAGCGGCTTGTCTTTATCTCATCCGGAGATGTGGTCTTTGAACTTTTCGAGGCAAAAGGGTTTCCTGCGGACAGCGGGGATGCCACCGGGCCGACGGAACCCGGTTTTCGCCATCTGGCCCTCCAGGTGGACGATGTCGCAGCCGTCCTGGCCGCCCTTGGTGGAGAGGCGGAAATCACTCAGGGGCCGCTGGACCTCTCCGGATATGGACTCAGCGACGCTATCGCCTGGCTGCGGGACCCGGACGGAAGAATCCTGGAGATCTATCAGTAAGGGGAATTATGAATCTGCTCATGACCAGACATCTGTTCTGTATTGCGCTGCTTGTCGGCCTGCTTCTTAACGGCAGTATTGCCGTCCTGGCCGTCGCTTCCTCAGAGCAGCCCTGGATGGTCAGCGCCCAGCCGTTCGGCATGCTGACCATGCCTGAACTGGTGAAACAACCGCCTCCCGACAAGAAGCTGTTCCTGAAGATAACCGCCGGCTACCAGTATGACACCAATGCGATTATGAACGCCCATGGTACGCCGATCCCGGACAACATCGGCAAAAAAGACGATTCGCGCTTCGTGCTGAACCTGTCCGGCAGCTACCTTCCGTTCAAGTGGTCGCAGGGCGATCTGGCGCTTAATTATGCCTTTTTCCAGAGTCAACACGCCGATCTGGACGAATTCAACCTGACCCAGAATCTGGCGGAAATCGCTCTCAGGCATAAAATCGCCAAACAGGTTACGCTGCGCTACTCGACCGTATTCCATCACATGCTGCTCGGTTCGAAACTGTTCGACTACGCGGTGATGACCGGTCCCTCCCTGATTATCGCCGAAGGGGAGGGACGCAGCACCGTGATCGATTTGCGCTATCGCTCCAGCGAATACGAGAACGTATCGATCTTCAAGAGCAACTCGCTCAGGTCCGGTTCCAACTACTCCGGGGCCATAAGCCAGTCGTTTGCTTTTTCTCCGGCGTTGCTGGTGCGGGTCGGATATGCCGGAGACGTGGACAGCACCCGTTCTCCGCTCTGGGATGGAGTCGGACACAAGGTCAGCCTGCAGGGAAGCTTCATCCTGCCACGCGACTCGCTGCTGGATATCTACGGCGAATATTACCGCAAGGATTACGACGGAATCTACGGCTCCATAAATGGCACACGCACAGATCAGGCCTGGTCCGCGGTCGTCACCGCCACCACCTATTTCGAGGACAGGTACGGCATCTCACTGCGGGCGCTCTACAGCAGGAACATCTCGAATGTGGCCGCCTTCAACATTTCACGCGTGATCCCGAGTATCTTATTCGATGTGCGATTCTAACCCGCACCACGGACAGAGGAGACAGAGCATGGCCGCAACCGTAAACCATGTATGGAGGCTTTCAACCCGTCCCTACGGCATGATCAAGCCGACGGATTTCGAGTTTCTGGCCGAGCCGCTCCAGGAACCGGACGATAAGTGGATACTTATCCGCAATATCTACCTATCGCTGGATCCGGCGATTCGCGGCTGGCTGTACGATGGCAAGAGCTATCTCCCGCCGGTGCAGATCGGCGAAGTCGTCCGCTGCCTGGGGGTTGGAATCGTAGAGCAATCCAGGCATCCCGGGTTTGCCGTGGGGGATCGGGTGCAGGGCCTTTTGGGGTGGCAGGAATATGCGCTTTCCAACGGCGAGGGAATCTCCGTCCTTCCGGCGAGCGAACTGCCGCTGTCGGCGCACCTGGGGCTGTTCGGCCTGGCCGGCCGGACCTCCTATTTCGGTCTGCTGGACGTGGGGCAGCCGAAGGAGGGGGAAACCCTGCTGGTGTCGTCCGCGGCCGGCTCGGTCGGCTCACTGGTGGGGCAGATCGGCAAGATCAGGGGGCTCCGCGTGACCGGCATTGCCGGCTCAGATGACAAGTGCGAATACCTCGTCAGGGAACTGGGCTTTGACGCTGCCGTCAACTACCGCAACAGCGACCTGCGCGAACTGGTGAAAGCCGCCTGCCCCGGTGGGGTGGATGTCTACTTCGACAACGTCGGCGGCGAAATTCTTGATATTGCGCTGGCGGAGATGAACAACTTCGGCCGGGTGGTGGTCTGCGGTTCGATAGCCAAATACAACGCCACCGCGCCGGTGCCGGGGCCATACAATTTCTCTATGGTGACCTCCAAGAGGCTCAGGATCCAGGGGCTGGTCGCTTCGGATTTCATCACGCGCGACCGGGAGATGCTGGAGGATTTCACCCGCTGGTACAAGCAGGGGAAGCTCAAATACCGTATTGACCTGGTAAAGGGTCTGGAGTCCGCGCCAGCCGCCGTCAACCGGCTGTTCGACGGATCGAACAACGGCAAGCTGGTGGTGCAGGTGTCAGAGGCCCCCGGGGAATAAGTGCGGTAATAAGAGATTTGATTCCATAAACAGTTACCCCTCCATGAGGGGGAAGGGCTGGTTGGGGATTGGAGCTGTTCGGGAAACTGATCTATCCGGATTCACCACTACTCATAAATCAGGGAGGAACGCATGGGACAATTGAAATTCACCTTTTCCGACACGATTGCCGGCTACGTTACCGGCTTCAACCGCACCGAACGGTCATTCACGCTGAAGACTTCGGATGGGCGCGAATATACTCTGTTCATCACGCCGATGACCTATGCCCGTATCACCCAGAACCTGGACGAAGGCTATATTGATGCCACCGGCAGGCTGGCGGAGCTGCTGGACGAGGGCAACTTCGTCTACGCCTACTGCATCTTCTATCCCAAGGGTGATGACTACCGCATAGAGGTCAAGTCGATGATCTTCCCCGGCGACAAGGCCGGAACATACCGTCACGAAGAGCCGGAGTGGTGGGTCAAGCAGGTCAAATCCATCGCCGACAGCTATCTGAAATGGCAGTTCGATTATCCAGAAAAAGAGATCGACTACAAAAACTACCGTACCTTCCTGCATCTGGGAGGGGGCAAGAAGGGCGATTACCTCCAGGAGACCGACACCATATCGCGACTGGTGTACGGTTTTGCATCGGCCTACCTGATGACCGGCGAGGAGCGCTTCCTGGAAGGGGCCGAGACCGGCACCGAATACCTGCGCGAACACGTCCGCTTCTACGATAACGACGAGGACCTGATTTACTGGTATCACGGCCTGCAGGTGTCCGGCGAGCGGGAGCAGAAACTGCTGACCTCCGAGTTCGGCGACGACTATGATTCGCTGCCGATGTACGAACAGATCTACGCTCTGGCCGGGCCGACCCAGACCTACCGCATCACCGGCGACCCGCGTATCATGTTCGACATCGAAAAGACCATCGACCTGTTCGAGAAATACTACAAGGACGATGAAAAGGGGGGCTACTTCTCCCATATCGACCCGATCACGCTCGACCCCCGTTCCAGCACGCTGGACAAGGGTAACAACCGCGCCAAGAAGAACTGGAACTCGGTCGGCGACCATGCCCCGGCCTACCTGATCAACCTCTGGCTGGCAACCGGCGAGGAAAAATACGCCGATTTCCTGGAGTATACCTTCGACACGATCGAACAGCATTTCCAGGATTACGACAACAGCCCCTTCGTGCAGGAACGCTTCTTTGAGGACTGGAGCCACGACAAGAGCTGGGGCTGGCAGCAGGACAACGCGGTGGTCGGTCATAACCTGAAGATAGCCTGGAACCTGATGCGCATGAACAGCCTGCGTCCCAAGGACCAGTACGTGGCCTTTGCACGCAAGATCGCCGGGCTGATGCCGGAGGCCGGCAGCGACCGGCAGCGCGGTGGCTGGTACGACGTGGTGGCCCGGACGCTGGCGCCGGGTGAGGAATACTACCGCTTCACCTGGCACGACCGCAAGGCCTGGTGGCAGCAGGAGCAGGCCATACTGGCCTACATGATCCTGAAAGGTGTCCTCAAGGATGACGAGTACCTGCGCCATGCCCGCGAGGCGGCCGCCTTCTACAACGCCCATTTCCTGGACCGTGACGACGGCGCGGTGTATTTCAACGTCCTGGCCAACGGCCTGCCGTACCTGATGGGCAACGAACGTTTCAAGGGGAGCCACTCCATGAGCGGCTACCACTCCACCGAACTCTGCTACCTGTCGGCGGTCTACACCAACCTGCTGATCAACAAGGTACCGATGAATTTCTATTTCAAGCCGAAACCGGGCGGTTTCAAGGACAACATCCTCAGGGTATCGCCAGACATCCTGCCGAAGGGGAGCGTCAGGCTGACCGAGGTGGAGATTGACGGCAAGCCCTATGACAATTTCAATGCCGAGGAGTTGTATGTGAAGCTTCCGGCATCAGACAGTGACCTTAAGGTGAAGGTGACGATTACGCCGGTATAGTACAAGTGATAAAGGAGTAGTTCATGGCTATAGAAACAAAGCTGGATGGAGCGAATGTGATCGCCACTGTAAGCGGAGATATCGACGGAAAGAGCGCTCCCCAGGTGCAGTCGGAGCTGTTGGCCGCCTTGCAGGCCGGGAACCGCTTGCTGGTGGATATGCGGGGGGTCGTTTACCTTTCCAGCGCCGGCCTGCGGATGCTGCTGCTGCTGTACCGGCAGGTGGCCGCCAGGAAGGGCAAGGTCGTGCTGGTGGGCGTTTCGGAAGAGATCAGGGATACCATGTCCATGACAGGATTCATCAATTTCTTCACCCTTGCCGATTCACAGGAAGCCGGCCTTTCGGCTCTGGCCTGATTGGAGCATTAACATGTCTACAGCCAATGCCGCAACGGGTCGGATCGATGCTCAGGAGGTCCGGATTGACTACTACCCGACCCACGAAATCGCCGGTTTCAGGCTGCGTCCCGGCAAGCCGTTCCCCTTCGGGGCCACGCTGGTGCCTGGTGGCGTCAATTTCTCGATCTTCTCCAGCCACGCAGTCTCCTGCACGCTGGTGCTCTTTGAAAAGGGGGCGCAGGAACCGCTGGTGGAGATCCCATTTCCCGATTCCTTCCGGATCGGCCATGTCTGGAGCATGATGGTCTTCGACCTGGACTGCGAAACCATCGAGTACGGCTACCGCATGGACGGTCCATTCGACCCGGCGGACGGACAGCGCTTCGACAAGGGTAAGATCCTGCTCGACCCCTATGCCAAGGCGGTCGGCGGCCGGGATGTGTGGGGGACTCCGCCGGACTGGGACAATCTCTTTCCCTATCGCGGCCGGCTGGTATTCGAGGACTTCGACTGGGAGAACGACCGGCCGCTGGAGATACCGATCGAGGACCTGATCATCTACGAGATGCATGTGCGCAGTTTCACCCGCCACGCCTCGGCCGGAGTGAAACACCCCGGCACCTTTGCCGCGCTGCGCGACAAGATCCCCTACATCAGGGAGTTGGGTGTCAACTGCGTCGAACTGATGCCGGTCTATGAATTCGACGAATTCGAAAACAGCCGCCGTCATCCCGACAGCGGCGAGATGCTCTACAACTACTGGGGCTACAGCACGGTCAACTTCTTCGCCCCCAAGGCCGGTTTTGCAGCCACCGGCCGCCTGGGGATGCAGGTGGACGAGCTGAAGACCCTGGTCAAGGAACTGCATAAAAACGGGATCGAGGTGATCCTGGACGTGGTCTTCAACCATACCGCCGAGGGGGACGAGCGCGGTCCGACATTTTCTTTCCGCGGCATCGACAACAAGACCTATTACATGCTGACCCCGGAAGGTTACTACTACAACTTCTCCGGTTGCGGCAACACCCTCAACTGCAACAACCCGATCGTGCGCAGCATCGTGCTGGACTGCCTGCGCTACTGGGCGGCCGAGTACCACATCGACGGTTTCCGCTTCGACCTGGCCGCCATACTGGGGCGCGACCCGTGGGGGGCGCCGCTCTCCAATCCGCCGCTTCTGGAATCGCTGGCCTTTGACCCGGTGCTGGGCAAATGCAAGCTGATCGCCGAAGCCTGGGACGCCGGCGGGCTCTACCAGGTCGGCTCGTTCCCGGCTTTCGGGCGCTGGGCGGAGTGGAACGGCAAGTATCGCGACGACCTGCGCTGCTTCCTGAAAGGGGATCCCGGAAAGGTGGGCGCGCTGGCCCAGCGGATCCAGGGCTCGCCCGACCTGTACGGCTGGAACGGGCGCGGGCCGACCGCCTCGATCAACTTCATCACCTGCCACGACGGTTTCACGCTGTACGACCTGTTCGCCTATAATGAAAAGCACAACCAGGCCAACGGCGAGAACAACAACGACGGCGGCAACGACAATGACAGCTGGAACTGCGGTTGGGAAGGGGAAACCGACACCCCCGGCATCAACTCCCTCAGGATGCGCCTGGTCAGGAACGCCTGGGCGATCCTGATGGTCAGCCACGGCATCCCGATGGTGTTGATGGGGGATGAATTGGGGCGCACCCAGCGTGGCAACAACAACACCTATTGCCAGGACAACGACCTGAACTGGCTGGACTGGAGGCTGGCCGATAAGAATGCCGGCCTGCTCCGATTCGCCCGCAACATGATCGCTTTCCGCAAGGCCCATGCCGGATTGCGCAACCGTTATCACCTCAGCAACCGGGACTACGTGGGGAGCGGTTACTCTGATATCAGCTGGCATGGGGAAAAGGCCTGGAACGCGGACTGGTCCGGCGAGAGCCGCATGCTGGCCTTCATGCTCTGCGGCAGGCACGCCAAGAGCGGCACGGTCTGTGACGACTACATCTACGTGGCCATGAACAGCCACTGGGAAACGCAATATTTCGAGATCCCGATGCCGGTGCCAGGCAGCGGCAAATGGCATGTGGCGGTCAACACCGGCATGCCGTCGCCGGAGGATATCTTCGAGCCGGGCAGTGAACCTGAGTTGGGCGACCAGGGGCATTTTCTGGTGCAGGCCTATTCGGTGGTCGTGCTGGTGGCAAGGTAACGATTCTTCTTGCGATTACAAAATTCCCCCGCCCCTTGCGGGAGGGGGAGTTTAAAGGCAGGTCCCCGTCACCAGGTTCAGCTTGAGATGAATAACGAGTTACATGCCAATTAAGAACAAGACAAATATATGCTGGATTTGCGGTAGTACAGCTAACACAGGAGAACATCAGATAAAGAGAACTGATGTGACTCAGATGTTTGGCAAAAGATCGTTCCAAGGGATAGTCAAGACAGACTTTGACAACAATGGTAGAAAGAGTGTAATCCAAGGGGCAAATTCTGATTCTTTGAAGTATCGCAAGAACTTATGCGCAAAATGCAACAACGAGAGAACACAGCTTTACGATCACGCATATGAGCGGTTTGCGAACTACATAAGGGATGATTTTAGCAAGTTGAAGAAAACGTTATGCTTAAGTACAAACCTGGTATTTGGAAAGAATCGCGCGAAGAAACAACAACAGGACCTTTTCCGCTACTTCATTAAGGCGTTTGGTTGTCAATTAAATGATAACAGAATAAAGGTTCCCCAAGAACTCAAAGACATGCTTATGGGCCAGAACTTTGGGAACAGGAACCGGTTCAGAGTGAGCATCTGTGTAAATGACATTTTTCAACCATATTTGCATAATTTCCCATTGGAGGGAGACCAAGATTTGCAAGGCAATCCTTTAAATTTCTTCTGGGCACAACACAATGGATGGTTCACTGTAGTGTATGCATACAATCGTCAAATCTCAAAAGAGTTTGGCGAGGAGTGGTTCGGAAAATCTAGACGGGTTGCCATAGGGAAATGGGCCGCATCAAATCATCGGGAAGACCGGTGAACCCTATCACCCTCAGCCGCGTTACACCCCACAAAACCAAATTCAAAAACCAGGAAAGTTCAAAATGACTTCAACCATCACACCAAGAATCCACGCTGCCAGCCTCTTGATGATCGGACTATTGCTGATAGTGCCCTCCGCATTTTCAGCCGACTACAACTCCGGAGTGACGGCAAAAGTGCTGACAAAAACCACCGTAACCGGCAACGGCCAGAAGATCAGCTACCCGCAGACCGAAAAGGCCGAGGTGACCGCCATGACCGTGGAGCTGGCGCCGGGCGCTGAAACCGGCTGGCATAAACACCCTGTGCCGGTCTATGCCTATGTGGTGTCCGGCAACCTGACGGTCGAACTTGAAGACCATAAACAGCTTGCTTTCAAAGCCGGGGATGCAATCATCGAGGTGGTCAACACGCTGCACAACGGCAGGAACAGCGGGAGCGAGCCGGTCAGGCTGGCGGTGTTCTACCTGGGGGCCGAAGGGGTTCCCAATGTCATCAAACCGGAGCCGGCGGGAAAAACTGAAGAGAAAAATCTAACCCCTCCCAGCCTCCCCTTAAACTAAGGGGGGGAGTTGATAACCTCTCCTGCTCGTTACGAAGAGGCGGGCAGGGGGAGTTATGAGGTTCCTGTACAGAGTTGAACAACTCACTATCATCCAACAAAAAGGAGAATTACATGGCATTCGACGCGCAACTTGCAATGACCGACAGTATCGCCAAAATCACCCTGACAGGCTCCCTGGATGCCAGTTCGGCCCCCCGCTTCAAGGAGGTCATTGAACAGGCCGCCGTCCAGTCTCCTACACGACTGGTGCTGCTGATGAAGGACCTGGAGTTTCTGGCCAGCGCCGGACTTCGTGTACTGATCTTCGCCAAGCAGAAGATGGGGGCCAAGGTGGATATATACGTTATTGGCAGCCAGGGGCCGGTGCTGGGGACACTGGAGATGAGCGGCTTTCACCACAGCGTCTATATTCAGGATACCTACGCCGACGCCTGACAGATAAATTCTCTCCCCGCTTGCGGGGATGTGGAAAGTCTTTACCGAAATGCGCCTCCAGCAAGGGGTTGTTATGAAACCAATATGCTTGCCCGCCACACTGGATTCACTGGACGAGATCGGAAAATACGTGGTGGCCGCGACCACCGAGGCCGGGCTTGATACCAAAGCCGCCTACGGCATGAGGCTTGCCGTGGACGAGATCGCCACCAATATTATCACCCACGGCTATGAAGAGGCCGGCCGGAGCGGGGAGATCAACCTGAGCGGAGTGTTGAGCGATTCCTCCCTGACCATGGTTCTGGAAGATACCGGCATCCCATTCGATCCGCGCAGCCAGGCAGCGCCGGATGAGGATGACCTCTGTCTGCCGCTGGAGGAGCGTTCCATTGGCGGCCTGGGAATTTTCCTGGTGCTGAAAGGTGTGGATGATTTCAGCTACGAGTATACGGATGGCCGCAACCGCAATATCCTGGTGGCCAATCGCCCGCTCGTGACAAACACATAAAGGAGCATGTCGTGGATATGCTGGAAACCATCTGCAGCCGTCGCAGTATCCGCAAATACCTGGACAAGCCGGTCGAGCTGGAAAAGATCGACTCTCTGCTCAAGGCCGCCATGTATGCGCCATCGGCAATGAACGAACAGCCCTGGCGCTTCATTGTCATTAACGACCGGAGCCTGTTCGGGCAGATCATGCGGGCGCACCCCTATGCGGCGATGCTAAACAGCGCTCCTCTGGCGATACTGGTCTGCGGGGATACCAGTCTTGAGAAGGCGCCCGGCAACTGGCCGCTGGACTGTTCCAACGCCACCCAGAACATGCTGCTGGCGGCCCATGCCATGGGGCTGGGCGCGGTCTGGTGCGGAGTCTATCCCGAACGGGAGCGGATGAACGCTCTGGCCGGGATGTTCCATCTCCCCGGAACGGTGCTCCCGTTTGCCCTGGTTGCAGTCGGATATGCGGACTCCAGGCCGGCGCCTCCACCACAAAGGTTCAACCCCGAGAGGGTCTGTCTGAATGACTGGAACAACCGCTATCCGGCCTGAGGAGCATGAACTCATGTTGAAAAATGTTCCCGTATATTGTGAAACTCCTGTCAGGTCGGATAATGGTTCGCCTCCGGAGCGGATGGTTGCTTTATCAATATCTTCACTCCTGCTGCTGATCCTGATCCTTATGGCTTTCACCTTTTCCCCGGTTCCGGCCGATGCCGCTCCGGCCGCGCTGAAGAAGGCCTCCCTGATCCCGCTCTGGTCTCCCCAGGCACAGTTTGCCGGTTACTACGTTGCGTTGAACAAAGGTATCTACCGCAAGCATGGCATTGACCTGACCATAATTCCCGGCGGTCCGGAGCAGTCACCCTCCCGGTTCCTCAAGAGCGGCAAGGCAGACTTTGCCGTGCTCTGGCTCGGCACAGCCATTCAGCAGTATTCCGCCGGAGTCCGGTTGACCAACCTGGCGCAAATAGTTCAGAAATCGTCCCTGATGCTGGTGGCCAGGAAATCCAGCGGAATTGCGTCGCCGGCGGACCTGCGCGGCAGGAAGGTCGGGTTGTGGGGGGGCGATTTTGCCGTGCCGTTGCAGGCTTTCCTGAAGAAATACCGTCTGCAGGTACGGGAGATTCCCCAGTCCTACACCGTGAACCTCTTTCTGCGCGGCGGGATCGATGCAACCTCCGCCATGTGGTACAACGAGTATCACACCATAATCAATTCCGGGATCAATCATGAAGAGCTGAATCTGTTTTTCCTGCATGAACACGGCATAAATTTTCCAGAGGACGGCCTCTACGCGCTTGAGGAAACCTGCCGCAAGGATCCGGCCCTTGCCGACGCTTTTGTCAAGGCTTCGCTGGAAGGGTGGCGCTACGCGTTTGATCACACTGATGAGGCGCTGGAGATTGTCCTGAGATATATGAAAGAGGCCGGCATTCCGGCTAACCGGGCTCACCAGAAATGGATGCTGGAGAAGATGCGGGAACTGATCCTTCCCGGAAATGCCGCTGAAGTGATGGGACAGCTGAAGCCATCTGACTATCAGAGCGTCAGCGCGGAACTTCTCGGTAGTGGAGTGGTCCGGTCCGTACCAATGTACGACGATTTTATCCGGAGATCAAATGTGCGCCAATAGGAGCATCGCCCAAAAACTAATCCTTGTTATCACGCTGTGCTGTGTCCTGATATTTGCCGTAACCATCGGGTATTTCTATTACAGTTCACGTCTTTTGCTGGAGCGCGAATTGAAGGACGATGCCCGTAACCTCGTGCTCTCGTCGGTAAACAGGGTGGAGGCGGCGCTGGTATCCATCGGCAAGGCCACCGAGGGCATGGCCCACTCCCTGGAAACCGGCAAATACACTGATAACTCGCTTAAGAGGCTGATCAGGGACGTATTGGAGAGCAACCGGGAAATATACGGCGCCGGCGTGGCCTTTGAACCGGATGCCGCAGCTGCGTCACGACCGCTTGAGCCATATTTCTACAGAAAGGGGGGAGAGATAGTTCCTACTCCTGACGATGAGTTTCACAACCCCACCTCCGACTGGTACCAAATACCGAAGGAATTGGGGAAAAAGGAGTGGAGTGAGCCGTATATCGACGAGGGCTGCGGCGGAGCGCTGATGAGTTCCTGTTCGGTTCCGGTTTATGATGGGGTCGGTGATAAACGGCGTTTTCGAGGGATAGTGGTGAGCGATGTCTCGCTAAACTGGTTAACCGAAATCGTCAGTTCGATCAAAGTGCTTGAAACCGGCTACAGTTTCCTGCTGTCGAGGAACGGGACCATACTGACCCATCCCGATAAGGAAATGATCATGAACGAAACCATCTTCAGCCTGGCCGAGTCCCGCAATAACCCGATTCTGCGCGACATCGGCCGCAGGATGATCCGTGGCGAGTCCGGATTCATACCCTACACCGACACCAGGGGGGTGGACAGCTGGATGTATTACTCACCGGTCTCTTCAACCGGTTGGACGCTGGCGGTAGTGTTCCCCAAGGCGGAGCTGTTTGCCGGGATACGCTCGCTGACCATGACCGTCGCTTTAATGCTGTTCGCCGGAATCCTGCTGCTTGCGGCAGCGGTGGCTGCAATTGCGCGTTCCATCACCACCCCGCTGCATGCGCTGGCAGAGGCAACCGAGGTGATAGCTTCCGGGAATTTCGACGCTGAGCTTCCTCCGGTCTGTTCCGGGGACGAGGTGGGAACACTCACCAAGGCCTTTGTCTCCATGAAAGAGGCACTCAAGGAGTATATCCGGGAGCTGACCGAGACCACCGCCGCCAAGGAACGCATCCAGAGCGAACTCCGTCTGGCCACCGAAATCCAGACCGGCCTCTTGCCGCGGATTTTCCCCCCCTTTCCGGATCGCAGCGAGTTCGACATCTTTGCCTCGATGGATCCGGCCAAGGAGGTCGGGGGGGATTTCTATGATTTCTTCTTCATCGATGAGGACCGTTTCTGCTTCCTGATTGCGGACGTGGCCGACAAGGGGGTGCCGGCGGCGCTTTACATGATGGTGGCCAAGACCCTCCTCAAGACCGAGGCCCAGCGTCTTGGGGCTCCCGAGCTGATACTGGGCGCCGTCAACAATATCCTGGCGGCTGACAACGAAAACTGCATGTTTGTCACGGTTTTCTGCGCCATCCTCGACACCCGTAGCGGCGAGGTGCAATTCGCCAATGCCGGCCACAATCCGCCGCTGGTCAGCGGGCCGGCCGGTTTCACCTATATGGCCCCCAAGGCCGGATTTGTACTGGGCCCAATCCCGGATTCTGTCTACGAATGCGAGTCCCTGACGCTCCAGCCGGGAGACACGATGTTTCTCTATACCGATGGCGTTACCGAGGCCAAGAGTCCCGAAGCGGAGCTTTATGGCGAAGCCCGTTTGTTGGATGCCCTGAAACGGAGCCCGTCAGGGAATCTGGCGGATATGATTCACTTCATTCGGGCCGAGGTTCAGCTGCATGCCAATGGCGCTCCCCAGTCCGACGATGTCACCATGCTGGCGGTCAGGTATAAGGTGCGTGACAGGTCAGGCAGCGTGGTGGAGGCTGACAATGCGCTACAGCAGTGAACAGTTGCAGCAATTGCGTGGGCGCTGGAATGATCCTCTGCGTTCCCCTGACAACGGCTCCGTAACGGAGCGGGACGGATGCAAAACGTTTCAAGAACTGCTGCAGCTACGGCTCGAAACAGTTGCTGCTTTGGCAGCCGGAGCTTTCGACCGGGTTGGGACGGCCGGAAATGTGGAATCATGGCGCGCCAAGTTACACGACTTTTGGAGTGAAGAGTGCGAAGAGCTCTTTGCCTCTCTGATGGAGGAGCTGCAGCAGCTGGGGCTGCCGTTGGCGATTGAGATTGAGGAGTCACGTTACGAGATCAGGGGAGCCTGGGACCTGCGCGGCGCCAATCTGCGCGGAGTAGTGTTGTGCGGCGCATTTCTGGAAAACGTCCGTTTCGAGGGGGCCGATCTGAGCAATGCCAGTTTCGAAGGGACGCGCTGTTTCGAAACCCATTTTGAAGACACATTATGCGAAAAAGCCTCGTTCGCGGGGGCTGAATGCCATTTTGCCGGTTTCCAGGGGGCGCTTTGCGATTATGCAGTGTTTGAAAACGCCGACTGCACCATGGTTCGTTTCGATCAGGCCCGTCTGCGCCATGCCAGCTTTGACGGAGCCGTCTGTTTTGCTGCTGTATTCGATGGAGCGTTCATGGCGCAGGCGTCGCTGGGTGCGATGCGCATCAATCATCTGACCCGCTTCGGCAGGCCGGGGGAGCTGCTCGAAGCCGAGCGGAGCAAGCCGGCCCGCAGGGAGGCCAAAAACGAAGGGGAAGACTGGTACATTGTGGAACTCTTTCCGGTCTGGTTGCGCGCCGCCGAGGTCAATTCGCAGATACGCTCCCTGCTCAAGGCGCATGGTTACTACCTGGAAGCGGACGAATACCAGTACCTGGAGATGGTTTGCCGCCGGCATGTGCTGCATCAAAATCCGATAAGCGAGTTCTTCGAGTGGTTTTTCAAGGACCTTATGTTCGGTTACGGTCTGAAGTGGAAGCGCCCGCTGATCAGCGTGCTGGCCATCATACTGCTCTGGGGCGGCGGATTTGCCCTGCATTTCCGTGTCAACAGACTGCACGATCTTTTTACAAGTATCGGTTACGGCCTCTATTATTCGGTGATCTCGTTCACGACGCTAGGTTTCGGCAACGCCCCGGACCTTGTCGGCACTTGGCCCAAGCTGCTGCTCTGTTCGGAGGCCCTGCTGGGGACCGTGCTGATGCCGCTATTCCTTTTGGCCTATGCCAGGAAGATCCTGCAGGATTGACACCGTGTGCAGGCGCGGGACAAACGTCGGGTCCAGCTCGTCGATCCGCTCCGGCCCCAGCTCTTCCAAGGCTTCACGCATCCGGTTCGCATCCCTGACCAATCTGGCCAAGTCTACCCACATGCAGGCCCCGGATACCTGTTCCAGTAGCTTTACTCCGCCATTAAGTAGGCTGATCGCGCCACCGTAGTTCCCGTTACGCCTGTGATGCAGGGCCACCGCAATCTGCAGCACTCCCTGGAAAAAACTGCGTACTTCACCCTCTTCGCCGAGCCATAACTCTTCCAGCGTCTCATGGCATTCAAACCATTGCCCGCTGTTGAACTGACGGATTGCCAGCAGCAGTTGGCCGGGTGGTGACTCATGACAATGCCGCATTCTGAAATCCATCCTTTCGACGGTAAAATTGTTCGATATTTGAAAATGATATCATACCAGAGGAGGTTAATGCGAATCATCAGTCCGGAATTTTGCGATTAGGGAGCTGCCAAAAATATCCAAAAATGGTAATCTGATAATGGACGTGACTGCTTTCACAAGGAGCTGAACATGAAAAAGTTTGTGTTTGTTTTATTCTTCGTTATGTTTGCTGCAATGCAGGCCCATGGAGCCGACAACAACTGGTATGCCGGTGACGACCGTTGTCCGCCACCCAAGGATGATGGGACCTATTCCGCTCCTTACAGGGCCATTGATTATCCTCATGAGTATCCGACTTTTTTCGGGGCAGACAAGCCGGGCTGGTCATGTTCCTACCAGAGGGAGGACGGGGTGCTCGTGCAGTATGGAGACAGTCGGACGCCGCAGGAACAGTGGCTTGCCCTGTGGGCTGGCGGTGATGATGAAAACTGATTGTCTCAGCAAGGGAAGCCAGTTTGATTGATGGTCAGGGGCAGGTCTGGTGCCGGGGGGCTGTTTAATTCATGCGCAAACTGTTACCGTTTCTCGTGATATTTCTGGTCCTGGCTGGCTGCAGTGCCGGGGATTGGCGTACTGCAAGCCGTGAACCGGCCGGAATTGCCCCTTCCCCGGCGACAACCAGCGAGGGGGTAATCCATGTCTACGGCGCTCCCGCCTGGGGGTGGCGTGGTTGGTTCGCGATACATACCTGGATTTCGGTAAAAGCGACCAACGAAACTTCCTACACGGTCTATGAAGTGATCGGCTGGCGGCAGCGCCGTGGTTTGCCGGTCGTGCGGATTGAAAAAGACCTGCCTGACCGTTACTGGTTCGGAGAACGTCCGCGTCTGCTCAGGGAATTCCGTGGAGCGGGGGTGGACAGGCTGATTGTGGAGGTTGACAAGGCTGCCAGAAGCTATCCCTGGCCGGATACATACAAAGCCTTCCCCGGCCCGAACAGCAACACCTTCATCGCCTGGATATCCAAGGAAGTTCCGGAACTGGGCCTGGAACTACCCTTTACAGCCATCGGGAGCGGGTACGTTGATACGGCGGCACGGTGAGATCAAACGGTAATATTCAGTTCGCAAGATTGCTCATGTCTGTAGATCAACTACTCCCATGGTCACCACGAATCTGCTGCCACCACTATCGACCTGTTCGACCCTCAGCTTGCCGTTCAGGTGCTGGACATACTGCCTGGCGATTGAAAGTCCGAGCCCGGTTCCCCTGCGGCTCCGGGTGAGGGAATCATCCACCTGGACAAATGGTTCGAAAATTCTTTCCAGCATACCCTCCGGAATGCCGATGCCGCTATCGGTAAGGGAAAATTCCAATAGAATGCCGCCATTGGCAGACTCCACTCTGGAAACCTCAAGCAGCGCCCCTCCTGTTTCGGTGAATTTCAGCGCGTTATCAAGCAGGATTTCCAATAATCGCGAGAGCTGCTCCTTGTCTATCCATATTCTAGCGGGGACTTCGTCGGCAATCCGCAACTTCAGATAAAGTCCCTTATCGATATATCTGTCTTGAATTCTGGCAATGCAGGCGTCAAGAAAGCTTTTCAGATCTATCAGGTCATAACAGGCGGAAGTTCCGGACGCCAGGTTTGCAACACTTTTGAACATCAGTAGCTGGTTGATCATTGCCAGCATGTTGTTAGCTGCTTGCCGGGCCATTTCAAGGTATTCCGCCTGGGTCCCGACCAATGTTCCATCCGCCAGCAAGTCAAGCGCTCCTATGACCCCGTTCATGGGTGTGCGCATCTCATGGGAGATGTTGGTCATGAAGTTGTTTTTTTCCGCAGTAACCCTTAATAGCTCGGCCCGCAGATAGTCCAGCTCGATCATTGCATTTTTCAGTTCCAGAGTGCGACTTGACACTGTTTCTTCAAGTTCGTCGCGGTACTTTTTTTCAATCCGGTAGAGTTTTGTGTACTCAATCGCCCGATTGATGATTTTCAAAAGCTGATCCAGTTCGAACGGTTTATGGATAAAATCGAAGGCGCCGTTTTTAACGGCATTGATCGCCATCTGCAGCTGGGCATAGCCGGTCATAAGAATCACGGGAGTTTCAGGCCAGATGCGATGAACGCGGCCAAGAAGTTCTATGCCGTCCTGGCCCGGCAGCATTACATCCGCCACAATCGCATCATATGAGTTTGTCTCCAACATTCCGTAGGCGGCTTCTGCGCTTTCAACGGAACTGACAGCATAACCGGTCTTCCTCAGATATAGCGATACCATACGGCGTATATCCTGTTCATCTTCAACAACAAGCAGATGTGGTAGGGATGAACTTCCATTGATGTTAGAAATGATCACGGCTGATTCCTTATTGCATCATTCTCAGCAGTTGATGCAGGTGCTGTGCTTCATGAATGTTGCCGGATATGTTCGGGTGCCATTGGAACGGATCAGGAATGGTTGTTCTTCCCGGCATTCCGGTGGCTGACACATCGAGTCGTGTCAGTTGAAAGTTGTTACATTTGCATTACATGGATAATGCCAAAAGAGGTTTGACTTGGAGCGAAATATAATGTTTGTAATAACAGGTGGTTATTGGCCTGTTTGGCCTGGGTTGGCAAGTGCGGGGCATTACGTTTGAAAATGCAGTATGCAGGTATATTTACAGATTCGGGCTTATGGTCTGTGAAGGCCTATGAATTAAGGGCTTGAGCAGATTGTAAAGATTCTTTCCAATGTGAAGGTTTTTTGCCAGTTTATTATAATGGAGGGATGCGGATGTGTGGAAAACAGTTTGTAATAACAGAATTGCTTGCTGGATACTATTTTACGGCATGCACAACCAGGCCGCTGCCGGTAACTTCTACCCGGCAGTTTGAAAAGCCTCGCCGTTTCAGCCGGAACATGATCAGTGGTGCGAGCAGAGGATGTACTCCGGGAAGAATTTGAGGAAAATGATGGAACGAGAAGCGCCAGATTGCATTCCAGGATGCTTGGAACGATCTCCGGCGCTGTTTTGTCGCCTGTTTTTGCTCTTTGCCGATGGCCATGTTTTCAGCTGTGTTCACTGGTTTCGTGGAACTCCAATCCCTTCCAGCTTTCGATGGTGTTGTCCAGACGCCATTGGCTGCCGGCCATGTAGGTCAGTTTGCCTTCGCCATCGATATAGACGTGCATGGCTTCTTTTTTCTCGAACTCCTCGATCTGTTTTTTCTCTCCGGTCACCCAGCGGGCGGTGACATAACTGACCGGTTCGAAAGCCACCTTGACGCTGTACTCATGTTCAAGGCGGTGCATGACCACCTCGAACTGCAGCAGTCCGACAGCACCAATGACCCAGTCTGAGCCCATCAGCGGCTTGAAAACCTGGGTGGCTCCCTCTTCGGCCAACTGCACCAATCCTTTTTCCAGCGCCTTGGATTTCATCGGGTTCAGCAGGCGTACCTTGCGGAAATGTTCTGGCGCGAAGCTGGGAATGCCTGTGAACTTAAGCTCTTCACCCATCGTGAAGGTGTCGCCGATCTTGATCGTGCCGTGGTTGTGGATGCCGATGATATCGCCCGGCCAGGCTTCCTCGACATTGGTGCGGTCCTGGGCCATGAAGATTGTTGCATTGGCGATCTGGACTTCCCGTCCCAGGCGCACGTGGCGAACCTTCATGCCACGGGTGAACTTGCCGGAGCAGATGCGAAAGAATGCGATCCGGTCCCGGTGGGCGGGGTCCATGTTTGCCTGGATCTTGAAGGCAAAACCGCTGAATGGTTCTTCATATGGCGATACGGCGCGGCTGGTGGTTTCGCGTGGGAGCGGGTGCGGAGCGTATTCGACAAATGCATCCAGTAACTGCTGCACGCCGAAGGTGTTAATGGCGCTGCCGAAGAACACCGGCGTCTGACGGCCGGCCAGGTAGGCTTCCCGGTCAAACGGATGGGCGGCGCCCTCCAGGAGTTCAATGTCGTTTCGCAGTTCCTCGACCTGGCTTCCCAGCAGTTCGTCCAGTCGCGGATCGTCCAGGCCGGTAACAGTCAGGATCTCGCCGACGCCGTCGGCCGATTCAGGGTCGAAAAATGTTAGTTCCTTGGTGTAGAGGTGGTAAGTTCCCCGGAAACGCTTCCCCATGCCGATCGGCCAGGTGATCGGCGCAGTCTGCATGTTCAGGTTCTTTTCAATATCATCCAGCAGCTCGAACGGTTCCTGCCCTTCGCGGTCCAGTTTGTTCATGAAGGTCATGATCGGAGTGTGTCGCAGACGGCATACTTCCAGAAGCTTCCTGGTCTGGCTTTCGACCCCCTTTACCGAGTCGATCACCATCAGTACCGAGTCCACCGCAGTCAGCACCCGGTAGGTGTCTTCGGAGAAATCGTTATGGCCGGGGGTATCCAGCAGGTTGATCTCGCAGCCATCATAGGTGAATTTCATCACCGATGAGGTTACTGAAATGCCGCGCTGTTTTTCAAGTTCCATCCAGTCGGATGTGGCATGGCGTGCACTCTTTCTGGCGCGCACCTCTCCGGCCTGCTGGATCGCGCCGCCAAACAGCAGCAGCTTTTCGGTGATGGTGGTCTTGCCGGCATCGGGGTGGCTGATGATGGCAAAGGTGCGGCGTTTTTCGACTTCTTCGGTGTTATACAATTCCACTGGTGTTACTCCTTGTAATAAATCGAAAGGCGGGCAGGCCCGCCTTTGTGAAAGACTTAAGATCTGAACACCAGCCGGTCCAGGCACCATTTGCCGCCGCCTGAGAGCAGCAGATAGAGCGCCATTCCCAACAGGGCGATGTTGTATTCGATGCCGTGTCCGCGGCCCGGCAGGCAGCCTGCATTGAGGAAAAAGCCGTTTATCCAGTGTACCTTGTAGATTGCCACCAGCATGACCGCCGAGATTCCGGCAGCTGAGAGCCGCGTCAGGAATCCGGTCAGCACCCCGAAGCCGCCGCCGAATTCGGCAATGATTGCCAGCAGGGTGAAAATCGGCGGTATGCCCATCTTCTCCTCAAAGGTTTTAAAGGTTCCGGTCAGTCCCTGTCCGCCAAAGAGTCCCAGCAGTTTCTGTGAACCATGAGCCATGAAAATCAGTCCCAGCGGTATGCGCAGCATCAGCGGCGCAATCAGGTCCGTTATTTCAAAGTTTCCCTTAGCCATTGTTTCCCTCCGAAATCTCCTCGTGCAGCAGCCTGCTCTTGCCGCTGTGCTTGACCTGGTACATCAGTTCGTCTGCTCTCTGGATAGCTTCGTCAGCGCTCACCGGGGCCTTGAGGTAGGTAACCGCTCCGATGCTGAAGCTTACCGGCCAGTGGTTCTGCTCCATTACCTGATCCAGATGGCCGTGCATTTTTCTCAGAAACATCATGGCCGCTTCGCCGCTGGTCTCGGGCAACAGTATTACAAATTCATCGCCGCCGAACCTGGCCAGGATGTCAGTGCTCCTGATATTGGATCGAAAAGTGGAAACTACTGTTGTCAGGAGTTGGTCGCCGACCCGGTGCCCGAACTGGTCATTGATCAACTTGAAGTTGTCCAGATCAATATAAGCTACGGTAAAGGGAAGTTCATAGCGGTGCGACCGATTGATTTCATACTCGGCCAGATCAAAAAAGGAACGCCGGTTCAGGGCGCCGGTAAGCGGATCCCGGCTTGAAAGCTCCTTTTCGGTATTGAGATTCTTCCTGAGCGCAGAGAACAGTGTGCTCATGATAAGCAGGAAAATGAACTCGATCAGATCGTTCCAGTAATGCAGCATGGAATGACTGAAGCTGAAGGTTGATTGGCTTTCGTCGATGATTACCCGTATTGTTACAGAAAGAAAGCAGAACAGAATTCCGCTGCGATTGCCGACAAACCAGGCCACCAGTGAAACCGGAATCAGGTAGAATATTATCAGGGAGTAGTCACCGGTGATCAGGTCGACCCAGCCGAGAATAATCAGGAACGACAGGCTGAACAGCAGTATGGTCGCCGGGGTTTTGGGAGAAAATATCTCGATTATTTTGCGGTGGATATGCAGGAACATACTATTTTCCACAACTGGTGAATTCAGGGCGTTATTTTATAAATTACCAAATTAGCACGATAACAGGCTTCCTACAATCGTTTCGTCTGTTTGTTCCGCAAATGAAAAAGCGCCGGAGATTTAACCTCTGGCGCTCTGATGTCGTATTGGCGGGCGGTACTGGATTCGAACCAGCGACCCCAGGCTTCGGAGGCCTGTACTCTATCCAACTGAGCTAACCGCCCGCATGACGGCCTGCAGATGCAACCGCAGATCAAAACAAGTACACTATTTACCGCTTCAACTCAAGCCAAAAATCTGTCAATTTCACCGCTGCTCTGCTAGGATGGCAAATTGGAGGATCGTGATGAAGCGAATTCTGCTGATCATAGTGTTACTGATGTTGCTGCCCATAACAGCCTCGGCGGCCAATTTCAAGTTCCAGAAAGTCAGAAATAATATCTACGCCGCGATTGCCGAACCTGGAGGCAAGGCTGCCAGTAACAGTCTTATCATCATTACCAATTATCAGGTGATTCTGGCCGGTTCTCATTTCGTTCCGGAAACAACCAGAGAACTGCTGGAATTCGTAAATACGCTGACTCCGATTCCGGTCCGTTACATAATCCTGACACACCATCATCGCGGTTTCAACCATATCGATTTCGACCTGCCGGCCAATGCCGAGATTATTGCATCAGGACCGACCTGGCAGGCGCTCAGGAGCGAATTCCGTCAGATCAAGAACCAGGTTACGTTCTTTGATCGTGGCCTGACCATGAAGAGGGGCAATACCCTGATTGTGATCAGTGCCACCGAACGGGGGCATAGCGAGGGGGATCTGTTCGTGTATCTGCCGGAGGAGGGGATTCTGTTCGCCTCGGATCTGTTTTTCAATGACGTGGCCGGTTATATGGGGGACGGTTCCTTTCGCGACTGGATCGGCAGCCTGGAAATCATGTCCGGCATTGATGCCGCTATTGTAGTTCCCGGATTGGGGGCTGTGACCAATGCCGATGGAATTCAGCGATTCCAGACGTTCTTCCGGGAATTCACTACGGAAGTTCTGCGACTGATCAGCATGGGGTTGGAAATTGAGGCTGCCAAGCGCCAGTTCAGGCTGCCGCAGTACGAAAACATGCCGGGTTACAAAGTCTTTTTTGATGTCAATTTCAGGCGCGCCTACAACGAGTTGAAGGCGCTCAGGTGATTCACCCCGGTGTCAGGATAATTGGGCTAACCGGTGGTATTGCCAGTGGCAAGAGTAGTGTCGCCGGTATTCTGGAAGAGTTTGGCGTCCCTGTGATTGACGCAGATCAGCTGGCTCGCGAGGTCGTGTCGCCTGGGAGTCCGTCGCTTGCACGTGTAGCAGGAACATTCGGAGATGATGTTATCGCAGCAGATGGAACGCTGGACCGCAAGCGCCTGGGAGCCCTGATTTTCGGCGATCCCGAAAAACGGCGCATGTTGGAAGGCATACTGCATCCGGAAATCAGACGATTGGGCGAGGCTCGTATTGCCAGGGAGATAGCTGCTGGACATGCTGTGCTTGTGTATATGGCTCCTCTTTTGATCGAAGCGGGCTCTGTTGATCGTGTTGACGAAATATGGGTAGTGACCCTGCGGTCTGAGATCCAGCTGGAACGGTTGATGGCAAGGGATGGAATCGGCCTGGAAGAGGCGCGGCGGATAATTGACAGCCAGATGCCTTTGGCGGAAAAAGCCGCTTACGGCAGGATTCTGATCGATAACAGCGGTTCGCCGGAAGAAACCAGGCGGATTGTTACGGATATCTGGAAGAAAGAAGTCGGGGAACATTGATGAACGAAAAGAAGCATATTCTGAGGCCCGGTCGACGTTCGGCCAACAACCGCATAGAGGAAGGCGCCCGGTCTCCTGTAATCGCAGCTGAGAATGTTTCGCGGAAAGCTGTGGCAAAGCTGCCTAAGCCGGACGTTTTGATGACCTGTTTTGCCGCCGTCCCGCGCGGTGCCGAGGAAATGGCGGCACTTGAACTGGAGAAACTGGGGGTTGGTGATATCAGGCCTGGGAAAGGCGGGGTCGCCTTTATTGCCGACCGTGCCGGACTGTACAGCGCCAACCTCTGGTTGCGTACAGCCAGTCGTGTGTTGGTGCAACTGGCGGTGTTTCCCTGCAAAGGGCCGGATGAACTCTATGCCGGTGTGTTTGCGATCGACTGGCCGGAGCTGATTACACCGGAGATGACCATTGCGGTTGACAGCAGTCTGCGGGATTCTGTCTTGACCCACTCCGGTTTCGTGTCGCTTAAGACCAAGGATGCGGTTGTGGACCGGATTCGCGAGGTGTGCGGCAGACGTCCCAATGTGGATACTGATTCGCCGGATGTCCGCATCAATGTTCATCTGCACAAGAACATCTGCACCGTCAGCCTGGACAGTTCCGGTGATTCGCTCGATCGTCGCGGCTATCGTATCGAACGCAACGAGGCGCCTCTCCGGGAAACACTGGCTGCCGCAGTTGTAGCTCTGACCGGTTGGGATGGCTCCATTCCGCTGGTCGATCCCATGTGCGGCTCTGGTACAATCCCTGCCGAAGCGGCTCTGTTGGCGGCACGGATGCCTCCCGGCCTGCAACGGTCTTTCGGATTTCAGCGCTGGATCGATTTTGACAGCCAATTGTGGGGGGATTTGCTCAGAGAGGCTGAAGCTGGAGTCAGGAAAGTACCACCCGGCCTGGTAACCGGATACGACCTGGACAATCGGGCGCTTCTGTTGGCCGGTCGCAATATTGCCAAGGCCGGTCTGGAGGGGCAGGTACATTTCTTCCACGCTGCCCTTCAGGAGTTTCAGCCCCAGGGAGACAGCGGGGTGGTTATCATCAATCCGCCTTACGGAATGCGTATGGGGGTGGATGACGATCTGAGGGAGCTGTACTGCCAGATCGGAGATATAATGAAAAAACGGTGCCGGGGGTGGACAGGATTTGTGCTGACCGGCAATCTGGAATTGGCGAAGTATATCGGCCTGAAAGCCTCGCGTCGTTATGTGCTGTTCAACGGGCCGATCGAATGCCGCTTGTTGAGGTACGAGCTCTATTAGCAGCCAATATTGCCCAATATTTCAGGGTTGGCAGAAAACCTGGTTTCGGCCGTTGCGCTTGGCCTCGTATAGCAGATTGTCCACCCGGCTTAAAACAGTGTCCAGGCTTTCATCGCTGCCGTCGGTCCATGTGCATCCGATACTGGCTGTTACCGTCATGGGCTGTTCGCCGGCATAACAGGGGTGGCTGCTGACTGCATTCAGTATCCGGCAGGAGATCATCTTCGCTTCATCACAGGATGTGTTGGGAAGAAAAATCATGAATTCCTCTCCACCGTAGCGTCCGAAGACGTCGTATGGCCGCAGGGCTGTCTCGATTCTTCTGGTCAGGTCGTGCAGGATGCTGTCACCCACCAGATGTCCATGGGTATCGTTGACCATCTTGAAGTAGTCCACGTCGATCATCACGACTCCCAGTCCGATTCCATCTGTCAGTTTGTCCCGTGAACGTTGCATCATGGAATACAGTTCAGCGGCACGAGCCAGCAGTTGCCTGCGGTTGTATATTCCGGTCAGCGCATCGGTTGTGGCCAGGGTTTCGAGCAGCTGGTATGCGGTGCGAAGGGCTGCGGATTCTCTGGTTATCACGACATACGATGCGAATGATAAAAACAGCAGTGCTATGAATATGGTTGCCAGTGAAGATGTCAGGTGCCTCTGGAAGCCGATTTTCAGGTCACTGATGTCATTGTAGAGCTCAAAGGCGCCCACGATTTGTCCCTGCTCGTCACGCACCGGTACATAGACTTCGGCCACATCGATCTCCAACCGCTTTTCGTCTGCAAGATCTGTGACGCTCTGCCTGTCTTTAATGTTTGTTTGGCGGTTGCCGGCCAAGGTATTGGTAAGGCGCAGATTGTTTCTGTCCGATTTGCCGATCAGCGATTGATCGGTGCAGTAGATGATACGCTTGCTCATGCTATAGATCTTGATTTTGACGATACTGAAGGGATGCAGGAAAACCCTGATATTATGGTCAAGAGATGGAATCTGGGATGCATCAATTGCAAGGGTTCTGATGCCGTCAACTGTTCTTGTCTGGATTATATCGCTTTCACTGGAAAGCAGCGCTGCTGCGATTTTTTCCGAGTGAAAACCGGCATCTTCGATCAGGTTGTTTTTGTTCTGGCGGGATATGACCGTGAATGACAAAGCAAGGATCAGTACCAGACATGAAAAGGCCAGTAGAAGGTAGATCCGTTTGAATCTTTCCGGTGAATCATTGGCTCCAAGATTCTGAATTACATCGGATAAGGGTCTCATGGTAAAACTCCCACGATCAGCAGCTAATTCATGCGGAAAATGTTGCCGGGTGTGTTTTAGCGGCTACCGCCGGGTCATAATGTAATGCACATAAATATACTTGCAATTGATAATTTGTACATAAAAAAACAGCTTGAGTCCATATAATGCCAACATCCCGACCGGAATTTCAGGTGCCCGCGATTTTTAACACCCGGATGATTTTGATCGATGCGTCGCTATCGTATTTATATCCGCAAAATCACAGATAACAACCCAGCCGGTTCTCGATTTGTGTTATTATTCCTGCAACTGAATCTTCATACAACGAATTGGAAAGAATACGCACATGACAATTAGATGGTATCCGGGGCATATGAGCAAGGCTCTGGAGAAAATGTCCGAAGCAATACGCAAGATAGATGTAGTCATTGAAGTGCTGGATGCTCGTCTGCCATTTTCCAGCTCCAATCACCAGCTGCGGGATATTCGGCGCAACAAGCCCTGCATCAAGTTGCTGAATAAGCATGATCTGGCCGATCCGGCCGTTACCAGGGCCTGGATCCGTGAATTCGAGAAAGAGGAAGGTGTTCATGCTTTGCCGATATCTGCCAAACAGCACTCGGAAACCAAACAGTTGATCAAGCTTTGCCAACGTTTGGCGCCGAATCGTGGTCGACCCGGTTGGCCGTTGCGGGCAATGGTGTTCGGCATTCCGAATGTAGGCAAGTCCACCCTTATCAATACGCTGGCAGGCAGAAATATGGCGAAGGTCGGCGACAAACCGGCCATTACCACCTGTACCCAGCAGATCGACCTGCGCAACGGCATCATTCTTTCCGATACTCCCGGAGTGCTCTGGCCGGATATGGCTGATCAGGACGTGGCATACCGCCTTGCTACCAGTGGAGCAATCGGAGCCAGTGCGCTGGATTATACCTGCGTCGGCCTGTTCGCTGCGGAATTCATGATGCGACGTTATCATCAGATGCTTGTTGAACGCTATAAACTGGACTGCATGCCTGAAACGCCATCAGCGCTGCTTGATATGATCGGACGGCGATTGGGCTGCCTTGTCAGCGGTGGTGGGATAGATGTTCACCGGGCGGCGGAAGCCTTCTTGCGGGAATTGCGGGCCGGCAGGATCGGGAGGGTCAGTCTGGAGGAACCGGGCGATATTGTTGATGCTGCTGCCGTTGGAGTCAGTCCTGATCAGGAACCGGCACAGAAGCCGGGTGAGCTGAAAGCTTCCATTTAGCGGGGTGTAGAAAATACACCATGGCTACTCATAATAAAAGAGGCCGCAGTGGCTGTATCAGCGACTGCGGCCTCTTTTATTGTTTCAACTTGTGGCAGAACAGACAGCGGTTCTTGGGAGGGTGGTTGGGAGGAAAGGGGACCCCTTTTTCCTTGTGGCACGGTTCGCAATACACTTCAGCCCCCTTCTTGTCGGGCTTGAAAAAGGTCCGTTTGAACAATGGCGCATCCGGGCCGGGAGCGTTTTTGTAGGCTGCGTCGTAGACGATCTTGTGCATTGCGTTATTCGGCACCACGGTTGTTTTTTCCTTTCCCGAAATCCCGATAAAGATACCGAGCACCAAAACAATCAACCCTATAAACAACCAGTCCCGTTTGTCTATTTTCATATGTCTGTTTGTCCTTTGGAAATGTTCAGTCTGATTTTATGAGTGAAAAATAGATGATTACGCCGCCAACCACCAAGCCCCCTCCTATGAAGGGAAGCATTGATCTCATTGATATTTCGTCACCAGGAACCGGCATGGCATAACGCAGGATTATAATCAGGCCGATCAGCATGAATAATGTCAGCAGCACAGGTTTTGAACGCTTGATTACCCCGAAAAAGAATACCGCAAGTATGAAAAACAGAACCGCGGGATGAGAGAACACCTTTTCGATGGTCAGTGTCTGCATGGTATTGATAACATTGGCGGTTTCGAAGGGACGTAACGTTTCGGTGGTTTTTTCGACCAGCTGCTGTTTATCCATTTAACGCTCTCCATGCTGACCGGTTAGCAGATATGATCGTGAATATTAAAAGATAACATTCCTGTAGGCAAGAAAATAAGTGCGCCCGCCAAGGCGGGCTCCGTTGTATCAAGTCAGGAAATCCATGACTTTATCCAGAAATCCTTTTTTCATCGGATGGACATCTTCGCCGCTTATTTTGGCAAATTCCTCTAACAGCTCCTTCTGTTTCCGGTTGAGATTGGTTGGCGTTTCAACCCTGATAACAACCAGTTGATCACCTCTCCCGTATCCCTGCAGCGATGGGATCCCCTTGCCCTTCAGGCGATAGATCTTTCCTGACTGGGTACCCTCAGGGATTTTCATCGCTACTTTTCCATCCAGCGTGGGAACATCAAACTCACATCCCAGAGATGCCTGGATGAAGCTGATTGGAATCTCGCAAATCACATTATTGTCCTCGCGCTGGAACAGGGCATGATCAGCAACGCTGATGGCAACGTACAGATCACCGTTAGGGCCACCTTTGCCCTGGCCACCTTCACCGGTAAGCTTCAGGCGTGATCCGGTTTCCACTCCGGCAGGCACCTTTACTGCCAGTGTTTTGGTGTCTTTTACACTGCCCTTGCCACGGCAATCGGGACACGGGTTGTCCACAACCTTGCCTTCACCGTTGCATTGTCCGCAAGTCTTGCTGACGCTGAAGAAACCCTGTTGGTAGCGTACCTGACCGGCGCCGCGGCAGGTAGGACAGACCTTGGGGTCCGTTCCCGGCTTGGCTCCAGAACCGTTGCAGGTGCCACAACGTTTGGCAAACGGGACCTCGATCTTCTTTTCGACTCCGAAAGCGGCCTCTTCAAAGCTGATCTCCATGTTGTAGAGCAGGTCATCGCCGCGTCTTCCCTGGGCTCGGCCCCGTCCTCCTCCGCCACCTCCGAATATATCGCCGAATATGTCGCCGAATATGTCGCCGAAAGGAGTGCCTGCGCCAAAACCGCCAAATCCTCCTCCCGAATACCCACCGGCTCCGGATACGCCGGCGTGCCCGAACTGGTCATACTGGGCGCGTTTTTGGGCGTCCGACAGTATCTCGTAAGCCTCGGTCGCTTCCTTGAACTTGTCTTCGGACGCCTTGTCTCCCGGGTTCTTGTCCGGGTGAAACTGTATTGCCAGTTTACGGAAGGCTTTTTTGATTTCAGTTTCAGAGGCGTTGCGATGTACGCCGAGCACCTCGTAATAGTCACGTTTTTCCGCGTTAGCCACAGTCGGGTTCCTTTTGGGGACTCGGAACTTACCAATATACCGTCTTACAACTCATCTTCAGGGCATCTTTGCCACCCCCTCAATCACAAAATCCTCAGCGTAGCCCTGCTACGCCTGCGGTTTTGCTCAATCAGGGATGACAAATCTGACCTAAATCTGAGCGTAAAACCTGGTACATCGGTAAATTCCAAGTCCCTTGGTTTCAAAATGAATGTAGGGGCGGGTTTGCAAAACCCGTCCCTACGGTGTCACACCGGCAGTCCAGCCGGTTTACTTCTTGTCGTCCTTGACTTCTTCAAAGTCGGCATCCACCACATTGTCGTCCTTGGGCTTGGATGCGCCGGCCTGTTCTGCTC
This sequence comes from Geobacteraceae bacterium, assembly GCA_032469775.1. Taxonomy (GTDB): domain Bacteria; phylum Desulfobacterota; class Desulfuromonadia; order Geobacterales; family Pseudopelobacteraceae; genus JACRCG01. Next base: position 25,880 of record JAWDJY010000017.1, on the reverse strand, counting down.
CTGCGTCCGTCTCAGCGTGTGGCGCTTCCGTCTTGGCATACATCGCCTCGGCCAGCTTGTGAGAAGCCTGGGCCAGTTCGTCAGTGGCCTTTTTGATCGCCTCTGCGTCTTCGCCTTCCATGATCTTTTTCAGTTCGGCCAGTTTGTTTTCGATGTTGCCCTTTTCAACCGCATCGATCTTGTCACCGAATTCCTTGAGCGATTTTTCGGTGCTGTAAACCATGCTGTCGGCATGGTTGCGGGCTTCGATCGCCTCTCGCTTTTTCTTGTCCTCATCGGCGTGGGCCTCGGCATCACGAACCATCTTGTCGATCTCTTCTTTTGAAAGTCCTGAAGATGCGGTAATGCGAATGGACTGCTCCTTGCCGGTGCCGAGATCTTTGGCCGAGACATGTACAATGCCGTTGGCGTCGATGTCGAATGTTACCTCGATCTGCGGAATGCCTCGTGGTGCCGCAGGGATGCCGCTCAATTCGAAATTGCCGAGAGTCTTGTTGTCACGGGCCATCTCTCGCTCACCCTGCAGTACGTGAATTGAGACTGCCGGCTGGTTGTCAGCTGCCGTGGAGAAGGTCTGAGACTTGCGGCAGGGGATGGTGGTGTTCTTCTCAATCAGCCTGGTCATGACACTTCCCAGGGTTTCGATGCCGAGTGAGAGCGGGGTTACATCCAGCAGCAGTACGTCCTTGACGTCGCCTTTCAGTACGCCACCCTGGATGCCGGCGCCGATTGCGACAACCTCGTCCGGGTTGACACCCTTGCTGGGGGTCTTGCCGAAAATGTCCTCGACTTTTTTCTGTACCGCCGGCATGCGGGTCATGCCGCCCACCAGGATTACTTCGTCTATGTCGCTGGCTGACAGTCCGGCATCCTTGAGCGCGGTGCGGCAGGGGCCGTCCAGTTTGGCCAGCAGGTCGGCGCAGATCGATTCCAGTTTGGCGCGTGACAGCTTGAGTGTCAGGTGCTTGGGACCGGAGGCATCGGCGGTGATAAAAGGCAGATTGATGTCGGTCTCCATCGAGGTTGACAGCTCGCACTTGGCTTTTTCTGCAGCTTCCTTCAAGCGCTGCAGCGCCATCTTGTCGCCACGCAGGTCAATTCCCTGGTCCTTCTTGAATTCGTCAGCGATCCAGTCGATTACCGACTGGTCAAAATCCTCGCCGCCAAGGAAGGTGTCGCCGTTGGTGGATTTTACTTCGAACACGCCGTCGCCCAGTTCCAGGATCGAAACGTCGAAGGTACCGCCGCCCAGGTCGAATACGGCGATCTTTTCATCTTTCTTTTTGTCCAGGCCGTAGGCCAGCGCGGCTGCGGTCGGCTCATTGATGATGCGCAGAACGTTGAGACCGGCGATCTTGCCGGCATCTTTGGTGGCCTGGCGCTGGGAGTCGTCAAAATAAGCCGGCACGGTAATGACCGCATCGGTAACGGTTTCTCCCAGATAGTCTTCGGCGGTCTTTTTCATCTTCTGCAGGACCATCGCCGAGATTTCCGGTGCGGAATAACGTTTTCCACGCACTTCTACCCATGCGTCGCCGTTGTCGGCCTTGACGATTTTAAAGGGCGATATGGCGATATCTTTCCTGACCGCCTCCGAGTCGAATTTGCGGCCGATCAGTCGTTTGATTGCATACAGGGTGTTTTCAGGGTTTGTTACGGCCTGGCGTTTCGCCTGCTGGCCAACAAGTCGTTCACCGCTGTCAGAGATGGCTACCATAGAAGGTGTCGTGCGGCTTCCCTCTGAGTTGGCGATAACTATCGGCTCACCACCCTCCATGATTGAAACACAGGAGTTGGTTGTTCCGAGGTCGATTCCGATTACTTTACTCATGACTTATTAGTCCTCCTTTGAAATTCCTCTATTCTGAAGGTATTCATCAGTTCTCTAAAAAACAAGGTCTGAAAAAAATTATTTTGCAGGGGTTGCCACTGTAACCATGGCCGGACGCAGCAGTCTGTCCTTAAGCATGTAGCCCTTTTGAAATACCTCAACCACCGTATTTGGTGCATGTTCATCGGTCGGTACCTGGGCCATTGCCTGGTGAAAGGCCGAGTCGAACGGAGCACCTGCCGCTTCAATCTGGGTTACGTTGAATTTTTTAAGAGCCGCCAGCAGCATGCCGTGAGTCATGCGGATTCCCTCTATGACCGCTCCCAGTCCATCTTCCGAGGCGTGTTCCAGGGCGCGTTCCAGATTGTCGATTACCGGCAGGATCTCTTCGATCAATGATTTGTTGCCGTAGTTGAGAAGTTCTTCCTTTTCGCGATTGACCCGTTTGCGATAATTTTCCAGGTCTGCGCGTTCCCGTACGAAGCGGTCCCAGTTGTCACGTGCCTCTTTTTCCTTGGCCAACAGTTGCTCTTCTACAGAGGCTGGTGCTCCGGTTTCAGTTTCAGTGCTGCTGTCTTCGGCGGGTATGTTTTCCTGGGTGGTAAGTTCAACAGTGTCCTTTGTTTCCATGATCTATCTTGTCCTTTTACTGTTTAGTGGTCTGTCGGTCATACTTCACTCAGCAGGCGGCTGATCATTCTTGCCGTGTAGTCGACGATCGGGATCACGCTGGAATATCCCATGCGGGTCGGTCCTATGACTCCCAGCATCCCGACCGTGTTGCTGCTGGTTACGAAACGGGATGTTACCAGGCTGACGCTGGCCGAGCGGCTGAGGGATGTTTCAGATCCGATGTAGATCTGTACACCATCCGCGGACATGCAGCGTGACAGCAGCTGGAGAATGATCCCTTTCTTTTCAAATGCTTCGTAGATCTCTTTCATTCTGGCCGCATCGCTGAACTCGGGCTGATCGAGTATTCTGGCCTGTCCTTCCACGAAGACGTCGTCGCCTTCAACGGTAACAGCCTGTTCACTGATTCGGAGGGCGCGTGACATGAGGTGGTCGTACTTCGTTTTTTCGTTCTTCATCTCCGAAAGAACGCGTTCACGTGCCTGGGTGATCGTCAAACCCTGCATCATCTCGTTGAGGTAGTTGCCCATTCTGACCAGTTCTTCCGGATCATGGTCCTCATCGGTTTCTATCAGGCGGTTCTGGACAGCTCCGTTACTGGAAACCAGTATGGCCAGGATCTTGCGATGGCCCAGGCGGATGAACTCGATGTGGCGGAATACATCCGAGTTGAAGCTGGGGGCGACAACGATACCCATGTAGTTTGAGAGTTGAGACAGGGTACGGCTGGTCTCTTTCAGTATGTCTGAAAGCCCGGCGCCGGCTTTTCTGCAATGCTGTATGATCTGGCGCTTCTCATCACGGCTGACCTGCCGCAGCGCAACCAGCGAATCAACGTAAAAGCGATAGGCTTTTTCAGTAGGAATTCTGCCGGCGGATGTGTGCGGAGAGGTGAGCAGTCCCATCTCTTCCAGGTTGGCCATTACGTTGCGTACCGTGGCGGATGAGAGCGTCATGGCGTGACGGCGCGCAACGGCGCTGCTGCCGACCGGTTCGGCCGTGGCAATGTAGTCTTCGACAATTGCTTCCAGTATCTGTCTGCTACGTGCTGAAAGTTCGACGTTCATGGCAAGACCTCAAAAAAATAGCACTCGACACCTTTGAGTGCTAACAATTCAAAGGTAATAAGTGCCCCGGGTTTTGTCAAGGAGATTTAGGGAAAAGCTGATCGAAATGATTATGTCCGGCTGTTTTGCCTATACTGCTTTTGGCGGGTTGGAAAAACAGGCTGCAAAAGGTGAGCAGGCCGTGATTGCTGATAGCCGGATCAAGTTTGCAGACCGGCTTGCCGGCTACTCCTCCAGCGGCAACCTGCCGTTTCTTTTTACAAATTCCAGTTGCTCACGTTTACGGGACATGGCTTCTTTACAGTAGCTCCATATCCTGTAGCTCTCGACGCTGAGAATTGTTATGCCGGATCCGAAAACAGCCCAGTAGTTGTCGTCCAGAGCTTTGGCAAAATGGTAAAACAGAAAAAAAGCGGTCAGGTAACCGACGTGGCAAAAGCTGCTCTTGTGTTCGATGCCCGCCATCATGCGGGACAGGCTGAGTATGATTGCGGAAAATGTGTATAGCAGAAGCACCAGGTTGATCATGTTGGCGGGGGGCGGTGCACCGAGTAAAGCCCTTGTTGCATCAGGATGAGGCAGCATGGGAAAACCGCGCCAGGCCATCATGCTGACAATCATGAACAGCGACATGGCCAGCAGTCCGCGATTGGAGAAACTGGACAGACGCTTGATGTCCGCATTGATCTCCATAAGCAGAGAGTCGCGCTGGTTTTGGGCTGTGGCTGCGCCTGGCGCCGGCTGGTTATCGGTCTTTTCCGTCATGATGGTCTGGTGGCGGCTTTAAGCCTGTTGCCGTTTATGCCTGGATACTCAGCTTGGAGGATTAATACTGTCATTCGGAGTGTTCGTGCCATTACGAGCCGCACGCAGCTTCTTACTCAGGTTATAGAGAGATTGGGTTATTCTGTCAAGTTCCCGCGGAACGTGTGTGGGAGGTGTCGCGGGAAGCTCGTCGTTTTCCGCCTGCATGGCCAGATGGCTTAACTTCTGCAGTGGCTGGAAGACGCTTCTCAGCAGAAGCGCAGTAACGCCGCCGACGGTAAGTACCAGAATCATCAGGGTAAAGGCGATCATCTGGTTTCTGATCGAGGCCATGGACTCCAACAGCGCTTTTCTGGAAAGACCTATGTCCAGGGTCCCCAGAACCTTCTGGCCTGCGGGATGGACATGGCAGGATGCATTTGAACATTCAGGTTCGTTATAGATAGGCGTCGTGATGGAAATGGTCTCTTCTCCCTCGCCGTTTTTGAAAATCCGGACCTGCTCCATCCTGCCGAGTGTGGATACAGGAACTTTTCCGGCGTGACAGATGATGCACCCCTCGGCGGTTTTGTCAACCTGGCGGTTAAGCTCTTCTGGTCGCGTGGAGATGTTGACAATTCCCTTTTTGTTGAAAATCCGTATATGCTCGACACCCTTCTGCTGGCCGACGTTGTGAATGATCGTAGTCAGTATCTCGTTATCGTTCTTAAGCATGGCATAGCGGGTGGATTTCAGAACCGTGTCGGCCAGATTTGTAGCATTCACTGCGCTGTCGCGATCGACAATGTTTTTTATTGCCGAATACAACATCAGAAAACAGACTACGACAAATCCGGTAACGGCTATTCCAACCGGGATCAGTGCCCGGCCTGCGAGACTTTTGAACATGGTTTGCTACTCCTGTGTGTTATTACTGGCCATATACAAAATCAGACCTCCGAAAACTGAAATTCCGGAGGTCTGACTGCAAACAGCTCCATGCTGGCTACAAACCGCGCGTTACTCAGTCTTGTGACATGTAGCGCAATTTGCAGCTACTGTAAAGGCTGTTTTTCCGTCATGGCATGCACCGCATGATTTGCCTTTTTCCATTGCCTTCATGCTGACTTTGGCCTTGTTCTTGCCGGTCGCGAACAGTTTGGGATGACATTTATCGCACCCGTAGAGCCCTGTGTGTGCAGAGTGGCTGAACTTTACGTTGCCGGCTCCCTTGATGATGTATTTCTGGTCTGCAGTCGGGTGACATTCGCCACATTTCTTGATGTCGAAGGCTTTTTTACCATCGTGGCAGGCTCCGCACGACTTGCCCTTGTACATTTCTGCCATGCTGACGCTGCTCTTGCTGCGGGCCGTGGCGTAAAGCCTGGTGTGGCATTTGTCACAGGTGTGGCTTTCCGCATGTTTGGCATGGCTGAATCCGACGATACCGGCGCTGCTAATAGTAAACTTCAGATCTTTTACCGGATGGCACCCGGAGCAGTTCTTGATGCTGAAAGCTTTTTTACTGTCATGACAGGCACCACACGATTTTCCCTTATACATCTCTGCCATTGTCACCCGCTTGTTGGGGCCGGCGACAAACAGGGCCGGATGGCAGCTGTTGCAATCGGGAGTTGTTGCCAGATGCTTCTTGTGGCTGAAGTATGTTGGACCCGTCGCTTTAACAGAGTAGGTGATTTCCTTGACGTGGTGGCAGCGGATACACTCTTTCAGTGCAAATGCTTTAGTGCCGTTGTGGCAGGCACCGCATGATTTGCCCTTTTCCATATCCGCCATCGTGTAGCGGACTTTTTTCTTGATTGCATAAATACTGTCGTGACATGCGCTGCATTTGTTGGCCATGTCGCTCTGTTTCAAGTGGAACTTGTGGCTGAAATTTACCTTGCCGGCCCCTTTTGTTACGAAAGTAATATCCTTGATTTCGACAGCTTCGGCAACCATGCAACCAATCAACAGAATAATCAGAGTGGCTGCGGCATTCACAAAACTACGATGCATGTAATCCTCCTGTACTTAATTCTCAGTGTATTTGTAATCATAACTGCTGATAACCGTACCGCTTTCACTGAAGAGTGTCTCAACAAAAAGCAGGTCCTCATGCCGTTTGATCGTGCAGAAAATCAATGGGAATGTGATTCCGCATTAGGGTCGGCATGCCCGTGCTCAACTTCTTCCCATCCGTCCCACATCGGTTTGAAGTAGGCCAGCGGAGTGTGGCCAAGGGTAGCCAGGTAGATGTGTACAAAGAGGAAAGCACAGAAACAGCAAGCTATCAGGTAATGGGCGCTTACCAGGGTCTTGATACCGCCTATCAGCAGAATGATCTCCCGGAGTGGGGCAACATACATCAGGATTCCACCCGAGATTATCACCAACGGTAAAAGTACCAGCATGATCATCAGGTAGGCGGTTTTCTGCATCGGGTTGAACTTGTTGTCCGGGGTTCCGTGGTGTGGGTTGGGCTGGCCTTTGAAATATTTGAAGAAATAGAAGAAAGCCTGACGGAAAATTCCGGACTTGATGTCGTTCAGTGTCGGGATATACAGCTTGGCCAAAGTGCCGGCCACGAACATGTAGTAGATCAACCAGAGGACATAAGAAATTGAAACCACGATTCCGGCTGTGTTGTGAAGCTCTATGGCGGCCTTGTAGGTGCCGAATATGTTCAGTACATCCGGGAACCTGATATTGATGCCGGTTACGCAGAGCGTTACGATCCCGAAGGCGTTCAGCCAGTGCCAGATCCTGACCGGCATGGGGGTTAGGTAGACGTATTCTGTGTGTTTCATTATCTTAATGCTCCTTTCTGTTTTTTCTTGTCAGGAATCTGAATGTGCCGTGAACTATCGGCATCATCATGCCGCCGGCGATGATCATTGCGCCGATTATATTGAGCGCTGTGCTACGGGTTGATCCCATCATGTAAAAATCAGGAGTTCCGTAGAGGATGTCCAGAATAGCGCCGTTTTCAACTTCAACCCTGGTGTATCCTCCGCTGGTGTCCGGGAAAGCCATGAAGCTCTTCTGCATCGCTTTCGGTCCGGATGCGTGGCAGAAGGAACAGTCCCATCGGTTTTCCAGGATCTGGAAACTGTGGGTAGCCACTTCAGGCATCATCATACCCCAAAGGCGCATATCTCTTTTTCGAACTTCAAAGTTGAAGTCCCTCAATTCTTTAAGGGAGATCAACCGGTCACCATTCTTGTCTATCAGTCTGCTGACATCCCCGTTGATCGGATTCAGCGCGATCAGTTCGTCGTGTTTGGCTGTCTTGAAGTCGCCGTATGATGAGTTGCCCGACTGTCGTTTCTGGATGGACATGGTGATGACGTAGTTTTTGGAACTTGTATGGCAGGTGACGCACGGCAGGGCGTCGATGTGCAGGTCAGCCTGCGGCAGCCATTTGTCATGACTTTTAACGATCTTGCCGAGATTGTGGCATTTTGCACATTTTGCGTTGATGTCACTACCGGAAACGGCAACCAGAGATTTTACTTCATGTGGATTGTGGCAGTCGTTGCAGGAAGCCTTGCCGCCGTGGATACTGGCGGAGTATTCACTCTGTACGGATGCGTGACACTCTTTGCAACTGGCTTTGGAGGGTTTGAAACCGTCAGTGGGATGATTTGAAGTCACCGAGTCATGGCATGTGTTGCAGCCGATCGCAGCGTGACTGGTAACGGCAAACATGGCCGGATCAAGGTACAGCCGTTCACCGGACTTTTGAATGATGTCCTTGTTGCTGTGGCACGACAGGCACTTTTCATTTCCAGTGTCTGCTGCCGATGACACTGTAACGGCCAGCATCGTAATTGCAGTTACAAGAACTGCCAGCTTCCATGCGAGAATCTTTTTCACAATTGCTCTCTTTCTCCGGCCTGTTTTTTACATGGTCGGATAAATGGTATTGAGTCTGACGTATTATGTTTGTCATGGCCATTTTAATGGATGCGTCTGCGCTATCTGTGCTTTACAGCATGCGGTTCGGCCACTTTGTTTTTACTGAGACCTTTGGCAAATCCCAGGAACATAATGAGTGCAGGTACCACCTGGACGACAACTATCAGGGCACAAAACCCGAGGAATGCCCAAACGAATAACCCGCTGTTATCTTCCCTGCCTCCGCCCGCAGCAAAAGCGCTGGTTGCGGAACATAGCATCATCATGAGAGTTTGTTTTGGGACGGTTGTTTTCATGACTTCTCCTTGTCTGCCTTATTTAATTTTACCGCCAGTTTTCTTAATTGAAACCGGTTGACTGTTATTTATCAGCAGTTTGCAGTTTTTCCATGTTTTTGAACGCACATTCTACCGCCTGCAGTATTTCTTCCCGGTCATTCGCGTCGACCGGTTTAAGAGCATGATAAAAAATCCCCTCGGCTCTCAGCTTTTTGATGCGCAAAAGCGATGTGTCGGCAGCCACGAGGATAATTGACAGCTTCTGATTACACTGTTTGAGAAGCGGTATCAGTTCTGCGGCATTAAGTTCATCAAACTTGGTTCCCAGCAGCACGACTTGAGCCGTCTTTTTCAGGATGCCGTAAAGAGCGCTCGCTACTGAATTGGTTACTGTGACATTGTAGCCGGACTCTATGAACATATCAGCCATCTGTTTTCGGCTGACCAGGTCTTCGTCCACGATTAAAAGTCCTTGCATAATATCGCCTCCAACTGTTCCAGAGGGCATTTTATCGGTCTTTGTCTTACGCGGTTTTGTCGGCACTGGCCAAGTCCTTGCCGGAATTCTTTTTGTTGGTTTTAAACAGTTCCGCAACCATTTCGCCAAATAGCAACAATGCCGGAACAAACTGGAACAGGACTATCAATACTCCAAACGAGATGAATGCAATTGCCGTAATGCCAAGGTTTTTTACATTGTATGCTCCCATTGATGCAAACGCCCCGGTGGCAGTGAGCAGGGCAATTGCTGCTGCCGTGATTGTCCTCATGGTACTCTCCTTGTGTGTCGTCAAGTGATCATCTGAATTTTATGTGGCATTCGAAGAAACTATAGCAGCCTTTATGCCAAAAGTATAAATATTTGTAATGTGTTTAAAATACTGAACATATTTTAATACGAAAGTTGTCACTCGAAATTTGCATAAATTAGTGTATAATGCATTCATACAGTTTTGGTTCGTCAAGAATTGAATTATTGTAGTACATATCCTTGTTATTATTCGATTTATATAGTAAATTTCCTGATGTGCATAATGTATGGTTTTTTTATACACGGTTTCACTGTGATTGATTTTTGTCGTCTTGAAACGATTGTATCAGGATCTATAACGGGGTAAATATTGAGTAAATATCATTGACTTGCGTCGATTAAAAGGGGTAATGTGTGTCGCCGTATACATGGCATGCGGAGAAATACCGACATTACAGAAAGGTGGAATAGATGGGCAAGATCGCTATTCTTGTAGTTGATGACGAAGCGGTGATAAGGGATGGTCTGCAGCGTACGCTGGCTGGTGATCGTTTTGAAGTGGAAACCTGCAAAAGCGGGCATGCCGCTATCGAGCTTCTTCAGGAAAAGGAGTACGATCTGATAATTACAGATCTGAAGATGCCCGGGATGAACGGAATTGAGGTGTTAAAGGCGGTCAAGGGGCTTCAACCCGATATCCCTGTAATCATGATCACCGGATATGCCACGGTGGACACAGCCGTGGAAGCCATGAAAAACGGGGCTACGGATTACATTACCAAGCCATTCACTCCGCAGCAGATACTTGAAAAAATCGAGAGGTCGCTTGAACAGCGATCGGTGATGATTGACGACATGTTCCTGAAGAAGGAGATCACCAGTCATCACGGTTTCGATGCTTTTGTCGGTGAAAGTCGTGAAATGCAGAAAGTATATCGCCGGATCATCCAGGTCGCGTCTTCAGACAGCACGGTATTGATCACCGGTGAAAGCGGAACCGGGAAAGAGCTTGTGGCGCGTGCAATTCACCGCAACAGTCCTCGTAGAGACCAGCCATTTGTGGCGCTTGACTGTAGCTCACTTGCCGAAAACCTGTTGGAAAGCGAATTGTTCGGGCATGTCAAAGGTTCATTTACCGGTGCGATTCAGACCAAGATGGGGCTTTTCAGAGTGGCTGACGGCGGCACGCTTTTCCTTGATGAAGTCGCCAATATCAGCATGTCTACACAGGCCAAGCTCCTGAGGGTTCTGCAGGAAAGAATGGTGACTCCTATTGGAGGCACCCAACCGATTCCGATCAACATCCACCTGGTTGCGGCCACCAACCGCAGTCTGAAAACCATGGTGTCCGAGGGAAGTTTCAGAGAAGACCTCTTCTTCCGTCTGAACATTATTCCGATCGACCTGCCGCCGCTCAGGGAACGCAAGGGTGACATCTCCCTGATGATCAGTCACTTTATGAGAAAATATAACGCAGATTTCGGCAAACAGATCCGTGGCATGGCTCCTGACGCAATGGCCTTCCTGGAAGACTACCCGTTCCCCGGAAATGTACGAGAGCTTGAAAATACGATTGAGCGTGCTGTTGTACTTGCCGAGGGGGATATCATCCACAAGGAGGATCTTGAACTTGCCGAACGACATGATCAGGAGTCGCCGGTTCCAAGCGCCTATGTTCCGACCAGTGCCGAAGAGCTCAAGGAGATGAAGCGCCATCTTCGGGACAAGGCGGTTGAGGATATTGAAAAGGCATTCGTGATCAGCGCACTGGAGCGCAACAACTGGAATGTTACCCATGCCGCCGAGGAAACCGGGATATTAAGGCCTAATTTCCAGGGGATGCTGAAGCGTCTTGGAATATCGATAAAAACGCAGTTCGCAAAATAGCCGGGCCGTCAGGCCGTAAATTCTTCCATAAGCGATCTGTTGTATGCAGGAAGAGTCACCGTGAAGGTAGTCCCTTCTCCCAAGGCGCTTCTTACCTCTATTTTCCCGCCGTTGTTTTCAACTATACCGTATGAAATCGACAACCCAAGACCGGTCCCTTCAGATTTGGTGGTAAAGAACGGGTCGAAAATATGGCTGAGGTCCTCCTTGGAGATTCCGCAGCCGGTATCACTGATTTCGGTGCGGACAGACGAACGGTTTTCATCGGTGGAGGTTGTTATAGTCAGTGTGCCGCCATCGGGCATGGCATGGCTGGCGTTCAAAATCATGTTGATCAGAACCTGGTGGATCTGTCCCGGGTCTACCAGCACATCCGGAAGATTGTCTGCATAGTTCTTTACGAATGCGATATCATGGAAGCTTGGTTGCTTGTAGACGAGGTCTATAACCTTGTCGATCAGCGAGTTGAGGCAGATCGCCTCTTTGTGCGGCATAGCCTCGCGCGAGAATTCAAGCAGCCTGCTGACGATATCGGCGCATCTGCGTGTTTCAGATATTATCTTGTCTATATCCGGTTTTAGTTCGGAGTGAAGCCTGGCATCGCTGTCTATGATAGAAGCGTAGAGCAGCACTCCTGTCAGGGGGTTGTTGATCTCGTGTGCTATGCCTGCAACCAGTTTTCCAAGCGATGCGAGCTTTTCCGAACGATGAAGGTGATGCTCGATGCGCTTGATCTCTTCAGAACGTTCCTCTACCTTGCTTTCGAGGCTGTTTCCCCATTCCTGCAATTCTTCATGCGCTTTTTTCAGGTTAACGGTCATGGTGTTGACAGATTCTGAAAGCTTGCCCAGTTCATCGTCGGATACAGCCGTAACCTTGGCATCCAGTTTACCCGAGGCTACCAGGTTGGCGTGATTTGTAAGCAGTTTTACCGGTCTGTTAACCATTCTCTGGATGAGCACGTTTATGAGTATGCCGGTAAATATCAGCAGGAAGCAGGTGAAAAGGAAGAACTCAAGCCGGTATTCATGCGACTTGTTGTTCATGTCCTCCATTGATACTATGATATCCAGCATCCCGAGCACGTTGTGGCTCTGGGGGTGAACATGGCAGGATGCGTTGATGCAGGCCGGCTGGTTGTAGATTGCCTTGGTGAAGCCAAGGACCTCCTTGTCGTTGGCGGTCTTAAAGATACGACTGCGTTGCGTCGGTGAAACATGCAGGCGGGGGTTGTCATTTTCCTGGTGGCACATTGTGCATGCCTCGGTATTCTTATCCAGTACTATACCGATTTCATCCTCTGTGCTTGAAAAGACTACCTTGCCTTCTCTGTCAATCAGCCTGATATGGACGAAGTTGGTGTCCTGGCCGATGCGACTGATCATGTCGTATATTCTGCCTTTGTCATTTTTGAGCATGGCATCGTATGCGCTCTGATTGATGACTTCGGCCACCTGGTCGGCATTGGATACGGCATATTTGAGCATTGCGTTACGAAAGTTTTTTACATTGATATAATCGAGCAGGGCCATGAATACGGCCAGGATCAGGGATATGACCAGGGTGAGTTTGGTGATCAGGCTGAGTCCGAGTTTCATGTGCAGATATCCGTCAAGAGGATGAAGTAGGCATAATTTGTTAATTTTTATATTGTTTGAAGGCAGGAGTCAAGTGCGGTTTGGTTTCGGCGCATTATTTACTCTACTACTGCCGCCTAAACGTGGTTTCGCAGCATCAATTGGGACGGGTGCGGGGAGAGGTAAACCTGTGCGGAGAGGTACTGCTTGCCATATTTGGAAACATAGTGTTTAAGCAGTGTCACCGGCACAATCAACGGCAGAAGATGGTTCCGGTACTGGTCGATAATCTCCAGAAGCTCGCTCTTTTCGGCTGCTGTCAGCTCCTGCTTGAAGTAGCCCATAATGTGGTGCAGCACGTTGGTATTCTTTTTGACGGTGGCCTGCAGTGCCAGTCCTTTCATGAAAAGTTCCTGGTAGCGCCCGAGCAGCACTGGCAAATTGAGCTCCTTGCCATGCGCCACCAATGAGCCCATTTCACGGTAGATTTGCGGGCTGTGGGCCATCATCAACAGCTTGTGGGCGGTATGGAACTCAACCAGTTTACCTGTGGTAGGGACTGATTGCAGAAAATCCTTCCAGCGCCGATAACTGAATACCCTCTCGATGAAGTTCTCCCTGATTGCCGGGTCGTTCAGGCGTCCCTCTTCCTCCATAGGCAGCAGCGGGAAGGCCTTTACAACCTCGGCGGCAAACAGTCCGGTGCCGTTTTTTACGGCGACCCCGTTGTTGTAGATTTTTACGCGGAAAAGGCCCGAGCTGGGGGAGTCCTTCTTGAAGATGAAGCCGCATAGATCGTGGGATTCCAGTTCCCTGACCTTCGTCTTGCAGAAGGCTGACATCTGATCCGTCTTGTCGATGCGGCTCTTGCCGGTGATCAGGCGCGGGGCATCCCGATTCCCCTCCAGTCGCATCGATTCACGCGGAACCGGCAGGCCACAGCCGACTTCCGGGCAGACCGGAACAAAGTTGAAGAAGGAGCCGAGAACATCGGTAATGTAACGGTCATGTTTGTGTCCGCCGTCATATCTGACGCGTTCACCGAGCAGGCAGGCGCTGACACCGATATTAATGCCGGTTGATTCTGAGTGCATGCGTATTCTCCACGGATTGGTCACATGAATTTGGATGACAGTTAATACCAGATTAGCTATTAAAAGCAATCATTCGCATTTCACTCAACCCTGATAAGCAGGATAGCTGCATTAACTTAAATTTACTAAACAGATCAGAACAGGAGAATGTAAAATGCTTGGTTTTAACGTTAAAGATTCTCTCTGTACGCGCTGCGGCGAATGTGTTGATGACTGCCCGGCACGGATTATTTCCATGCAGGATGGCTTGCCAGCCATTGTCACAGACAAGGAATCCTCCTGTTACCGCTGTCAACATTGCCTGGCTGTCTGCCCGACCGGAGCGCTCTCCATACTCGGAGTCGATCCGTCTGACTGCCAGCCGTTGAATGGTGCTTTTCCTGAACCCGACCGGATGGAAGTGTTGATCAGGGGGCGCCGCTCGGTTCGTCGCTACAAGCAGGAAAATCTGGAGCCGGAATTGATGCAGCACCTGCTGGATGTGGCCTGGCAGGCGCCGACCGGGGTCAACTCCCGAGACGTGCTATTCACTGTGGTCGATGATCGCCTGAAGCTGGTCCGGTTACGGGAAGTAGTCATGGATAGACTCGGGCGCCTGGTACGGGAAATGAGGCTTCCGGCTGAGATGGCGTTTTTTGCCAATTTTGTGAGGTTGTGGGAGGAAAAGCGGGTGGATATCCTCTTTCGCGATGCTCCACATCTGCTGATTGCCTCTGCGCCCCGCGACGCGGCATCTCCGGTGCCCGACTGTCTGATCGCGCTTTCCTGCTTCGAACTGTATGCCCAGTGCCAGGGGGTGGGTACGCTCTGGAACGGACTGGTCAAATGGGGGCTCTTCGACCTATTGCCGGGGATGCGTGGTCTGCTCGGCATTCCGGAGGATCATGTGATCGGCTATGTCATGACCTTTGGAATGCCTGCGGTGAAATACGCCAGAACGGTTCAGCATGGTCCGGCAAATGTTACCCGGGTTTCCATATGATATGATGGTCCGAAAATGTGGCAGATGAGAACTTACCGATTACGATAAAACCAGGCCAGTAGCGCTTCAACTGACTGGTTTCCGGCCAGTTGGTCGACAACACGTCCGTCCTTCAAAAGTATTGTTACGGGTATGCCGCGTACTCCATAGCGCGATGCCAGGGCCGGGTTTTCTTCGCTGTTGATCTGGATGACAGCCGCTTTCCCGGCCAGTTTTTCTGCTGTGTTTCGCACCGCCGGTGCGAATGATGTGCAGTGCGGTCACCAGGGAGCCCAGAATTCGGCCAGTACCGGTCCGGGATAGCTTGCCAGGAATGCATCGAAGTTGCCGGTGTTCATAGCTCTGGGCTGAAAGTACATCGGCGGCAATGTCTTGCGGCAGTTCCCGCAACGTCCCTGTATCCCCTCCTTGTCGGCCGGAATGCGGTTCTCCGTGCCGCACGACCGGCAGGTGACCCTATAGGACGGGATCTGCTTTCCGTTTTCGGTCATTGTTTGACTCCTTTCAACTCCCCGACTTGCATGTGCATGTCAGGAAGTTGAAGCACTGCTGCGTCTTTCAAGGTTATCCCCGTCTAAAATAATATCGATTTGAAGGATGTCAAGCATCGCCCACCAGTTTACTTCACAAGGTTCACTTCCCAAACAGAAAATATCCGCTATAATTTTATGTCTGTCTAACAGATATCTTCAAGGACAACGCTCAAAACCTGAACGGAGGTGCATGATGGTCGTATTCCGCGTCAATGGAAAGGAACAGCGGGTGGATATTAGTCCGGACACCCCGCTGCTTTGGGTTCTCCGGGAAAAGCTGGGGCTTGCCGGTTCCAAGTTCGGCTGCGGCGAGGGTCTGTGTGGCGCCTGTACTGTCCTCGTTGATGGACATCCTTTGCGTTCATGTGTCACCCCGGTGGGGGAAGTGCGGGGAAAGAAAGTCATTACCATTGAAGGAATACCGGAAAAACATCCGGTCAAGAAAGCCTGGCTGGCACAGGAGGTCTCCCAGTGCGGTTACTGCCAGCCGGGGCAGATCATGTCAGCAGTGGCGCTGCTCAGGAATAAGCCGAAACCGACCGATGCCGACATCGATAGTGCCATGAGCGGTAATCTCTGCCGCTGCGGCACATATGGCCGCATCCGCCGTGCAATCCATGCCGCCGGTGCCGGAACGTCAATGAAGGGAGGGAAGAAGCCATGAGCGAGGGGACCGGAATCAGCCGGAGACAGTTCATGAAGACCAGCGCACTGGCCGGAGGTGGCCTGCTGCTGGCCTGTCATATTCCTTTTGGCAATCGCGATGCGGCCGCATCAGGCGAAGCTTCGTTTGCCCCTAACGCCTTCCTGCGCATCGGAACGGACGAGTCGGTGACGGTGATTGTAAACAAATCCGAAATGGGGCAGGGGGTCTATACTTCACTGCCGATGCTGCTGGCCGAGGAGCTGTGCTGTGACTGGCAAAAGGTGCGCTTCCAGCCCTCGCCGGTTGCTCCCGAGTACAATCACGCCCAGTTCGGGCCGATCATGGTTACCGGCGGCAGCACCAGCGTTCGCTCCGAGTGGGAAAGGTTATCGTTGGCCGGGGCAGCGGCGCGTGAGATGCTGGTGGCAGCCGCTGCCGGAAGGTGGAAGGTTGACCCGGCAGCCTGTCGGGCCGAGAACGGAATCGTGATTGGCCCTGGCGGGAAACAGCTCAGTTTCGGCAGGCTTGCTGCCAGTGCAGCGAAACTGCCGGTTCCCAGAGAGCCGCGGCTTAAATCCGGAGCCAGGAAGCTGCTAGGCAAACCGTTGCACCGTCTGGACAGCCCGGCCAAGATCAACGGTTCCGCAATTTTCGGCATCGATGTGGCTGTGCCCGGAATGCTGACCGCATTGATTGCCAGACCGCCGGTCTTCGGCGGCAGGGTCAAAAGCTTCGATGCCTCCGGGGCGTTGGCCGTGCCAGGAGTAAAACAGGCGCTGGTTGTGGACGCCGGTGTGGCGGTTGTGGCCGACGGTTTCTGGCCGGCTTTGAAGGGCAGGGAGAAGTTGCAGATCGTTTGGGAGGAACCTGAGGAATCCAGAATATCCACATCCGTGATGCGCCGGGATTATGCCCGCCTGGCCGAGACCCCGGGCCTGACGGCGCGCAAGCAGGGTGATGCGCCTGCCGTGCTTTCAGCTGCAAAAAAACGTCTCGAGGCCGAATACGAAGTGCCCTACCTGGCCCATGCCCCGATGGAGCCGCTCAACTGTTTCGTAGACCTGAAAGCCGACAGCTGCCTGATCCGAACCGGCAGCCAGTTCCAGACCGTGGACCGCAATGCCGCGGCAAGGGTGGCCGGGCTCAAGCCGGAGCAGGTGACGCTGGAGACCACATTCCTGGGGGGCGGTTTTGGCAGGCGGGCCTGTACCGGTTCCGATTTCGTGATCGAAGCGGTCCAGGTTGCCAAAGCCATCAGGTGGCCGGTCAAGGTGATCCGCACCCGGGAAGACGACATGCGTGCCGGTTACTACCGCCCGATGTGGTATGACCGGGTGTCTGCCTGCCTGGACAACCAGGGAATGCCGCTGGCCTGGCACCACTGTATCGTGGGACAGTCTATTGTCTCCGGAACCCCCTTCGAGTCGGCCATGGTCAAGGATGGTATCGACGATACATCGGTGGAAGGCGCCGCCAATACCCCCTATGATATCCCCAACCTGCAGGTGGAACTGCACAGTCCGAAGAACGCTGTGCCGGTACTCTGGTGGCGTTCGGTGGGACACTCACACACGGCCTTCGTGATGGAGTGCTTCCTGGATGAACTGGCCCACACCGCCGGCATCGACCCATTTCAGTACCGCCGCCGGCTGCTGGCCAAACATCCTCGTATTCTGAAAGTTCTTGAAACAGCCGCGGAGCGGTCCGGTTGGGGCAAGCCGCTTCCCAGTGGGCACGGTCGCGGCATCGCAGTGCATGAGTCTTTTGGAAGCTTTGTTGCCCAGGTGGCCGAGGTTTCCATCGATAACAAGGGGCACTTGAAGGTACTCCGGGTGGTCTGTGCCATCGACTGCGGCCGCATTGTCAATCCGGACACGATCAAGGCACAGATGGAGTCCGGCATCACTTTCGGCCTCTCGGCGGCTCTCTTCGGGGCTATCACCCTTAATAACGGGCGGGTGGAGCAAGGCAACTTCCATGATTATCAACTGGTGCGCATGCAGGATATGCCCAGGGTAGAGACGCATATCATCGACAGTAGCGAAGCTCCCGGAGGTGTGGGCGAACCGGGCGTGCCACCGATCGCTCCCGCGGTTGCCAATGCGTTGTTTGCCGCAAGCGGCGCAAGGGTCAGGTCCCTGCCGATAACCGCTGATAAAATTTCCATGGCGCTTGGAAAGGGGTGACCGGTTGATCGAGCTCGAACTGTACGAGGAAATGGTGCAATTGACCCGCAGAGGTGAGCCGTTTGTCATGGCAACGGTGGTTTCACATGGCGGTTCGTCCCCCCGCAAGGCCGGCGCCAAGATGCTGGTGAAAAGTGACGGCAGATGTCTGGGAACGGTGGGGGGCGGCCGTGTCGAACAGGAAACAATCGCGGCTGCCGTTGAGGCCCTGGCCGGTGCTGAGCCGCGCATTCTTGAGTTCATTCTGACCGAGGAGAACGGTTTCGCCTGCGGCGGCAGCATGTCGGTGTTTGTGGAAGCGCAAGGATGTCTGCCATTGCTGGTGATGTTCGGCGCCGGACATGTGGGGCGGGCCGTGGCCCGGCTGGCGCATGGCTGCGGTTTCCGGGTGATAGTGGTCGATGAACGTCCGGATTGTGCACTGCCGGAACTGCTGCCCGGCGCCGACCGGATCGTCTGCGCAGCGGTTGCCGATGCATTCGGACAACTGCAACTGGATCGGAGAAGTTTCGCGGTTATTGCCACACCGGCTCATCTGCACGATTTTGATGCCGTACGTGGCTGTCTGGCCACTGAGGCGGCTTTTATAGGGCTTCTGGGTAGCCGGCGCAAGAGAGAAACTTTGCTGAAGGCACTTGAGTGTGAAGGGTTTGATGCCGCCCAGCGGGCGCGGGTTGTTACGCCGGTGGGACTGGATATCGGAGCGCAAACACCGGAGGAAATCGCAGTCAGTATTGTCGGGCAGTTGATCGCCATAAGGAAAGGCAAATGAGCACCGCAGTCGCTGTGCTACTGCTGGCCGCCGGAAAATCCCGACGCATGGGGAGCTGCAAGCAGCTTCTGCCGTTGGATGGAACCACGGTAGTCGGCCGTTGCCTTGATACCATGATTGCTGCGGGCATAATTGAGATCGTGGTGGTGATCTCTCCGGAAGGCGGGCTGGTAGCGGAAGCCGCTATGAAATACCCGGTGCGGGTCGTGGTCAACAGTGATCCCGAAGGGGATATGGCCTCATCTGTAAGAGTCGGCCGGGATACCGTTTCTGCCCAGGCCAGCGGGGTGATCGTTGCCCTGTGCGATTATCCGCTGGTGACAACCTCCACTTTTGAAATTCTTGTAAGGCAGCATCACGCTTCGCCTGACAGTATCGTCATACCAACCCATGCCGGAAGATGTGGACATCCACTCCTGTTCCCTCGTTATGTTCTGGATGACCTGACTTCCGTCCAGACACTGCGGGATCTGTCAGGAAAGTATAGAGACAGGATATGTCGTATTGAAGTCGATGATGCCGGAATACTTACTGATATGGACACTCCCGGGGATTACCGACGTATCTGCGGCAGCCTCTCGCCAACGGCTTAGTACGATGATGTTTTTCAGGTTGCTTTGGATCGTGGTTAGGGTATAAAAGATAATAACGGTCTTGTTGGTGTGGCGCCTGTTTCCATCCGGACCGGACTTGAGTCTGCAGCGCTCAATTCGCAAGGCTCTCCATATAGTGCGGGGCTGCCGCATGGTTTTACTGTAACAGCCGCAATCCAAGACAGGAGGAGTACTGCCATGACCATCCGCCGCATTGCCAAGATTTTCAAAAGCCGTCCCACAATCGAAGGGGCCGGAGTCCATCTCAAGCGGGCCTTCGGATATTCCCAGGTGCCGCAGTTCGATCCGTTCCTGATGCTGGACGATTTCCATACCTCCAACCCGGATGAGTATCTGGCCGGTTTCCCGTGGCACCCGCACCGTGGTATCGAGACCATCACCTACGTGCTGGAGGGACTGGTTGAACATGGCGACAGTATGGGCAACAAGGGGGTAATCGGCGCCGGCGATGTACAGTGGATGACCGCCGGCAGCGGCATCATTCACCAGGAAATGCCGCAATTGAGTCCCAGCGGCACCATGTGGGGATTCCAGTTCTGGGCCAATCTTCCGGCCGGGCAGAAGATGATGGCGCCGCGTTACCGCGACGTCAAGGCGGCCGATATCCCTCAGGTTGAACTGGAAAACGGTGTGCTGGTAAAGGTGATCGCCGGGGAAGCGGGCGGCGTGAAAGGGCCGGTGGCTGATATCGTGATCGAACCGGAAATGCTGGATGTCAGCGTGCCGGCCGGCACGGCATTCTCGCATGGTCTGCCCCTGGGGCATACCGCCTTTGCTTATATTCTGTCCGGAGAAGGTTATTTCGATGACCAGCGTGATGCCTATGCCTATGAAATGGTCGGCCACGGCTGGTCGGATACCGAGCGCCGCTGCGCCTGTGCGGCCGAGACAGTGGTTCTGTTTGAGCATGCCGGAGATGCGGTTACGGTCACTACCACAGACAAACCGGTACGCTTCCTGTTTGTCTCCGGGAAGCCGCTGGGCGAGCCTGTGGCCTGGTATGGTCCGATAGTTATGAATACTCAGGAGGAGTTGAAGCTTGCATTTGAGGAGTACAAACAGGGGACGTTTGTCAAATGAGTTCACGAAAATAACGGGAGGATCAAACCATGTGCAGGGTATTGATAGTACATTACAGCATGTACGGACATGTCTACCGGATGGCCGAGGCGGTTGCCGAAGGGGTGCGCGGTGTGGCTGGATGTGAGGCTCTCATCAAACGCGTGCCTGAAACCTTGCCGGATGAAGTGCTGGAAAAGATGGGAGCGCTGGAGGCCCGTAAGGGTATGGCACATGTCCCGGTCGCCACGGTTGAGGACCTGGCCGAAGCCGATGCCATCGTCTTCGGTACTCCGACACGTTTCGGCAACATGTGCGGCCAGATGCGCCAGTTCCTGGATGCCACCGGCGGTTTATGGATGAAAGGTGCGCTGGTGGGAAAGGTCGGCAGTGTGTTCACCAGCTCGGCCACCCAGCACGGTGGCCAGGAATCCACGATTCTCAGCTTTCATACAACGCTGCTGCACCAGGGGATGGTGGTGGTCGGTCTGCCCTATTCGTTTGTCGGGCAGATGGGGATTGGGGAAATCACCGGATGTTCGCCTTACGGCGCCTCCACCATCACCGGCGGCCAGGGTGAACGAATGCCGAGTGAGAACGAACTGGCCGGCGCCCGCTTCCAGGGCGCCCACGTGGCCGGCATTGCCGCAAGGCTGAAAGGTTGATTCAAGACAGGACATCTGTAACGTTCGGGTGTGATCTGAAATACAATAACAAAGGAGAATATCAATGGGATCAAAAGGGCGCGAGATTATCGGGATGGATGTTGACGAACTGCTGGAGTTGCTTCGAAAGGCATACAGTGACGAGTGGCTGGCTTATTACCAGTACTGGCTGGGAGCCAAGCTGGTCAAGGGGCCGATGAAAGATGCGGTCGGGGCTGAACTGCTGCAGCATGCAACCGAGGAGTTGATGCATGCCGATATGGTGGCGATGCGCATCATCCAGTTGGGCGGTACGCCGGTTACCAGGCCGGAAGAGTGGTACAAGCATACCAACTGCGGTTATGACGCGCCGGATGACCCTTTCGTCAAGGTGCTGCTTGAGCAGAACATAAAGGGCGAACAATGCGCAATCGGTGTCTACAAACGGCTGATGGACATAACCAGGGAAAAGGATCCGGTTACCTACAACATGGTGCTGACCATTTTGCAGCAGGAGGTGGAGCATGAAGAGGATCTGCAAGCCCTGCTGGAGGATTACGAGTTGTTGGTCAGGGCAATGAAGGAGTAATAAACGGGTGTTACGAACGCTGATTTTTTGCTGATTACGGAGCAAGAAGGGGAGAATGTGTCGACATTCTCCCCTTCTTTTTCTGTAAACATCCAGCACGCCAGGATGATTCGGTCACTTGTCCTTGCGCGGCACCACCACGATTCCGGATTCCGTCACGGTATAGCCGTTGCGTCGGTCGTCATCATGATTGTAGCCGATGACTGAACCGTCCGGAATCACGACGCCCTTGTCGATTATGGTACGCCTGATTTTGACGTGACGTCCGACGTTGACATTTTCAAAGAAGATGGAATCCTCCACCAGGCTGTAGCTGTTGATCTTGCAGAGAGGGCCTATGACCGAGCGCCGGACCGTGCTGCCGCTGGTTATGCATCCGGCGCAGACGTACGAATCGATGTTCTGTCCGCGGCGATCATCATCGTCAAAGACTGTCTTGGCCGGCGGCAGATTGCCCTGGTTGGTGAGGATCGGCCACTTGTAGTTGTACAGGTTCAGTTGAGGCGATACATGAATCAGGTCCATGTTGGCCTCGTAATATGATTCTATCGTGCCCACATCCTTCCAATAGCCGCGTTCCTCAGCCTTCATTCCTGGGATCACGTTGTCATTGAAATTGTAGGCAAATACCCGGTCGTTGTTTTTCAGCATCATCGGGATGACATGTTTGCCGAAGTCCAGGTCCTCGTATTGTTTTTTTCCTTCCAACAGAACTTCAATCAGTTTCTTTGTTGAAAATATGTAGTTGCCCATCGAGGCGAAACATGTCTCGCGCCCAGGAATCGTTTCCGGTTCTTTGGGCTTTTCATTGAAGTCTGTTACCCTGGCGTCGTCATCTACGGAAAAGACTCCAAAGCGCACGGCTTCTTCGGCGGGTACTTCCAGGGCGGCAATGGTAATGTCTGCCCGGTTCATGCGATGAAAATTAATCATCTGGGTAATGTCCATCTTGTAGATGTGGTCTCCGCCGAAAATGGCCACGTAGTCTGCATCAGATGACTCTACAAAGCGCAGGTACTGGAGAATAGCGTCGGCGGTACCCTTGAACCACTCTTCACTTTCGCTGCTGGTCTCAGGTGAGATGGCAACATAAAACTCGCCCAGGCCGGTCCATTTGCCCCAGGATTCACGGATATGTTTGTTCAGCGAATAGGCCCTGTACTGGGTTAGTATGTAGACTTTCTTGATCCCGGAGTTGAACATGTTGCTCAGGACAAAATCGATGATCTTGTATTTGCCACCAAAGGCGACACTGGGCTTGGCTCGCCTCAGAGTGAGCGGGCTGAGCCGTTCTCCCTTTCCGCCTGCCAGCACCATGGCGATAGTGTTTCTGCCTACATTGTCCACGGAATACATGTAAGTTCTCCCCCCTGATTTTATGATTTAAACGATATGAGTTTATCTAATGCAAAATATTGTCATGTCGGTGCGGTATACAGGACGGTTTCACTTTCCTACTTGAATCCGCGGTTAATGAACTGTTGCAACTGTTAATTCGGTTCGGTTTGGTAAGTAGTTGATATGAAAAATATGCAATTTTGATGGCTACGTCAAGCTGTATGAGATCGCCTTGGTTAAAGCTGTCAAAATCGAGCAAATGGCTTGCCTGATTGGTGGATAAAGGTATATAGTTCAACATTTAACAAGCAAAATTCCATTGAGGTTGTCTGATTGTGTCATGGCGGTCGATAGGCATATTTGATTCCGGTGTAGGCGGGTTGACGGTTTTGCGTGAGATCATTCGCGTACTCCCGCAGGAGGACACGGTTTACTTTGGCGATACCGCCAGGGTTCCATATGGTACAAAATCACCGGAAACGGTCACCAGATATGCCGGCGAAATTGCTGCTTTCCTGCTCAGGCAGGATATCAAGCTGCTGGTGGTGGCCTGCAATACTGCTTCAGCAGTGGCCCTTCCCAGTCTCAAACGGCAGCTTTCGATCCCAGTGGTCGGTGTGATCGAGCCTGGTGCCCGCCGGGCGATAGAAATCACACGTTCCGGCCGTATCGGTGTGATCGGTACAGCAGGTACCATCCGCAGCAGCGCCTATACCCGCGCGATAAAACGCCTGAAACCTGAAGCCGAAGTCCTGACAAGGGCCTGTCCGCTGTTTGTCCCGCTGGCTGAAGAGGGGTGGACAGATAATCAGGTGGCGCGCCTTACCGCGCAGAGCTATCTGCAGGAACTGAAAGAGTCGGCCGTGGATACCCTGGTCCTGGGCTGTACCCACTATCCCTTGTTGAAACCGCTGATTGCGGAGGTTATGGGGCCGAAGGTGGCGCTGGTCGACTCAGCCGAGGAGACCGCCCGAACGGTTGCCTCGATCCTTGCGGACAAAAAGCTGCTTCGTCCGGAGGCTGAAAAAGGAAATCACCATTATTACGTCAGCGACATACCGGCAGGATTTATCCGTGTCGGCAACCGATTTCTGGGAGGGCGCCTGGGCGATGTCTATCAGGTCAGCCTGGATGAAGAAGAAGGAGCGAGCTGAATAATGTCGCCGCAACAGAGAAAAAAAATCAATATCAATCTTCTGATACCATTTCTGGTGATTGCGCTGGTCTTTGGTGCCATGCTTTGGCAGAAGTATCGTGAAAGCCGTGATGTGCCGGCTGCACCGCAGGTTGCTCCCTTGGCCGGCAAAAGGACGGCGGTTCTGTTCTTCGTGGCGGACGGAGATCATCTGGTACGGGAAGCCCGCGAACTTGACCCGTGCGAAGATGTAGTCGCCTGTCTTGATAATGTTCTCGAAGAATTGTTGAATGGTCCGGTGGGTGAGTTCGACAAGCCTCTGCCGGAAGGAACCGTGATCAACTCGGTCCGTATAGATCGGGATCTGGCTTTTGTCGACCTGAATCGTGTTTTTGCAGACAGCCTGCCTTCGGGAAGTTCCGCCGAGATGATGGCTGTCTACTCGATCGTGGACACGGTTGCTGCCAACTTTCCACAGATAACCAGGGTCAAGCTGACCGTTGAAGGCGAACAGTCGACATTATTGAAGCATCTCGACCTGTCAGAACCGCTATCTCCCGATTACACGCTGGAACAGTCGCCGCAGCCTGAGCCGGATGCCGATGCTTCCAAGCCATCAAAAAAGCATAAGGGAAAACAATGAAACCATTTCTTGATGCGATAAAGGAAAAAGTACTGGTGCTTGACGGGGCAATGGGCACCATGCTCCAGGAACGGGGTCTGAAACCGGGGCAGTCACCTGAGGAACTTAACCTGACAATGCCGGAAGTAGTTGCATCGGTTCACCGTGATTACATAGATGCCGGCGCCGATATCATAATCACCAATACCTTTGGTGGAACACATTTCAAACTGTCCCATTACGGTCTGGAGGGGCGCTTGGCTGAAATCAATGCCAGTGCCGTGGCGATTGCCCGCAGGGAGGCAGCCGGAAAGGCGTATGTCGGTGCATCGATTGGGCCTACCGGGCAGTTCGTAGAGCCGCTCGGGGAGGTCGCCTTCGATGTTATGAAATCGGCATTCCGTGAGCAGGCCAGTGCGCTGGTGGAGGCCGGAGCCGACCTGATCAGCCTTGAAACCTTTTTGGATATAAAAGAATGCCGTGCAGCGGTTATTGGCATCAGGGAGATCTCTTCCACGATTCCGATCATAGCAATGCTGACATTTGATGATAACGGCCGCTCAGTTCTGGGGACGCCCCCGGAATCCGCTGCGATAACACTGACCGCAGCCGGAGCAGATATTGTCGGTTCCAACTGCGGGCTTGGAGTTGATGGAATCTACGACATTCTTTGTCGTATGCGTGGCGTGACCGCTCTGCCGCTGATATCGCAGGCAAATGCGGGATTACCACAACTGATTGGCGACAAAACTGTCTTCCCGGGAACGCCTGCGGAAATGACCGCCTATCACGAACGTATGCTGGACATGGGTGTGCGAATCATTGGCGGGTGCTGCGGTACGACACCTGACCATATCCGTGCGATGAAGCTGGCTTTGTCTGATATCCAGCGCGGCTGGGAACCACCTGAATCAAGCCGTGGAGCTACGCTTCTTTCCAGCCGTTCAGGGTGGACATCGTTGGGAGCCGGAGCCAAG
>JAWDJY010000016.1:0-67248 GCA_032469775.1 Geobacteraceae bacterium | reverse complement strand
CGCGACATCGCCAAAAAGATCGAGGCTGAAATGACCTATCCGGGGCAGATCAAGGTGAACGTTATCCGCGAAACCCGCTCTGTTGAATATGCCCGTTAAGCTGCTTTTCATCGGCGACATCATCGGCAAACCGGGCCGCCAGGCGCTCTCGCGCGAACTGCATCGCCTGGTGGACCGCCACAATGTCGATCTGGTAATCGCCAACGGTGAAAACGCCGCCGGCGGCTTCGGGCTGACCGAAGAAACCGCCAGGGACCTGTTCAAACAGGGTGTGCACCTGTTGACCAGCGGCAACCACATCTGGGACAAGAAGGAGCAGGTCCCCTTGATAATGGCCGACCCGCGCATCATCCGTCCCGCCAACTACCCTGCCGGTGCACTTGGCAACGGCAGCGCGGTACTGACCACGCCCGGCGGAGTCAAGGTCGGAGTGCTGAACCTGGAGGGGCGGGTCTACATGAAGAACCTCGAATGCCCCTTCAGGGTCGCCGACCGTGAAATAGAGCGTCTAAAACAGGAAACATCTGTCATTTTTGTTGATTTCCATGCCGAGGCCACATCGGAAAAGGCGGCGCTGGGTTGGTATCTGGACGGGCGGGTCAGCGCAGTGGTCGGCACCCATACCCACGTCCAGACCGCCGATGAATGCATCCTGACACAGGGGACGGCCTTTTTGACCGATGCCGGCATGACCGGAGCTTTCGACTCGGTGATCGGCATGGGCAAGGAAGAAACCATCAGCCGCTTCCTGACCCAGCTGCCGACCAAGTTCGAGGTGGCCAGGAAGGATATCCGCCTGAATGGTGTCGTAATCGGCGTTGATGAACAGACCGGCAAGGCTGTCAGTATTGAACGCATAAATATAAGCTGTTAAAAAGCCTTGTCACAGAGGGCACTGAGTTTATTGCCAGGAAGCTAACTGTTTAATTCTGTTATTTACTGGTTTTTAGATTTTATTTCTCCGAGTTCTCTGTGTTCTCCGTGGCTAACATGTTTTTGAGGAGTTAATAGTTATGTCCGTAGCCGAACAGATGGCCGTCATCAAACGAGGCGCAGTCGAGATCCTGGTTGAAAAGGAACTGGAAGAAAAACTCGAGAAATCACTGAAAAGCGGCGTGCCGCTCAAGATCAAGGCCGGCTTCGACCCCACCGCTCCTGACCTGCATCTGGGACATACCGTCCTGATCCACAAGCTGCGCCAGTTCCAGCAGCTCGGGCACGAGATCAACTTCCTGATCGGCGACTTTACCGGCATGATCGGCGACCCGACCGGCAAATCCGAAACCCGCAAGGTGCTGACCCGCGAGGATGTGCTCAAAAATGCCGAAACCTACAAGGAACAGGTTTTCAAGATCCTGGACCCGGAGAAGACCAGGGTCGTCTTCAACTCCGACTGGTTGAACGAACTGGGCTGCGGCGGCATGATCGCACTGGCCTCCAAGTACACCGTGGCCCGCATGCTGGAACGGGACGATTTCCACAAGCGCTACAACTCACAGCAGCCGATCGCGATCCACGAGTTCCTCTACCCGCTGATCCAGGGCTATGACTCGGTGGCGCTCAATTCGGACGTGGAACTGGGTGGCACCGACCAGAAGTTCAACCTGCTGATGGGCCGCGAACTTCAGCGCGAATGGGGCCAGTCACCACAGTGCGTGCTGACCATGCCGCTTTTGGAGGGGCTGGACGGCGTCAACAAGATGTCCAAGTCGCTGGGTAACTACATCGGCATCAACGAACCGGCCGATGAGATCTTCGGCAAGATCATGTCGATTTCCGATGACCTGATGATCCGTTATTACGAACTGCTGTCCGACATGCCGCTGGCAGAACTGGACCTGCTCAAGGCCGGCCTGAAAGACAGGTCGCTGCATCCGATGGCCACCAAGAAAGCGCTGGGGCGCGAGATCGTTTCCCGCTTCCACGGCGCCGGCGCCGGAGAAGCGGCCGAAGAGAATTTTGTCAGGCGCTTCAAGGAAAACGAGATTCCGGACGAAATGCCTCAGGTTGCTTATTCGTTGACCGATGGCAGCATACTGCTGGCCAGGGCCATGACCGAGGCCGGCCTGACCAAATCCAACGGCGAGGGACGCCGCTCGATCGATGGCGGCGGGGTCAAGCTGAACGGCGATAAAGTCAGCGACACCAACCTGGAGCTGACCGTTGCCGGCGAATACATCGTCCAGATCGGCAAACGGCGCTTTGCCAGGATTATCCTGTCATAGATTTTAGTCACACTCCTCAACACGAAAGCGGGACCGGTAAATTGCCGGTCCCGCTTTCATTTCAATGCATATAAACAAGTCGGTATTATCGAAGCCTCAGCGCATTCAGAATCCTGCCTGTAAACCGGTTAAGCACATGATTGCGCGGCAAAGAGGCAAAGGGGGGAGACTGGCGGATTCCCATCGATCTCAACTCGTCGATGATCCTGGTGTCTTTGCGGACTCTGAGTCCTTTCCTGAAAGCCTTGATCGCCAGTTCCTTCTTTTTTGCAAGCAGGTATATCCGTCCCAGGTGCAGATAGTTGTCGCTGCTGTGCGGATTCATTGTTATCGCCTTGAGGCACAGCTCGATCCCTTTCTGATACTGTCCGGATTCCCTGGCCAGGCTGTAGCCCATCAGGGAAAGCATTTCCGGCGATTCCGCATGCTGATGATTGTGCTGATCCATGTTCGGCCCTTTCCCTCTGATTATGATAGCACAAGTTTACCATCAGACCGGTCGCGAAGTCGATTAATCAAAAACTGCGGCCGGTTGTTCATGACATTACAACCTGAAGTTGGCGATCTCCTCCTGTAGAACTTTAACCTGAAATGAGAGTTTTGCAATCACATCGTCAAGCACCTTGGTCGAGCTTGCATTTGCGCTGGCCGAATCCTGGATCTTGCCGATTGACTGCACTATCCGGTTACTGCTGCGGCTCTGTTCGTCAGTGGCCTGTTTTATCTCGCGGATCATGCCGGAGGTCTGCTCCGTAATTCTGGCTATGAAATTGCTGACTTCAGCCTGTTCTTTGGTGGCAAGGTTGACCTCGCCGGTCAGCGACTTCATCTTCTCCGCCGATTCCATGATCAGTTCGCTGCCCTTGCCCTGTTCGCTGGTGGCCCGGGCAATCTGGCTGACCATCTCCGAAACCCGCTCCATCGCCAGGCGTATCATCTGGCTCCCCTGGGCCTGTTCGCTGGTGGCATTGGCGATGTGACTCATGCGATCGGTTGAGAGCTGGATCCCGACCACGATTTTTTGCAACGCGCCTTCCGATTCTTTCGAGAGCCGCTCACCGTTGGCAATGCTTTTTTCAGCCATTTCTATGGTGCTGGCAGCCCTGTGGGTCTCGCTCTGGACCGTCTTGACCACCTGGGCGATCTCCTTGGTGGACAGCTTGGTTCGATTGGCCAGCTCCTTGATCTCGTTTGCCACCACGGCAAAGCCTTTGCCGTGAACCCCGGCCTGGGCCGCGATGATTGAGGCATTGAGCGCCAGCAGATTGGTCTGTTCCGCCACATCGTCGATCACCAGCAGGATCTTGCCGATATCGTCAGCCTTCGCATCCAGCGATGTGATCGCCTCAATGGTCAACCCGGATGCCTTGCGGATTTCGTTGATACCCTTTATGGTGGCTTCTACGGTTCTCCGGCCGGATTCGGCGTCATTGAGGAGATTGTTGGAGATACCGACAGTATCGAGGGCGTTGCGCTCGACCTCCTTGATGGAGTTGTCCATTTCAGCGATCGAACTTGCCGTTGACAGCGCGATATCCGAAAGCTGCTGGACGTTGTCATTGATCTGGTTTACCGCTGCCGCCATCTCGATGATCGAACTGCTTACTTCCGCCACGGAACTGTCCAGCCCCTCGACGTTATGGGCGACCTCCTCGATGTTTGCCGCCATTTCAAGCGCCGAAGCGGAGCTTTCGTGGGCCGAACCGGAAAGGTGTTCGATGCTCTGGGCAACGCTCCGGATCGAACCGGTGATTTCCAGCACGGCGCTCGAGGTTTCGTTTACACCCGCCACCTGTATTCCGGATGAGGCCACCACCTGCCCGGCTGTTGCTGCAATCTGCTCGGAGGCCGATTGCAGCTCGGCAGACGAGCGTGTCAGCTTCACCACCATGCTGCCGAGCCTGGCGACCATGGTGTTGAACTCCGCCGCCAGCTGGCCGAGTTCATCCTTGCTGTCGATCGGAATCGAGTGACTGAGGTCACCGGTTCCAACCCTGGCAACCGCAGAAACCAGTCTTTCCAGGGGGCGCAGGATACGCCGGAAGGCAATCAGCGCCGTTCCGATCATGCCGATGATTCCGACCAGCAACAGACCAGCCACAGCCAGCCGCCCTTTGTGAATGATCTCCCTGCTCTCGTCTATCGAGGCCGCCAGTTCCCTGTCCTGTTCTTCGCGGGCTTCATCAATGACCTGCTTGATCTCGCGCCAGATGTCGGTGTCCTCGCCGACCACCGACATGGCCTGATCGCGATTCCCGGCCCGGATCAGTTCAATTATCCGAGCCTTGAGGGGATCGGCCTCGGCCCACAGCGCCGCAGCCTCGCCCATCAGCGCCCCGGCCTTGCCGCTGTTCAGCGTACGCGCTTCATTGGCCTTGGCGGTAAACTCTTTTCGTGAATCTTCAAATGTTTTGAGAGCGACCTTGTCAGAAGGGTCGATCACCAGGTTTCTGAGGGCGATGCCGGTACGCAGACCGATGCTGTAGGTCTGGTCAAGGTCCCGGGAGAACTTCAGATCACTGATGATCAGATGTTCGAGCTTGTTTTCCTGGTAATTGCTGAAGGAGATAAAACCGAGCGCGATAATAAGGAAGAGGAAGGCGTTGGCCGTGGTGATGGCAATGACAGTAGCCCTGATGGTCATGTCTGATTCTCCTCGGTTTCACGGTAGGTCACAGCAGACTATTGCGCTAACATGCTATCATATCATAAAAAAGCGGCATTTCTGCCGCCAGTCAGTGGTATCGGTTGTTTATCGTTACATCTCCATGATCACCGGCAGAATCACCGGCCGGCGCTCAATGGTCTTCTTGCAGAAACGCCGCAAGGTCTGGTGCACCGCGGTTTTGACCTCTTCACCGTCACAGCGAGTCTCCACGTTCAATTCACCAAGAGCGAAGATCACGGCCTTGCGGGCATCCTCAAGGTATTCCTGGCTTTCATCCTCGAACACGAATCCGCGCGAAACGATATCCGGACCATAGATCACTTCGCCGGTGGAGTGGTTCATGCCGATGATCACGACGATCATGCCGTCCTCGGACAGGTGTTTGCGGTCTTTCAGCACCATCCGCCCCACATCGCCAACCCCCTTGCCGTCCACGAAGACCCGGCCCGACTCGACCTTCTCTACAATCGCGGCCGTATCGGCATAGAACGAGACCACCTCGCCATTGGTGGCCAGGATACAGCGTTCCTCGGGAATGCCGACCTTGCGGGCCAGTTCGATATGCTTGACCAGATGGCGGTATTCGCCATGGATCGGTATGAAAAAACGGGGCTGCACCGTGTTCAGCATCAGCTTGAGCTCTTCCTGGCTGGCGTGCCCGGAGACATGCACCTCGGACACCTTCTCGTGGAAGACCTCGGCGCCGCGACGGTAGAGATGGTTGATCAGTTCCGAAATGGTGCGCTCGTTGCCGGGGATCACGCGTGAAGAGAGGATCACCGTGTCCCCTTTTTCCAGCTTGATCTGCTTGTGGTCGTCCATGGCTATGCGGGTCAGGGCGCTCATCGGCTCCCCCTGGCTGCCGGTGGAGATGATGCAGACCTGTTCAGGCGGCAGATGCGGCAGCTCCCTCAGGTCCATCAGGATATCGTCCGCAATGGTAAGGTAGCCCAGGTCCCGCGCGATCTGTACGTTTTTGACCATGGAGCGCCCGTTCAGCAGGATCTTGCGGCCGCAGCGGGCGGCATTGTCGGCCACCTGCTGCACACGGTGGATGCTGCTGGAAAAGGCGGCCACGATGATGCGGCCGCTGCAGCGGGGAAATATTTCTGCAAAGGCTTCGCCGACGTATTTCTCGGAGAGGGTGTAGCCTTCGCGCTCCACATTGGTGGAATCGGACAGCAGCGCCAGCACACCGGCCTCACCGTAGCGTGACAGGCTGGCCAGATCGGTCAGCTGGCCGTCTACCGGAGTGTGGTCGATCTTGAAATCGCCGGTATGGATCACGACCCCTTCCGGAGAGGTGATAGCCAGTGCGCAGCCATCGACCACCGAATGGGCCACCCGCAGGAACTCCACCCGGAAACTGCCCAGCTGCACCGTGTCACGCGGCTTGACGGTCATCAGCTCCACCGAACCGTCCAGCTTGTATTCCTTTAGCTTTTCATTGACAAAACCGAGCGTCAGGGCCGTGCCGTAGACCGGCACGTTTAACTCCTGCAGCACGAAAGGGAGCGCGCCGATGTGATCCTCGTGCCCGTGGGTCAGGCAGATGGCGCGGATATTCCCGCTGCGCTCGCGCAGCCAGGAGATGTCGGGGATGACATAGTCGATGCCCAGCATTTCCGGGCTGGGGAACATCAGGCCGCAATCGACGACGATGATGTCCTCGCCATAGATGTAAGCCATCATGTTCATGCCGATTTCGCCCAGTCCGCCCAGGGCCACTATCTGCAACGCCGAATTCGATTCCTTGGTTTCCATGATCTATCTTTCCCGCTGCAGCGGCACCAGCGCCGCTATCTTCCTGTCGCAACGCGCAATCCAGTCTTCACCGGGGGTAACCAGCCAATGGTCGGCATAAAACGAACTGCGCAGAGAACGGTAGGCAATCAGGGCGCGGTTGACATCACCCAGCTTTTCGTTCTGTTCGGCAATCCGCCACAGTTGTTCGGCAGCCTTTTCTATCGTGGGGTGAAAAGGGATGTACATATGGATGGCCGACTCGAATCCGGCCACAGCTCCGGGGAAATCGCCCCTGCGAAGCGCTTCCTCCCCCAGCCTGTACTGGCTGCTCATGCGCCACCAGGTTCCCGCCAGGAACATCAGCATGCAGATGACTACTATTACCGCTCCGTTGAGCAGGATGCTTTTTTGCTGATCGTTCATCGGGTCACCTGAAAAAATTTGGGATAAATGTCAGCAGCACCCCGAGGGTGGTCACCAGCACTCCCGCCAGAGCCGCCAGTGCTGCGCCGATATCGTAGGGACTCTTCAGGCGGTGTGCGGCCGGCAGTCCCCAGACGATGCCCGTCATTCCGACAATGATCAGAATTATGTACTGATAACCTATATTCATTCAATGCTCCAGGGCAGATTCTATCGTATTCCGGACCTGTTCCATCATCCAGGACTCGGCCTCGTTCCGGCTCATGCCGTCCGGTATGATTACGGCCGGATGCAGCACCATGTGGATATCGCCGCTGTACAGGCGGATCCGGTTGGGGGGGTTAATTTTACCGCTGCCGTTGATGGTAACCGGAATCACCGGGACACCGGCCTTGCGGGCCAGGATGAAGCCGCCCCGCTTGAAGGGGAGCAGATTGCGGTCCCTGGAGCGGGTTCCCTCTGGAAACATCACCACGCTCTTGCCGTTGCGGATCGTGGCAGCCGCTTCATCCACACTCCGCAAGGCCTTGCGGCCATCGCCGCGGTCGAGCGGGATGTAACCGCCGCGCCGCATGGAGGGGCCGAAAACCGGAATGTCGAACAGCTCCTTCTTGGCAATCCAGTGGAGCTGGCACGGCATTGATGAAAGCAGCGCCAGGATATCGAAGTTACTCTGGTGATTGCTCATGAAAATGGCCGGGCCGGCCGGAACATTCCCGGCCCCGCTGACGGTGACCCTGACCAGGTTCAGCGCCAGAGCCAGCCGCGCCCATAACCGCGCATGCCAGGCATAGGCCCTGCCGCTGCCGTCGAACAGCGTCGAGACGAAAGCGCTGGCCGAAAAAAGAAAGGTCAGCGGGATGAACACCGCCAGATATAGATATGCGCGTACCATCGAAATGCTCCGGATATAAACCTTGCTAAATTACAGCCTTATGCCGGGTGAGTCAAACTAATTCTGGCAGGAAAATTGGAAAGGTCTATTCCAGGGTCGTGCGCAGGCGTTTCTTCTCGGACTGGATTTTCTTGCCGCTGAGACGCTGCTCTTTGGCCCGCTTCGGCACGCGGGTGGCAACCCGTTTCTTCACCTTGCGTTCCCGCTTCTCCAGCGCAAGCCGCAGTCGCTGCATGGCAACCTCGCGGTTCTGGTACTGGGAACGGAATTCGGAAGCCTGGGCGACAACGCCGGTCGGCAGGTGGCGGATCCGCACCGCCGAATCGGTCGTGTTGCGGTGCTGCCCCCCCGGTCCCGAGGCCCGGTAGAATTCAATTTTCAGATCTGCTTCGTTGATTATGATGCTGGCTGACGTCATTTTTGGCGGGTATCCATAATGACCACCCTCATCCTGATATGCCGGATGAGGATTAAGCCACCCTGGCTATCTTACGGACCGAATCTTCTGGCTCTGTTCGCTGGCCAGTTCTTCGCTGGTGATCAATCCTTTTTTCATCAGAATCGTGACAAAATCCTCCATCGGAGCCGGTTCCGCTGCGGCAGCGGCGGGCTGTTCGGGAGCGGTTCTTTTCTTTCTGCGTGCTGCAACCAGTGCGGCAAGATCCTGATTGGCGTCGGCCGGTCTGTTTATCTGTTCCACCATGGCTTACCTCGTCCCCCTGATGTATTTCAATAAATAGCAAGGTATTAACTGAAGGCCGGATGTGTGGCGATAAGCGGCCTTCAAACAACATATCGGCATTTTATTCAATTTGCTTGAATGAATCAAGAAAGATAAATCTTTAAAAACCTGTCCGGTTATCTGCGAAGCCCATATCGCAGCTGGAAAAGGTCCCTAACCCTTGACGCAGACGGCGTATTTCAGGTAGCGCCCCTCCGGGAAGGTGACCGGATAGGGAAAATCCTCCGGCTGGCCGAAAAGCGAAATCACCCGCAATTCATTGCCGGCCTGCAGCGCACCGCGCCGCAATTCCTTGAGGTATTCGGCCAGATCGACCTTCTGGTGGTTGGAGGAGGCGATCAGCAGCCCGCCGTCATTCAACAGCGGCAGGGCGGCCGCCACCAGGTCGGAGGTGCCGCCGCGGGTCGTGAAGCGGCTTCTGGAAGTAGTCGAGAAGGAAGGCGGGTCCATCAGGATCACGTCATAGCGTTTTTTGGCATTCTGCAGCTCGCCCAGCACGGCCAGGCAGTCGCCGACGATGAATTCGTGCCGCCTGGGATTGAGGTGATTGACGCCGAAATTGGCCCTGGCCCACTCGGTATAGCCGGGCGAGGCGTCCACGCTGGTGACTACCGAGGCGCCGCAGGCAGCGGCCGCCGCCGAAAAGGCGCCGGTGTAGGCGAACAGGTTCAGTACCCGCTTCCCCTCCACCCGCTTCATCAGATCCTGCCGATTCCGGCGCTGGTCCAGGAACAGGCCGGTATTCAGCCCCTGCTCCAGGCTCACCAGGAAAGTCAGGCCGTTTTCGCGCACCTCCAGCCGCGGGGGCGCGGCGCTGCCGGCCAGCAGGCGGCCGTAGTTCTTGCTGTCGCCGGCCGCCTCCAGCTCACGGGTCTTCTGGGGCCGCTGCTTCTCGTAGATCCCCAGCGGAGTCAGCAATTCCTGCAGGATTTCGGTGACCAGTTTCAGGTGCGGACGCCAGGCGCCGCTGTAGAGCTGGATCATCAGGTAACCGGCATAGCGGTCCACCGTCAGGCCGGGCAGGCCGTCCCCCTCGGCGTTAACCAGCCGGTAGGCATCGCTTTGCGACAGGTCGGCATGCTCACTGCGCAAACGGATCGCGGCCTGCAAACGCCTGGTGAGCCAGGAGCGTTCCAACCGGATCCGCTCCCGCGACAGCACGCGTGCCGCAATGCGCTCCTGCGGGTCGAGCAGCGCCGTTGCCAGAAACCGCCCCTGGCCGTCGCACAGCTCAACGGTCTGTCCGGCCCTGCCGGCCGGCCATTTCTTCGTATATGCGTCCGCCACCACCCAGGGGTGCCCCAGTTCCAGCATCCGCACAGTTTCCGGCCCGACCACCCATCTCTCCTGCTGCCTTGTCACTTGTTCCTCCTGAACATAACCCAGGGATACACTCTCTGCCTGAAAAAAACCGCCGTGCGGCTGAGGCCTGCACGGCGGGGAAAGTTAGTTTGTCAGTTTCGCTGTCAGTGGTGGAAACGCCCCTTGCGTTCCTTGTGGGCCGGAGTAGGAGACTTGTGGCAATCGAAACAGGCCTTTTCCTCGACCTTCTTGGTTTCCAGCGGCGAAGTCTGCCCCCCCAGGGTCGGCTGATTGTACTCCGGCGTCTGGAAGTTGAGCCGGCCGCGTTCATCGGCAATATTGGCAACCTGGTAGTTCACCTGCCAGTTGGTGCTGATCGCGACCGAATGGCACTGGTCGCAGCCCCCCGGCGGCGGAATGCTTTTCCAGGAAGTAAACATGGCACAACCGCTTACCGTAAAAACCAGGGCCATCAGGGCCAGCAGGGTATATTTCATCGCGTTTCTCCTCGATCGGAAAATCATATCGGCAGCGATACTAGCACAGCGGATCGCGAAAATACAGCTTCATGCTCAGTATCTTTGCTTCCGCTTGACTTGAACAGGTGCAGAGAGTAGCTTGGCACAGTCTAATCATCACTCTTTTCATGCCGGACGCGAGGATAACCACATGCTTAAGGATATGAAAGTACATTCGCATCTGAAACCGGGGCAAAATGGAACCAAACGGCTGGTTGAGCAGTTTGGAGACAAGCTGATCTGTGTTCGATACCGCTACGACGAGATACGGCAGGTCAGGATGAAAACAGTGGAAATCATTGTTGACGAAAGGCCATGCAAACCCAGCATGCCGTATCGGGATAAGGATGTTGTTGAGGTGATGGTGCCGTTTGCAAAGAGAGCGCTTCGGAACAAGCTAAAGGAGGCCGGGGGACGATGGTTCCCGGAAGAAAAGATCTGGCGGGTTCTGTTCGGCGCCATCCGTAACGATGCAGAATTGGTTGAGAGAATAGTATAATGACAGCAGCCAGGCTTCAAATCACCTGTATAAGTATTTTTGATAACAAATACAGGCACAAAAGCACACTATATAAGCAATAACAGATTTACCTATATTGGTTATTAACTCCGTATAAAAGTAATAAGTACCTTGTATACGGAAATCTATGATCTAAGAGTTGTGCGAATGAATGAATAAGGAAAATAAAATGCCGAAGATACTCGTTGTATCGTTCAATTTTTTGTTCGCTTTGGCTGTCCTAAGCGCAGTTCCCACCTTTGCCCAGACACAGACGGACATTCAGGACGAATCATGTGCAAAATTCAAAAAGGCTGATGCCGAACTGAATAAGACCTACAAGAAGATTCTCACTGAATA
Organism: Geobacteraceae bacterium; assembly: GCA_032469775.1. Lineage (GTDB taxonomy): Bacteria > Desulfobacterota > Desulfuromonadia > Geobacterales > Pseudopelobacteraceae > JACRCG01. Next base: position 55,870 of record JAWDJY010000016.1, on the reverse strand, counting down.
CAAGGAAAATAAGGTTTTCATAGAAAAGCTGAAAAAGGCTCAAAAGGCGTGGATGGTATATCGCGACGCACATGTAGAGTCAGTCTATCCGGAAGAAGACAAGTCTTACTATGGCTCAGTTTACGGGACGTGCAACTGCGAGGTTAAACAGGAATTGACTGAACAGAGAACAAAAATGCTTAAACAGTGGGTACAGGGTGTTAAAGAAGGTGATGTTTGTGCTGGCAGCATCAAGTTCAAGTGATCAAGACGCACAACCATCGGCAACAGCGGTCAAGCCGCTGGTGCCTCACCACCGTTGACCGAGGAAGTATGAATTAATGTTACCGAACAAGAATGAAAATAGCCGGACTGGCACCTGCAAGCTCACCCTCAAGGAGGGTCACTTCGTCAAGGCACATCTGATACCAAGGGCGCTCACTACCCCTGCTCAAAAGGGTATGCCGTTTTTTCAATGGAAGTCTGGAGCAACGCCGAAAAGGCGATGGAGCAGTTGGTATGACCAGAACCTAGTCACAAGAGACGGAGAAGATATACTCACAGAGTTCGACACTTGGGCTATCACTGAGCTACGGAAACAAAAGCTGGTCTGGAGTAGCTGGGGAAAGAAAAAATCCCTTGGATCACTTCACTCCGCCGCTAGTGGTACGCCATGGGGAATCCGTAAAATTGAGAACATGGATCCAGCAAAGCTTCGTCTGTTCTTCCTGAGCTTGCTTTGGAGAGCAGCATCAACGAATCTACCAGAGTTTGAAGAGGTTCAACTGCAACAAGAGGACCTGGAAACATTAAGGTTACTGCTGCTTACCAGGCAACCTGGACCAATTTCTTTCTACCCCACAACGATGACCCAGCTTTCTACCATTGGAATCATTCAAAACCACGCTCCCATTGCTCAGATAAAAGAAATACCAAGTCTTGAACCCGGTGAACCCAAAATAGAGATGCCAATATTCCGCTTCTATTTCGATGGCCTCATAGCACATGTACACAACCACCCTTCAGATGATGGCTATACAGCTGCACTTGGGAATTTGATAGTTGGTGCTTCTGAACAGCTCGTTTTAACAACACAAACTTATGAAGGGTCCTGGCAGCGAAATAATCTCATAACAGTAATGTCTGAAAGCAGATGATCGAAAAAGGATAAACGGCCTACAATCGGGTGGTGCGGTGAAGCCCGCACACCCTCAGCCCCGTTATGCATAAGGAAAAGGTACGTAAGATGAAGCCAGATTATGTGAAGATCATTTTCATCGGTATTCCAGCCACTTTCTTGTTCTGGGTCGCGACTTTTGTCTGTTCAATTGTTCTGGTGTCAAACACTGGATTCCTTATGCCCATTTGGGCAAATAACGCATTAACAGTTCTGTTTATTCCGACTTATCTATTGATATGCAGGAAGTTTGCGAAGCAATTGAGATGCGAGCTTCCAGTTAACACTGGCGAAGGCGATGATAAAATAAATAAATCTATTCCTCAGACTAGCGGGATTATTGCGTTGGTGACTATAGTAGCTCTGGTTTCAACAATGGTGGTGTGTGGAGTATTCTTCAATGTCGATGTGAACAAAGCCTATGGCCTTATAGTCATGCCCATTGCACTTGCAGCCTCACTTGCTGAAAGGTATTTTAGAAAACGTGCATAAGCACCTGACATAAAGACCGTCAGGTGATCTTCCTAACCGTTGGTCACAATAAAAATACGAAGGGGCACATGAAGGTAATACCTACCACATCTCCACCTGGATGGCGCTTTCAAATAGCTCCAGGATATGAAGACGTCTGGTACGACGAGTCATTGCTTACTATTGACAATTGAAGAAAAACTGGCATGCAATGATGATCAGTAATGATACCGTGCCTGAAGAAAATCAATTCTGTCATCACGAACAAGATAGACAATTCTGTGTTCTTGTGTGAGGCGTCTCGACCAGGTGCCGGATAAAAGGTATTTGAGCGGTTCTGGTTTGCCGATGCCAGTAAATGGATCGCGTACGATCGCTTCAATCAAATCAAAAGCCCGCAACGCGACTTTTCGATCAGTCTGCACCCAGTAACGCAAATCTTCACGGAACTCTGACTGAAAAACAGTGTCCCGCTGTTTAGTCTTCAAGACCAACCTCGGAACGAAGGGATTTCACTGAAGATGCTGTGCCAGTCCCCTTCAGTGCACGTTCCAGTGCAGAAAGAAGCCTTTCGGCATTTTTGGGAGAACGCATCAGGCGAGAACTTTCCACCAAACTTTGCAGTTCATCAGCAGCAATCATAGCCACATTGTTACCATTGCGACGACGAATGAGAACGATCTCTCGATTTTTTATTACCTCGTCACAAAGTCCGGCGAAATTGGCTCTAGCATTGGTATATGTTGTTTGCAGCATGTTTAGTCACCTCCTTTTTACGTACAGGAATACTGTACAGTATGATTTGTGGTCAGTCAAGAAGTCAAACACGAAGGACAAATATCCAGGGGAAGAAAAGGCGACAGGCTACTTAATTTAAAGCTTTTTCTGGAAAAAGCAGCTGCAAACCTGAAAAACCATGCGAGTTGATAATGACGTACTGGCAACATTCAAGGCACGGGCCGAGATGATCGGTGGCAACTACCAAACGCTGATGAATGACGCTTTGAAACAATTTGCCCAGGGATTGAAGCTGTCGGATGTGGTGCGCGAAGCTATTCACGAAACGTGGGAAACAAGCCTGACCGCGCGCTCAAGCGGTCGCGGCAAGAAACTCCGTCACGGTAGCTCTCCCACTTTGTAATGATGCCTCGAATTCGAGGCGATGCCGAATTGGAAAAGATGATCCTGCGCGATTGAAACAATGATTGAACCTTAAAACTGCATTTAACCACAGATACATAGGATGAACACGGATAATATCTGTAAATTCAAACAAAAAGTCCTTTACCCTTTGGGTTTAATTGTTTGATTTATCTGTGTTTATCCTATTCATCCGAGTTTCAAATGCTTTTTACAGGTTAAAAGGAGGAATGGGAAATGAAACGTTCAATCTTCTCGTTGTTTCTGTTCTTGTCTGTTTGGTCCCCGGCTCCGGTTCACGCCGAGGATGTGGAGGTAAACGGGACCGTAAAGGCGACGGCGTTTATAGGGGACGGGACCGGATTGATAATGCCGTCCGTCTTCACCGGCACCCGGACATTCCAGACCGGAGCCGCCGTGAGCAACGGACTGGTGGTGCAGGGGGTAACCGGGCAAAGCGCGGCCCTCCAGGAGTGGCAGAGCCCAACCGGTGCGGCAGTGGCTTCAATGGGGCCGAACGGCGACATGTCCATTGCCGGAAAGCTCATTCTTTCTCCCACCACGGCAACAGCCGGGATTATCAAATCCGGGAACAACACCCTGCTCCACACGTACGGCTTCGATAACTTCTATGCCGGCATCGGCGCCGGAAACCTTACCAGTGGCGGCGGGTATTCCACCGCCATCGGCACTTCATCCCTCGCCAACAACACCACCGGGTACGCCAACACCGCCCTTGGCAATAATGCGCTCATTGCCAACACCACCGGCTGGGGCAACACCGCCATCGGAGTCACCCCCCTGATTCACAACACCACCGGCAACGCCAACACCGCCGTCGGGGGCAATACAATGGGTGCCAACATCACCGGTTCCCGAAACACCGCTATCGGCCTTGCCACCCTCAACAAGTCGACGGGAAGCAACAACACTGCCGTAGGCCACAGCGCCGGCCTGGGGCTGGAAAGTGGCGACAACAACACATACATCGGGGCCAACGTGCAGACAGCCGTTATCACCGAGTCCAACACCATCAGGATCGGGAGCGGGAACACCAGCACATACATCTCGGGAATATCAGGGAGGACGTCGTCCGCAGGTGTTGCCGTCTATGTGAATTCCAGCAACAAGCTCGGCACTCTCACCTCTTCCAGGCGTTACAAAGAGGATATCCGGGAGATGAGCGACATGTCCGACGGCCTGATGAGGCTGCGGCCGGTGACCTTTTTCTACAAGAAAGAACACGCGGACGGGTCGCGACTCCGCCAGTACGGGCTCATTGCCGAGGAAGTGGCCGAGGTTTATCCCGACCTGGTCCAGTATGACTCCGACGGGATACCGTTCACCGTTTACTACCAGTTCGTTAACGCCATGCTGCTCAACCAGGTACAGCAACAGCACCGGAAGATGGAACTGCAGTCCCGGGAGATTGCGGATCTCAAGGAGCGCATTGCCCGTCTTGAAGGGTTGCTGACGGGGAAATAGCCGGAACGGGACTCCATGCTTTATGTATGTAGCTGGTGTTCATGATTCGTTGTAACCAGAAGATTCATGGTAATCTTCGCAATAGGCACATTATCCACTCGGAAGGAGTCAGCAGCCATGGCAAATATCACCGCTCCTGCAAAGCCTGCCCCCCTGTCCGGCAAGGGTCGGTTCTGGCGGTTACGGGAGTCAATTCACTGCCTGTTCCTGGCGCTGGCACTCCTGACGGCCATGACCTGTTCCGGCTGCACTGAGGAAAAGTATCCGCCGCCCCAGCCACCACGGCCGGAAATGGTGCGGATTGCGGAGCTGCTGGAGCGGCAATACCGTACTTCCCCCCCGGGCAACGAATGGAAGGTTACATCGGTAACCGCCCAGGGGAATCTGGTGCTGATCAATGCTGCCATCCCGGCTGACAAGGCGTCTGAAATCAAGCGCCGGCCGGCCGATGATCAGTTTCGGATGGTGGCGGAGCAGGTCTGCCCGCGCAAGGATCATGACGTTTGGCGGCTCCTGCCGGCCGACGGCGCCATCAAGGTGCTGCCGGGCGTGTCAGGACAGGTCTTCATCGAGGTTGATTGCATACGTTGACGGAAGATCAGGAGCAGGAATCTCCTTAGTAAGTTAGAAGTTATTTCTGCTATTTTCAGGTAGAAAATAACTTCGTTAACGCACTTATCCTGTTTATCAGGGTCAGGTATTTCTCTCACGCAATCCAGCGCTGAAATCGGCAATATGATCGCTGAATCAATCTGTTCCCTGGAAATTTAAGTGACTTGCCACGGCCGTTCATGTATATCAGACCAATTGTCATGACCGAATACTCAGCACCCGATCGGTGCTGATGCATTTCTCGAAACTCCGGGGGGGACAGGATATGGAGCAGTTGAACAGTTTTTTTGCGGCGGCAAGCAGCTTCGTGTGGGGAGTGCCATTGCTGGTGCTGCTGGTCGGCACCGGCCTGTTCCTGACAGTGCGACTGCGCGGAATCCAGGTGAGGATGCTCGGGCATGCGCTGCGCGAGACCTTCGCCCGGCCAAAAGTTAACGAGGCCGGGGATATCAGCCACTTCAAGGCACTGATGATCGCCCTGGCGGCCACCATTGGCACCGGCAATATCATCGGCGTCGCCACGGCAATCTCCGTCGGCGGGCCGGGAGCCCTCTTCTGGATGTGGGTGACCGCCGCTGTCGGCATGGCGACCAAGTATGCCGAGGGGGTCCTGGCGGTCAAGTACCGTGTGGTCGATGAAAACGGCGAGATGGCCGGTGGACCGATGTATTACCTGGAGCGCGGGCTGGGGCAGAAGTGGCTTGGGGTTCTTTTCGCAATCTTTGGCGCCGCCGCCTCCTTCGGTATCGGCAACATGGTACAGGCGAACGCCGTCGCCGGCAACCTGCATGAATCGCTGGGCATTAGCACCACAATCACCGGGATTGTGCTGGCACTCTGCACCGCCGGGGTCATCATGGGGGGCGTCAAGAATATCGGCAATGTTTCCGCCGTGATGGTGCCGGTAATGGCCGTGGTCTACGTTAGCGGCTGCCTGTTCATTCTGGCCCGATTTGCCGGCGAAGTGCCGGGCGCCATCGCGCTGGTCTTCAGCGACGCCTTCACCGGAACCGCCGCCACCGGGGGCTTTCTGGGAGCCACGGTGATGCTGGCCATCCAGAAGGGGGTCTCGCGCGGCGTCTTCTCCAACGAGTCCGGGCTGGGCAGTGCGCCGATCGCGGCCGCCGCCGCAAAAACCAATGAACCGTGTGAGCAGGCGCTGGTATCCATGACCGGAACCTTCATCGATACCATCATCGTCTGCAGCATGACCGGTCTGGTGCTGATCGTCACCGGCGCCTGGCATTCCGGGACAGTGGTAACGGCAATGACAAGATCTGCCTTCGACACCGGATTGCCCGGCAATTCCGGCGGTTTCATCGTCACCTTCGGAATCATCTTCTTCGCCTATTCGACCATCCTCGGCTGGGCTTATTACGGTGAGAAATGCATGGAATACCTGCTGGGGGTGCGGGCGCTAATGCCATACCGCCTCGTCTACTCCGTCTGCGTTGCCATCGGCGCGACCGTCAAGCTCGATCTGGTCTGGAATTTCGCCGACGTGATGAACGGCCTGATGGCGATCCCCAACCTGATCGCCCTGCTGGGACTGTCGGGTGTAATCGTGGCGGAGACGAACCGTTTCATGGAGCAACGCAGGGTGAAGTAGATCGCTTTTTTCCGGAAGCCCGAGTAAAAACTGATGCATTAAGCGTAAGGAATCAGTAATGGTAGCGACTGGCGATAACGATTATCTCCGTCTCTTCCACTTGGTAGACAAGCCTGTGTTCCCGGTCAATCCTGCGCGACCAGCAACCGGCAAGCTGGAAACGGAGCGGTTCCGGTTTCCCTGTACCCTCAAAAGGGGTTCTACGAATTTCTTCAAGAAGCGCCAAGATCCGTTCTGCTTGGCGCTTATCCGTCTTTAACCAATAACGCAGGTCGTCGAGAGCAGTCGGTGTAAATGTGACGTTCATAGCCCAAGAGCATCCATTGGAGTTCGCTTGCCGGACCGTGCCTCGCTAAGCGATTGCAGCAGTCGAGAAGCATTCGCGGGACTGGAAAGCAAATATTCGCTCTCCATAATGGACTCATAGTCTTCCAAGCTTACCAAAACCACGCTTTCACCCTTTCGACGCGTGATCAGTATCGGTTCGTGGTTGCTGCAAGCAGCGTCCATAACATTCTTAAGATCGTGGCGTGCTTCGCTATATGTGATGGCCTGCATAACTCCCTCCATAATGACAAGATATTGTACAATAACATGCTGATATTAAATTGACAAGAAGATCACTTAGCTTTGCCGGCCGGCAGCCTCAAAATCCGCCTGGTGTTGCCGGCTGTCGCCGCAATCACGGTTTCCAGCGCCACCCCCCGCTCCAGCGCCACCCTGGCCGCTGTCTCGACCATCCAGGCCGGCCGGTTGAATCGGCCGCGATAAGGCTGCGGGGTCATGTCGGGAGCATCGGTCTCCAGCACCAGGTTTTCCAGCGGCAGTTCACGGGCCACCCGCAGCGGCTTGACCGCATTGGTCCAGGTGACGGTTCCGGAGATCGATATCGCGAAACCGAGCCTGACAAACTCCCGCGCCATCTCCGGCGAACCGGAATAGGCGTGCATGATGCCGCCGACCTGCCCCGCATTTTCCTCATGCAGCAGCTGCAGTGTCCTCCGGAACAGCCTGCGGCAGTGGACCAGCAGCGGCAGACCCAGCCTGACCGCGATTCCTGCCTGTGCCCGGAACGCGCTTTCCTGCATCTCCAGCGACACACTGTAGGCCGGATCGAGGCCGATTTCACCAATCGCAACGCCATGCGGAGCAAGCAGCTCCAGCCTTTCCAGGGTCTGTTGGCCAGCCATGGCCGCATGCATCGGGTGGATGCCGTAGGCCGGCAGAATGGTGGGATACCGGGCGGCAAGCTCCGACATCTGGTGCCAGCCGTCCGGATGCACGCCTGGCACCACAAAGCGCGTCACACCGGCTGCCGCAGCCTCTTGAAGGGTTCGCGGCAGGTGTGAAACCAGCGGTTCCAGGTCGAGGTGGCAGTGACTGTCGATCATGCCGCCCTCATCTTCAGATTGCAAATATGGCTGTTTTGGATACACTGTCACCCGCCCATGAATTCAACCACACCCGACATATCGATCATAGTGCCGATCCTCAACGAAGCCGGGGAACTGCCGCAACTGGCCGCCTCACTGGTGGCCCAGAGGGGCGTCGCCATCGAGCTGCTGCTCTGCGACGGCGGCTCCAGCGACGGCTCCTGTGAGATCGCCTCGCACCTGGCTGACAGTTGCGGCTTCCCGGTCAGGCTGATCAGGAGCAAACGCGGCCGTGGCAGGCAGATGAATGCCGGCGCTGCCGAAGCAACGGCCGGACTGCTGCTCTTCCTGCACGCCGACTCGCGCTTTGAAGACAGCGCTGCGCTGATGAAGGCGGTTGAATATTACCGCAACGATCAAGCGGATACCCGCGGTTTTTTTGCCGCCCGATTCGGCCTGGATTTCCGGCGCAGCCAACCGTCACGGCCGTCGCTGGCCTACTTCTTCTACGAGTCCAAGGCACGCCTGGCGCGCCGGGACTGCATCCGCGGAGACCAGGGCTTGCTGCTGAACCGCGACGCCTTCACGGCGGCAGGCGGTTTCGACCAGTCGCTCCCTTTTCTGGAGGATCTGCGCCTGGTAGCAGCCGCGACTCCGCAGGTCGATTGGCGTCTGCTGCCGGCAGCGGTCAGTACCTCCGCCAGAAGGTTCGAGCAGGAGGGGCTGCTGGAGCGCCAGATTCTGAATGCGATCATAGTCAACAACGCGCTGGCTGGCTGGAACGCATTTTTCGAATCGTTGCCCGGCCTGTATCGCGAACAGTGCCACACCAACGGCGGCAGACTGATGCTGTATCCGCTGCTGAAAGGCATCGACGAGCTGCTGGAGCCGGCTCCTGCGGAGTGGCGACGCGCTTTCTGGCAGGCCACCGGCAGGCATGTGGCCTCCAACGCCTGGCAGCTTTTCTTCTGGCTGGACGTACGACGCGCTTTCCGGGCCTGCAATACGCCGTCAGAGGTGCGGCAGCGCTGGCTCGATCTATATCAGAAGCGGCTGGAGCGTTTCTTTCAAAGCGCCCCGGCCGCATTCACGGCGCAACTGGCGGTCCGCCTCTGGCTGCGCTGGATGCTGTTCAGAGGAACCAGGCGAACAGGCTGACCACCCGCTCCATCGCCCGGGTCAGCAGGCCGCGCTGCTCATGCACATCCAGCCTGACCCGATGGGCAGCGCCGATCTCCCGCTGCAGTAGTTCCCGGATCTGGCCGCCGAATTCCACATTGTCCACCACGCAGTTGATCTCGTAATTGCGATGGAAGCTGCGCTGGTCCAGGTTGGCCGATCCGATCACGGTTCTTTCAGCATCGATCAGCATCACCTTGGCATGCAGGATTTCACGATCCAGCTCAAAAATCTCGACCCCTCCCTTCAACAGGGTGCCATAGGAACTTCGCCCCAACAGCAGCACCAGCCCCACATCGCTGCGGGCGGGCAGCAGCAGGCGCACCCGCACACCGCGCCTGGCAGCTCGCAGCAGCGATCGGATGATGCGGGGTCCCGGGACGAAATATGGGGTGGCAATCAGGATCTCTTCAGCGGCCGAGGCGATGTTGACCTGGAAGGCCTCCCTGATGTAGGAGCGCCGCTGGTGAGGACCTCCGCTGATAATGACGACGCTGGCATGTCCGGTATTCCTGGCTGCGGAATGCGGCCTGCGGATTCGCAATGGCCTGATCAGCCCATCAAGCTCCAGCTGCCTGGTTGCGTTGAATATGGATACCAGCTCGCCGACCGCATCCCCGCTGATACTGAAACCCACATCCCGAAAACGGCGGTTACCTTCCGCCCGGCCGGAATATTCGTCGCCGATATTGAACCCACCCAGAAATGCCAGCCGATTGTCAACGATCGTCATCTTGCGGTGGTCGCGCTTGTCGAACCAGTACAGTCCACGTTTGAAAGAGGGCTTGTTGAAGGGGAGCAGATCGACCCCCTGGATGGCAAGGTTGTCGAAATAATAGTAAGTTGTATCGACACAACCGATATAGTCGTAGATCAGCTGGACTTTGACGCCGCGTCGCACGGCGGCCGTCAGGGCAATGGCCAGCTCCCGGCCGGTCTGGTCGTCGTGAATCGTGTAGTATTCCAGAAGAAGAGTGTGTTGCGCGGAACGTATGGCAGAGAATAGGGCTTCGAAAAACCGGGACCCTTCCGGGAAGAGCTGGACATGGTTATGACGGTGCGTGACCGGCAGTTCGGCCGGACGGAGCCGCCGCAAGAGACGCAGGATTCTGGTGAGGCGTTTTTTCTGTTTAAAAGGATTCTTGCGCACAAAGCCCCTCTTTCACAGATAAAGGCAAAAAAACGGGGCGAGCCTCATGGCCCGCCCCGCCGTCAATCCGCCCACTAACAGCCGCAGCCGCCACCGGCTTTTTCGCCATCGTAGGAAAATCTGACTCCGCACTTCTGGCACCGCCAGAAGAGGCCGCCTCAACCGGGCATCAGGATCATTTTGCCCTGGCAATCAGGGCAGGTTTTTTCGGTTTCCATATCGGACCCCCATCGGTAAGTTAATCATTTATACCGCTGCTGGACGCCGGCTGTCAATATATGTCTTTTTGAATATTATTGCACCGGTATCGTGAGGCGGCCAACGGATTCGATGCCCGCTTCCATCACATCTCCGCCCCGCACCTGCCCTACGCCGGCGGGGGTGCCGGTCAGGATCACATCGCCCGGTTCCAGCGTGAAGATGCCGGAAATATGCGAGATAATCCGCGTCACGGGGTGTATCATGTCGGAAGTGCAACCATCCTGACGCGCCTCACCATTGACCGACAGCTTCAGTTTCAGGTTCTGGGGGTCGGTCACCATCCCTGCCGGCACGAAATCCGACAGCGGGCAGGAGGTGTCGAAACCCTTGGCGATTTCCCAGGGCAGCCCCTTGGCCTTGAGCTGGTTCTGCACATCCCTCAGCGTCATGTCGATCGCCACGCCGTAACCGGCGACATGCTCCAGCGCCCTGTCCTCGTTAACCCTGCAGGCCTGGCGGCCAATCAGCACGGCCAGTTCGACCTCGTAATGACACTCCTGCGAATAGTCCGGTATCCGTACCGTATCGCCATCTCCGATCACGGAAGAAGCCGGTTTCATGAACAGCACCGGAGCGGCCGGGGTCTCGTTGCCCAGTTCACGGGCATGTTCGGCATAGTTGCGCGCCAGACAGACGATCTTGCCGATCGTGAACTCCTGGTTGGTCGGGATAATTTTACGGACCGTCATAGCAGGCTCTCCCCGGACATCTCCAGCGGCTGCTCCAGCCCCAGCATCTTCAGCATGGTCGGAGCTACGTCGGCCAACCTTCCGCCTTCGCGCAGCCTGACATCCTTGCGGCTGTCATCCACCAGCACCAGCCAGACCGGGTTCGTGGTATGGGCCGTGAACGGCTCTCCGTTCTCATCGCACATCTGTTCGGCGTTACCATGGTCGGCCGTAATCAGCACCGCCCCCCCCTTTTGCCTGACCTTGTCGACAATCCGGCCGGCGCAGTCATCGACCGTTTCGACCGCCTTGATCGCCGCGGCTTCGATGCCGGTGTGTCCGACCATGTCGCAGTTGGCAAAATTGAGGATGATTACGTCATAGATGTCCTGATCCAGCAGTTTCAACAGTTTCTCGGTTACCTGGTAGGCGCTCATCTCCGGCTTCAGGTCATAGGTTGCCACTTCCTTGGGTGACGGGATCAGGGCGCGGTCTTCTCCCGCAAACGGAGTCTCGACCCCGCCGTTGAAGAAGAAGGTCACATGGGCGTATTTCTCGGTTTCGGCAATGCGCAGCTGTTTCAGGCCTGCATCGGCCAGCACACCCCCCAGTATGTTAACCGGTTCCGTGGAGGCGAATGCTATCGGCAAGCCGAAGGTAGCGTCATACTCGGTCAGACAGACATAACCGGCCAGATCCGGACGATGGCGGCGCTCGAAACCGTCAAAATCGTCCAGCGCGATCGCACGGGTAATCTCGCGGGCCCGGTCGGACCGGAAATTGAAAAAGATGAAGCCGTCACCGTCCAGCAGCTGGCCGACCGGCGCACCCTGTTCACAGATGACGGTCGGGACCACGAATTCATCGTAAATCTTCGAGTCGTAACTCTGCTCTATCGCATCTTTCGAAGAGACACTGAGTTCACCCAGTCCATGCACGATCGCGTTGTAGGCCTTCTCGACCCGGTCCCAACGGCTGTCCCGGTCCATCGCATAGTAGCGCCCCATCACGGTGGATATTTTTCCTACTCCGATCCGGGCGATTTCCGCTTCCAGTTGCTCCAGATATTCGATGCCGCTCTGGGGCGGGGTATCGCGGCCATCCAGCAGGCAATGGATAAAGACGTCCTTCAGCCCTTCGCGCCTGGCCAGCTCCAGAAAGGCATAGAGGTGCGAGTTGTGGGAATGCACTCCGCCGTCGGAGAGCAGGCCGGAAAGGTGCAGGCGACCGCCGCTGGCCTTGACTTTGGCAATACAATCGAGCAGCACCTGGTTGCTGAAGAAGTCTCCGTCATCAATCGCCTTGGTGACCCGGGTCAGCTCCTGGTACACTACCCGGCCGGCGCCGATATTCAGGTGCCCGACCTCTGAGTTGCCCATCTGTCCCTCGGGCAGACCAACAGCCATACCGGAAGTACGGATCGGAACATGGGGATAATCGGCCAGCATTCGGTTCAGGTTGGGTGTATTTGCCAGTGCCACGGCATTGTGTTCAGGATTGGGATTGATTCCCCAACCATCCAGAATCATCAGCATCAGTGGTTTTTTCATCGGTACGTCCTTTCGGATCAATGATGATAAGGCTCGTTGTTCAGAATCGTAAAGGCACGGTAGATCTGCTCCAGCAGGAAGGCCCGCACCATCTGGTGGGTAAAGGTCATGCGCGACAGTGCCAGCAGCTTGCCCCGGCGGCGGAACTCCTCGGAAAAACCGTAGGCTCCGCCGATCGCGAACACGATCTCCCCGACACCGCTGTCGCGCTGCTTGCCGATCAATGCGGCCAGGCCGGGTGAGTCCGGCTGTTCACCCCGTTCATCCAGCAGGATCAGCGTGGCGTTGGGAGGGATCTGTTTTCCCAGCCGTTCGCATTCGCGGCGGCGCATCTCCTCGGCTTCGGCGCCCTTCTCGTCGCGGATGTCAACCAGCTCCAGCGGGCAGTAGCGACGGATGCGGCCGGCGTATTCGTCCACCGCATCCCTGACCCACGGGTCGCGACTCTTGCCGACCCACAAAACCTTGATTTTCAAAAATCGCTTTCCTTGCGGGCCGCTTTGATCTCCGCCGGCAGCTCCATCTCCGGAGCCAGGCCCCACAATCCGTCCAGGTCGTAGTAACGGCGCAGGCTGTCATGGAATATGTGCACCAGTACGTCGCTGTAGTCCATCACGATCCATTTGCCGTCGCTGGCCCCTTCGATATCGTTTATCTTGCCGAATTTCTTCAACCCGCTGCGGATATTGTCGGCAATGGCCTGGTTCTGTTTGTCGGACGCCCCGGAAATGATCACCATGTAGTCGGCAATCGATGAGACCTTGGAGATGTCGCGCACGCAGATATCAAAGGCTTTTTTGTCAAAGGCCAGTTCGGCGCATTTCAGGGCGCGTTCGCTGGCGGTCAGGGTCGTTTTTTCGACCGGCTTGGTTTTTTTCACTGGCATTCGTCGTAGATCCTTTGTTGCGAGATATATGCTGCTACTGCTGGCGGTACTAGATTTTCGATATTCATTCCGGCGGCGGAAAGCCGGCGGATTTCAGTTGAAGAGATATCCTGAGGATCATCCGGCACAAAATGAACGACATGACCGGAGTCGTGCAGCAGGCGCCGGGTACCGGCATCATAGCCGAACTCCCCCCGGATGACAACCGGCAGAGCGCCGTGTGGATCTTCGATGCTGCAGCCGGGGCGTTCAAAAACGATCAGATTGCAGGAACGGAAGATTTCGTCATAACGGTGCCACTGGCCCAGCTCCAGGAACGAATCTCCGCCGATGATGAAGAAAAGTTCGTCATTCGGCATCTGTTCGCGGATGATCCGGATCGTATCGATGGAATAGGATTTCCCGCTCCGTTCCCCTTCCAGTTCCGACAGTTCAAAAAACGGATTGCCGTCTATCGCCAGGCGCACCATCCGGCAGCGCAGGGCGAAAGGCACGTCGCCGGCCAGTTTTTTATGGGGCGGGTCTGCTGCCGGGATGAAGATCACCCGGTCGAGGCCGCAGGCGACCCGGGCCTGCCCGGCAATCCGCAGATGGGCATTATGGACCGGGTTGAAGGTTCCTCCCATCAGGCCGATCCTCATGTCATCAGGATCTTGTTCTTGATGATCAGCATTTCGAAGGCCAGTGAAGACTTGTAGACCAGTTTCTGGAGTTCCTGCAGACGCTTGCCCAGGGCCTCCATTTCAGCCGACACGATCACGATTGCAACCACTTTCTTGAGCATTATCACCGGCAACGCCAGCACGACATCGTTTCCTGAAATTTGCAGGGACCTGATTATCGGGGCATTATCCGGAGTGGGCGCCAGCGGCCCCATGAAGTAACGCGACTCGTTCATGACGCTGTGCAGAACCGACTGGGCCTTGAGCTCGATTGTGGTCTTGTCGAATTCATTAACCTTTTGGCCGTTGACCGTAGCACGCCACCCCACGGCGGTGTTGCCGCGAATGATGAACAGGCCTCCCTTGCTGAACTCCTGCCCAAGGTATTTTATGAACACATCGGCAATATCGTCACGCTCCTTGGCAGAAGCAAAATCCAGCGACAGAGAATCGATGGTATAACGTCCCAGCTTGGCCGCAGAAGTGCATGGTTCCTCAGGCAGGTCCGGCAGCGAGCCGAATCCTTCGAATTCGGCCGGTATCTCGATATTGAGGAGCTTTCCGTCCTCTTTCTGGTACGACACCGCAATCGGCTCATGAACCGGTTCCTGGGTTGGCTCGCTTTTTTGCTGCTGGACCGGCTCCGGCCTGGCCTGGGCGGCCCGTTTGAGTCCTCCTCCGGAAACCCGTATGTAACGCATGTCCCGTTTAACCTGATAATATTTCTCCAGCGCAAAGGAGATGTTGATATCCGGTGCAATATACGGCTGGATGATATAGCCGGTTACGAATGACAGTTCGTCAATGGCCTTGAAATCGGTCGGATCGGACATGGCCACGCTCAGCCGCCGGTTTTCCAGCCTGAACGGAAGCACGCGGTACTGCTCGGCAACCGTGGTCGGCAGCAGGCTGTATACGCTGTGGGGTATCTCCATCAGCTCCTTGCGGGTCACGGCCGGCACTCCAAGTTTTTTGCTCAGCAGTTTCACCAGCTTGCCTTCGTCGATAAATCCAAGCTCGATCAGGCTGCTGCCAAGCTTTATGCCGAAAATGACCTGGCACTTGAGCGCTTCTTCAAGCTGCTCATGTGTCAGCAGTCCTTCATTAATCAGCAATTCCCCCAACTTTAGCGCCATCACAGACGACCTCCCAGTCATTTACAGAATCTCGGGTTTCAACAACGTTCCCCGGATCGGCAATTTATATACGCCCGGCGATACCATGAATTTAGCCAACAGCATGAAAACCAGCTTCTGTTTTTCAAGAAAGTCCGCTTTGGGCATGATATCCAGCACAAGATTCAGTGGAGCAGACCCGGCGTTGGCACCGGTCGGCAGGTCACCGGAAAGCCTCATGTAGATGCCGTCCCCCTCCAGGGTAAAACTCTCCAGCCGCGCCCGGCTGTCAATAACCCTGATCATACCCTGGGTTTTCAGTCCGCCTGCATCAGGGAGCGGGAAGGCTCCCAATTTGACCCCGGAGAATTCCAGTTGCCGGACTTCGAGCTTGAGATCTCCGCTCAACCCGCCTTTACCGCGCAGCAACTTGCCCTCGCTCCAGAGCAGACCTGACATTTTGGCGCCCAGCACCGTGCTGAAAAAGGGAATCCCGGAGAGGTTGATATCGGAACCGGAAAGGTCGAGCGCCTGTTTGCCGTTCAGAGCATAGCTTAACTCCAGGCGGCCTTTGCCGATAACAGCCGAACCGGAAATCACCGCGCGGCCGGTCAGAAGTTTGAGCAGAAGCGGCCTGACCCGCAGCCGGTCGCATTTCAGCAACGCCCCCTGCGCCGAGGAAAGCTGCATGTTATCCCAGCCAAGTCCCGGCAATAGTGTCTTCTGGACCGCCGGCGTCAGTTTCAGTCCCTGTGGTTCCAGCAACCGCTCGATGGCGCTGTCGATACGTCCGGCCGGAAAGAACAGGTAGACAAACCCGCTGAACAGAATTACGGCCGCGAACAGCACCGCCGCGGCGCGCGGCAGCATGCGCCTGCTGATCATCTTGCCTGTACCGGCGCCGGCTTGAGCAGCACAAGGATCATCGCCAGATCGCAACGCGACGGGTCGTCAAACCTGACCCGCAGGTTGCATTTCCTGATCACAAGCGGCCGGCTTCCCTTCTCCAGGCGGTATATCAGGTTGACCGCTTCATTGAACGTCAGCCCCTCGACACGCACGTCAGCCGCATCTTCGCTGATACCGTTGCGCTCCTCCCCCTTGAGCGGGGAGATCTTGACCCCCCTGCCCTTGATGCCGATCTCTTCGATGATCCTGGCCGGAGAGTCATCAGGCCTGAGCGAGGCCATCCGCCCGGCCAGCAGGTCGGACGACTGCCTGGCGCTGCGATAGGCCACCTTGAGCGGCAGCAGCTCCTTCAGCACGTTTTCCCGGGCCTTGCGCTTCTGCTCCAACACCGCGACCCGGCCGGCCAGGGTTGACCATCCCAGGGCGGCCAACAGCAGGAAAATCAGCGCATACCCGGCCCGCAGGCGTGTACGCTGGTCCAGATCGCCCCAGAATGTACGGATCTGCTCCGGAAGTTTCATTTTGATCCCTCCCTGAGCGTTCCGGTCAGGCTGAACGTGACCATACCGTCGGGGCGGCTCTTGACTTCGCCCAGTTCGACCGTCGCCAGAAGCGGCGCCAGTGCCGCCTTGAATTCATTGACGGACTGGGCGGAACGGGCATCCCCTTTTATGCGCAGGTTCCTTCCCTCGGCTTCAGCTTCATAGAGGCCGTTGATCGTGCTCCCCTTGGCTTCGGCCAGTTTCTTGAGCAGGTCCAGGTAGCCGCTGGAACTCTCGGCTCCGGTCAGTTTCTTGATCTCTCCCCTGACTTCCGCCAGTTCGTCAACCGCCTTGGTCCGTCCGGGGAATATTTCACGGTACATGTCGAAAATGGACTTGTTCAACGAGAGCAGGTCGGCGTTGACAGACCGGTACTGAAGCCCCTTCGACGCAAACAGGGCAACAATCAACAACGTTGCCAACGTGCCGGTCAACAGCAGTTTTTTGCGGATCCTGACGTCACCGGAGGTCCAGGCCAGCTCTCCCCGGCGAAAATCCGGCAGCAGGCCGGCCTGGCTGGCCATGGCAACCGCGTGCAAACCGGCCAGCTGCTGAAAGGTCTGTTCATTCTTGAACAGATTGCCGCTGCCGTCGGGCGCCTGCAGTTGCTCCACCGCCATCGGCAGGCTCCAGTTATCGGCCAGTTCACCGTATTCGGTTCCGATCAGGCAGAAGCGTGGCGGCGGCTGTGCACCGGCCAGTTCCAGCGCAGAGAGCGTCGCCGGAATCGTCGCTGCCGCCGAGGACCGATCCAGGGCACGGAAGTAGCTTAAGCGGCCGGAATTGAGGATTGTCAGTGCATTTCCATCATAGAGCGCACACTCCTGCGGCACCCCGGCGACAAAGCCGTTGGCAAAGGGAAGCGAGGTTATGACCTGTGGTTCGATCCCGGCCGCTCGGCACAGCTCGATGGCAGCGATGATATCGCACTTTTTTGCCCAGAGCGCCAGATAGGCGCCATTCCCGGCCGAGAGCACATCCAGCGCCAGCTCGTCCAGCGGCAGTGACAGTTCTCCCTGCAGATGCGCCGGCAGCACTTCCCGCACCTTGCGCAGGTCGTCCAGCGGCAGTGAAACGGTGCGCATGGCAAATATTTCCGGAGGCAGGCAGAGAATCACCCGCGGACTGCCGCTCACTCCGGCCGCAACTCGGGCAAGAGCCTCCGCCAACGTCAGCTCTCCCTCCAGCTCGAACATCGATGCGCCGGCCAGTTCTGACGTACGCCCCGAGATGTTGAAGCGGGCAACGGTTACACATTTTTTTTCAACCTGCAGTACCAAGTAATCCATCGGATCGTAATCCCTCGCCTGCTCTTTGGTTCTGACAACAGTTCCAGCTTAAACCGGCAATCGATACAGCTTCAATATTCCCGCCATGACAGATACTCCGGCGCACTGCCACTCAGCCTTACAACCGCCTCCACCGTCCGGGCAGCATCCTTGACCCGGGCCACCGCATTGATTCTGAACAGGTTCCCCCTGACGCTGATCGAACTGGAACCGGACAGACGCGAAACCGCGCCCTGGCTGAGCCCGGATACCTGTGAAAGCTCTCCCGTGGATTTGAACGGCGTCAGCCGCCTTCTCTCCATGATGCTCTCGGCCATGCGATCGTCGATGTCGTCATCCAGCGCCGCAAGCACCTCTTTGGGGGCGGTATTGATGTTGATCTTAGAAGATGCCAGAGGCAGTTCCGACCAGATCGTGACAAACGGCTGCAGTCCGCGTACAGATTCTGCCGTGAAACCCCTGACCAGCGACAGCTCGGCCAGTGTCGCCAGCTTGCCGTCATGTGCGTCGTAGCCCGGTTTCAGGCTGCGGTAATAGGAGCTCTCAACCCCGCCGGAGCGTGGCAGATCGTCACTGTCAAGCCAGTCGGCCAGGGAACCCCACAGCTCCTCCGACAATTTAAGCCGCCGGCCAAGGCGTTTCAGAACAGCCAGGGTAAAATCCTGGTACTGCCCGTTTTCGTACACCAGATCATTCAGGTTGATCCTGGCGCTCTCTTCACCGATCGTTATGACGAGCGAACCGACCTCGTCATCCAGCTTGATCGGCTCGGCCCATTTGTCCGAGAGCGAGGTGTAGGCCCGGTTGGAAAGCGCCCTCTGCAGCAGCCTGGCGCCGCCGGTAACCCCAGATTCGGCCAGGATCGAAGCCTGCTGGCCATCCCTGAATCCGCGGCTGAGCGATACATCCACATACACCTGGTGGATCATCTCGACCACGACCGCCACCATCAGCGCCGTTATCACCAGGGTCAGCACCAGTGCAAAACCGGATCTGTCCTTCAGTCTGCCGGTCACAGGCCGCTGATCCGCGGGGTTGCCAGCATGGAAAACTCGACCGGTCGCCCCTCTTCCTCGACCTGTACCGTAACCTTCACCGCTTTGGGCAGAGCGCCGTTGATTGCGGTGTCCCAGCTCTTGACCCATTTGGAGCCGTCGTAGCACTCCACCAGAAAGGAGCTGATCCGCTCCATCTGCGGAAAGGCGGCAGTCACGTCCGGCCCGCTAAAGACCATGTCACGCTCCTGGCGCGTTAATATACGCTTGCTGTTCCTGTCCGTCATCCGGTAGCTGACCAAGACGATTCCCGATTCGCCTCGCGAAAGATTCGACGGCGGTGACAGGGTCGTTAGCTCCAGGGCGGACGAGGGGGCACCGAAGCTGTCGCGGTCTTCCACCACAAGGCGCAGGCGCTTGTCGTTGCGGATGAACATGGCTGAGGACACTTCCCTGCGGATCAGGTCCAGGGTGGCGCCCAGCTCGCGCCGTGATTCCATCCCGGCCGCCGCCCGCTCCCGGGCCCGGACAACACCGAAGTAACTGCCGTAGAGCGCCCCGGCCAGAATGCCCAGCAGCACCACCGCAATCAGGATCTCCAGCAGCGTAAAGCCTTTATTGCGGGACATAGCGGACAAGCGCCACCTCCCTGCCGTCGCCTGTACGTTGAACCGTTACAACCAGCTGTTGCAGTCCTGGCAGCGTTGCCGGCAGCAGCTCCGCTTTCCATTTCAAGTCGGGATGGGATGGCGCGAAAGTCCCCTCCCCTTTTGCCGGCGCCTGTTCGATCTCCGCCATGCGGGACCGCGCCAGCAGCGTCATGGCCGTGCTGTCCCGCTCATCGGCGATCACGCCAAGATGGTAGTTGACCGACCCCAGCAGCGACAACACAACCACGGCCATAATGGCCAGCGCGATCATCACTTCCAGCAGCGTGAAACCTCTCACTGAGGTTCCTCCTGGTATCCCTCGTAGAACTTGACCTTGCCGCCGGCAGGGAACGCCATCACGGTCCAGAATTTCCCCTCGGGTGAACGCAGGTGTATGGTTACAAAGTCCCTCAGACCGGTCATGCCCACATCCAGCCGCAACTGCCCCTCCACCACCTTCCCCAGCCTCGGTACGACCACATCGGCAACCAGTATGCCTTCCCTCAGTAACGGCTTCTGCAGCAGCGGGTCGGAAGGCGCCCGGCCACTGCCGTCAGCGGCTACTTCAAACACCTTGAGCACATCTGATCCAGGCTCAAAAGTCAGATAGTAGCCGGCTCCGGTGGTGGCCGCACGCTCCTGCAGATAGCGCAGTGAAGCCGCCATGGTACGGGCCGAGATCTTCAGGTTTTCACTGTCAGAGGAAGGCAGCCGCGGTATCACCAGCATCATCACCATGCCGATGATGACCATCACCACGACAATTTCTATCAGCGTAAATCCGGAGCGGCTTCTCAACCTCATAGGAATTCGGAAAGTTTCTCCCGCTCATCCACCAGGTAGAATTCAAGCGTCTTGCGCAGCGCATCGTCCACGCTGGTAACCGGCTGCCACCCCAGGCATTCCCTGGCGCGCTCGACCGATGGCACGCGGGTCAGCATGTCCTGGTATCCCTTGCCGTAGAAGGAGTCTGAAGAGGTCTCCACGATCCGGCACCTGGCGGCTTTTTCCTTGTACAGCGGGAATTCGGCCACCATGTCGCGCAACTTCTCGGCCAGTTCCTTGACCGAGAGGTCGTTGGCCGGGTTGCCGATGTTGAAGATTCTGCCGTCGGCGCAGCCGTTCTCGTTGGCGATGATCTTCATCAGGCAGTCGATGCCGTCCTCGATAAAGGTGAAGGAACGGCGCTGGTTGCCGCCGTCCACCAGCAGGATCGGTTCCTCGGCCAGGATATTGTAAAGAAACTGGGTCAGTACGCGCGAGCTGCCTTCCTTGGCGGTGTGGATGCTGTCCAGTTTGGGGCCGATCCAGTTGAAAGGACGGAACAGCGTGAATTTCAAACCTTCATGGTTGCCATAGGCGTAGATCACCCGATCCAGCATCTGCTTGGCGCAGGAATAGATCCAGCGTTCCTTGTTGATCGGGCCCAGCATCAGCGGCGAATTCTCCTCGTCGAACTGGGCATCCGGGCTCATGCCGTAAACCTCGGAGGTGGAGGGGAAGATGACCCTTTTCTTGTATTTGTGGCAGAGACGGATGATCTTGAGATTCTCTTCAAAGTCCAGTTCGAAGACCCTCAGGGGATCCTTGACGTAGGTCACCGGGGTGGCTATCGCCACCAGCGGCAGGATCACATCGCACTTCTTGATGTTGTACTCGATCCACTCCTTGTTGATGGTGATGTCCCCCTCCAGGAAATGGAAACGGGGATCGCCCAGCGAGCGCTCCAGCTTGTCACAGGCCATGTCCAGGCCGAAAACTTCCCAGTCGGTGGTGGTCAGGATACGGTGTGTGAGGGCATTGCCGATGAAACCGTTAACGCCAAGAATCAATACTTTCATTACAGCTCCTGTTCTTAAGTAAGTTAGAATTTATCCCGCTTATCAGGGTTAGGTATTTTAAGCGAATACTGCCATTGCGCTTGAATGCCGCCTTGCAAACTCTTCCGGCCCCTGTTCCGCATCACCTTCAGCCTGCAGTGAGCGCAGCTCCAGCAATCCATCGCCGGTGCCGACCAGTAGCGGAGCCAGCGAAACTATCTGTCCCGGACCGGCGCTTCCCTCCACCGGCCAGGCTTTCCAGATAACAATCTTCCGGTCTTCAAGGAAGGTGAACGCCCCGGGATAGGGGTGGGTCACCCCGCGAATCAGGTTATGGATCTGTACCGCGCTTCTGCTCCAGTCGATGCGGCCATCGGCCGGCTTGCGGCCGCCGCAGTAGTTGCCTGCAGCCAGATTCATCGGAATACGGGGCGCGTTGCCATCACGCAACTGAGGCCAGGCACGGCCCAGCACAGCTACAGCCGCATCGGTTACCTTGCCGAAGACATCGTGGGCCGTGTCGCTGAACTCGATCGAAACCTTCTGCTGAGCAACGATATCACCGGCATCCGGCTTTTCGACCATGTAGTGCAGGGTGGCGCCGGTCTCGCTTTCGCCGTTGATCACGGCCCAGTTTACCGGCACCCGGCCGCGATACCTGGGCAGATAAGAGCCATGCAGGTTGAGCGCCCCCATAGGAGGAATTTCCAATACTTCCGCTTTGATCATGTTGCGGTAGTAGAACGAAAAGATGAAGTCCGGAGCGAGCTGCCGCACCCGCTCGATATTTTCCGGCAGAGAGATATCTCCGGTCAGACAGGGGATGCCGTGCTGCTCGGCCAGCTCACGCACCGAAGAGAACCAGATCTCCTCGGTCGGCGAATCCTCGTGGGTAAAGATCAGCGCGATTTCGGCCCCCTGGCGCAACAGTTCGCTGATGCAGCGGTAGCCGACATTATGATAGGCACAGACGACCAGTTTGAGTGATTTCATCAAAAAATTCCTTCAGATCATCCTGTTCACAATATATCCGGCAACATCCATGGCTTCATGGGATGTCGATTTTTCGTCAGGTCAAGAAAGCCGGGCATCGCCGCGGAGGCGTAGCAGCGCTACGCCGCACAAGAGCGGGCGCAGGCTGACGCAGAGATGGCGGAAAAGCGGCATCCCTGCTACTCGTCAAAACCGTAGGTCCTCCTGACCACAAACCTCGGTCTCTTGCGCACCTCCTGGTAGATCCTGCCCACATACTCGCCAACTATGCCGATCCCCAGAATGATGATACCGATGAAGAAGAACAGGATCGCAAACAGCGTGAAGACCCCTTCCACTTCGGCCCCTACGATGAAACGGCGCACCAGAAGGAAGATAGCGAATGCGACCGACAACACCGACGTAATGATGCCGAACAGTGCGAACAACTGCAGCGGCACCACCGAAAAACCGGTCATCAGGTCGAAATTGAGCCGGATCAGGCTGTAGAAGGAGTACTTGCTCTCCCCCATGGAACGTTCGGCATGGCCGACCTCGATCTCGCTCGGATTGGAGGCAAAGGTCTGCGCCAGGGCAGGAATGAATGTGGTAGATTCACGGCAGCGGTTGATATTATCGACCACGTAGCGGTGGTAGGCCCGCAGCATGCAGCCGTAATCGCGCATCTGCATGCCGGTGATCTTGTTGGTCGTTATGTTGACGATGCGCGAAGCCAGCTTGCGGAAGGTCGAGTCCTGACGCTGCTGGCGGATCGTACCGACCACATCGTGCCCCTTCTCGATTTCGGCCACCAGGCGCGGAATTTCCTCGGGCGGATTCTGCAGGTCGGCGTCCAGCGTGATCACGATTTCACCGGCAGACATCTCGAACGCGGCCAGAATGGCCATGTGCTGTCCGAAATTGCCGTTGAACTCGATCACTTTGACTCCGGCGAAATCCTCCGCCATCCGGCGCAGTATCTCGAGCGAGCGATCCCGTGAACCGTCATTGGTGAAAATGATCTCGAATGAGCGCCCCGTACCCTGCACGGCCGGATAGAGCCGCTCCATCAGGGGAGCTAGGTTGGCCTCCTCGTTGTAGACCGGTATCACAATGCTCAGATAGGGTTTTTCCATGCCATGTCCCTCGATATCAGCCTTCGGCAACAATTTCAATCAGCTCCTCCCCGAAGAGCTGTTTCTGCCAGTTCCGCAGTCCGGCAATTTCATCCAGCGTGTCACTGGTAGCGCCGGCAATATCGGCCACGGATTCCAGCATCCAGTTAGGCGCCAGCACACCAGGTTCAAGCCCCAACTCGGCGCTTTTTTGATCGCGCCAGGCCTTCAGCTGCCGGAGACGTTCCTTGGCGCCTTCCACCACGTCATTTTTTCGGCTGCGCGGATAAACCGGCAATTTGGATTCAGGAATCTCCATTCCATGGGCAACGGCAGCCAGCAGGGCCTCGCCATGGCGCGCAAGCTGGCCAGCAGTCATGCCCTTGATGGTTGCCAGCTCTCCCAGGGAACGCGGCCTGATCTCGGCAATCTCCTGCAGGGTTTCAGCAGACATGACCTTGAACGGCGGCCGATCCAGCAGCCGAGACTGGCTGTCACGCAACTGCAGCAGCTCTTCCAGAACAGCCAGGCTGCGTCCTTTCAACTTGCCGGCGCCTTTGCAATACAGATACAGCGGCCCCTCTTTTTCAGCAACCCTGGCTTGGCAGACCAGTCGGCATTCCTCTTCCAGCCACTTCAGGCGCCCCTTCTGCGACAGTTCATGGGAGAACTGATCATACAATGGCAGCAGGTCAGACGTGTCGGCCATGGCGTAGGCACTCATCTCCCTGCTTAAAGGGCGCTTGCTCCAGTCCGCTTTCTGGTATTTCTTGTCAAGTTCGATGCCGAAACGCGCCTTCAGCAGCGCAGCCAGGCCAAACTCCTGAATACCCAGAAAACGGGCCGCAATCATCGTATCAAAGAGGTTGGTCACCTCGATGCCGAAATCACGGTGAAGCGAGCGTATATCATAATCGGCGCCGTGCATGACCACCAGGATTGACGGATCGCCGAGCGGCCCCGCCAAAGGGCTAAGATCACGGCATGCCAGCGGATCTATCAGCCAGTTTTCCAAACGGCTTGACACTTGTATCAGGCAGACCTTCTCCTGATAATGATGCAGGGAGTCCATCTCCAAATCAACTGCAATTTCAGACTGTTGCGAGAGAATATCCGCTACTTCCGCCAGCCTGGCGACATTGGTTATAATTTCGCAGGTTACTGCCTGCCCGTGTAAGCTACTCAAACCGCAAACTCCTGCACAATGGAATAGGTTGTGGTGCGCTGGGCGGCCTGGAATCCGGCTCCCTGTATCAGCTTGATCATTTCGTCCTGTGACATGCGGAAGCTGCAGCCGGCCGCAGCGACGACGTTTTCTTCCAGCATCGTGCCTCCCAGATCATTGGCGCCGAAAAAAAGCGCAACCTGGGCCATCTTGGCACCCTGCGTAACCCAACTGGCCTGAATGTTGAGGATGTTGTCCAGCACGATCCGCGACAGGGCCAGAACCTTGAGGTAATCTACACCGGAGGCGGTCGTTCCACCCAGTTCGGTATTTCCTGGTTGGTATGTCCATGGAATGAAGGCGGTGAAGGATCCGCCATTATCCTGCAACTCCCGCACCCGGAAGAGATGTTCGACAATATCTTCCGGCTTCTCGTTGCTGCCGAACATCATCGTGGCGGTGGTCGGCATCCCCATGGCGGCGGCCTTCAGCATCACTTCACCCCACTGACGCCAGCCGATCTTTTTCGGCGAGATGCTGCTTCTGACTTCATCGACCAGAATTTCTGCCCCTCCACCGGGGATGGAATCCAGGCCGGCCGCTTTGAGCCGGGCCAGAGTCTGGTCGATGTTCAGTCCGGAATTTGATGCGATACAGGTTACTTCGGCCGGGGAAAGCGAGTGGTTCCGGACCGTCGGGAAGCGCGCCTTTATCTCCCGGAACAGCTGCTCGAAATATTCTATCTTCAGCTCCGGGTTGAGTCCTCCCTGCATCAGCAGCTGGGTTCCCCCCTGCTCAACCAGTTCGGCTATCTTTTGATAAATCAGATCATTCGAAAGGATGTAGGCATCTTCAGCCTGCTTGTCGCGATAGAAGGCACAGAAGGAACACCTGGATTCGCAGATATTGGTGTAGTTCACGTTGCGGTCCACCACAAAGGTAACCATCCCTTCGGGGTGCAGCCTGCGTCTTATATTGTCAGCTCTCCTGCCGAGCTGCAACAGTTCACCGTCAAGAAGCAGTTGCAGCGCTTCGTTGCGGTCGATTCTCGGCAATACCGGCATATTCACGATTGCTGGCCTGAAACGGAGCTTTTATCGCCATGTTCGATACGGAACATACCAAATGTCGCCATGGGCTTGCCGTTGGAATAGCTGATCGTTACATGCCCTTTCACCGGCAGCTCTTTACAATCCTTGCTGAAGAAGACCGTCTCGACTTCCGATAACTTCTCCCCTTTCAGCAGTGAGTTAAAATGTTCGATGCATTCGGTCCTGTTCTCTGGAGCAATGATGTTCCATATCTTCAAGCCGGCAATTTCATCGGATGAATATCCCAAATGTTCACGCCAGGCACGGTTGACGAAAATAAAACTGCCATCCGGTGCAACACACTGGACTATGTCGCCGGCATTTTCAAAAACGGCGAGATACATCTGCTCCCTGTCCCGCAGGTTTCGCTCGGTTTCAATCCTACGGGTTATGTCAGTGTATGCCAGAACTACCTGCGTTACATCGCCGAATCGGTTTTTTACGGGCACTCCCGACACTTCGAAGTGTTTGCCGTTCTGAACCCAGTCGGTCTGATGCACCGGACGGCGGGTTTCCATGATGCGTTCGAAGGCACAGTTGGGCGGATAGCTGTCACTTCCACAAATCACCTGGCAACATGTTTTTCCGGACAGACGCCCTTCATCGAGACCGAACATCTCCAGCATGCGCTGGTTGTAGATCTGTACATTCATGTTGCTGTCCAGCACCATGATGCCGATACCTACCGAGGCGAGAATGGCCTGGATTTCATCATGGGCAATACGCAGACGTTCATTCAGGTTCTTTTCATGCCCAAGGATCTGGACAAACGATTCGGCAACAACACCGATCGGGTCGATTCCGATCAGGGTATCGTCATCAAGCTCTTCAGGGCGGATCGGCAATGTCCCCATCAGCAGCAGCAGTTGATTTGTCTTTTTCCGTATATATTCGATCTGCCGGAACTGGGCTTCCCGCAGCATCCTGTTTTCCGAGGTCAAGCGCTCCAGATCCGATTCACCAAACAGTTTATGAATGATTGATTTCATCTTGGATGTATCCTGTTCACTGCCTGGCTGCGAATATTTCGATGCGGTAATGGTGCTCTTCTTTTGTAACCGTTGTACCGTACCCCATGTTTTCGGCTGTTTCCGGAATAGTTACGGTCGAGTCGCGGTTATCGGTTATAAAAACCAGCTTGAGCGTTTCTGCATTGATTTCATTTTTGTTAAGATTGATCTCACGCAACGCGGTGATGAACGTTGAGGGACAGATCTGCCCGCGCATGTCTATTTCTTTTATTTCCATATCACCCACTTATATCCACCAGATACCTGGATTCAGTTGTTTTTAAGAACAATTCCCGATAAAAATTTCCCGCCCAGCCAGGCTCCCGGCAGCAATCCGATTCCGAACAGCATGCTCTGCATCACCAGGACCGGCAATCCGCCCAGCAGATGCCAGATATTGCATGACGGCGCCATACGGGCCGCCAGCCCCATCAGCACACCACCCAGAAGCCCCGATGCCAGTTGCGGCAGCGGCACCTTCAGATAAATCTTGAATTCGCCCAGGCTGGCAGACGAAATCAGCCCGCCGGCAACAAGTCCGAATATCAACGGATACTGGATCAGAGCTATTCCGTCGTAATCCGGTCCGGGGCCGCCGGAATAGGCGATTCCCAGAAACTGGTTAACATAGCTGAACGGCTTTGCAGAAAAGTATGCCAGGCCCCGTACATGTTTGGGCAGGATCAGGCTCAGGAACCAGGAACCGAATTTGGAGTAGCTGGTCGTAATGCCCAGCGGTACGCCGATCGTTATGACCGAAATCGTAACCAGCAACGCAATTATCAGGGCCGCTTTCCATGGCTGCAGATAACCGGCTGCATATGAACGCCTGACAAAAGCGCCGCTTTTCCACCAGTACAGGACCGGGATTCCCAGAATTACAAGCGCGACCGAAACCGCTGACCCTTGGGATACGCCCAACAGCTGGGCCAGCGTGATTTTACCGGGCGCAAATACGGTAGCATTGGAAAACGCCTTCCAGGCCCCGTGAAACTCGGCATAGATGGTGCTGCCGATCAACAGGCCGACAAAGGCTGACACGCTTACCACATTTCCGGACCCCATTTTGTAGAGCGTGCCGGCGACACAACCTCCGGCCAGGACCATTCCGAAGCCGAACAGGGCTCCTCCCAGGAGATTCGATAGCGCCGGAGGCCCGAAGGCAGGATACGGAAACGGCGCTATCCAGCCGAACTGCCGGAATCCTTCCGTCAGAATCATGTTTGCCAGCACCAGGAGCGCCAGCACCCTTAACATGGTGTATCTGCGAAACAGGAACAGATCGCGCATCATTCCGGCCATACAGAAATCGGAACGGTGCATGACCAATCCGGCGAGACAGCCTATGAGCAGCGACGTAAGAGCGGTTATCAATTCGCCGCTGACAGTCATGGCCGTCCGGGAATCTCTGCCGACAGCAACTGGCGTATATCCATCGTTTAACGCAGCCTCAGGTTGATGGTTTTGACTGTGCCGCTATTTCTGAACCTTAACTGCAGTCTCAAGTCCTTGACGGTTTCCGCTTCCCCGGGAAAAAAGATAAAACCGTTTGCAAGATTGTCAGCGGCCATAACTTTGCCTTCAATGCCCTTGTCACGGATATTCTCGGCGATCCTGTATTCCCGTTGACGATCATCACCGGCCTTGTTCACGCCGCCAATCACCGCACCACCGGCCCCGCCAAGAACACCCCCCTTGACGACCGACTCTCCCACATTCCGACCGGATACTATTCCGAGCGCCAATCCCAGAATGGCACCGGCTGCGGCTCCCCAGGCAGCGCCCTTGCCGGCTCCACTCGTTATCGCTCCGGCTTCGGTGGCCTTCTCAACTCTCTCTACCGCTTCGCTATTCGACAGAATTTTCCAGTACCTGTTGGAACCATCAACCAGGAATGTCTGTCCGGACACGACCTCAACCCCCTGGCCGCTGCGGTTATCCATGACAATCTGAACCGGCAGCAGACCGGCAGATCTTATGTCGAAACCGAAAGTATCTTCTGCCAGTTTCTTATCAGCATAAGGCTCGGCCCCAACCATCAGGCCATCGGCATCCTGGTAATTGGCATATTCCTGGGGAGGCCTGAATGACACCGCCCGGTTTTCATATGTTGCACAGGCAGAGAGATGGGTTGCAATCACCAAAAGGCAGATCAACTTTTTCATGTGGCACCTCCATCTGCAATACTGAAAATAATAGACCACTTTAGAGCAGATTCAGATCATCTGCAACTTCAATCTCAGGCTGAACTGCCTTAAAAATGCTCCACACCGTCCAGAGCCACAAAAACAGGATTGAAGCCAAAAACGCGCAAAAAGCATATCAAGATATAACCAAGTGCGCAAAACCGCCTTAGAGCCGCTTTTTGGGCGACACCCCTGCAAACCCGCTTTTTATGCGGGTTTGCAGGGTTTTATCACCACCAGGGCCCTGGTTCCCATGTTATCAGGCAATCTGTAGGTATGCTGAGCCGTTATTGAAAAGCCGAGAGACCTTAACACATCACCGCTTTCGGCAATTTCGTCATCTGCGCCCAGACCCTTCATCGCGATGATGCGACCATCGGATGCAAGCAATGGAGAGGCAAATGATACAAAATGATCAAGACGGGTAAATGCTCGTGAGGTAATGAGGCTGAATTTACCTGCGTGGGTTTTAGCAATATTTTCAATTCGCGCATGCAGAGCCTCAATTTTTTTCAAGCCTAGCAGACGAATGACATGACGCTGAAAATTTATTTTTTTGCCAACGGCATCAACTGATACCATCATTGTGTCCGGTCTGACTATTTTCAAGGGAATAACAGGCAGTCCACCACCAGATCCAATATCAAGAAGGATGTCTTCGTTTAAAACATACGGAGCCAGATGCAGGCAATCCACGAAATGCTTAATAACAATTTCGACTTCATCTGTAATTGAGGTCAGATTCACCTTGCTATTCCATTTGAGAAGTTCAGCGGCGAAGGATTTGAATGCCAGCTGGTTTTCATCCGTAAGAATCAGCCCCAATTTTGCAGCTTCATGTACCAGGAGATCTGTTGTCATAAGTCAGTACCTGTAAGCTGCATAGGCATATCCACGTATGTTTTTTCAGCACTAAAAATGTCGAGAGGAGACTCCGACTTCCCAAATACACGCTGTATCATCTGGAAATGTCCTTCCAGGTATTGGCCCTCAAAGCAATCGCCAGTATTGAGATCGCCGCCGGGGTAATTCCTGGAATTCGCGAAGCCTGCCCAAGCGTATCCGGCCGCCCCTTCTCCAGCTTCTCCCGCACCTCGGTAGTCAAGCCCCTGATTGATGCATAATCAAGTTCTGCCGGTATCACAGCCGTCTCCAGTTTTTTAGACCTTTCGACCTGTTCCAGCTGCCTGTCTATATAACCCCGGTACTTTATCTGGATCTCAACCTGTTCACGGACATCGGCAGATGTTTCACGTGAAACATCATCCATTTCGGCCAGATCAGCATAAGTTATATCGGATCGTTTCAGCAGATGCTCCAGCGTAGTTCCCTTCTGAATGTCTTCTATTCCCAGACTGTTCAGCACCGAGTTTTCGCGATCTGTCAACGTAATCCTGGTCAACGAAATCCTTTCCAGATCTTCACGGATCTTTTCGCGTTTCCTGACAAACGAAGCATACTCCTGTTCCGGAACCAGACCCAATCCGTAGCCGATTTCTCTCAGCCTGAGGTCGGAATTGTCTTCACGTAAAAGCAGACGGTACTCTGCTCTTGATGTAAACATCCGGTAGGGTTCCTTTGTACCAAGGGTGACCAGATCGTCTATCATCACGCCTATGTAGGCCTGGCTCCTGTCAAGCACCAACGGATCCTTGCCCTTTACCCGGAGTGCCGCGTTGATACCGGCCAGAAGGCCCTGCCCGGCCGCCTCCTCATAACCGGAGGTTCCGTTGATCTGGCCGGCATGATAGAGATTTCGCACACTCTTGGTTTCCAGTGATGAGTGCAGCTGAATCGGATCTACATAATCGTATTCTATCGCATAGGCCGGCCGCATTATCTCTACCCGCTCCAGCCCGACCATCGAACGATAGAAGGGAATCTGAATATCTATGGGCAGTGATGTGGACATACCGCTTGGATAGACCTCGACCGTCTCGAGCCCCTCCGGCTCTATGAATGTCTGATGTCGCTCCTTGTCCGGGAACCTGACCACCTTGTCTTCAATCGAAGGGCAATAGCGTGG
This sequence comes from Geobacteraceae bacterium, assembly GCA_032469775.1. GTDB lineage: Bacteria > Desulfobacterota > Desulfuromonadia > Geobacterales > Pseudopelobacteraceae > JACRCG01. Next base: position 24,783 of record JAWDJY010000016.1, on the reverse strand, counting down.
ACCAATGCCTTCAATGATACCGGCGTAGAGAGGAGACCGGTCGAGGCCGGAACGGATGATTTCGTGTGAACGCTGGTTGGTGTACGCGATGTGGCAGGGAACCTGAGGCATGGTGATTCGATCGGTTGAAAAAGAAAACGGCATCGGAGGATCATCACCGTACTGCGTCTCCAACCTTGAGAAATCGATGGTGCGGCTGTCCAGTCTTGCAGGTGTGCCGGTTTTGAGTCGTCCCACTTCGAAGCCGAGATTGCGCAGCTGGTCCGAAAGACCTATCGAGGGGAGGTCACCGGCACGACCGCCGGGATAATTGGTTAAGCCGATATGGATCAGGCCGCGCATGAAGGTTCCGGTGGTAACAACCACCGTCTTGCACAGGAAGCGGATACCGGAACGGGTATCTACCCCACGCAGTTCACCTCCGTCAATAAACAGAGACGTAACCTCACCCTGCTTCAGGTCCAGATTTGACTGGTGTTCCAGAACACGCTTCATCCTGAGTCGATACAGCTGTTTGTCAGCCTGTGCCCTCGACGCTCGAACTGCAGGACCTTTCCTCGTATTGAGAACGCGGAATTGAATTCCTGTGGCGTCGATGTTCCTGGCCATTTCTCCACCCAGCGCGTCGATCTCCCTTACAAGATGTCCCTTGGCAAGACCTCCGATGGCAGGGTTGCAGGACATTAGTGCGACAGCATCCAGGTTGATCGTCAACAGCATGGTGCGGCACCCCATGCGCGCAGCAGCCAGGGCAGCCTCACATCCCGCATGTCCCGCGCCCACGACAATCACGTCATACGTCAAATCATATGTCATCATGATTTTTACCTGCCCTGTAGTAATGTTTCACGTGAAACATATGAGTCACTTGCCTATGCAGAATGAAGAAAAGATCTGGTCCAGAACTTCGTCAGTGGTGGTCTGTCCGGTAACCGAACCGACCGCCTCAAGAGCATCCCTGAGGTCAATAGCGAGCAGCTCCAGACCACATTGATCCAATCCGGAGACGAACCTGCGCAGCATCCTGTCGGCGCTGACCAGTGCATCACGATGTCTCGAACGGGAGATGGCAACAAGCTCGCGGCGATCAATTGAATTGCCCTTGATGAAACTTTCACATACCGTCTGTTTGAGAAGATCATTACCGGCTCCGCTTTTGGCGGAAATTTCTGTCACTGCATCAAACCTGATTGAATCCGGGATGGCAAGCTGGCATGGCATATCGATTTTATTGATCACCGCCACAACCCTGCTGCCGGACAATGCATCATAAATGTGCTGATCCTCGTCAGTGAAAGGTCGTGAAGCATCCAGCACGAAAAGGACCAGATCGGCCAGCGGAATCTTATCCATGGCGCGATTGATCCCCTCCTGCTCCACCAGATCCTCGGTATGACGGATGCCGGCAGTATCCAGCAACCTTACTGCCAGACCGTTGATTATTATGGTCTCTTCAATGATGTCGCGAGTCGTCCCTGGAATATGGGTGACAATGGCACGATTCTCATTGATCAAGCGGTTCAGCAGGCTGGATTTCCCGACATTCGGTTTGCCGATGATAAGCACCGACACTCCGTCGCGCAGCAAGCGCCCCTCATCGAAACTTGACAACAGCTCATCAATTATTGCAAGCGCCTGTTCAACGGATACCAAAATCAGCTGAAGATCGGCCTGTCCGAGATCATCCTCGGGAAAATCTATATAGGCCTCAACCAGCGCCAACGACTTGAGCAAAAGTATCCTAACATCATCGATGCGTCTGGAAAGAGCGCCTTCACGTTGAGTCTGCGCCAGTGACAGGGCCGCTTCGGTGTTGGAACCGATAATGTCCATTACCGCTTCCGCCTGAACCAGATCTATCCTTCCGTTTAAAAAGGCGCGTCTGGTAAACTCGCCCGGATCGGCCAGTCTGGCTCCGCATTTAAGCACAAGCGCCAGAACGGTTTCGACAACCAGCCAGCCTCCATGGCAATGCAACTCCAGCACGTCTTCGCGGGTAAATGAGCGCGGAGCGCGCATCAGAACCGCCATGGCTTCATCGACTGTTCTGCCGCTCCAGGGATCCGATATGATTCCAAAATAAAAACGGTGGCTCTCAAGGCCACCGTCATTTAAAGGTTTAAAAACAGCATCTCCAATGGCAGCAGCCTTGTCACCACTCACCCGAACAATGCCAATTCCGCCATTTCCAGGCGGAGTACTGACTGCCGCTATCGTATCGCGGACATACATGGGTAGACTCCGTAGTGGCCTGTCAGTCCTTGACCAGCTTGTTGATGTACATCTGCTGACCGATGGTCAGAACGTTGTTTACCAGCCAGTAAAGCACCAGGCCTGATGGAAAACTGAGAAACATGAATGTGAACACGACCGGCAATGCCAGCATCATTTTCTGCTGAACCGGGTCCATCTGCGAAGGAGTCATTTTTTGCTGAATGAACATGGTCACGCCCATGATTACCGGAGTAACGTAGTACGGGTCCTTATCAGCCAGATCGGTTACCCACAGGAAAAACGGCGCATGGCGTAGTTCTATTGAAAACATCAATGATTTGTAAAGAGCGAAAAAAACCGGTATCTGCACTATCATCGGCAGACACCCCCCCATAGGGTTAACCTTGTGTTCACGATACAAGGCCATGACTTCCTTGTTCATCGTGTCACGGTCATCCTTGTATTTCTCACGCAGCTTGGTCATCTCAGGCTGGATCTTCTGCATACCCTTCATCGACTTGTAGCTCTTGTGGGTCAGCGGGAAAAAGAACACCTTGAGAATGATGGTAATGATGATGATCGCAACACCATAGTTGCCCACATACTTGTAAAAGAACTTGATTGAATACAGCAACGGTTTGGCAATTACCGTAAACCAGCCCAGGTCCAGCGACTGCTCCAGCGAATTTCCCTGTGCTTTAAGTATGTCTATATCCTTGGGACCAACAAAAATGCGATGCGTGACGGTAGCGGAGAGACCCGGGTTGATCACGAACTGTGGAGCGGAAACTATCGATTCAAAGAATCCGGCCGCGTTTTTCTTCAATTCAACCATTGCGATACTGTTGTTATCGGCAAGGATCGCATTCAGGAAATACTTGTCAGCAAAACCGGACCAGAGGACACTCTTCTCATAACGCTTGGAAGAAGTTGCCACATCCTTGATCTTATTGGACTGAATGCTGTTGTCCGAGAACAGGTAAGCTCCGGCGGTATCATAACGGTTGTCCTTGACCTTAGGTTCGGCCGGATAAGTCATCACATGCTGTATTGAACCGGTTATGGGAGCAGCCGAATTATTGAAAACCTGGGTCTCCAGTTTGATGCCGTATGTGCCGGCTGTAAGAGTATAGATTTTCCTTACGGTAAAACCCTGGCCGGATACGTAATTGAATGTAAGTTGCTTGGATTCATTTCCGTTCAGCACCACACTGTCGATGTCCGTAGTATAAACCGTGTTGTCCGTGAGCGCGATGCCGGCGGCGCGGGTTGAAAATGACAGGATATTGGGATCGGCATCGTTGCCGAGAGTAACCGGTTTGGCGGTCGGAGTATTCTGCTCGCGGTACTTCTTCAGGGTCATGCTCTTGAGGCTGCCGCCTTTAGACGAAAATACAGCCGAATAGAGATCGGTTTCGACAGTGACGCTTTTTTGTGGAGCAGTGGTAGGCAACGACTGGTCAGTCGCTCCTGGCTGGATCTGCGCGACCTGGGCCGGAGCCGGCACAGCTTTGGCATTGTCGATAACGGAGCTGGCAACCGGCTTTTCAACCTTATCGAGCGGCTTCTTCTCCGGAGCGAACATCATCGAAAATATATAAAATACAGCTATTGAAAGACCGACTGCAATAAACGCGCGCTTTTCCATGAAAGCTCCTGGTTGTACTATTTAGTTTAGCAAGCCTGAAGCTGCTGACAGCAGCTTCATCACCACACTCGATTCCTTAATCGAGATCACGGAACCGGATCGTATCCACCCGGATGAAACGGATGACACTTACCAACACGTATTATGGTAAGCAACGATCCCTTGATGACACCATATCTGGTTATTGATTCGCGGGAATACTCGGAACAGGAGGGATAAAAACGACAGGCCCGGGGAAGAAGCGGCGATAGCAGCTTCTGATAGACCCTGATTACAAGGAGCATGATGCTCTTGAACATGTAGTTGTGCCTATAAGCCTGAAGGCCTTAGTAATTTCCCGCCGAACATCAGAGTAATCCATCTGTGCTGATTCTCGGCGGGCAATGATATTAACATCGACTGGCGGAAGCAGCATGCGATCTTGCCTGAATACTTCACGAAGGTACCGTTTTACGCGATTACGAACTACGGCACAGCCTATCTTCCGGCTCGCCGTAATACCCATTCGCGCTGTCAGACCGCTGTTTTCACGCCACACAACCAGGAAACCCTTTACCGTGGTTTTAGATTGTGCATTGGAAAGAGACAAAAACTCGGACCGCTTCCGTAAACGCACTGTTTTCGGAAAGGCGGCGCCTCCGGTTTCCAAAATCACGGCAGGAAGATTACTTGGTTGAAATTCTTACGGACAGATTTTTACGTCCTTTAGCCCTTCTGCGCTTGATAACCAGACGACCGTTCTTGGTAGCCATTCTTACCAGAAAACCATGGGTGCGTTTACGACAGATATTGCTGGGTTGGAAAGTTCTTTTCATCTTTGTTTACCTCTACTCAATTATTTTTCAGGAAATGGGTTATTAAACACAAGTGCCTGTCAGTGTCAAGGTTTTTATTATACCACTGCCATGTTAGTGAAAAAGTGATTTGACTTGAAAAACAATGGCGGCTCTGGTAACCTGCCAGCCTGGAATAAACCCTTCCTTCTTATAATCAGCATATATCATACTGTTATTATTGATAAATTAAGTTATCAACAGCTGTTGAAAAATTTGTTGATAACTCACACTCAAGAAAGTGGATCATATTTCTAAATAATTTAATCCACTAACGGTTATACCCTTGCTGATGCTGTTGATAACACTATTTTAACGCGATTGTGATATAGACCAAAATGTTTGAAGCATGGCAACAGGCTACTGAAAATATCGAAAACTTGTTATCCGAAGGTGATTATGTGACCTGGATCAAACCGGTCAGATACAGTCACCATCAAGGTTCGTCCGTTTATCTGTCGGTGCCGAACTCTTTCGTTAAAGAGTGGCTGGAAGACCATTATTTAAAAATTGTTACAGATGCCCTTTCTGCCGCGTCCGGACAAACGGTGTCTCTTGATTTCATCATCAGGGATGACGAAGAGCAGCAGACTATATCGGAAAACTTGTTAATACAGAGCAGCAATGAACCGGCCGTAACTCAGATTGCACTTCCAGAACCGGTATTTACGAATCTCAATCCCAAGTATACGTTCGATCTTTTTGTAAGCGGTACCGGCAATCAGTTTGCGCATGCTGCCGCAATGGCTGTGGCCAACAACCCGGCTGACACATACAATCCTCTCTTTATATACGGTGGCGTCGGACTTGGAAAAAGCCATCTTCTTAATTCCATAGGTCACACTATCCGTGCAAATTTCCCGGAATCCAATGTCTGCTACTGTTCGGCAGAAAAATTCATGTATGAGATGGTTAACCACCTGAGACTGAAAAAGATGGATGTTTTCAGGAACCGTTTCAGAAACGTGGACGTACTGCTGATTGATGACATCCAGTTCATTTCAGGAAAAACCGGTACGCAGGAAGAATTTTTTTACACATTCAATGCTCTTCATGATGCACACAAACAGATAGTAATCACATCAGACAAGTTTCCGCGTGAAATATCCGATCTTGAAGATCGCTTGAGATCCAGATTCGAATGGGGTCTGATTGCTGATATTCAGCCACCGGATGTGGAAACCAAAATAGCCATTTTGAAAAAGAAGTCTGAAATCACAAAAATCAAGCTTCCCGATGATGTTTATTATTTCCTTGCTTCGAGTGATACAAGGAATATTCGTGAACTGGAAGGGATGCTTATACGGTTGGGAGCATTCAGCAGTCTCCAGAACATACCCATAACTCTGGAAATGGCCAAGGAAAACCTCAAGGATATACTTGGTGACCGGCGCAAGGAAGTTACTGTAGAACTGATACAGAAAACTGTTGTCGACTACTTCGACATGAAACTGGCCGACCTTAAATCCGAAAAACGACTCAAAAATATTGTTCTGGCCAGACAGGTTGCAATATGGCTTTGCAGGGATATGACAAAAGCATCCTACCCTGATATAGGTTTGAAGTTTGGCGGTAAAGACCACTCCACGATAATACATTCGTTCAAGAAGATAGATAAGGCAATTGCAGATGATTCTAAACTATCTAAAATTATTGAAGAAATTAAACTTATCCTGTTGAAGTAAGGAAAAGCTGTTGATCCGGTGTGGATAACTGTTGATAAAATTTCAGCCTGTTTAAAAAGTTAAGTTGTACCAGATAATATCAACAGGTATTACACACTATATTTTATAACTGATTCAATATGTTGCGTGATTATCACCTGTTTCCACAGCACCTACAATGTACTACCAGCTTCTTAAGAATTTAATATAACTATAATACTGACAGTCATAAGGAGTGACAAATGGAATTCAGAATAGAAAAAGATCAGTTCCTCAAGGCACTTCAGAAGATACAGGGAATTGTCGAAAAACGGACTTCGATGCCGATTCTGTCAAATGTTCTGCTTGAGGCCACTGAATCGTCATTGCTTGTCACTGCGACCGACCTGGAAGTTGGAATGAAGAGCAGTTATTCTGCAGAAGTGGAGTCCACCGGCAAGATTACCGTTTCCGCGAAGAAGCTCTACGAAATTGTCAAGGAACTGCCAAACCAGCAGATTATTTTTTCCACAAAGGAAAACGACTGGGTTGAAATAAGGTGCGGGAAGGTTCAGTTCAACATTGTCGGACTTTCACCGGATGAATTCCCCTATTTCCCGGATGTAAAGGAAGAGAATCTCTTCGAAATTGAGAGCACTTTGCTGAAAAGCATGATCGAAAAAACTTCCTATGCCATCTGTACCGATGAAACCAAATACAATCTCAACGGTATATTTGCAAAGGTGGAAGCAAACCAGGACGGCGTCAATTGTCTCAAAATGGTTTCCACAGATGGTCACCGCCTTTCAATTTCTTCAGGAAACTTCAAGGGAACAGCCGGTCCCGAGCTTTTGAAAGGTGTCATCCTGCCCAAAAAGGGCATCTACGAGATGAAGAAGATAACCGATGAAGAGGGCGGCACGCTGATGTTCGGTTTCATGGATAACAGCGCTGTTATCAAGCGTGGTGATTCCTACATGGTCATGCGTCTTGTGGACGGTGAGTTTCCCGATTACAACCGTGTCATACCAACGGCAAATAACCAGGTGGTTACGGTAAACAAGGATAATTTCAGCCATTCAGTGCGTCGTATGGCAATTCTGTCCAGTGAAAAATTCAAAGGCATCATGCTGGAAATATCCTCCGGAGGTATCAAGATTTCTTCCAGCAATCCTGAATTGGGAGATGCGATGGAAGAGATCGATGTCGAATATGAGGGCAGCCCTATTTCGGTGCGTTTCAATGCCCGCTACCTGCTTGACGTTCTCTCCGTTGCAGAAACGGAAAGGGTGGATATGAAATTCAAGGATGAATTGTCGCCCTCCATAATTGTTCCTGAGAATTCCGAAAGTTTTCTGGCAGTTATCATGCCGATGAGGCTTTAAAAACGGTAGATGCGTCTTCGACAGCTGGCGGTCAGTAATTTCAGAAATATCAGTTCCCTTCGAATTGAACCGGGAGAAAGGTTCAATCTGTTTTACGGACTGAATGGTCAGGGAAAAACCAACCTGCTGGAAGCGATACACCTCCTGGGGAGCCCACGTTCATTCAGGGCAGCCAGGTTGCCGGAATTGATCAGGCATGGTGAACCCGCCTCCCAGGTTTATGGCACAGTGGAATCCAACGGGATCAGGAACCAGATGCGACTGTTGCTGGAAGCAGGCGGTCGCAGGGTCGAAATCGACAACAAGGCGGTTCATCGCGCTTCCGAGTTGCATGGCAAATTGAACACGGTTGTCTTTTCGCCGGATGATTCCGGTATGGTCCGGATGGGACCGGAGACCAGGCGGCGCTACATGGACCGGGCCGTCTACATGAGTGACCTGGGTTATCTGCACAGCTGGCATGACTACCAGCGGATACTCAAGCAACGCAACGTGCTGCTGAAGAGCAGCGACAGAAGCGGTCTTGATATCTGGACCGAAAAACTGGCCGATACCGGTGCGGATGTCATCGAGCGCAGAATCAGATTTGTAGCGGTGCTGGACCAGAAACTGCGGAAGCATTATGCCACCATATCCGGCAATAGCGAAACCTGTGGCATCAGCTACCGCCCGGAAGGGGTCAAGTCAACCGAACGGGAACAGATTCGTAATGAACTGATCGAGCTGTTTCAGCGCCACGAACGATCGGACGAACGCTACGGCACGACCACGGCCGGACCGCACCGGGACGATCTGAACTTTCTGCTGGAGGAGCGTTCGCTTAAGTCTTTCGGTTCGCAAGGGCAGCAAAAAAGTTTTGTCATGTCGCTGAAGATGGCCGAGATGGATAACCTGATGGACATTTTTGGCGAATCACCGCTGCTTCTGCTGGATGACATGAGTTCCGAACTCGATGCCGGCAGAAACCGCAACCTGATGGAATTCCTTATCGCGAGGGATATCCAGGTCTTTATAACAACCACGGAACGCTCTCCGGTTTTGCTGGAAGCCGCACCACATTGCGCCGTCTTTCGCGTGGAAGACGGCAATCTGACGTTCGAGGGAAATTAACCGCATGAGTGAACAGGAAAACGTTACACAAGGCCCTGAAGAGTACGGGGCGGACAATATCAAGGTTCTGGAAGGTTTGTCGGCAGTCCGCAAACGGCCCGCCATGTACATCGGATCCACCTCCAGCGCCGGACTTCACCATCTGGTGTACGAGATTGTTGACAACTCGATCGACGAGGCGCTGGCCGGGCATTGTGACAATGTCAGCGTAACCATCAACACCGACGGCTCGATAACCGTTGTCGATAACGGCCGCGGCATTCCGACCGACATACATCCCACCGAAGGTAAATCGGCTGCCGAAGTTGTACTGACCGTACTGCACGCCGGCGGCAAGTTCGACAACGACTCCTACAAGGTTTCCGGCGGTCTGCACGGCGTCGGCGTCTCGGTAGTCAACGCATTGTCCAAGTGGCTTGAACTCGAGATCCGCCGTGACGGCAAGGTCTGGCGCCAATCCTACCGGCGTGGCGATGCGGTGGCGCCGCTGGAGATTACCGGTGAAACTAAGAAGCGCGGCACCAAGATCACCTTCATGCCGGACGAGGAGATCTTCGAGACCACCGAATATTCCTTCGACATTCTTTCGCAGCGTCTGCGCGAGCTGGCCTTCCTGAATGCCGGCGTGCGCATCAAGATCAGCGACGAGCGGGTGGACGGCAAATCGCACGAATTCCACTACGAGGGGGGCATCAACTCCTTCGTCGAATACCTGAACCGCAACAAGACCGCCATTAACCCCAAGCCGATGTATTTCAAAGGTGAAAAAGGGGGGGTCGAGATGGAAGTCTCGATGCAGTACAACGACTCCTACGACGAGAAGATATTTGCCTTTGCCAACAACATCAACACCCACGAAGGCGGCACGCACCTGGCTGGATTCAAGGCGGCCCTGACCCGCACCATGAACGCCTACGCGGGAGCCAACAACCTGCTCAAGAACGAGAAGGTTACCGTCTCGGGAGATGACCTGCGCGAGGGGCTGACCTGCGTGATCTCGGTCAAGATCCCGCAGCCGCAGTTCGAGGGGCAGACCAAGACCAAGCTGGGCAATTCCGAGGTCAAGGGCTATGTGGAATCTCTGCTGAACGAGCGCCTGGCGGTTTTCCTGGAGGAAAACCCGAAAATTGCCAAGGATATACTCAACAAGTCGATCGAGGCCGCCCGCGCCCGCGAAGCTGCCCGCAAGGCCCGCGACCTGACCCGCCGCAAGGGGGCCCTGGACATGGGCGGCCTGCCGGGCAAACTGGCCGACTGCCAGGAAAAGGACCCGGCGCTCTGCGAACTGTACCTGGTCGAGGGTGACTCGGCCGGCGGCTCGGCCAAGCAGGGGCGCGACCGTAAGAACCAGGCCATCCTGCCGCTCAAGGGCAAGATCCTCAACGTCGAGAAGGCCCGTTTCGACAAGATGATCTCATCCCAGGAGATCCGTACCCTGATCACGGCGCTGGGCACAGGCATCGGCAAGGACGATTTCAACATCGCCAAGCTGCGCTACCACCGCATCATCGTCATGACCGACGCCGACGTGGACGGATCGCACATCCTGACGCTGCTCTTGACCTTCTTCTACCGCAACATGCGCGAGATGATCGAACGCGGGCACCTCTACATCGCCCAGCCGCCGCTCTACAAGGTCAAGCGAGGCAAGCGGGAGCAGTACCTGCGCAACGAACACGCCATGCAGAACTTCCTGCTGGAGGAGGGGGCCGAGGATCTGACCCTGCGACTCGAAAAGGGAGACCGGACCTACATCGGCAAGCAGATCATTCCGGTGATCAAGCAGTTCATCGAGAACCGGGCCATCTTCGACAAGGTCGTCAAGAAGGGGATCGCCTCCGACCTGCTTTCGATCATCATCCGCAGCAACGTGCCGGCCGGCCTGGAAGAACTGAACCAGCTTCTGCCATACCTGGACGGTATGAAGGAACTTGCGGCCGGTTCCGACTACCAGGTGGAGGAGGAGCGCATCACGTTCCGCATCGGCAACATCCGCTCGATCATCGACCAGCAGGTGCTGTCGGTGCTTTCTACCCACGAATACGTGCTGCTGGTGGACAATCACCGCCGCATCGTGGAAACCATGGCCGACGGCCGGGCCTTCGTAGAGCAGGAGGGGGGCAAGGTCCTGTTCGAGACCACCAACCACCAGGAGCTGCTTAACTTCTTCCTGGAAAATGCCAAAAAGGGTCTGGCGATACAGCGCTACAAAGGTTTGGGCGAAATGAACCCGGAACAGCTATGGGAGACCACCATGAACCCGGAGAACCGGGTACTGCTGCAGGTCAAGATCGAGGACGTGGTCGAATCGGACGAGATATTCACGATCCTGATGGGCGATCAGGTCGAACCGCGCCGCGAGTTCATCGAAACCAACGCGCTGAACGTGGTCAACCTGGATATCTAAGCGGCAAACAGTCCCCGATTATTGCTTTGATCCCACAAAACTTCGAATGATTATTTGAAGAATAACTGGTTGAAATATATGAGTGGTTTAGCCAACTGGCTAAACCACTCATTGTTTATGTAATTACTCATTCAACTTGCGCTTCTCCTTTGCTCCGGTACCTGTTGATGCTATGGTGATGCGGTCTCGAATACTGGAGAAAAGAATATGACCAAGAGTTCGCACCCATTTCAGGCACTTACCCCGAATTTTATTATCGACGCAGTGGAAAGCCAGGGCTTTTACTGCGATTGCCGCAATCTGGTTCTTAACAGCTATGAGAATCGGGTCTACCAGATCGGGATCGAAGACGGGACTCCCCTCATAAGCAAGTTCTATCGCCCGGATCGCTGGAGCAACGAGCAGATTCTGGAGGAGCACCGCTTCTGCTTTGAACTGGCCGGGCACGAACTGCCGGTGGTAGCGCCTATAAGGAACAGCCTTGGCGAGAGCCTTTTCACCTACAAGGGATTCAGTTTTGCGCTCTACCCGAGACAGGGCGGCCACGCGCCCGAGTTCGATAACCTGGACAACCTGCTCATACTCGGTCGTATGCTCGGACGAATTCACAATATAGGTTCGGTTCAGCCGTTCAGTCACCGTCCAACCCTGGATAGCGTGAACTTCGGACATGACAGCGTGGCCCTGATCATGGAGAGCTTTATACCCCTGGACTACCGGCCGAGCTACGAGGCCGTCACAGGTCAGCTGCTGCAGGCCATCGATGGAATCATGGCTGGAATCGGCCCTGTCAATTTCATCAGAACCCATGGCGACTGCCATGCCGGCAACATCCTCTGGCGGGACAACGCTCCCCACTTTGTGGATTTTGACGATGCCCGCATGGCGCCTGCGGTCCAGGACCTCTGGATGATGCTTTCAGGTGAGCGTCCACGTCAGCTGGCCCAGCTGGAAGCACTGATCAGGGGGTATCGCGAATTCTGCGATTTCAACCCGGCCGAACTCCGCCTGATCGAGGTTTTGCGCACCCTGCGCATGTTGCACTACAGCGCGTGGCTTGCCAGACGATGGCAGGATCCTTTGTTCCCCCACACCTTTCCCTGGTTCAACACCGTGAACTATTGGGGAGAGCACATTCTGCAGTTGCGTGAGCAGCTGGCTGTGCTTGAAGAAGCGCCGCTGGAGCTGGATTAGCACCTTTCAAGGCAGGGCCGGCATCTTGTGAGCCCTGCTTTGCATCTGTCACTGAAAGCGAAGAGCACACCATGAAAATCAACAATCTGCTTGTCCACCTTGAAAACGGCATTGATGCCTTCACACTTAAACCACGCCACCTCGACCAGATCCGAGCGAGTCTCCCGGACACCACGATTACCGTGGCCAAGGGGAACAGCGATTTTATGGATAAACTTCCCGAAACAGAAACTGCCCTGGTCTGGGTCTTCAAATCCTCCTGGTATGAAAGGGCCCCAAAGCTGAAGCTTCTGTTTACGCCAGCTGCCGGGCACGACTGGGTTTCCGGGGATCCGTCCGGCCGGGTCAGGACCATTTACGGCAGCTTTCACGGGCGCATGATGCGCGAGAGCCTGCTCTCGATGATGCTGTACTTCAACCGGAAGCTCGGCAAGTCGCTTGAAGACCGCAACAAACGGGTATGGGGACGCCTTGATTATAATGATTGCGTGGGGCTCTTCAGCCAGAAGGTACTGATAGTCGGATGCGGTTCGCTGGGCCTTTCCATGGCAGAGCTTTTGAAGGCCTTCGGGGCCGCTGTCACCGGCGTCAGGCGCAACCCTGACGTATCCGGAGCCAATCCCGACATTGACAGGATGATCACCTTTGACAGGCTGGAAGAGGAACTTCCATCGGCTGACCACGTGGTCTTCGTGCTGCCGGGCGGTAGCGGGACCGAGGGAATCTTCACCGCCCGCCATTTCAATGCCATGAAGCCGGGAGCCTGTCTGTATAACCTTGGTCGCGGCAACTGTTACCGGGAGGAAGACCTGTTGTCCGCACTCAGAAACGGAACAGTGGCCGGCGCGGGCCTGGACGTCTTTGCAAACGAGCCGCTGCCCCCCTCATCACCGCTCTGGGAGCAGCCCGGCGTGCTGATCACGCCGCATTCCAGCGCCATCAGCCGGGAGTACATCGATCTCTTCATCCGGGAGTTTCTTGAAACCCTCAAGGCGAGCTGACACACTGAAAAAGCGATGAACAAGCTGATTTCAATACCGCTGCGGGATTTTGCCGTGCCTTCGCCGCGTACCGGCAGCCTGGAGCCACATTCGGGTTTCAGCCGCGCAGCGGCTGAAGGGCAGGAAATTCATGCCCGGCTGCAGAGGCGGAAAGCCAAAGCAGACCCCTCCTATCAAGCGGAAGTCCCGGTCAGCAGCCTATTTGAACGCGGCGGCTTCGCATTCCGTATTGACGGGCGGATGGACGGTATTTTCAGGCTCGATCCACCAAAGATAGAGGAGATCAAGACCTCTGTTGATATTCGCAAGCTGTCGCAACAGCTTGCCGGTAACCCGCTGGAGCACCCCTACTCTCTCCAGCTGCTGACCTACGGTTATTTTCACTGGCGCGAATTCCATGCCCTCCCCGCACTTTCATTCCACCTGGTCTCGTCCCGTAACGGCAACAGCGACGATCTCGAGATTTCCCTCGATATACCACTCTACGAGACCTGGCTGGAGCGCCGTCTGGAGGAACTGGTTTCGGAGGCGAAACAGGCCGAAAAGCGCGCCGCCAGGCGCCGGAAAACAGCGGCCAGCTTCACCTTTCCGTTTGCAGATCCCCGCCCGGGACAGATCGAGCTGATGCAGACGATCGAGAAGTTCATGGAAGAGAAACATCCCATGCTGATCCAGGCTCCCACCGGCCTTGGCAAGACCGTCGGCGTGCTCTATCCGGTACTGAAGCAGGCGCTGCTTCGCGGACAGAAAGTGGTGTATGTCACTCCGAAAAACAGCCAGCACCCGGTTGCGGAGGATGCCGTCTCCCGCTTTCAGGAGACTGGAGCGAAACTCAAATCCCTTACGATCACCGCCAAAAACAAGATCTGCTTCAAGAACGAACCGCTCTGCAATCCGGACTACTGCGAGTTTGCCCGCGATTACTACGGAAAGGTGCATGAACAGGGTCTTCTGGAGATACTGGCAAGAAAAAGGACGTTGAAGGCCCGTACCTTCCGGGACCTGGGTCAGCAGCACCTGGTCTGCCCCTTTGAACTGCAAATCGACAGCGCCCGGGAGGCGGACATTGTCATCTGCGATTACAACTACGTCTTTGCGCCGCGCTCGTCGTTGGGCCGCATCACCGAGATGGCCGTAGACCAGAGCGGCAAGCCCGGCCTGGTGATAGATGAAGCCCATAATCTGCCGGCAAGGGCCATGGACTACTATTCCCCGGCGATTTCCGCCGTCCTGCTGGAAAAGATGCGTGAGGAGATTCAAAAATCGCATCCCCGTTTTCGCCATGAGGCCGGGGAGCTGCTTGACGGCTGTATTCAGGCCGTTAAAGCCTGCCAGAAGAACGGTTTCGCAAAACCGCAGCGGATCGAGCCGCCCCTGGAGCCCTTTCGTGACCAGCATGCGCGTCTGTGCGCCTTCCTGTCACGCTATCTCGATTCGGGAGTGGAGATAGCGCACGAGGACGTGATCCTGCGGCTCTGCTACTACTGGTCGGAATTCACCGGGACCCTGGAATTCATCAGCGGTGCTGACCGGCAGGAGTTCTTCACGACTTTTCATCCTGGTTCTACAGGCGGCACTTTAAAAATAACCTGTTGCGACGCTTCGGCAATGCTGGCGGATTGCTACAGGGAGTACGAGCAGGTGGTGGGGTTCTCTGCAACGTTGAAGCCGTTTGACTATTACGTGCGCCTTTCCGGCCTGGACAGCGGCAGAGTCATGACCGCCGAATTTGGAAGTCCGTTTCCGGGCGACCGGCGCAAGCTGCTGCTGATCCCCCAGATCTCCACCCGCTATAGCCAGCGAGAACGCAACTATGGCAGGATTGCCGATGCTGTTCAGCGGATTTCGGCCCTGCGTCGCGGGAATTATTTCGTCTTTCTGCCGAGTTTCGGCTTTCTGGAACGGGTCGCCGCGCTCTTTCAGCCTCCGCAGGGATTCAGTGTCATCAGGCAGGAACGCGGCATGAAAGCATCCGCTGTCGAGGAAATTGTCGAGAGCCTTCGCGCAGGAAATGCTCCGACGATCGTCTTTGCGGTGCAGGGGGGCTCGTTTTCCGAGGGGATCGACTACGCCGGCGAAACGTTGATCGGCGCCTTCGTGGTGGGCCCGCCTTTGCCTACCTACGACCTGGAACGGGAACAGATGCGGGAGTATTACCAACGAAAATACGGCGCCGGTTTTGAGTATGCCTATACGATACCGGCCATGGCCAAGGCAATACAGGCGGCCGGCAGGGTGATCCGCTCCGGGACGGACAAAGGGTTGGTCGTGCTGATGGACAGAAGGTTCCTGGAGCCCGGCTATAGCCAGGCGATGCCGGCCGACTGGTTCGAGGCGGATGTGACTGAGCTGGTATCAAACCGCATCCTGAGCGAAGTTGCCGCCTTTTGGGAGGGACCGTCCTGAATATGGATCATGATAGATCCGGTTTTGGTGAATTGGGTTCTGTTATCCGGGATTCTGTGTTAAATCTCCGGAATATTTTTCCAAGACCATTCTTTTGCGAGGCGCATATGAAAATCGACGTGAGTACCGCCAATCCGCTCAAACATGAAACCCCGGCCCTGGTTATCGGCTGTTTCGAGAACGCTGAAGACGATCTGTTCGTCGCCTGCGACACCGCGCTGGACGGCTGCCTGAGGCGTCTGGCAGCCAGCAGGGAGTTCAGCGGCAAGCAGAAAACCAGCCACCTGCTGCACACCCTTGGCCGGCTGCCGGCCGGGCGGCTGTTGCTGGTCGGACTCGGCAGGAAGGAAGAGTTCAATGTTGAACGCTTGCGCCAGGCTGCCGGCAACGCGGTGCAGGCGTTGCGGACCGCCCGGATTGCCACTTTCAGCAGCGCCCTGCAGCTGGCTGGCGGATTGCCGCTGGCGCTGGAAACGGTCACCGAGGGAATGCTGCTGGGGAGCTACGCCTTTGAATTGTACAAAACCAGGGACAGGGATGAGCGCTTCGGTTTCGAAGGCATGACCCTGCTTTTGCCGAAAGGGCTCTCCAAAAAGGAGGCCGGAGCCGCTATCGAACGGGTCTCGGTTGTCTGCGCGGGAGTCCGGCTGGCGCGCGACCTGGTGTCGCAGCCAGGCAATGTCGTCACACCGGCCTTTCTGGCAGCTACGGCGCAGGATCTGGCGGTACGCCACAAGTTGGAGTGCCGGGTCTACGAGTATGAAGAGCTGGAAAAGCTGGGTATGAACGCGCTGCTGGCGGTGGGCAAGGGCTCAAACGAAGCGCCGCGGCTGATCGTGCTGGAGTACCGCGGCGCCGGGGAACGGAGCCGTCCGGTGGTGCTGGTCGGCAAGGGGATTACCTTCGATTCCGGCGGCATCTCGATCAAGCCGGGCGCCGGAATGGAGGAGATGAAGACCGACATGGCCGGCGGAGCGGCGGTGCTGGGTGCGATGCAGGCCGCGGCCGGACTGGGGCTTCCGCTCAACCTGGTGGCTATAATCCCCACCGCCGAGAACATGCCCGACGGCAAGTCCTACAAGCCGGGCGACGTGGTTACCTCGATGTCCGGCACCACCATCGAAATCACCAACACCGACGCCGAGGGGCGCCTGATCCTGTGCGACGCGCTGCATTTCGCACTGAAGTACAGGCCGGCGGCGATGATCGATCTGGCGACATTGACCGGTGCCTGTGTCGTGGCGCTGGGGCATGAGGCCAGCGGTCTGATGGGTACGGACCAGCGCCTGCTGGATGCGCTCGAGGCTGCCGGAGAACGCTGCGGCGAACGTCTCTGGCAACTGCCGCTGTGGGATGAGTACGGCGAGGCGATGAAGAGCGATATCGCCGACCTGAAGAACGCCGGCAGCCGGGACGGCGGCAGCATCACCGCCGGCTGGTTCCTGAAACAGTTCGTCGGCACAACCCGCTGGGCTCACCTGGACATCGCCGGTACGGCCTGGGGAGACAAGGCCCGCCCCTGCAGCCCGAAGGGAGCCAGCGGGGTCGGGGTGCGCCTGCTGATCGAGTACCTGCGCGGCAGATAAGAAAGGGCGGCCGTTACGGCCGCCCTTTCTCAATAATTATACCCCGGTGCTATGCGCTGCCGTCATGGCTGCTTGGTGCCGGTGGGACCGGTATTCCCGGCTACTGGAGCTTCCGGGCGTTTGACCTTTTTCCAGCTCCGGTCCGGATTGAATACCGTGATCGCCTCGGCAATGCGCCGGGTGTCTTTGCCCAGGTTCTTCTCGTAGATGATTCCATCCTGATTGACCAGAAAGGTCATAACCCCGGAATTCCCGTACTCGGCCGGGTAGGCCGCCAGCGCGAAGCCGAGGATCATCTTGTCCTTGACCACGTAATTGTAGGCTCCTCCGTTGGCGTGTTTGCCCTGCCCCTTGAGGATCTTGAAATAATAGCCGTGGAACGGTGACAGATTGCCATCCTTTGCGTATCCTTCATTTGCCGCACGGGCGATCAGCGGCCCCAGAGGACTCTGCTGCTCACCCTCTTTAGCCTCCCAGTACAGCCCGTCACGGCTTCCGGGCGTGCTGATCAGCCGCTGGGCAAACTCGACCCGGCCGGCTCCGCGGCAATCCTTGCTGGCGTACTCCTGCTGTGCATCCACATAGGCATCGATCACTTCGATGACCTGAAGCTCGTTGCGTCCTATTCTGCGGTTCAGCAGCTCCTTTTTCCCCTTTGGGCTGTCGAAAATCCAGCCGTTCCCTTTTTTGACGAGCGGGATCGGCAGGGGCCATTCATCATCGCCGACATGCAGTATCATGGCGGCGGCCGACTTGGCCTTCAGCGAGTGCCTGCGTTCATAGGCGGCGACGAATCTGTCGCGGCCGGCATTGTCGGCCACGCTGTCTCCGGAGTAGATCAGCTCCCTGCTGCCGGGACCGAGGATCGCCAGCAGGGCTTTTTCGTCATCGGTACGGATTGCTGTGACGAGCGCCTGTACCGCCTCATCCGGCGAGCGGAAACTTTTCTGGCGTATACCGGCGGCCAGGCAGGTCGAGGCCAGGGCGGTGATCAGCAGCAGTGCTATGACCAGGCCGGCCGGAATTACAGCGCATCTTTTTGCTATAGTCACATGCAATAATGGTGAACTCATGGTTCCTCCCCTATTCTCCGTCTTTAACCAGAAAGAATCGCCCTCTTATCTGCGCAATCCGCCACCCTGTCCGCCACCGCGCGAACCTTCATCCCGGCGCTGTATCTGGCCGCCGAACGAACCGCCGCCATCCTGGCGCTGCATCTGCATTCCGCGTGAGCCGCCACCCTGATAGCCACGCATATCGTCACCACGGTAAATATTGCCCATGTCAATGCCGCGGTTGCTGATTCCGCCGCGCTCACCCGCCCTGCGTTCGAAATTGCCCTCACCGATGCCGCTGAAAGGTGTATCGCGATTCTCCTGGCGTTGTATCCTTTCACGATCCGGTTTCGGACGCTGTTTGTCGATATTATCCAGGCGCATCCCGGGTGTCCCGGTTCCGCCAGACTCCTGTCGCACCTGTGGCACAACCTGCCGGTCGCCGCCCGGTCGCGGAGCCTGGGGCTGAGTCCTGTCCTGCCGTTCGATGCGTCCCCCGGGATAACCGCGCCGCTCGGAAGTTGGCGAAGTTATGCGCGGCGGCCGCGACCCGAAACGCTCGCTGGTAATCCGGTCCCGGTAGGCAACCCCCCGGCGGTGGCCCGGGTTATGCTGCCAGACCGGCCCGACGTCCCGCCGGTCGTAGTGGCGATGAAACCTGCTGGTCCTGTTGATGTCGATGTGGATGCGATGGACCGGCCAGTCGAACCAGACCCAGGAGAAGGCATTCAGCCCGATGAAAATGCTCGGGCCGAAGCCGATGTAGGCCCCGCTGACGTAGCCGTAGGGATAGTACCAGTAGTAGGGGGGATAGGCGGGATACCACCAGGGTCCGTACACATAGTAGGGATCGTAGACCGGTACACGGATCACCTCCGGCTCGGCCGGTTCGATGCGGATGATTTCCCGCTCGACGATTACCTTCTGTTCAGGGGTCGTCTTGAGGTTTCCCTGTTCACTGGCCTTGCGGCGCAGATCCTGGATGGTGGCCATCACCTCTTCCTCCTGGCCCAGGAAGGCATCGCCCAGTTTTCGGGTCTGGTCAAGCTTGTCGCTCATGGCCGCCAGAATGTCGGGAAAATGGCAGAGTGATTTGACGCTGGGATCCCAGGGTTTGTCCTTCAGGGCGCTGTCCAGTTCATCACCTTTAAGATGCCGGTTCCTGTTTCTCCAGCGATCCGCTTCAACCACCTCCAGAGGATAGGTGGATGCCATCAGGATCTGGGCGGTCAACGCATCGGGATAGAGCGCAATCGGCGCAAGCATCTGCGTCAGCTCCTCTCTGGAGAATCTGTAGGACTGGTCGGGGTCTCCGGCCTCCTGAGCCATTATCCCGGCCGGCATCATCAGCACTGCGACTATCAGCCATGCCATTAGTTTGACTGTTCTCATAAGCTCTCCTTTGTCGCATTTGCGGCTTTTTCACATCTGTCAGACATTGAAATTATAGCAGGAATTCTGAAATATGTGGGGTTTGGCGTGCAAGCGGGAGATCTTCCCGGATCATTTCCGCACCTCCAAATTCCGTTGAGGGGGGATTGGAATAATTTGCTCGGCTGATGGTTTTCTCCGTATTACCGCTCATTTCAGCAGATCGTTAAATATGGTTCTCTTGAGCGAGAAATTGTGCTAAGCTCTCCGTCTATTTTTCCAGGAGCTATCTCTCTGAAAAATCTCAGGACTGCCCCCTTGATCCGGCATACGGAAATAAAGCAATAGATCTGATTCGAACAGTACACACGAGGTATCAATGCAGACCCCATCGGAAACTCCAATCAACAAGATATCAGTCAACATCGAAGACGAGATGAAGCGTTCGTACATGGATTACGCCATGTCGGTCATCATCGGCCGGGCGCTGCCGGACGTGCGCGACGGACTCAAGCCGGTCCATCGCCGCTGCCTGTACGCCATGTACGACATGGGCAATGATTACAACAAACCCTACAAGAAATCGGCCCGTGTGGTCGGTGATGTTATCGGTAAGTACCACCCCCATGGCGACACCGCCGCCTACGACACGATCGTGCGCATGGCCCAGGACTTTTCGCTGCGCTACATGCTGGTTGACGGACAGGGCAACTTCGGTTCGGTGGACGGAGACCGGCCGGCTGCCATGCGTTACACCGAGATCCGCCTGCGCCACCTTACCCACGAACTGCTGGCCGATCTGGATAAAGAAACCGTCAACATGGCGCCAAACTACAATGACGAGATGCTGGAGCCGACGGTCCTGCCATCCAAGTTTCCCAACCTGCTGGTCAACGGTTCGACCGGTATCGCGGTCGGCATGGCCACCAACATCCCCCCGCACAACCTGGGCGAGGTGATCGACGGCCTGATTGCAGTGATCAACAATCCGGAGCTGACCTTCGAGGAGTTGCTGACGATGGTTCCCGGGCCGGATTTCCCCACCGGTGCAACGATCTACGGCCGCCAGGGGATCAGGGATGCCTACGCCACCGGTCGCGGCATCATCCAGGTGCGGGCCAAGGCGCATGTCGAGGCTTCCAAGCGTTCCGAGCGCCAGGCGATCGTCGTTACCGAACTCCCCTACCAGGTCAACAAGGCCAAGCTGATCGAAAAAATTGCCGAACTGGTCAAGGAGAAGAAGGTCGAAGGGATCACCGAGATCCGCGACGAATCCGACCGCCAGGGGATGCGCATCGTAATCGAGGTCAAGCGCGACGAAAACGCCGAGGTGCTGCTGAACCAGCTCTACAAGCAGAGCCAGCTGCAGACCTCGTTCGGCATCATCATGCTGGCGATCGTCCACAACCGTCCGCGGGTGCTGACGCTGCGCGAGATGATGGACTGTTTCATCGAGCACCGCTGCGAGGTGGTCACCCGCCGTACCAACTTCGAACTGAAAAAGGCGCTGGCCCGGGCCCATATCCTGGAAGGTCTCAAGATCGCGCTGGACTGGCTGGATGCGGTGATCGAGCTGATCCGCGAATCCAAGACCCCGCCCGAGGCCAAGCTGGGGCTGATGGAAGGCCGATTTGCCAACCCTGAGTATCTGGCAAAGCTCAACCTGCCCCGCCCTGCCGGATATGAAGGCGAGGTGCAGCTGTCCGAGATCCAGGCCCAGGCCATCCTGGAGATGCGCCTGCAGCGCCTGACCGGACTGGAGCGCGACAAGATCATCGCCGAATACGAAGAGATCATGAAGCTGATCGCCCGTCTGCGTGAGATACTGGCGTCCGACACCGAGATCCTCAAGATCATCGTCGGTGAGCTGACCGAGATCCGCGACCGCTTCGGCGACAAGCGCCGCTCGGAAATCGCCGACAAGAGCGCCGACATCACCCTGGAGGACACCATCGAGGACGAGGAGATGGTCGTGACCATTTCCCACACCGGCTACATCAAGCGCAGCGCGGTGGACCTGTACCGCTCGCAGCGCCGCGGTGGCAAGGGCAAGACCGGCATGAAGACCAAGGACGAGGATTTCGTCGAACAGCTCTTCATCGCCTCCACCAAGGACTACCTGCTCTGCTTCACCGACGCCGGCCGCATGTACTGGCTCAAGGTCTACGAGATCCCCGAAGGGAACCGCACCACCAAAGGCAAGGCGGTGGTCAACCTGGTCAACGTCTCGGCCGGCGAGAAGATCACCACCATCCTGCCGGTCAAGGAGTTCAGCGAGAACACCTACCTGTTCATGGCCACCCAGAACGGTGTCGTCAAGAAGTCTCCGCTGGTGGATTACTCCAACGTGCGCAGCGGCGGCATCATCGCCGTCAACCTGGACGATGGCGACAGGCTGATTTCGGTGGCGCTGACCGACGGCACCAAGGACATCTTCCTGGCGACCCGCAACGGCAAGGCCATCCGCTTCAACGAAGAGGATGCCCGCCCGATGGGGCGCGTGACCCGCGGCGTGCGCGGCATGACCCTCTCCGAGGATGACCGCGTGATCGGCATGGAGATCGTCGACAACACCGCGGTCGGTTCCACCATCTTCACGGTCTGCGAGAACGGCTACGGCAAGCGTACCGATCTGGACGAATACCGCGACCAGTCGCGCGGCGGCAAGGGCATCATCACGATCAAGACCACCGAGCGCAACGGCTGCGTGGTAAACGTGATGCAGGTTGCCGACGACCACGACCTGATGGTGATCACCGACCAGGGCAAGATCCTGAGGGTACCGGTTTCCGGCTTCTCGGTGATCGGCCGCAACACCCAGGGTGTCACGCTGATGAACACCGAAGGGAACGAGAAGGTTGTCGCGGTAGCCCGCCTGGCCGAGAAGGATGAGGACGAGCTGGACGGTGAAGATGGCGTTGAAGGAGCTGAAGGGGTTGAAGAAACCGAGGCCTAGATGAATCGAGCCTTCACGCTGAAAATTGACAAGTCCCTGCGCGAGCGGCGCCGGATCATGCGGTTGCTGGATTTTCTCAAGCGGGACGACCTGACCGGTGAGCAGATGGAGCGCATCGGGCGGCGGCTGCAGAAGTCCGGCAAACGGGCGCTGAAGCCGCTGGTGCGCAAGCTGTGGCAGGAGCGGAACGGCACCGCCATCTACCGCTACACCTGCATGCTGGACTTCTTTGACGCCTCGGCCTGGATGGATCAGCTGATCCAGATCACGCTGAAACGCAAGGATCTGGAGGAGGACGGCAAGCTGGCGCTGCTGGACGTGCTGCACGACAGCGGCATAGATGTCACCGCCCCCCCCTTTGCCGTGATGACCGGCTACGGTTCCGCCACTCTGGAAGGATTCATCGACGACTGCCTCAAGGACGGAGAACGCGGCCTGGTGCGTTTTATCGACAGCTTTCTGGACGTGAACGACGAGTTCCGGCTGAAGATGATGCGCCGGCTCTCGGAGAATAGCTCCCCGGAAGCGATGGCCCTTTTGGAAATCCTGCTTTCGTTCGACAAGCCGGAAATAGTCAGGGAGGCGATCCTGGCCCTGGGGCGCGCCAAAAGCGGTTTTGCCCTGGACGTGCTGGAGCGGGCCGGAACACGCCATAACGGTGACATGTCGGCGCTGATCCAGCGCAGCATCCGCCGGCTCTCATTTGTAGGCATTCGCGAACCGATTGAACTGCCGCACTCCTTTCAACACCCGCTCCCCTTCCATCAGGTCTATGCCGGACCGATCGATTTCTACGGCTCCCGTTCACTCTGGTTCTCCTGGCGTCTTGACGAAAAAACCTATGCCGCGATACTGCTGCTGACAGGCGAGAATGACGGCCTGCTGAACGCGATCAGCTATCGGATGAAGGACGAAAAAGAGTACAACCACGTGCTGAAAGACGTGGCCGGCGGCGAGATGCTGGCGCCGGTCGACCCGGTATACGCCATGGCCTCGCTGCGCGATGCGCTTCACCGCAGCAACGAAAAGGATTTTTACCTCCCCCCCGATTTCTATGTGGACATGCGGCTCTTCCGTCCCGACACCCTCAAACCGGAGCTTTACGTGCCACGATTCAGCCTGGCAAACCTGGAGGGGATCGTGGACAAAATACCGGGCTATGTCGCCAGCAGCAACAACCTGCTGGATGACCCGGGGCTGGAGGGTTGGGTTCTGACCGAGATGGCGATCTATGATGTGGCCGACAGGTTCATAGCAATGGAGGCGGAAGGAGGCCCCGATGCGGTGACTTCGGAGGCGCTGGAGAGCGAGATCGCCCGCTGCTGCGAAGATCTTATCAGCCCGCGCCGGGCGGAAATCATCAAAAACCTGCTGCTGACGGCCGACTACCTGCAGCAGACGGACAGTGACGAGATCACGGTCCAGCAGACCCTGGCGACCGCTCTCAGCCTGGTGGGCGGGTTTCTCCCGGACTGCCGGCATCCGTTCATCAGGCGGCTGTTGCTGGACAGCATCGACGCCGCCCGCCAGACACTGGCGGAAGGTTATGATCCGCGACTAGAGGAAGCATATGACGACGAGTTTGACGAATAAACTGGAACGGGTTGCGGTTATCGGCGGCGGCAGCTGGGGCACGGCGCTGGCGTCCCGCCTGGCGGCCAACGGCCATGATACGCTGCTGTGGGCTTACGAAACGGAGCTGGCTGCGGAAATAAACGCCGGCCACACCAATTCGCTGTTCCTCCCCGGCATCAACCTGCATCCGGCCCTGGTCTGCACCTCCGATCTGGGGGAGGCGGTCAGCGGCCGCGGTCTGGTCCTGCTGGTGACACCGGTCCAGGTGATGCGCGGCGTGCTGAAACAGCTGGCGCCGATTATCCCGGCCGATGCGATCATCGCCAATGCTTCCAAGGGAATCGAGCTGGAGACGCTTCTGACCGTGTCCCAGGTCTGTACGGAACTATTGGGTGACAA
>JAWDJY010000015.1:0-70361 GCA_032469775.1 Geobacteraceae bacterium | reverse complement strand
CTACATCGACCGGCTTCGGGAATTCAGCGCTTCCGACGAGCCTCGCGCTGATTTCAGGTATGGACTGGGGGATGCGGATTGCCCGGTGTTCAAGGGGTTGTTTGATTGTGCCGCACTGGGAGCGGGAGCAACATTTGAGGCGGTCCGGCTGGTGGAGGAGGAAGGCTTCGAGATCGCCTTCAATCTGGCCGGGGGGTGGCACCATGCTCACCGCGCCCGCGCCTCAGGTTTTTCATACATCAACGATGCTGTGCTGGCGATCAACTGGCTGGTCGCCCGCGGACGACGGGTGGTCTACCTTGATATCGATGCCCATCATGGGGACGGGGTTCAGGAAGGTTTCTATGACAGCGACCGGGTTCTGACCATATCGCTGCACGAAAGCGGCATCTACTTTTATCCGGGCACCGGTTTCGAGGATGAGATCGGAGAGGGGCGCGGCAAGGGGTATTCTGTCAATGTACCTTTGATAGCCCACACCGATGACGCGCTTTATATGAAGGCCTTCGACGAAGTGGCCTATCCGCTGATAGCGGCATATGATCCGGATGTTATTGTAACCCAGATAGGGGCCGATACTTTTCGTACCGATCCGCTCACCCGTCTGGAGATAACCACTCACAGCTACAGCTATATCATGCGTAAGCTGAAAGCTTTGAAGATCCCCTGGGTGGCCCTTGGCGGAGGCGGGTACGACCAGATGAACACGGCTCGCGCCTGGACCATTGCCTGGGCCGTTATGAACGGACGGCAGCTCAACCCGCGCCTGCCCGCTACCTTCATGTCCAGAATCAAACCGCTGGGATATCCCAATCGTGTTCTGCTGGATGCGATGCACTGGGCTTCGGAGGATGACCGCAATCTGGCGCTGACGGCAGTTGAAACAAGCATCGCCCGCATCAAGAAGAGCATTTTCCCAGGTATTGTTGGTCGATATGGCTCGGTTACCCGGTAATAATCAGCTGCTGGATGCCAGCGGGGCTCCGCTCCGCTCTATCCGGGCAATCAACCGCCTGGATGTTGCAGAAAAAGAACGGCTTTATGCTGGCCTGCTGCCGGAACGCCTTCGGCAACTGGTTGGGCTTTCCGGTGATTCGCTGTGTAATTCTGCCGGTGAACGGCTGGTTACTTTCATTGCCCCCCAAGGGCTGGCGCTGGTGCGAATAGAAGTGCGGAGAAGACCTGATGACTGTGACACCGTGTTTTTCCTGGAACTTGCCGATACACAGTTCCATCAGTTGGAACTGAGCTTCTGTGTTATCTGCGACCCGTCGGCGCCGCGCTTTGATGTCGATGTGGACGAACATGGGAAAATCAACTGGTTCGCTTCGCATGGCCGTAATATTGCCGAAGAGTTGCGCTCGATGCGGGCAGGGTTGTTCCCGAACCAGACCAGGCGCGGCCTGCAGCTTTTCTCCGAATTTTTCCCGCTGCTGGAGCGCTTTACCGATGCTCTGGGAATAGATATGATCGTGGCAGAACCGCTCTCTTACGACAATGCCATCCGGTACGAAAAGTATGGTTTTGACTATCTGCGCGGCAAACGGCTGATGCTGGAGATCGATCGGGAGTTCCGGCCGGAAGGGCGCTACCATAAACGTCTGGACGGCTCGACTCCATTTCGCATGCCGGGGATGGAACGTACGGTGCGGGGCAGGAGCTGGGCCATTCATGACGGCATCATGGATGAGCCATGGGACGATGTGCAGATTTACAAGATAATCGGCGTAAATGCCGGAGTGGAAATGTTTCCGGACAGAGAACAGGAGAAACGATGAACGAAATTCAACAGACTGCGCCAACGCCGCTTGACGGCATCCGATACTATACTCCGCCAGCCGGTTTTGTCCTGAGCGGCAGGGATGGACTGGTTGATATAGCATGGGAAGGCAGGCCTCCCATTCCGTTGATTGATGAAGATTATCCGGCAGTGGAAACCTGCGGATCACCGGACTACGACATGGTGGGGCGCGGAGTATACCATGCCTTGCGGCAGAATCCGGAATGCGCTTTTGCGACCGAGTACGCCGGGTTGCTGAAAGAGGCCTACCCGCACATCGTTTCCGATCTTGGCGGCCAGATCATAATGCTGGATGCAAAGGAAGTAGACACACCCTATCTGGATCGCAAGATCAATTTTCTGAAGATCATGACCCTGTTCGACCCGACCAACGCCGGACTGCCCCTTGAGATCGCCCGTACCTTTACGGACAAGGGTACCCGTATTTCGACCTTGCATCAGGCCGTTTCCAGCTGGTACAACGCTGAGAAGTTTCTCAAAAAGACACTGGAACTGAATCCTGACGACCGACATGCGATCTACGAGTATGGAGAAGCACTCTATGTGCTTGGACGCTATCAGCAGGCGGCCGAAATCTGGAGCGGAGCACTGCCGCAATTCGAACCGTCCGAACGGGCGCGGGTGGAATCCAGGATCGCGGGCATCCTGGCAGGCAAGCTGCCCATGGTCCCGCCGCTGGATTATCTGACCGCACTGGCCGTCGCGGTCGAGGCGCAGCATGCCGGACGAAACGACGAAGCGGTTGCAATTATCGAGGATG
The DNA here is from genome assembly GCA_032469775.1 of Geobacteraceae bacterium. GTDB lineage: Bacteria > Desulfobacterota > Desulfuromonadia > Geobacterales > Pseudopelobacteraceae > JACRCG01. The sequence goes on along the minus strand of JAWDJY010000015.1, from coordinate 67,800 downwards.
TCCTGTCCGACGCCGTTTTTGCAGAGCAGTTTCCGATGAACGAGATTTACTATCTGCTGGGGACCTGCTATCAGAAAATCGGTCTGATGGATCAAGCGGCGCAAGCGTTCAAAAGGAGTTGAGCATGTTCGGATTCAGCCTGGCTGACTGGATTTTTTGCGGCGGCGTACTGGTGGTGATCTTTATCTGTGTTGCTGTCAGCGACATGCGCAAGAAAAAACAATCATGAATATTTCCGGAAACGCGAGGATTCCATGACGGAAATCGATAACGACGAGCATGAACACCGCCGACCTCTCGGAATGGTTCTTCTGGGGGGGTTGTACCTGTTCTTCTTTCTGCTGACCATGTCAACATTCGGACACCCTTTCCCCTTTTTCGGGACCATCTACCAGGGAAGGGCCGCCGAGACGCTGGTATTCGTCGATAGCCTGATCTGCCTCTACCTCTTTTTGGGACTGATGAAGCGCCAGAACCTGACATGGTACCTGCTGCTCGGTTATAACGCCTTTGAACTGGTGAATACACTGACAAACCTGTTCCTGATTACATCCGCAGAGCTGGAAAAACTGGTCGGCGACAAAGTCGATCCCCAGGGGATAATGATGAGCAACATATCGGTAATGGTTGCTATACTCCTGCTTTCCGGCTTTATTTACAAACATCGGGAATACTTCACCAACCGTTCCTGGTACCTGTTTTGAAATTAATCAAGTCAAATTAGCGTACGTGTAAAACTGGAATAAATAATGCAGCCACACGGCGTCACCGTTTGTATAGAAAAACTGAATAAATCATTCGGCGGCAATCATGTGCTCAAGGATGTGGACCTGGAAGTCCGGGCAGGAGAAACTTTTTCCATTATCGGACCTTCCGGTACCGGTAAAAGTATACTGCTGCGACATATAATCGGCCTGGAAACAGCCGACAGCGGCCGGATTCTCATTAATGATGAACCGTATGGAAAGCTGCCACGCAGTTATCGCAGCAGCATGGTGTTTCAATCTTCGGCTCTTTTCAATTCACTGACTGTCGGTGAAAATATCGGTCTCTGGCTTCGTGAACACCGCATTTATCCGGAACAGCGCATTCTCGAAATCATTTCAGAAAAGCTGGCGATTGTCGGGCTGGAAGGAAAAGAGGAACTACGGACATCTGAGCTTTCCGGGGGGATGAAAAAACGGGTTGCCATTGCGCGATCCCTGGCCATGGAACCGGATCTGGTGCTTTATGACGAGCCGACCGCCGAGCTGGACCCGGTGACTACCGATGAACTGGCTGAAACCATCGTATCGCTGCGCAGTCGCACCAGCACGACCACGATTATAGTTACCCACGATCTTAATTTTGCCCTGTACCTTTCCGACCGGATTGCGATGATGCACCAGGGGCGCATTGTCGAGGTCGGAACGCCCGGGGAGATCAAGCACAGCGAAAACCCGTTTGTAAAGGGCTTCATCCGCACCACCACTAAAGGGATCAACGGACCGTAGTCTGCAGAGGGAATTTAATGCGTTTATTTACACTTGTTTTTTCCGCAATAGCGCTGTTGAGCGCCTGTACGGCGCTGAAACAGCCCTATCCGCTGCTGCCTGTGTCAGAATACGAAAAAATGGTTGTAGGTCGTCTGGATGCGGACTATGTCGGCGACGACAACTGCGTATCTAAATGCCACAGCCATGATAAAATCAGGGAGTTTTCCCGGTTGAGCGTGCATGGCGAACAGATCAAGCCGGAAACCGGCCTGCCACTGGTGAACTGTGAGTCGTGCCATGGCCCGGGCAGCATGGCGATAGCAAAGATCGAACAGAATGTGAAGTTGCTGGGTGAGAAGGGGAATCGCTGCGACACGACCAAGCTGATCAACCTGAAAACACTCCCGCCGCAGGCCCAGTCGCTGATCTGCCTGAAATGCCACAGTGTTGCCTCCACTCCTTCGCTTTCGCACTGGAACACCAGCCAACATGCGCTGAATGATCTGAGCTGCTCCTCGTGCCACAAGCTGCACGAAGGCCCACAGCAGAAGGTAAACCGGGACAAGATGGCCGAACTCTGCTATGGCTGCCATCCGGATGTCAAGGCCCAGTTCAGCCTGGTATCACACCACCCGATAAATGAACGCAAGCAGAACTGTTTCGATTGTCACGAGGCACACGGTTCAACCAGCTCAAAAATGCTCAAGGGAAACAGCACGCGTGAGCTCTGCGGTCGCTGCCACATGGAAAAGAGCGGGCCATTCGTTTATGAACATGGTGACGTTACCGAGAACTGTGTCAACTGCCATCAGCCGCACGGCTCGGTAAACCGCAGGCTGCTGTCGGCGGCGATGCCGTTTCTCTGTATCCAATGCCATACTCCGGTACATCCCAACGTTTTGAGCGCATCTGACAAGAGGTTGTTTGCCGATCGCTGTACCGATTGTCACTCGGCAATTCATGGTTCAAACACACCGGACTCTCCAGGCACCTTCGGTTCCGGTTCACTGCGGAGATAACTGATGAAACGGATCTTCAACAACATTCCGCTAAACCTGTTTTTCCTCAGGCTGCCACTGCTTATAGTAGTCCTGCTGGCAACGGCCCAGCCGGCGCTTTGCAATGACGAGTCTGATCAGGAAATGCTGACAGATGACGATGTGGTTGCGGATGACGTCGACGGATATCAGCATGCCGCTGTTTATGCCGGCTATCGATTCATTACACCGGTTGACAATCCGGCTGCGGCCGCTCCGTATCTGAGGCTTAAGTCTGGTGCCAGTGGAGGGTTTTCCGTCGGTACGGTTGGCAGCGATCTGAAACTTCTGGCTGAGACCCAGTTCCTGCATGCCGATGATTACAATGCCGGCCTGGTTCTGGACTATTCCGGCCTGTACCGTCTGAAAATCCAGAGTACCTCTCTCTGGCATAATCTGGAACGGACTCCGCCTGTTTCCATCGCCTCCGTCACCGCCCGCGAATTTGACAACGGCAGCAGCTATGGAGCCAGGGCTGTTATCAGTCGTGCCGATAACCGCATCAAGCTGGGAAACAATCCGGTTCACCTGAATCTCAACTACTGGCAGCTGACCCGGGAAGGAACGACCCAGCTGCGTTTCTCGGATTATTCTTTTGACGGAAACCCCAACAGCACAGCCACACGTTCGATTCCGGTTGACAACGTGACCCGCGAAGGGTCGATCGGACTGGACGCTCACCTTGGCCCGGTCAATGGCGCCTATCTCTTTACCATCCGTGATTTCACAAACCAGGCGCCGGACAACCGCTACCAGTTTGCCGCCCGCGACACACTGGCCCACGATGTGATCAACGACAGCCGTCTCGTTTCGCACACATTCAAACTCTTCAGTGATCTGAGCGGCGGGCTGACCACCAGCGCACTCTATTCGATCAGCCGGCATGAAGCCGGCACTGACCATGGTGACACCCGTCCCTCCACTGCTCCGGTGGTGACGCTGCAAACCGCTGCCGGCGATGTCAGCTACACTCCGTTCAAAGAGCTGATGCTGGCCGTCAAATATCGCCGCCTGCAGATCGACCGGGAGTCTCCTTCGACACTGTACTCACCGTTGTCAGTGCCGCCAGCCGCAACCAGCCTGTCGGTGAGACCTTCAAGTTCTTCTTTAAAGGATACCGTGATAGTATCGGCCAGCTACAGGCCGCAGTTAAAGGTAGTGTACCGCTTCGAATACCGGGCGGAGGTGGAATCGCGCGACGATCTGCGGGATCTCCAATCAGCCGTGCCCAATGCCACAAAAAAAGACAGCCGCCAAACCCATACCGGAAAAGCGGCCTTTATCTGGAAGCCGCTTGACGGCGTAAAGCTGAACGCCTCCTACAGCTATGCCGAAACCGATAACCCGGCCTATCAGTCGTCGTTTTCCGAGCGCCACAACGGACAGGCGCTGATCAGCTATACCAGCAACGGGCGCTGGGGGGTCACAGCCAGCTATCTGGGACGCTTTGAAAAGGGTGAGAGTAATTATGATCAGACACCCCTGCCGGTGGAGAGCCTCTCAACTTCCGTCAACTGTAACGCCTGGTTCAGCCCGATGCAGCGCGTCACGGTCAACGCCGGTTATTCCTTTCAACAGCTTCATACCGAACAGGCCAGCATTTATACCTATTTCGGCGAAAATGAAATCGAACTCCCGATCCGGGCTTCTGGTTCATACCGTTCTACCGCCCATGTCTACTCACTGGACACGGTGGTGGCGCTGACCAAGATACTGGACCTGTCTCTGGCGCTGCAGCAGACCTTCTCGGACGTCCGTTTTTCGGCTTCCGACAATTCCATCGATTCGACAAAATATTCAGCAGTCGGAATCGGGGACCAGTCGCGATTGGTCTCAACCTCAACTTCACTGACCAGCCGTGCTGACCTGCGTCTCAGCAAGCACCTGGGATGTTCGCTCGGATACAGTTTCAGAATGTTGAATGCCGGACAGCCGAGTCTGGACGGCGCTGCCCATGAAACACTGCTGGCCCTGACAGGGCGCTGGTAAAGGTTTAAATGAAGCGGACCTTGAAAAAAATAGCCCTGGCGGGCGTGATCATGCTGGCTGTGTTGACACCGCTGCACTCTTTTGCCGCGGTAATCGCGGCGATGATGAGCAGCGACCAGCCTCGCTATCGTGAAGCTCACCGTGCGTTTGTCAAGGCGATAGCGGCGCGCGGCTATGCCGCGCCCGGCACGGAAATCATCCTTCAAGCCCCAAACCCGGACCAGCTTTCGTGGACCAACACTGTCCGCAAATTTAATGCATATAAACCTGATCTCATAGTTGCCTATGGAGCCCCGGCCGCAATTACAGCTTTCCGCGAATCCAACGGAATACCGGTGGTGTCGGTCGATGTATTTGCATCGGACCAGCCGGTTAAAGGAATGTGCGGAGTCAGTTCACGCGTGCCTATGGTGACTCTCCTCAAAACTCTGCAGGGGGTCAGGCCATATCGCAAGGTAGGAGTGCTCTACACTCCGCGTGAAGCGGGTTCGCAACGTCAGCTGGATGATGTAAAAAAGTACGCCGGGCAGCTCGGACTTACGATAATCGAAGCGAGTGTTACTTCGCCGGCCAACCTGGACGCGGCTGTGAACAAGTTGCTAGACAAGGCTGAGGTCATTGTGGCGACCGAGAGCGCTGCTGTCAGCCGCCAGTTTGATAAGATCGTGTCCAGGAGCAAGACCCGGAACATCCCGGTGGTATCCACCATGCCGGATGCCGCGGTTAAAGGCGCTCTGGTCTCGCTGGAAATAAGCCCCCAGGAACAGGGGCACCTTGCTGCCGATATGGTTGCCCGCGTGCTGGAAGGTGCAAAAACGGAACATCTCTCCCTCCTCTCCCCGCATCGTATTGATCTGATCATTAACATGCGGATTGCGCGTGATATGGGAATTGAAGTTCCGTTCGCAGTGATCGGGGGCGCCACAAGGCTGATCAAGTAAATTTTTATTTCACCACGGCGACGAATCGGCTATAGTAAATTCCTTATGGGAAGAATACTCTTGATCGATGATGACCCGGCCTTTACCCGGTTCCTGGGTGACTATATCCGCCAGAACTACCCGCTGTTGCAGGTGGAGATCCGCAACAATCCGGTTGCGGCGCTGCATTCAATCAAGAGCGGCGGTTACGACCTGATGCTGATCGACCTTGAAATGCCGGCCATGGACGGGCTCAAACTGCTCAAGTTTGCTGTTGAGACGGGGATGGACAAAAACCGGATCGTAATACTCTCCGGGCGGGATGCTGATTTTCTGCACGGGCTCTGTCCGATGGGAACCTGCCTGGCTGTTCTGAACAAGTTCGAAGCCCGCCAGAAAGCGGTGCTGGACATGGTATTCAGTTCGCTCAACAGAAAAGCCGGAGCTGCCTGAATGCAATGCCAGACCTGCTGAAAACATCCGCAGTCCTGATTCTGATAATCATCCTGCTGCGCCGCAAGGTTTCCATGGCGGCGGTAATGCCGATAGGTTCGATTGCACTGGCTATTGTCTACCTGACTCCCCCCTCAGATTTCCTCAAAGCAGCATACACCGCAATTTTTGCCACTGCATCGTTGGAAATGACCCTGACTCTGGTTCTTACCATGGTTATGGAGAACATCCTCAGAAATACCGGAATGTTGAAACGGATGGTTGCTTCACTGTCATCAGCACTCTCGGACAGGCGGGTGGTTATGGCAGCGATGCCGGCTATGATCGGTATGCTCCCTTCTCCAGGAGGTGCGATTTTTTCCGCGCCGATGGTCGACGAAGCTACCGGAAAAGCCGATGTGACTCCGGAAGAGAAGGCGTTTATCAACTATTGGTATCGCCATGTGTGGGAATATATATCTCCGCTATACCCGGGGATCATTCTGACGGCTGGCCTGACCGGGCTTTCCACTCGGGCGTTGTTCGTTGTAAACCTGCCCTATGCCCTTTCGGTGGTTTTCTGGGGCGCACTTTTCTGTTTTCGTGGTATCGGACATCAAGACACAGCTCCTTCTGGAAATCGGCGGGGTCGTGAGTTTATGGTTTTTCTGGCAATGATTTCCCCGATCATGCTGGCGTTGCTGCTGGTGGTGATATTCCGGGTCAGGTCGCCGCTGGCGCTGGGAGGCGTCGTCATGGCGCTATATGCTGTCCACCGCTATACGCCCCGTATGATAATCAGAAATATTCGCGAAAGTATTTCCGTCAAAGCTCTGTTCCTGGTGGCCGGAATCATGGTGTTTCAGGAAGGGCTGCGAGTGACCGGCGCTCTTGCGGGCATCTCCGGATATTTTACGGATTCCCGCATGCCGGTATATCTGTTGCTTGTGCTGATTCCGTTCATTGCCGGAATCATGACCGGACTGACGGTAGGTTTTGTCGGCATCACATTTCCATTGCTGATGCCGCTGATGGGAAGCCCGGTGCCATCAGCAGGACTTACCGCCCTGGCCTTCGGATCGGGCTTTGCCGGTGTGATGCTCTCTCCGGTGCATCTCTGCTATGTACTTACCTGCGAATATTTCCGGGCCGACATCGCCCGGGTCTACCGCAGGCTGATCCTGCCATCCGCTTTGGTTCTGCTGGCCGCCCTGATTCCGCTTTACGCATACTGAAATCAACCTCCGCCATCTTGACTCTTGCCTTCTGCAAGAGTTGTGGCACAATCACTGCCATGCAAACCGGAAGTGGAACAGTCCTGGTAACAGGCGCAAGCGGATTCATCGGCAGGCGGCTCACAAAAACGCTGCTTGACAGTGGGCATAGCGTTCGCGCAATGGTTCGTAGTCAAAATGCCCAATTAGCCGATGGTGCCGAAAGAGTCGCCGGAGACATGCTGGTGCCGGCTACCCTCGATCAGGTGCTGGATGGCATCGATTGCGTATATTATCTGGTACATTCCATGGCCGGCGGCCGGGCCGGTTTTGAGCGCCGTGACCGCGAGGCGGCCGTGAATTTCACCAAGGCTGCTGAAAGGGCCGGCGTGCGGCGGATAATTTATCTGGGTGGGTTGGGGGAAACCGGCGATCAACTTTCCGAACACTTGAGAAGCCGCCTGGAGGTTGCTAGCATTCTCCACGCAGGGAAGTTTTCCACGACATTTCTGCGGGCGGCTGTGATAGTGGGTGCCGGCGGCGCCTCCTTCGAACTGGTGAGGGGACTGGTCAAACGCCTGCCGGTGATGATAACTCCGCGATGGGTATCGACGAAATGCCAACCGATAGCAGTCAATGACGTGATTTCCTATCTTGCCGGCTGCCTGGCGGATGAGCGTACCGCCGGCCGGACTTTTGACATTGGTGGCCCGGAAGTAATGACCTACCGGGAAATGATGGAACGATTCGCCCGACTGGAAGGCAAGAGGTTGTATATTATCCCGGTGCCGGTGCTGACTCCCCGGCTCTCCTCGTATTGGGTGGCGCTGTTCAGCCCGGTGCCTCCTTCAGTCTCGATGCCGCTGATCGAAGGGCTTGGAAATGAAGTGGTCTGCCGGGATAACTCGATCCGGGATTTGATCCCGTTACAGTTGACCAACTATGACGATGCCATCCGCCAGGCACTTCTGGAGGAAAAGCAATAATTACGGATCTGATCCGTAAAACAATCAACACAGGCAGGGGGAACAACCATGAAAAAGATCGGTGTAGTACTTTCAGGATGCGGCGTCAGGGACGGAAGCGAAATTCACGAGGCGGTATTCACTCTGCTGGCCATTGACCGGCAGGGAGCGGAAGCGGTCTGCATGGCGCCGAATTCGGATTTCCCGGTAACCGACCATCTGGCGATGCAGGAGAGCGGCGAAAAGCGCAATGCACTGGTTGAATCGGCACGCATTGCACGCGGCAACATCCGCGATATTGCCGAGGTAAAGGCCGGCGAACTGGATGCGATCATCTTCCCCGGAGGTTTTGGCGCGGCCAAAAACCTGTGTGACTTTGCGATGAAGGGAGCGGCCGCGGCGGTCCACCCGCAGGTGTCGCGCCTGTTGAAGGAGATGGCCGCTGCCGGCAAGCCGATCGGTGCTATCTGTATCGCGCCGGTTCTGATCGCCGCCGTGCTCGGCAAGGAATCTGCTCCGACCGTGACTATCGGCAACGATGCCGGCACCGCTTCCGAGATTGAAAAAACCGGTGCCAAACACCAGGACTGCCCGGTCACCGAATTTGTGGTCGATGCGAAAAACAAGCTGGTTTCGACCCCAGCCTACATGCTGGCCAACCGAATCTCCGAAGCTTATGAGGGGATTGACAAGTGTGTCCGGGAAGTTATCAAGCTGATCTGAAATTCTGCCGAAATTCATTTTTAAGGGCGAGGCTTGCTTCGCCCTTATTTTTTGCATAAGGATGCCAAGTTGATGAAAATCACGCTGTTCTGCCTGTTTACCGCGATAACCTGCTTAAGTTACTGGCTGCGCCACATCAATCTCAAACACCTTAAACAGCACGGCTCACAAGTTCCGGATGGTTTCGAGGGGCATATCGATCAGGAGAAGCTTCGCAGAAGCAGCTCCTATACCTTTGAATCGAGCCGTCTGGGACTGTGGGATTCCCTGTTTGACAATGCGCTGCTGGTGCTGTTCCTGTTTGGAGGGGTGATCACGTTTTATGACCGTTTCATCGGCGGTCTCAGCGACTCGCGGATTATCACGGCGATCCTGTTTTTTATGTTGCTGACCTGGTTCCAGACACTGCTGGGCATCCCCTTCGATCTTTACAGCACCTTCAGGATCGAGGCCCGCTATGGTTTCAACACCACCACCCCGCGACTCTGGTTAGCCGATCTTCTGAAGTCCCAGGCCATAGGAGTCGTGCTGATGTCGTTGCTGATTGCGGTGGTCTTCTGGCTCATATACTGGAGCCCGCAGCGGTGGTGGCTCTGGGTGTGGGGCTTCATGGCGGTTTTCAGCCTGTTCATGATGTTCATTTCTCCTTATCTGATAGAACCGCTCTTCAACAGATACGAACCGGTCAGCGAACCGGGGTTGGAGGATGAAATCCGGGCGATGATGGAAAAGGCGGGGCTCAAGGCGGGCAAGGTTCTGCAGATGGACGCTTCCAGGCGCAGCCGTCATTCCAACGCCTACTTCACCGGGATCGGCAAGGTAAAGCGCATCGTGCTTTACGATACACTGGTCAGGCAGATGAGCCACGGCGAGATCGTGGCGGTGTTGGCCCATGAGATCGGACACTGGAAGAAGGGGCATATCTGGAAACGGCTGTTGATGGCCGAAGTGATGGCGCTGGCGGGATCGTGGCTCGCTTTCATGTTGCTGGGCTGGCCGGAACTGCCTGATCTGCTGGGATTGCCGGCTGATATTTCACTTCCTGCCAGGATGGTGGTTCTGGGGTTTGTCGCATCACTGGCGCTGTTTCCACTAACTCCGTTTTCTGCCTGGCGGTCCCGTTGCCACGAGCGCGAGGCCGACCGTTTTGCCGCCGATCTTACCGGCCGCCCGCAGGATCTGGCCTCGGCTCTGGTCAAAATGTCTGCTGAAAATCTGTCCAACCTGTTCACGCATCCGTTTTACGCTAAGTTCTATTACAGCCATCCCCCTGTGGTCGAGCGTGTACGAACATTGCGGGAATGGGCTAAACAGTCTGCTAATGGCTGATTAGCGCTGATGCAAGCTGGGCCGGGAAACGGTTCCCGGGAATTGTATTGTGCCGGTTCCGCTTAAAGCTTGTATCGACGGGAGAGTGAATACTATAATGCAGCCTGAATAGGAGATGACATAGATGGATGTTAACCAGGCAGAATTCATAAAAAGCGCGGCCAAGCCCAAGGATTATCCCCCGCCAGGATTGCCGGAAGTGGCTTTCGTGGGGCGTTCCAACGTTGGCAAATCATCACTGATCAACGTGTTGGCCGGCCGCAAGGGGCTGGTCCGCACCAGTTCGACTCCCGGCCGGACGCAGCTGATCAATTTTTTCGATATAAACGGCATCCTGACCCTGGTGGACCTGCCAGGTTATGGTTATGCCAAGGCTCCCCCCGCATTGCGCAAGCAGTGGGGGCCGATGATCGAAAGCTACCTGTCGTTGCGCGAAAGCCTCAAGGCGGTGGTGCTGATCCTTGATATTCGCCGGGTGCCCTCAGATGGCGACCTGCAGATGCTGCGCTGGCTGGAAATGTACAACATCCCGCCGATCATAGTTCTGACCAAGTGCGACAAACTCTCGAAAAACGAACAGGCCAAGCAGAAAACAGTAATTGCCGCGGCGATCAAGCGCGACAAGGGCTTGCTGCTCCCCTTCTCGGCGCTTTCCAGGGACGGTCGTGACGGAGTATGGAGCGAAATCTTCAGCGTGCTGGGGCTCCCGGAGCAGAAGCCGTGAACGCAAGGGTACGAATAGTCGTCCACGGTTTGGTGCAGGGGGTCTCCTTTCGCTATCACACCAGTCGCCGGGCCCTGGAGCTGGGTGTGGCTGGCTGGGTCAGAAACCTGCCGGACGGTACCGTCGAAGCATTGTTAGAGGGGAACGATTCCGCTGTTCAGGCTCTGCTGGAATGGTGCCGCCTCGGACCGGCCGCTGCCAGGGTAGACCGACTGGATGTTAGTCGGGAACCCTACACCGGTGAATTCAGGAGTTTTACCGTCACCGGTTGAACCGGACAGACCATATATTTTACAGGAACTACCACATGCCAAGAACCAGTACTTCATCGGCAAAGCCGAACATGCCCGATATGCAGAAACGCCCTGACCACCGCCGGATACCGATCTCGAAGGTCGGTGTCAAGGATATCACCTATCCGATCGTAGTGATGGACAAGAACCGTACCCTGCAGCACACCGTGGCCAGGGTGAACATGTACGTCGATCTGCCTCACCATTTCAAGGGCACCCACATGAGCCGTTTCGTGGAAATTCTCAACAAATACCGCGAGCAGATCGCGCTGGACAAACTGGAAACGATACTGGAGGAGATGAAGTCTAAACTCGGTTCGGCCAGTGCTCATCTGGAGATACAGTTCCCCTATTTTATCGACAAGACCGCCCCGGTTTCAGGGGCAAAAAGCCTGATGGAGTACACCTGCGAATTCAGCGCTTCGATGACCGATTCACTGGATTTCGTGCTTGGCATCAGGGTGCCGCTGACATCGCTCTGTCCATGCAGCAAGGAGCTTTCCCGCTTCGGCGCCCATAATCAGCGCAGCATCATGACGGTGCGTGTGCGCTACCGTGATTTTATCTGGATCGAGGATCTGGTGGAGCTTATCGAACAGTGTGGCAGCAGCCCGCTCTATTCGCTGCTAAAGCGTGAAGATGAGAAATTCGTGACCGAGCAGGCCTACGAGAATCCCAGATTTGTCGAAGACATGGTGCGTGAGGCATACTCCCGTCTGGCGGAACTGGACAACATAACCTGGTTTTCGGTGGAAACCGAAAATTTCGAATCGATCCATAATCATTCGGCCTTTGCGGCGGTGGAGCTGGACCGGCGTTGAACAGGAAAGGTCTGATTCTTTTCGCCCGTGAGCCGTTGCCCGGCCGGGTCAAGACCCGACTTGCGAAAGCCATAGGCGATCATGCCGCCGTTGAACTGTACCGGGCCATGCTGTTGGATGTGCTGGATATCAGCAGGAAACTGACGGACGTTGATACGGTAATCTACTGGGACTGTGAAGAAAAATCGCTTCCGTTGCTGGCGGATATATACCAATGCAGCTCTCGCCGGCAGATTTCAGGTGATCTGGGGCAGCGCATGCAAGCGGCTTTTACGGAAATGTTTGCTGAAGGCATTGATAGCTGCTGTATAATCGGCAGCGATGCTCCCGACCTGCCGATTTCATACATCCGGGATGCCTATCGATTGCTGGAGAATAAGCGGGTAGACACGGTCTTCGGACCCAGTGCCGATGGAGGTTATTACCTGCTTGGTCTGAAGCGGCTTTATCCAGAGTTGTTTGCCGGGATTGAGTGGAGCACCGGTCATGTCCTCCGGCAGAGCCTGGAAGGTGCCCGGACCGGCGGTGCGGTAACGCGACTCTTGCCGGTATGGCATGACATAGACACGATGGATGACCTGAACGCTTTTATCCAGAGGTACAGGACGCTTTCAGGCAACGGTCCCAGAACGGCGGCTCTGGCAATCGCTCAATGATATTGGAGCAATTTTCTTATGTTTGAACAGCTATTGAAAAATCGTGGCAATAAAGGCCTCAGGCATAACGAGGCCATGTGCCGTTCCTGCATGCAGAACGCCCCGCTGGGCGTGCTGGTTATGGATCTCAACGGTTTTTGTCTGGAAGTTAACCGGGCCATGACCCGCATGCTCGGATATGAAGCCCCGGAGATTATCGGTAAAGCGATTCAGAGCCTGGCTGATTCCGGGTGGAGCGATACGCTGAAAAATCATCTGGGGTCGGCCGGTTCTGATGGCGTCCACTCCCGGCAGATCCTCTTCAAATGCAAGGACAATTCCGCCATGTGGGGCGCCATTCAGGTCGTCAAGCTGGGGGAGGATCGCCTGATCGTGTTCTGCCAGGATATCACGATTCACATACTTGCCGAACAGGAGATGCGCCAGGCCAAAGAGGCTGCTGAAACGGCAAACAAGATCAAGAGCAATTTTCTGACCAACATGAGTCACGAACTGCGCACGCCGCTCAGCGGGGTGGTCGGCGTGACCGACCTGTTGCGGAATACCGATCTCAATGCATTACAGCGTGAATATGTCGGCATCATCCGAACCAGTTCGGAACTTTTGCTGGAGCTGATCAACGATCTGCTGACTTTTGCCAGGGTCGAGGCCGGCAAGCTGGAGTTGCATCCGCAAGACTTCAACCTGTCCTATCTGATGAACGATGCCCTGGCGTTGCTCAGGTTGCAGGCTTCAGAAAAGAACCTGTCTTTTGGCTGCGTTATCGAAGCGGATGTGCCGGTGCATCTGCATTGCGACAGCACACGCTTGAGCCAGATCATCATCAACCTGGTTTCAAATGCGATCAAGTTCACCGGGAGCGGTAGCGTCAATGTCAATGTTCGCCTGATATCGCAGACCAACCGGAGTGCGACCCTGGGCTTTTCTGTCAGGGACACCGGCATAGGCATTCCCGGCGACCGCCTTGAAGCCATCTTCGCCCCCTTTACGCAGGTCGACGGTTCCACTTCCCGCAAATACGGTGGCTCAGGCCTGGGCCTTTCCATCTGCCGGCAACTGGCGGCATTGATGGGTAGCTGTATTTCGGTAGAGAGCAGCGAAGGGGTCGGATCAACATTCAGCTTCGAGGTTCAACTGAAAAAACAGTCCGGGTCCGAAAAACAGCAGAGCATACGGGCCGAGCTGAATCCGGCGGAGCGTGTTCCGGACGGCGCCATGATTGACAGGGGGCGGATATTGCTCGCGGAAGACCATGCCACCAACCGGCGGGTGATAAAGATGATGATCACCTCGTTGGGATACCGGGTGGATGCGGTGGCCAATGGTCTGCTGGCGGTATCGGCGCTGGAATCGGCAGAGTATGATCTGGTTCTGATGGATTGCCAGATGCCGGAGATGAACGGCTATCAGGCCACCGCGATGATTCGCGACCCTCAATCGGGTGTCAGGAACCATTCGATACCGGTGATAGCTCTTACCGCCAATGCGTTGGAGGAGATACGACAGCAGTGTCTGGCGGCCGGTATGAACGACTTTATTACCAAGCCGGTACTGGTGAGGCAACTGGAAGACGTTCTGGGCAGATGGCTGGCAAATCCGGCCGGCAAGCAGCTGAACGACCCTGCATCCATCACCGGGGGTGCATTATGAAACCAATCCTGATCATCGCGGCGGTGCCGCCGGAGACTCACCTGCTGGAAAATTCCCTGTCACAGGTGCTCAGGTCCAAGCCAAACGGAATGGAGTTTATCGAAGGTCTGCTCGGAAACCTGCGTATTGTGGTCTGCGCCGGCGGCGTGGGCAAAATCAATGCCGCCGCCGCAGCAGCCGTGATGATAGAACGCCATCGACCCCGGTTGGTAGTCAATGTCGGCTGTGCCGGAGCCTACATCGGCAGCGGCCTTTCGATCGGTGACCTGGTCGTGGCCAGCGACGAGGTGCTGGTGGATGAAGGGGTGTTGGTGGAAGAGGGGTGGCAGGATCTTCGTTACATGTCACTTCCATCGCTCGATCTGGGCGGGCGACTTTGTTTCAACACGATTCCGCTTTCAAAGCATGCCTCTGAAAAGGCCATGCAACTTGCTGACTATTATGGTGTCTTCCTGATGCGCGGGCGCTTTGCCACGGTCTCAACCTGCAGCGGCACCGTCCGGCGCGGTGAGGAGCTGTCCAGGCGCTGGAACGTGATCGCGGAAAACATGGAAGGCGCCGCAGTTGCTCAGGTCTGTCTGCGTTACGGAGTGGATTGTCTGGAGGTTCGCGGGATCAGCAACCTGGTGGAAGAGCGGGACCTGAAGAAGTGGGAAATCCGGCGTGCCGTAGATGCGGCGCAGCGTTTCGTGCTGAAATACATCGAAGAGATGGACAGGCCCGATACATCACCATTCCCGATGGCGGTGCCGGAAATGTAACGAGTTGATGCTTTGTTTGACAGAAAAACCCAACTGCTTTTCCAGGCCGATTAAAACTGAACAAGGCCGAAAGGATTTCCCTTTCGGCCTTGTTCAGTTTACGCTGGAGTCCTCCGGTTGGAATGTTACTCGTCCAAATAACCGAATTCATCCTTGTAATACTTGAGCAGCTTCTTCACTTTTGTCGAAGGTTCTCCCTTGGTGAAAACAAGAATCGGAAGCTTCATCGGTGGGATATCCGGAACCTTTGTTGCCGGGGTAATCAACCCGCTCGTGTTGATCACAATTGCACCCGGGTTGGCCAGGACGATCTCTCTCAGTTGAAAGTGGTCTCCGGCAGGTTTTGCTTCGGCTGTGACCTTCTCGCCATCAAGGATTGTCTTGGTGAAGAGTTTGTTGAGGTAGGGGGTCTCCTTGCCCCAATAAACCGTTATTTCGCCGTCATTTCCACCGACGTCACGCCAGTTTGTAACCTTACCGGTAAAAATCGCCTTGAGTTGATCCTTGTCGAGCTTGCTTACCTTGTTTGACTTGTTTAAAAAAACCAGCAGCGAGCTGGTGGCCACTTCAGTGCGGCTGAGCGAGGCGGGATCAATTGCGACTCCCTGGGCCCTGGCCTTGGCGATGGCGTCTTCGAATGAAAGCAGATTCAGTGAAGCCATGTCTACAGTGCCTTTTTCAAGTGAAATAAGGGCTTTGACCGGATTGGAAAGCACGATTGATACCTTGTCGCCGGTACTGCTTTCATAGGCTTCCTTGATGGGAGAGAATACTGTTAATATGGCGGCCGCCCCACCTTCGATCCTGATCTCTTCGGCCTGGGCCGGTAAAAATTGGGCTGAAAGAAAAACTACTGCTAACATTACACGTAAAATATTCATATGTAGTGGACTCCTTTCAGGTCGTTAGCGTGATGATTCTTGCATCATGTACTTGAGCAAGGCATGGATGGGTTTGATCTGCTCCTTGGTGATCAGTGTTTCTGGTTTGTTCATCGCCTTGCGGTACATCCTGAAGGATATGGATTTCAGTGAGTCCATGTCAAATGTCTGGCCCGAGATCGGCATGTGTCCGGACAGGAACGAGATAACGATTCTCTGCTGGGAATGGCATTTGGTGCACTTGGCCTTGAAGATTTCGTAATTGGCTTTCATCTGCGGTGGAAAATCGGCCGGATCGAAGCGCAGCGCCTCGCCGCGACCGGTTACCTTCAATGCGGCCAGGGCCGGTGAAACCATGAAGCAGCATAACAGGCAGGCAACAATTAAGCTCCTCATTTACGAACTCCTTTCGATCTTCTGTTCTGTGCAGCCAAGCGTGCGGTGCAACAGATATGAGTTTTTACAAAAATATAACGGTGCCGCTGTTGCGTGTGCAGAAAGATGTCGCCTGAACGATATGAAAAAACCGGAACGGCTAGGTATTGTTAATGTTGTAAATCCGGGGCGGTGTAATGTCAATTAGATAAATCATATGTTTGTATTGAAAAAAGAAAATCCCGCATGAAAATGCGGGATTTGAAAATATAACGGGACCGTCCGCAGACAGTCCCGTTACAGTTTATAAACAGCGGATCCGGCGAAGTATTCAGCTTTTCCTGTTTCTTCTCCACATGGCCAGTCCGGCTACGCCCACACCCAGCAGGATGACGGTCGAAGGCTCGGGTACGGTCGGGATGATCGGCTGCTCTGAACCGACCTGATCCAGATAGACATAGCCGCCATGGCCGCCCAGCGAGCAGTCGCTGGCTGTGATTGTCAGCCTCAGGTCATGTCCGATGACGCCGGATGTATCCAGGTTGACAGCATACCAGTCGCTGTAATGCCACAGGCCGAGTGAGCCGGCGACACTGTTTGTAGCGCCAGTGTGCCATCCAGTGGGGGGCAGGTTGGTGACATTGAAGGCCTGGTTGTACAGTGATGTGCTGGTGGTGAGGTCATACAATGAAACCGAGTAATCCGGCATTTCTCCGGGTGAATGGTAGACCTGGTTCGTCGGCTCCTGCAGCAGTGCGGCCCACGCAAACCAGACCTTGACGTCCTGCCAGTTTGCCACGGTCTGGGAGATCGAGGATGTGTGCGCACTACCGCCCTGGTTTCCCACTCTGACGGCATAATTGCCGCTGGAAGTTCTGCCAAGCAGATTCAAGGCATTGGAATCCATGCCTGCGGTCACGATCCCGGAATCGCCTGGATTAGTTCCTCCCAGTGTCCAGCCGTTAAGGTTCCCGTCCTCGAAACCACCGTTTATGAACCCTGCCCATGCAGATGTCGCAAACAGGGTTGATGCCAACAGAACCAACATTAGACGTTTCATAATCGATCTCCTTTCGTTCCTGTCATGATTGCTGTATTAATAACAAATATAAATGTGAACAGTATAATGCAAATATCAATCCAATGTATAACTTGCTTAAAATATAGCTGCTTTCCGGCATTGTCTGAGCTTGGCTGCGCAGCTGTAAACTATCCTGACAGTAAATGTATTTCTATAACACCGGCTGTTAATCATAGATGGCGCAACGATTCAAATCCTGTATTTGTGAAGTATAAATACTAAAAATAAAGTATTTATAATTATCTCCGATCCACAGTCCGGATGATTGAATCGAAATCCGGGCTGGTTCCAATATAACTAATGATAAGTCGGGTGGGCTGATATGTAAGCTTCTCCGACATTAACTCAACACTCTGTGCACTGTTTGCAGTTGACATCCTGTGATCTCGGGAGCTAAATCCGGTAAGATATGCTTATTCAGTCACGGGGGCTTCGATGAAATACGCAGAAACAATATATCGTCTGGCAATCGCGCTATGGGTCGGGGGCGGCGCCCTGTTTACCTTCGTGCTGACGCCGCTGTTGTTTAAAACCGAAAGTCGTGACACGGCCGGACGGATCGTGGGCACCTTTTTCCCCGGTTATTTCCGCTGGGGTCTGGCTTGCGGGGCAATTGCGCTGCTTTGCCGTCTATTGCTGCGCGGCGGTCGTCTGGAGCTTGCCGGTGCGATCCTGGTATTGATGCTGGCGGTCACGTCTTTCCAGGCTTTTTACGTCGAGCCAAAGGCGGCTGAAATCAAGAGCCGGATCGTATCCTTTGAAACAACGCCCAGGAGTGATCCAATGCGGCAGCAGTTCTCCAGGCTGCATGGCGTTTCGGCGGTCTGCAACCTGGCGGTGGTGGCAGGTGGCGTGGTGCTGGTGATTCTGTTGTAGCCGGAGATTGTCTGTGGGAAAATCATCGATCTTGATTCAGCTGCTGTTTGCCTTGTTCCTGGTGCTGCTGGCTGGTTGTAGTCAGGGAGCGAAGTTGCCCCGTCTTGCGGACGATGGTGTGGTGCTGGCTTTTGGCGACAGCATCACTGCCGGCAGCGGTGCGGGTGCCGGCGAAAGTTATCCGGAAATTTTGGGGGGCTTGATCGGCAGGAGAGTCGTCAATGCCGGGGTTCCGGGAGAGGTCACTGCCGAAGGCGCAGCGCGGCTGCCGGAGCTTCTGGAAAGTGTCAGGCCGTCCCTGCTGATTCTGTGTCACGGAGGCAATGACCTGCTGAGGCATATGGACCAGCGCCAGGCGGCTGAAAATCTGCGTGGCATGATCAGGATGGCACGGGAACGGGGCGTTGCGGTTGTCCTGATAGCGGTTCCGTCACCAGACCTTTCCCTGAAACCGCCCGCTTTCTACGGTGAACTGGCCGCCCAATCCGGCCTGCCGATCGAATCGAAGGCTTTGGGGAAAATCCTGGGCAAAGGTTCGCTCAAGTCGGATTATATTCACCCCAACGCGGCCGGTTACCGGAAGTTGGCCGAAGCGCTGGCCGCCCTGCTGAAAAAGAGCGGCGCGATTTAAACGACAAAAATTCATCCGATAGTTTTTCTGAACCTTCCCACCGCTACCAGCAGCACCACGCTGCCGATCATGGTCATCGCTGCCAGCTGCGGCCAGAGGATATCCAGCCCCACCCCTTTCAGGAAGATCCCCCGGATGACAACCATGTAGTAGCGTAGCGGGTTAAGCAGGGTAAGCCATTGAGCTGGCTGGGGCATGTTTTCGATCGGAAAGGCGAAGCCGGACAGCAGCATCGCCGGGAAGATGATGAAGAAGGCGCTCATCATCGCCTGTTGCTGGGTGTGGCTGACCGTGGATATCAGCAGCCCGATTCCCAGCGAGCTCATCAGGAAGAGGGTCGTGGCCAGGAACAAAAGCCAAAGGCTGCCCCGCACCGGCGTGTCGAACACCAGAGCCCCGACCGCGCTGATCAGGAAAACATCGATGTAGCCGATTAGCACGAAAGGCAGGGTCTTGCCCAGGATGAATTCCCCCTTGCGGATCGGGGTGACGATCACCTGTTCGATCGTGCCGATCTCCTTTTCACGCACAATTGCCATAGAGGAGAGCAGCATCGTGATCACGAACAGGATGTTGGTTATGACCGCCGGGACATAGAAGGGGGGGCTTTCCAGGTTCGGGTTGAACCAGGCCCGGCTGGCCAGCTCCACCCGTCCGATCCGGGGGGGCTGTCCCGCCAGCCTGGTTGCGTACGCGCTCTGCAGGCGGCTGTTGTAGTCGCTTGCCAGGCGCGCCAGATATCCCATGATCACCCCGGCCGTGTTGGAGTCACTACCGTCCAGCAGGGCTTGGACCGGTGCAGTTTCACCGCCGCGCAACTGTTCGCTGAAACCATGTTCGATATGCAACACCAGCCGTACGGTGCCGCGATCCAGCAGCTTGCGTGCATCGTCGTCATGGTCGATATGCCGTACAATCCGGAAGTAGCCGGAGGAGGCCATGATGGCGGCCAGCTCGCGGCTTTCGCTGCTGTTGTCCCTGTCGAAGATGGCGGTGGGAATGTTCTTGACATCCATGTTGACCGCATAACCGAAAATGACTGTCTGCAGCGCCGGCAACACAAACAGCACGATCCGCATGCGCGGGTCGCGAAAGACCTGGATGAATTCCTTGATCAGCATGGCGCGGAGACGCTCGAACATCTTAGATAATCTTCTTTCTGAACTTTCTGATTGCCGCCGTCATCACCAACACCCCGAAGCCTGTCAGGAACAGCACCTCCGGCCAGAGTACGCCGATTCCCACATCCTTAAGGTAAATTCCCCGCAGGATGAAAACGAAGTAGCGGGCGGTGACGATATGGGTCACGGCCTGGATCGGCAGCGGCATGTTCTCGATCGGGAAGATGAAGCCGGACAGCAGGAAGGCCGGCAGCACCGTCGTGACAATCCCGATCTGGCTGGCCAGCAGCTGGCTTTTGGTGATGATGCTGATCAAAATCCCGAATGAAAGCGCGCCGAAAAGAAACAGCATCGAGAGCGGCGCCAGCAGCCAGAGGGAGCCGCGCAGAGGCACGTCGAAGACGAATTCTCCCACCCCGACACAGAGCACAAGGTCCAGGATGCCGATGCAGAAATAGGGGGTCAGTTTGCCGAAGATCAGCTCGGTTGCGGTGACCGGAGTGACGATCAGCTGTTCCATCGTGCCGGTCTCCCACTCCCTTGCCATGCAGAGCGAGGTCAGGATGGCGGCCATGATCATCATCACCACCGCGATCAGGCCGGGGAAGATGAAGTTGCGCGAAACCATGTCGGTGTTGAACCAGACCCGCGGCCGCAGTTCCATGACCGGCAGTTTTCCTTGTGTGGGTATGGCTTCAGATCGTGTATTGGCGATGTTTCGCATCTGTTTCAGCATGATGTCGCGGGAAAAAGTAGCCGTAGCGGCCTCGGCGTAACCCAGCGCGATGGTGGCGGTGTTGGGGTCGCTGCCATCGACGACCGTCTGGACCACGGCTGCTTCGCCCATTGAGAGCCGACGGGAAAAGTCAGCCGGGATCACCAGCGCGATCAGCGCTTCGCGGCGGTCGATGGCCACTTCAATCTGGCGGTAGTTGTCGGTGGAGATGCGCAGGTCAAAGTAGCGCGAACCGGAGAAGCGGCTGATAAACTCGCGGCTCTCCACGGTCTGGGACTGGTCCCACACCGCCAGTGGCACCCGGTCCACATCCATGGTCAGGGCATAGCCGAACAGAAACAGCAGCATCATCGGCATGCCGATGCCCATCATCAGGCTGCGCGGGTCGCGCAGTACGTGCAGGAATTCTTTCCGGGCAACGGATTTGAGGCGGCGGAGGTTCATGTTTTGTCCCGTTCCTCGATCAAGCCGATGAAAACATCCTCCAGGCTCGGCAGTTCCCCGTCCACCTTCCGCGCCTGCTTGAGCTCCAGCGGTGTCCCTACTGCGATCAGTTCTCCTCGGTAGATCAGCGCCAGACGGTCGCAGTATTCGGCTTCGTCCATGTAATGGGTTGTGACGAAGACCGTAACCCCTGCCTCAGCCAGGGAGTAGATCAGCTCCCAGAACTTGCGACGTGAGAGCGGATCTACGCCCGAGGTCGGCTCATCCAGGAAGACGATCGGCGGTTCGTGCAGGATGGCGCATCCCAGCGCCAGCCGCTGCCGCCAGCCGCCGGAAAGCTGGCCGGCATTGGAGCGACGGCGCTCCGCAAGCCCGGCCATTTCTATAACCCATTCTGTACGCTCCCTGCGCCTGGCCGCAGGCAGGCGGTAGACTCCGGCGTAGAAGGCGATGTTCTCCTCCACGGTCAAGTCTTCATACAGCGAGAAACGCTGGCTCATGTAGCCGATGTTTTCCTTGATCAGTTCCGGCTGGCTGGCGATGTCAAAACCGGCCACCCGCCCCTCGCCAGAGGTCGGTGTCAGAATGCCGCACAACATGCGGATGGTGGTGGACTTGCCGGCGCCATTGGGGCCGAGGAAGCCAAAAATCTGGCCCCTGGGGACAGTCAGGCTGACCCGGTCCACAGCGGTGAAGTCGCCGAAACGCTTGGAGAGTCGGTTGAGGGAAACGGCCGGTAGTTCGACTTCGTCCGGTTTTCTGATGTCAATGATGTTTGAACGTGCCCTGAGCGGCGCCGAAGGGTCACCCCCGATTTTGCCGATCACCAGATCGTCCAGGCTTACGGAGCCGTTACCGGTCAGTTCGGCCGGCGTGCCGCAGGCGATAAGTTGTCCGTTATGCAGCAGTCCGACCCGGTCGCAACGCGCCGCTTCGTCAAGGTAGGCGGTGGCAACAATGATAGTGACCCCTTCCGACTTGAGATCGGTCAGGATTTTCCAGAAATCGCGGCGCGAGACCGGATCTACGCCGTTGGTCGGTTCATCCAGCAGCAGCAACTCTGGCTTGTGAATCAGAGCGCAGCATAATCCCAGTTTCTGTTTCATGCCGCCCGACAGTCGTCCGGCCAGACGGCTTTCAAATGGCGCCAGGCCGCTGAAAGCCAGCAGGCGTTCTGTACGTACCTTACGTTCGGCGTCGTCCACACCGAACATGTCGGCATAGAAGCGGATATTTTCGGCCACGCTCAGGTCAGGATAGAGTCCGAAACGCTGGCTCATGTAGCCGATATGGCTCTGCACAGCAGTAAGATCACCAGCGGAGCAACCCAGAACCAGCCGTTCACCGTCAGTCGCATCCATCACGCCGCTCAGCATGCGCAGCGTGGTGGTTTTGCCCGCTCCATCGGAGCCGACCAGGCCGAACAGTTCACCCCTGGCCACCGAGAGCGTCAGGCGATCCACGGCGGTCAATGTGCCGAAGTGCTTGCTGAGGTTGTTGATGACAACGGCCATGAAATTACTTTCTTTTTTGCTAATGCTGTTGACGGTTGGTTTCTATCACAGCATCGGCCGGCATGCCCGGTTTCAGCTCCATTTTCGGGTTCGTCAGTGCAATCTTGATCCGGTAGACCAGCTTGACCCGTTCCTTGGCGGTCTGTACATTCTTTGGGGTAAATTCCGCCTCGGGCGAGATGAAGCTGATCTTTCCGGTGAAAGTCCTTCCTGGCCAGCCGTCAACGGTCACGCGGGCATTCTGGCCGACCTTGACCATCCCCAGTTCGGTTTCGGGGATGTAGGCCCGCAACCACGGTTCGTCCATCTTCCCGACAGTGATGACCGGTGCCCCCGGTGCCAGCATCTCGCCGGCTTCGGCATGTTTGGCCAGTACCAGTCCGGACAGTGGTGAAAGCAGCATGCTCTGGGACAGGCGGGTTTCGGCCATGGCCTTGCCTGCTGCCGCGCCTTCCAGTCTGGCACGCGCCTGACGTAGCGCATCGGGACGGGGGCCGCTCCTGAGCAGCTTCAGGTGCTGTTCGGCTTCATGAACCGCTGCGACTGAAGCATCACGCCCGGCCCGGGCGGCATCCAGTTCCTTCTGCGGGATCACCTCTCGTTTGAAAAGAGCTTCAGCACGCAGTGCGTCCTTTGACAGACGCTCGGCCTCGGCCCTGATCCGGGCCAGCGCAGCTTCTCCCTGGGCGATTTCCTCGCGCCGGCTGCCAGCTTCAAGGTCGGCCATGGCTGACATTGAAGCGCGTTCCTCGGCAGCGCGACTGTTACGTTCCTGTTTAAGTTCCTCGTCTTCCAGGCGTGCGACCAACTGTCCGGCGGTGACTGGCTGACCTTCGTCAACCAGCCGTTCCGTCAGTCGGCCGCCGATCTTGAAGGACAGTGCCACAGATGTGACTTCGACCGTGCCGGATACTTTCAGAACTCCGCTCTCTTCTGCCCCGCGATGCGTGAAGATATAGACTGCCAGGATAATTACGCCAAGAACAACAATTCCGGCTAAGGCTTTTTTGGGCATCAGAATCCCCCTGTTGGTTGTTAAAAAAGAAGGGGCGGTTGTGAGCGCCCCTTTGAGTGTGGCTGATTAGAGCAGACGAGTCGTCAGCTGTTTGATTCACATGCTCTCAAACGGCGTCGCAGGGGACGATGAAACAGCAGTCCACCCGACAGCAGCAATGCCACTACGGTCAGGGCCGGGTGGGTGACGGCCGCGACGAGCGGCAGCAGAGCCAGTCGGGCCAAGGCACGAAGGTATTCATGGCCTGCAATGAAATTAGCCATAGGTGGGCTGATGCGGTAATAAAGCGCCACAAAGGCGCGGCCGGGGGCGTTGGTCAGGAGATGCCGGTCGCGGAAATCGCGCAGGACACGGACTTGCGGATGCAGGTAGCTGCCGTAGGCCGCCGTGGCGATGAAACAGCCGCCGCCACCGCCACCGCCGCTACTGCTCGCGGAGGCCGTAGCGGAAAGGGTGGAGGCGGGAATGTTGGGAGGTTCGGTGATGCCGCCTACACTGCCGTCGGTGCTTAAGGTGGCCATATGGTTGTCCACATTGGTTGTATTGACCAGCAGCAGTACCACTTCATCCGTTGCAGCGTTCAGCGAACCGAAGCCGTTTACCGTGAAGGACTGGTCTCCGGAATTCTGTGCAATTTCCGTGATGCTGCCGGAAGCTTTTCTGAAGACCACAGCCTGGATAGCGCTGGTGCGATTCAGGTAAATCGTCAGGTTGGGTACCGATGGGGACGGTACAAACCTGTAGAAAGCGAACGAGTAGTGTGGAAACGTTACACTGACTGCTGCGACGGGAAAGGATGAGTAGCTGGCTTTCGGTACGTAGGGAGATGGCCTGGTAGCGGTCACGTCCGCAGCGTGCGAGGTCCAGTCGCGGGTGTAGACACGTCTGGTGAAACCCATAAACTCGGCTCCCAGTGTACTGCTGTAGGGCAGTGGTGTCAGCAGGTTTTCCAGAACCGGCACCATCGGGATATCGGCGATGCCGTTGGGAGAGTTCAGGGTGGCCAGCTTGTCCCAGGCTGCCTTGACGACGCCGGCGCCATGTTTTTCGGTCAGGTAGCGGTTGAGTATCCAGCGTCCGTAACCGCCACCGGTAGCAGTGCTTGTTGCCGTGTCAAGGGCAAGCGTGCTGTTGTTGAACCAACCCGGAATATATCCGTAAAGCTGGTTGACGGGGTCGTACAGCTCATCCTCGTACCAGGTCGAGGTGGCTTCGGCATACCATATGTCGAAGAAATAGTTGTAGCCGTACTGGATGGCGTGGTGGTATTCATGCGCCGCAGTGATCTGCAGGCTTTGCAGCGCGGTATAGGTTGTAGGGTTGTAGATGCTGTCGGTGAAGTTGTTATCGATCTCCATGAAGCTGCTGAAAGCATTGGTGAAGCCGGTTGAGGGGGTCGCCTGGGTGGTGGTGGTCCGGCCATAGAGTCTCTGTGCTGACAGTTCAAGCAGATAAACGTCGTAGGGAGCTGAGGATACGGTAGGGGCCTGTCGCCATCCGAGGGTCTGGTATGAATTTGCCACATTGTCAAATGTCTGGGCCACGGTCTGTACCCAGCTGAAAGATGGGACCGCGTCAATGCCACTGGTGGTATAGTGGATTCTGAACCTGCCGCTTGGCGACAGATGGGTCGATTCGCTTCCGCTCAGCACCGGCGCCTCCAGCTGCTTTGACAGCGCCTTCTGCGTGCCCGGTTCCAGTTTGTTCCAGTCGTGAATCAGGCGATGCTTGAGCGGGGTGCCGCAATGGGGCATTTCACCAGTACCGGTTTCCTGTAACAGCACCGCTTTCTGCAGCTCGCTGCCGATGGGACTGACCTGGAACTGGTTAAGATAATAATCATCCAGTTCCCCGGCCAGTCCGGGCAGAGCCAATGACAGAATGGAAAACAGCGTGACAGTCAGTCGTGCGAGAAAAGTTTTCATCAATCCACCATCCTTTTGCCTGTCCGGAGCGGGACAAGCGTAGTTATGCCGCGTTCCACCAAAATCTCGGCCGTGAAGGGGCCGCTGCCGACATGATAGGTTCCGGCGGCAAGTACCACAACGAAATAGCCCCGTTCATCGGTCTGGACCGTGACCAGTTGTTTGCCGCCGGAGGAGATCAGCAGCGGCGTGCGCGGGCATGGCGCATATGAGCTGTCGCCGCCGAGCTTTCCCCCTGAACTCTGAATATAGCAGATTCCCGAGATGGCGCCGGCCCCTTCGGGCAGGTCGATCGAATCGATTGTCGCAGTCTGTGTGAGCAAAACCACCGGTCGTACTCCTTCCCTGACAGCGATAAAGGGCTTGTTGTCAGGGGAAGGGCCGGCCATGAAGCCGATGCCGTCGAAGTGGTAGTAACTCCAGCTGTTACCTGGACGCTTGGCGGAGCCAAGGGCGGTTGTGCTGATAACCGCGCAGATCATAACTGCCAGAAAAAGGCTGAATACTCTGAACATATGCACCGCCTTGACAACCGATATAAGACGTGTCTAACGGCATTCTGCAGAATTCTTTGCCAGGAAGTCAAACGGAATAACGCTATCTCCTCTCTTCGCTTGACAAATCAGCTACCTGAATATAAATTCAAAGATTCACACAGGTAGATTATTCACGCAAAGAACAATAGAAACGAGAGGAATCAGACACCATGGCAGAAAAGTTTATCTTCACCTCCGAATCAGTATCCGAAGGGCATCCCGACAAGGTTTCAGATCAGGTCTCCGACGCGATACTCGACGCCATTCTGGCCCAGGATCCCACTGCGCGTGTGGCCTGTGAAACTCTGGTCACGACCGGGATGGTGGTCATCGCCGGTGAAATCACTACTAACGCCGTGATCAACTATTCCGAGATAGCCCGCCAGACCATCAAGGAGATCGGTTACACCGATTCGGAGATGGGCTTTGACGCCGATACCTGTGCAGTGCTGGTTTCCGTCGACAAGCAGTCCCCTGATATTTCCCAGGGGGTTTCCGAGGGAGAAGGTCTGCACAAGGAGCAGGGCGCAGGAGATCAGGGACTGATGTTCGGCTATGCCTGCAACGAGACCCCGGAGCTGATGCCGATGCCGATCCAGCTGGCCCACGAACTGGTTGCCAAACTGGCTGAAGTGCGCAAGTCCGGCAAGCTTAACTTCCTGCGACCCGACTCCAAATCCCAGGTTTCGATTGAGTATGTCAACGACAAACCGGTGCGGGTCGATACGGTGGTCATCTCCACCCAGCACACGCCGGATGTGACTCACAAGCAGATAGAAGAAGGTGTAATCGAAGAAGTGGTGAAAAAAGTGATTCCGGCCGAACTGCTGGATGCCAATACGCGTTATTTCATCAATCCGACCGGGCGCTTCGTTGTCGGCGGCCCGATGGGTGATTGCGGCCTGACCGGCCGCAAGATCATCGTCGATACCTATGGTGGCATGGGACGTCACGGCGGCGGTGCTTTCTCCGGCAAGGATCCCTCCAAGGTTGACCGCTCAGCCGCGTACATGGGGCGTTACGTGGCCAAGAACCTGGTCGCCGCCGGACTTTGCGACCGTTGCGAAGTACAGGTGGCCTATGCCATCGGTGTTGCCCAGCCGGTTTCGATCATGGTCCACGCTTTCGGCACCGGCAAGGTTTCCGAGGAGCGCCTGTCCGAACTGGTGCGCGAGGTTTTCGACATGCGCCCCCGCGCCATCATCGAGCAGCTGGACCTTTTGCGACCGATCTACAGGAAAACCGCCGCATACGGCCACTTCGGCCGTGAACTGCCGGAGTTCAGCTGGGAGAAGACCGACAAGGCCGCCGAGCTGAAGCAGAAAGCCGGAATTTAACAGGCCGGATACAAACGGGCTGGTTTGGTAAGAACAATGGGGCGGTTATTATAAATCGCCCCATTTTTTTAACCTTACGGACCGGGATTGCGCAGGGAGAGACCATAAATGCCGGTCAGCACACTGGGACATAATCCGCTCCTCTTCGGTCGTGACGAGCGTGCCGGCATCATCGCCGTGGAGCCGGTCGGGCATTTCATGCGTGTATTCACCCGATCCGGGGGGCGGGTGCAATTCCACGATGAGCCGTTCCATCCCTTCATCCTGGTCGGTGATCCGGCACTGCTCAGTGGTTGCCGGGTCCCTTGCGCGGTGCGGCAGCTTGAGGGGGAGGATTTCTTCAAATACCAGCTTCGCTTCGATTCCTGGAGTGACTGCCTGGCAGCCCGTGATTTTCTTGCGGCAAAAACCGGGAAGAGCGTCGGTGCAACCAACGCCCCCTACCTTTTCTTTTCCGACCTTTCCCATCTGTATCTGCTGGACAGCGGGAGAACGCTTTTTAAAGGCCTTGAATTCCCGGAATTGCGCTGTCTGGCTCTGGACATCGAGACTTACTGCGCCGAGGGGTACGATTTTTCCAATCCGGAGCGTGCCGAAGACCGGATCATTTCGATCGCTCTGAAGGATTCCCATGGTGATGAGACCATTCTGCGCGGTGACCGCTTATCCGAGCAGGAGATGCTTCGTGCCCTTAATGCTGCAATCCACGGGTGTGATCCGGATGTGATTATCGGGCACAACATCTTCCGTTTCGATCTCGACTACATCGGTAAACGTGCCAGGATGCACGGCATCCGTCTGGACTGGGGGCGCAACGGGACCACTCCCCATGTAACCGCCCATGCCCGCTGGACTCTGGCTGAAAAAACCATCGACTATCCCCGCTGGGACGTCTATGGCCGGCATGTAATCGATACCTATTTTCTGGTCCAGCTCTATGATGTTTCCCAGCGCAACCTGGAAAGTCACGGGCTCAAGGCGGTTGCCAGGCATTTCGGGGTTGCCGCCGAAGAGCGTACCTATCTGGATGGCGCCGAAATCTCATCTGCTTTCAGTGAAGATCCCGAACGGTTGTACCGCTATAATCTGGATGATGTCCGGGAAACGTTGGCCCTGTTCCGGCTGCTCGGCTATCCCTGGTTTCTGCAGACCCGCATCTTCCCATACTCCTTCCAGAACTGTGTCATCCGCGGCAACGCCACCCGCATCAATGCTCTTTTCCTGCGCGAGTACCTGCATCGCGGACATTCGATTCCGGTCCGCACTTCCGAAACGGCCCCTTTTGAAGGCGGTTATACCGAGCAGAGCCGCGAAGGGGTCATCAGCCCGATAGTTCATTGCGACGTGGCTTCACTCTATCCGTCACTGATGCTGGCCTATGCCCTTGCGCCTGCCAAGGACAGTCTGGGCCTGTTCCTGCCGATGCTGTCCGAGCTTCGCAGTTTTAGGCTGAAGGCCAAGCAGATGGCGAGAGAAGCCGACCAGGAAACGGAACAGCACTATTACGACGCCCTCCAACAGGTTTTCAAGGTGCTGATCAATTCGTTCTACGGCTATCTGGGCGCTGCGCTGCACAACTTCTCCGATCCGGCCGCGGCCGCCGAAGTTACCAGGCTGGGACGGGTCACGATCAGGAACATGATCGATCTCCTCAAGGGCGAAGGCGCCAGGCCGGTCGAGGTGGATACCGACGGCATCTACTTCCAGCCGCCCGACTTCTGCTGCACGGAAGAGGATGAGTCTGCCCTGGTGCAGCGTATTTCCAGGGCATTGCCGGAGGGGATCGAGGTTGAGCTGGATGGCCGCTATCGCTCGATGTTTGCCTACAAAACCAAGAACTATGCCTTGCTCGGTTATGATGGACGGATCATCATCAAGGGGAGCGGCCTCCGTTCGCGTGGCCTGGAGCGATACCTGCGTGATTTCATGCGGGAGCTGATCGGGCTGCTGCTGGACGGGAAGTCGGCGGAGATAGAGCGCCTGTTCGGCGAGTACGTGGTCAGGCTGCGTTCAAGGGGGCTGGATGCGGCCTGGGTGGCACGAACGGAAACATTGAATGAGTCTCCCGAGATCTATCGCGAAAAAGTACGTCTCGGTACACGCAACCGTTCGGCCGCTTTTGAGATTGCTTTGTCTTCCGGAAGGACCTATCGGGCCGGAGATCATGTCAGCTATTATGTCAGCGGTTCCGGCAAGGATGCTACAGCCCATGAGCAGTCTCGTCCGTTGAGTGCATTTAATTCGACACATCCCGATATCAATGTGAATTACTACATCGAAAAACTGCGGCACCTGAAGAAGCGTTTTGAACCGTTTCTACCCAAACAGCCGACCCTGTTTGAGCTGTGATGCTTGCATGCCGCTATTCTTTGTGGTAAGAGACTGAAATGGATAGTGATTCGATTATTAGCGGTTGTTACCAATTGTCAGTATCGGTTCATTGATGAACATGAAACCCAGAAATAATTTCCGGTTTACAAAAGGAGACGGTATGAGAAGAATCCTGTTGCTTTCAGCACTGCTATTCGCCTTCGCAGTTACGGTCCCGCAAGTTGTATGTGCCGAACAACAACCCGAAATGATTGCCGAAAAGATGGCGATAAAGTTCACCCGCGGTGTTGCAAACACTTTGACAAGCATTGTCGAGCTTCCGAAACAGACGGTGCTGACTGTGCGCGACATGGGGGCGGTTGGTTATGTGGTCGGCCCCCTGAAGGGAGTCGGCATGACTCTGTATCGCGGCTTCATTGGCATGGCGGAGACGGTATTCTTTCTGGTGCCGCAGCCGGGCTATTATGATCCGATGATTGATCCTGCCTATGTCTGGGACGGGTGGGAGCCGAAACGGGATACAACCCAGGCGGTTCCGGAAGAGAAATAAGCTTGGCTGATCAAGAGACGAAAAGGCGACCCATTCCGGGTCGCCTTTTCTGTTTGGCAAGAAATTCGGGTTGGTTCTTTGATACGTTATCTCAGGCTATTGACAGTCGCTGCCGCAGATACGCTTCGAACTCCCCCCGGAATTCATCGCGCTTGAGAGCCATGTCTACCGTGGCTTTCAGAAAGCCCAGTTTGTCGCCGCAATCATGACGCAATCCCTCAAACAGGCATCCATAGACGCTTTCTTCCCGGGATAGTTTGAGTATCGCGTCGGTCAGCTGGATTTCGCCCCCCTTGCCCGGTTCCTGCTTCTCAAGGATCTCAAATATGCGCGGGGTCAGTATGTAGCGGCCGATTATCGCCATATCCGATGGAGCATCTTCACGGGCCGGCTTTTCCACCATGTTTGTTATCTGGAAAGAGTTTCCTTCCAGCAGCTCGGCTTCTACGCAACCGTATGAAGATATGTTTTCCATCGGCACCTTCTCCAGCGCAAGGACCGAGCCCTTGCGCTCGTTGAAGACATCCAGGAGCTGTCCAAGGCAGGGTTGTCGGCTGTCGATGATGTCGTCACCAAGCAGTACCGCAAAAGGCTCGTTTCCGACGAAATCCCTGGCACAGAGGATGGCGTGCCCCAGTCCTAACGCCTGCCTTTGGCGGACATAGAAAATATCTACCATCTCGGCAATTTCCCTGACATGGGAAAGTTCTCTGTCCTTGCCCTTGTCGTAGAGATGTGCCTCCAGTTCAACGGAAATGTCGAAGTGATCCTCTATGTTGCGTTTGCCGCGACCGGTTACGAACAGGATCTGCTGGATTCCGGAAGCGACCGCTTCCTCGACGACATACTGCACCAGCGGTTTGTCGATCAGCGGCAGCATCTCTTTGGGAGACGCCTTGGTGGCCGGCAGGAAACGGGTGCCGAGGCCGGCAACCGGAAAAATGGCTTTCTTGACTTTCATCGATGGTCTCCAGGGTTCCGCTTGTTTCAAAGAACAGCAAAATAAGTAAGTTATTCAGCGGAACAGGCACACCCACCGCATCCGGCCGGTTTTGGCGCCTCGGTTTTGGGGCAATATCCGGTGTTGAACCAGCCGTCACCCTTAAGGCTGAAGGCAGTGCTGGAGATCATCTTTTTTACGGCGCCACCGCATTGGGGGCATTCACTTGCTGGGGGATCGGAAAACTTCTGGCGCAGTTCAAACTGGTGGCTGCAGGTTGTGCAACGGTATTCGTACATCGGCATGGTTTTTCTACTCCTTCTGCAATTTCAAATTGTCTTTGCATAATAGTAATTTGTTGTCCGGTTTGTCAATGGTTGCTCACGATTATACTTGGGAATGTTAGTAGCCAGCGACTGCTGATTTAATCGGGATATTTGGCGAAGCGGCCTTTAACATGCTTTTTGTTGACAAAACAGCGCCCGGAAAATTATTATAGTCCTCTTTATATACTTACATGCAAATATCGGAGGGAATCATGGGTAACAAGTATAAAATTGCGGTACTGCCGGGCGATGGAATCGGTCCGGAAGTCATGTCCGAAGCGCTCAGGATTCTGGATGCCGTTGAAACCAAATTCAACGTATCTTTTGAACGCACCCATGCCAACGTGGGCGGAGCCGGGATCGACAACGAAGGCAAAGCGCTTCCGCAGACGACGATAGATATCTGCAAGGCATCGGATGCGATCCTGTTCGGCTCGGTAGGAGGTCCCAAATGGGAGACCCTGCCCCCTGACGAACAGCCCGAGCGCGGAGCGCTGTTGCCGCTGCGCAAGATTTTCGGCCTGTACGCCAACCTGCGCCCGGCCATCATCTTCCCTTCCCTGACCGGAGCTTCGTCACTGAAGGAAGAGGTGATTGCCGGCGGTTTCAACGTGCTGGTCATCCGTGAGCTGACCGGAGGAATCTACTTCTCCCAGCCGAAAGGGATCGAGGGTTCCGGACGTGACAGGGTTGGCGTGGATACGATGCGCTACAGCGTTCCGGAGATCGAACGTATTACTCATGTTGCCTTCCAGGCGGCCCGCAAGCGCGGCAGCAAGGTCTGCTCGATCGACAAGGCCAACGTGTTGTCAACTTCGGTCCTCTGGCGCGAGGTCGTTACCGGAATTGCCAAGGAATACCCGGATGTGGAACTGTCCCATATGTATGTGGACAATGCCGCGATGCAACTGGTCAAGTGGCCCAAACAGTTCGACGTTATTCTCTGTGAGAACATGTTCGGCGACATTCTTTCCGATGAGGCCGCCATGTTGACCGGTTCGCTGGGAATGCTTCCTTCAGCGTCGCTGGCAGAAGGAACATTCGGCATGTATGAACCATCCGGAGGCTCTGCGCCGGATATTGCCGGCCAGGGTATCGCCAACCCGATCGCGCAAATCCTGTCGATGGGGATGATGCTGAAGTTTTCGTTCGGAATGCTGGAAGCTGCTGACGCCATCGACAACGCCGTGGCAAAAGTGCTGGAGCAGGGTTATAGGACTCGCGACATATTTCAGAATATAGCTGGCGAAAAACTTGTGAATACAAGGGAAATGGGCGACGCGATCATCGCCTCGCTTTAGTCTGCGTTGCCGATTTTGCAATCCGTAGCTGTATTTAAAGAAGGAATTTAGAAATATGCTTAGATTCGTGATCGTGATGATGATAGTAGTTGGCGTCCATGCTCCTCGGATGCTACATGCTGGATATGATGAGGGCTACCAGGCGGCGAGCAAAGGCCTATACAAAGTTGCGCTGGCAGAATTCCAGAAGGCCGCTGAAAAAGGGGACGCACGTGCTCAGTACTCACTTGGAGTAATGTATTTGGATGGAATCGGTACCCAGAAAGACAAGAAGGAAGCCATGAGATGGCTGAAGAAAGCAGCTGACCAGAAGCATCCATTGGCAATTGAAACCATTAAGGGTAGTCAATAATACAAAAGAAAAGGAACCTAAGATCATGAAAGTCGGAATAGTCGGATGGCGCGGTATGGTGGGCTCGGTTCTACTCCAGAGAATGGTGGAAGAGGGTGATTTTTCACTCGGTTTCGAGCCGGTATTCTTCTCGACTTCACAGGCAGGCCAAGCTGCTCCCATGAATGCGGGAACTCTTAAAAATGCTGATGATATTGCGGAACTGAAGCAACTGGACGTGATCATAACCTGCCAGGGTGGAGACTACACCAAGGCTGTTCATCCGGAACTTCGCAAGCAGGGCTGGAACGGCTACTGGATCGATGCTGCCTCGTCCCTGCGGATGGAGGATAATGCCGTCATTATTCTTGATCCGGTCAATCGTGACGTGATCGACAAGGCCCTGGCCAACGGCCAGAAGGACTTTATCGGTGGCAACTGTACCGTAAGCCTGATGCTAATGGCGCTGGGCGGCCTGTTCCGGGCCGGTCTGGTGGAGTGGCTGACCTCCATGACCTACCAGGCCGCCAGCGGCGCTGGTGCTCCCAACATGCGCGAACTGCTGTCCCAGATGGGTGTGTTGAGCGGTACAGTGGCGGAAGAGCTGAAAAATCCCGGCTCTGCAATCCTCGAAATCGACAGGAAAGTTACCGATGCGTTGCGTGACGGTTCGCTGCCTACCAAGGAGTTCGGCTTCCCCCTGGCCGGAAACGTCCTGCCCTGGATCGACCGCGAGGTGGAGGATGGCCAGAGTCGTGAGGAGTGGAAAGGCTTTGCCGAAACCAACAAGATTCTGGGAACTTCCAGTCCGATCCCGGTCGATGGCATCTGCGTCCGTGTCGGCGCGATGCGTTGCCATAGCCAGGCACTGACCATCAAGCTGAACAGGGATCTGCCGATTGAAGAGATCGAAAACCTGATCAAGAATGACAACCAGTGGGTCAAGCTGGTTCCTAACACCAAGGCAGAAACACTGGCCGGACTTACCCCGGCGGCGGTTTCCGGAACACTGACGGTGCCGATAGGGCGCGTGCGCAAGATGAAAATGGGACCACAGTACCTGTCGGCCTTTACCTGCGGCGACCAGTTGCTGTGGGGAGCGGCCGAACCGCTGCGTAGGATGCTGCGGATTTTGCTGGAGAAGTAATCCCGAGGGCGATTTATTTTCGCTACTTGCTAACCTCAAAAGAATCAGGCAAACACATGGTCTGCCCCTGAAATGACGAAGCGCCCCGCCTAGGGGCGTTTTCGCTTTGCGAGATAAAATGAAACAAACCACCAACAAACCTGAACTCCTGGCCCCGGCAGGATCGCTGGAATCATTCTTCGCTGCGATGGAGAAAGGTGCGGATGCGGTATATGCGGGATTGCAGGATTTCTCGGCCCGCGCTCGCGCCAGAAACTTCACCCTGAAGCAGATGGAGCGGATGCTGGCCTACGCCCATGCCCATGATCGGCGTATCTATATCACGCTCAATACCCTGGTGAAGGAGAAGGAGCTGCCGCAGCTGGTAGATACACTGTCTGCACTGGCCGGCATGCGGGTGGATGGAGTGATCCTGCAGGATTTGGCGGTGGCCAGGCTGATTCGCAATCATTTCCCCAGCATTCCGCTGCACGCTTCGACCCAGATGACAATTCACAATACCCCCGGAGTCAGGATGCTGGAACGACTCGGATTCCAGCGTGCGGTACTGGCCCGCGAACTGGCGGTGGATGAGATTGCGGCAATTGCCGGGTCTACTCCGGTGGAGATAGAATGTTTTGTGCATGGGGCTCTCTGTTTCTCGATCTCCGGGCAGTGTTTTTTCTCGTCGCTGCTTGGAGGGCATAGCGGCAACCGTGGACGTTGCGCGCAGCCCTGTAGGCGGCTTTACAACCATCGTGGTAAGGAGGGGCACTACTTCTCCACCAGCGACCTGTCCGCCATCGACCTGCTGCCGGACCTGATCAAGGCCGGCGTCAAGTCGCTCAAGATCGAGGGACGCATGAAGTCGGCCGAATATGTGGCCAGCGTGGTCGAAGCCTACCGCATTGTGCTGGACGCTCCCGAAGGATCACAGAAGCAGTCGCTGTCCAGCGCCAAGGAAATCCTTAAATATTCATTCGGACGCACTCCTACCAAGGGCTTTCTGGCATCGCAGCAGCCGGACGACATTGCCAACCCATGGCAGAAGGGGGGCACCGGGCGTTACATCGGCCAGATCAGGAGCATCAAGGGCAAGCGGCTGGCATTCGAGACCCGCGATGCACTGCATGTGGGTGATCGCTTGCGGGCCCAGCCCAAAAGCGACATGGCCGGCCAGGCCTGGACCGTGCGTGAACTGTTCCAGAATCAGCGCAAGGTTATCGAGGTGAAATCTGGAAGTCTGGTTGAAGTGGAGACCCCCTTTGATTTTTCCATTGGTGACTCAATCTACAAGGTCTCCTCTAAGGAGGCCTTTACCCTCAGTGACAATGCCTGTCTGCGCCGGCTTGAATCGGTTAAGGGGGATAAGCTCAATTGCCGCCTTAAGCTGGCACTGTCTTCCGATTTGCCGGAAGGGCCGATGACTCTACTGGTAAATGCGGAAGTAAGCGGCTCAAGTTACGATTTCAGGTTCCCGCTCGGAATTCTGGAAGCGGCCCGCAGCGGCAACATGCAGGCGGTGCTTGCCGGACAGTTTGCCAAGTGTGGCGAAACCCAGTTTCGCCTGGAGTCGTTGGAAGCTGCGGATTTTCCTGCCGTATTGATACCGATGGCAACCTTCAAGGAGTTGCGCCGCTGTTTCTACCAGCAGCTGAGCGAGGCGGTGTTCAGTGGTTTCCGTGACCAGTTGGCAACTGCTCGCCAGGCTGCACTCAGGGATGTTACTTCTCTCTCTGGATCGACCCAAGGCCAATCAAAGGAATCGCTGACAATAATCATTGATCAGCCAAAGGAATGGCGTTTTCCGCTCTCTATCGGCGCCGACCGCACCATGCTGCCGCTTTCCAAAGCTGTCATCCATCAGCTTCCGTCAATAGTTCCACGCATGCGTGGTTCTGAAGATCAGCTCATCTGGCAATTGCCGTTCATTATATTCGACCGGGATATGCCGCTTTACCGCGATGCACTCCGCGATCTGTACATGGCCGGTTTTCGTAACATCGAAGTTGCCAATCTTTCCCACTTTGAGATTATACACGGTCTGGAAGGGTTGCGCATATCTACCTGGCACCGCTGTTTCTCGCTCAACAGCCAGGCTCTGGAATCCTGGCGCGAATTGGGCGCAGAATCGGCCACACTGTATATCGAGGATGACAGTGTCAATCTCGCAGAATTGCTGAAGTCGGGAACGGAAATTGAGCGAAGGGTAGTAGCCTATGCGCCGCTGCCGGTAATGACCACCAAAATCCGTATCAAGGATGTGCATGGCAATGTCCCTTTGCACTCGGACCGTGGCGAGGCTTACCGTGTTACGACCCATGACGGTCTGCAGACCATAAGCTCCATGACGCCGTTTTCTCTGACGGCGCGGCATGCCGAGCTTCGTCGGATGGGCTGCTGCTCGTTCCTGATCGATCTGCGCCAGGCGCCACGCGAGAGCTGGAATGAGATCATTGCTGCTTTCAGGGCAGGTCGCCCAATAGCAGGTACCACCGAGTTCAATTACGCGTCGGAACTGATATAAATGAAACTGATTTCAATCGCATGCTCGCTGATGCTTCTGATTTCTTGCGATGCCTTCGCTGGACGATCCATTGATGGTGTTGTGAAGGCGGTCTACGATGGGGATACGCTACTGCTCGCCACTCGCGAGGACAGCCGGTTGAAGGTGCGGCTCTACGGCGTTGACGCTCCTGAGACAAGAAAGCCGGATATGCCCGGACAGCCATTCGGTGACATTGCAAAAAGAACGCTGATGTATAAAATCATGGGGCGGCGGATCAGCGCCGAAATTGTAGATATTGATCAGTACAAGCGTGCCGTGGCGATTATCCGCTATTCCGGGAGGGACATCAACGGCGAGATGGTGAGGGAGGGCTTGGCGTGGGCCTATCGCCAATATCTGCAGGGACCGTACGCTTCGGAATACATCGGGGCTGAAAGCCGGGCCCGTTCGCATCGAATCGGTTTATGGCGCAATGCTAACCCCGATCCTCCATGGGAGTTCAGAAAAACAGTACTGGGCAGGGAACGTGGCAGGAGGCGTTGATTTAAAAGTCTGATTTTTAGAAAGCGAATCAACGCTTGAATCTTTTTTCACGCTCTAGGATATGTTTGACGCGGGAGACGACTCGTACCGGTTGAACCGGTTTCGGTATGAAGTCGCTGAAGCCGAATTCCAGCGCTTTCTGCTCGTCCTCGGTAGATGCCTTGGAAGTCAGCATGATGATGGGAATCTCGGATGTCATCGGGTTGGCTTTGATGGCTCTAAGCAGTCCGTATCCATCCATGCGTGGCATGATGGAATCTGTGATGATCAATTTGGGGCGTTCCGCCATGGCGATTTTCAGCGCCTCAAGGCCATCGGAGGCCAGCAGTACTTTATATCCTTCCTTGACGAGCGCGATTTGTATCAGTGTTGCAACCGGTAGAGAGTCTTCCGCCACAAGTATCGCTTCTCCCCCTTCACTGGAACTGCTTTTGAGGTAGTGTACCGATATGGCGTCCAGAATCTCCTTGCGCGTTGCAAGCACCGGAATGATCTGAAGCCCGGTAATACGGCTGAGCATTTCCATTGTTTCCAGATCGAACGGGTCGGATATGGCAACCGCCAGCATTGAATCCTTTGCTTTAAGCGGGAAGACCAGCTTCTTCATTGCAAAATCGGATGGAAGCAACTCCAGCAGTTCCTGAGAGTAACTATGACCAACAAAATTCTTGATTGTTTTGAAGTTGAACTGTTTTGAAAGCGCTTCGATCAACTCTTCATCGGTGATGACACCCATCTCTTCAAGTATGACGCCCAGACGCTTTTTTTCCAGCTTCTGACGTTCAAGCGCGCGTTCAAGCGTCTTTCTGCTGATTATCTCAGCTTCCACCAGAATGTCACCCAGATGTTTCATACTACTCCATCCCCAGCCATTATAAGAATATTTTATAACATTAACATACAAGTAAAGAATTTTACAGCATTTTCATTTACCAGACAAATGGCTGAAGTCTGTGTTTGTTATACCGTCATGTAAAAGAGTTATTTTGGAGCCAGGTAACCAATGCGGATTCCACCCCAATGTCTGTTATTGAACAGCAACGGTTTTGACATGTCATTGAGTATTTCTCCGGTATCGCGGCGATACGTCTGCAGCAGGAAGCCATCGGTATTTCGGGCGCAGCGGATACCTGTGTGGTCATTGAAAATTCGTTTGGTGCGGTTGTTGTTTTTATCGATTTCGATATCGCCGGTCAACGGTTTGGAGTAGCGCAGGTTATGGCATGGACAATAGCCGTTATTGTCTACACAGATTGCATAGAGAACCTTATTGTCCTTGGCAATGATAAGCTCCTGGTACGGAGAA
The DNA here is from genome assembly GCA_032469775.1 of Geobacteraceae bacterium. Lineage (GTDB taxonomy): Bacteria > Desulfobacterota > Desulfuromonadia > Geobacterales > Pseudopelobacteraceae > JACRCG01. Next base: position 29,076 of record JAWDJY010000015.1, on the reverse strand, counting down.
ATGATACGATCAAAAAATGCGTCATAGCGAGTTGTGTACTTTTGCGGGCTTGTATTAGGAATGGGCACATAGTTTCTGTCAAACAGGTTTTCAAGTGTTAATGTCCTGTCCTTGAGGGCCGCTTCAACAGCTTCCTGAACCTGTGATTCCAATTCACGTATATATGACTTGACCGAATCGTGATAATTGCCGACCGAGAATTTGCCGACCGAGCTGTAAATGTTTTCTACCACTTCCGAAAAGGTCCCGAAAGCGTCACTTGTGGTGCGCATCATTTCATAGGTCTGTTCCGCGCTTTTGGATACCAGGTGTATCATCTCTGAAATCTGGGCGGTGGTGGCGCTCTGCTCCTCCGATGCCGTTGCAATCTGTTCAATCATCAGCCTGGATTCGGCGGCGTGATTCTTGATGTTTTCCAGGCTGGCGCGTGCTTCCTCAGCTTTGTCCAGACCGGTAGTCACCAGTGATTTTTCCTGGCCGATCATTGCTGCCGCTTTGCGACTTTCCTGCTGAATGCTGGCAACAACCCTTTCAATTTCTCGCGTGGATTTGGTGGTCTTTTCCGCAAGCCCTTTTACTTCACTGGCCACAACAGCAAAACCTTTACCGGCATCACCTGCCCGCGCTGCTTCGATGGAAGCGTTGAGCGCCAACAGGTTGGTCTGATCGGCAATGTCTTCGATCAGCACAACCATCTCACCAATTTTTGCAGAAGAGGCCTCCAATTGGCGAATTGTCTCCAATGTGCCGTTAACGCTTTCGCTGATCTGCTGCATGCAGTTCCATGTTTCCTCCACCACGGTCATTCCGTTGCTGGCGGCACTGTCAACTGCGCTGGAAAGTGTTGCGGCCCTGTGGGTATTGATCGTGACATCCTGGATTGTCTGTGACATTTCCTCGGATGATGTGGCAACCGTAAATGCCTGATCTTTCTGGTCCTGGGTCATTTTGAGTGCTTTGGATGTACCGTCCGCCAGCTCGCAGACACTGCATCCGATCAGGCATGCCTGCTGGTAAAGGTCGGAAAATGTTTCGCGGATCTTGGCGGTAAGGTTGTTCACCTCTTCACCAAGGCGTCCGATCTCGCAGGTAGTTCGAATGTTCAGGACTTTAGTCAGATCGCCTTCACTGCCGGACAGGTCGCCCAACTGCTTGTAAAGTTCCGCAATCTGCTGCACTACTGTCCTGTTGAAAAATATGTAGAGTGTGACAAGCATGGCCAGAAAGAAGAAGACACCGACAGCCGACATGACCAGTGTCAATCGCATGGCGCTCTTGAACCCCTCTTCCAGTGAGGTGGTAAGAATAACCCCTCCAAGAAACCGGGAGCTTTCTTTGTGACAACTGCGGCATCGTTCTTCATTGGCGAGAGGAATTGCCAGATTAAGAACCTGCTTGCCATCCTTGCTGTCTGCCAGCTCCTTTGGTTTTCCATCGGTCAATGCGTTTCGCATCTCATCACTGGTGGACCCGTTTCCGAATTCTTTTCCCTCGGAATTGAAAAGCCTGATTGAGGCGATTCCGCCTTTGGCCTTGATATCTTCGACATAAGCCGGAAAATCCTTTATATCGCCTTTCATCATCTGATTGATGATGTCATGGGTAACGGTGGAGGCCAGCTGGCGGGCGTTCTTTTTTTGCAGATCAATGGTGGCGGTATATTCCAGATATATTGAAAGGATCCCCAGAGCTGCAAAGCCGATGAAAAGAGTTGCGCCTATAATCAGAATAATTTTGCGTGTCAAACTTGATTTTAACATACCGTGCACCTTTGAACGAAACTGGACGTCCGCGTTGTGTAGTAGATGAGTGAATTTACTGTTCACTCATTAAAGCCAGATTCTACCCTATTTTCACAACAAAGCAACGTATAAATAACGATGTTTGTTTATCGATTCAGTATGTAAAAAAGCCCGAAAGGTAATCCTTTCGGGCTTTTAGCAGCATATACAGTAATAAATATCAGTTGGGATAGACTGATACTTTTTTGCGGTCCTTACCCATGCGTTCAAACGTAACGATCCCCTCGATCAGTGCAAACAGAGTGTGGTCCCTGCCGCAACCCACGTTATTGCCGGGGTGGATCTGTGTGCCGCGTTGACGATAGATGATGTTACCGGCTTTTACGGTTTCTCCGCCGAACTTTTTGCAGCCAAGACGTTGACCGTCCGAATCCCTGCCGTTTCTAGAACTACCGCCAGCTTTCTTATGTGCCATTTCCGTATCTCCTGGGAAAAATATTTATACAGTCTGATTATGCGCTGATCTTTTCAATCTTGAGAACCGTCAGGTGCTGACGATGGCCACGCAGTTTGCGTGAATCCTTGCGGCGCTTGGATTTGAATACAAGCACCTTCTTGCCTTTGCCCTGTACGGCAATTTTTGCGGTTACGCTTGCGCCGGCTACCAGAGGAGCCCCTACAACCGTTTTCTCACCACCCAGCATAAGAACCTCGGCGAATTCGATGTTATCACCGATCTCACCTTCAAGCTTCTCAACCTTCAGGAACTCACCTTCAGATACCTTGTATTGTTTGCCGCCTGTCTTGATAACTGCGTACATATGCCATCTCCATCCGCATCTAATTTTTAAAGAGTTATGGAATATAGTTAAGCTGCGCCGACAAGTCAAGCATAAAATAAAGACAACTGCTGCAGCCGATAAATTGGGCTCCAGGTCAAGAATCAAAAATCAGGTTAATTGCGTCCTGTACGGTCGCAACTCCTTCCAGGCGGATGCCGCGCTTCTTGATGCGCTTCAGGCTGCCGTTCGGGATTATGCAACGCTTGAAGCCAAGTTTTTCAGCTTCGGCGATCCTCAATTCCGGCTGGGTGACGGCCCTGACCTCACCGGCAAGTCCCACCTCGCCGAATATGACTGTCTGGGGCGGAATGGTTTTGTCCAGATGGCTGGATGCGACCGCCATGATCATTGCCAGATCCGCTGCCGGCTCGTTGAGTCGTGCTCCTCCGGCGGCATTCAGAAAAATATCCTGGCCGGCCATGTGCAGACCGACTTTCTTTTCCAATACCGCAACCAGGAGGGCCAGCCGGTTATGGTCCACACCGATGGTGGTGCGGCGCGGGACGCCGAATGACGATGGTGTCACCAACGCTTGCAACTCCACCAGCAGCGGCCGGCTCCCTTCCAGCGAAGTGGTTACTACCGATCCCGACACGCCCAGCGGACGTTCCGAGAGAAACAGTTCCGATGGGTTTTCCACGCAGCACAACCCCTCCTGCTTCATCTCGAATACGCCGATTTCGTTGGTAGACCCGAAACGGTTCTTGACGGCTCGCAGGATACGGAAAGGATGACTTCCGTCCCCTTCAAAATACAGAACGGTGTCAACCATATGCTCCAGAACGCGAGGGCCTGCAATCGAACCGTCTTTAGTTACATGGCCAACGATGAAAACAGGTATGTCACTCCCTTTTGCCAGCAACATCAGTTTGCCGGCCGATTCCCTGACCTGGCTGACACTCCCGGGAGCCGATTCCAGGGATGATGTCCAAACAGTCTGGATCGAGTCAACCACCATTGCCGCCGGTTTGAGGGCAGTGGCCTGGCTCAGGATTGCTTCCAGTGAATTTTCCGCCAGTACCAGCAGCCTCTTGCTGGAAGCCCCCAGTCGTTCGCCGCGCAGTCGTGTCTGCGATGCCGATTCCTCCCCGGAAACATAAAGTACCTGCCCGGCATCTTCAGCCAGCATATGCATCGCCTGCAGCAGCAGCGTGGATTTGCCTATGCCGGGATCACCGCCAATCAGGATCAGGGATCCCGGCACTATGCCCCCGCCCAGCACCCGGTCCAGTTCGCCGATCCCTGTAGCCCTGCGGGTTTCGGCCTGAACCGGTACCTCGGATATCGGGATTGGCCGTGATTGCCCGGTCGATCCGGTTTTGGTGCCGGGTCTTGAAATATTTTCCTCTGCCATGCTGTTCCATGCCCCGCAATCCGGGCATTTTCCGAGCCATTTTGGTGATTGGCCGCCGCATTTCTGACAGGTGTACACAGATTTAAACTTCATGTCCCCTCGCAAATATTTCAAGGATGTCGTGTGAGAGCGATCTGCCTGTACTCTGATGATTTGACAAAGATTATTTTCGGTATATTATGCATAGTCTTCTCATTATATACAAGGAACAGCAATGGATTTCTATCGTCCACCGACATTACAGGGGGCTGTTGACGCCATCGGTAGTATCTACCGGGCTTTGCGGGCCTGGAAATTCTATCCGAAAGGGCATCCGACGCGGCGCAGCAGTATCCGCCACGCGCACTCGGCGATGCTGGCGATGCTTGACGGAAACGATCTGCTGCTTGCATGTGGCAGAACCGGATTCAGTTTTCCGGACGGAGAGCGGATCACTGACGCCACTCGTCTGACTGTCTCCCTGTCGTACGAGCTCTTTGTGCGCAGGGTCAACAAGATTACATTTCTTCATGACCTGCTCCAGGAAGACCTGCTGGAGTTTCTGAAAATTATCACACTGCCGCTTGATACGATTCAGCAGCTGGGTGGCGTTGACAAAATCATGGCGGAGCACGGTATCCGTTCCATCTGGGTTAACGAGTTTGATCTTTCCGCTATCCATGGGAGGCGGATTGATGTGGAATCCAGGGGTGTTACTCCGCAGGGCCTCGACGAAAGCGAAGGGGATGGTGACACTGTATTTATGCTGGAGCAGCCTCAGGCACAGACCGAAGATATGCCGCCGGAACAGCAACTCCAGGCCCTGCTCACGCGCCTGGTGACAACCGGTGATGAAGATGTTTATACCATGCTGGTCCGTCAGGCGATTGCCTGTGCGGATACGTTAAAATCCCGTCGTGATCTGCTGGCGATATTTCCTCTGATCGAACTGCTGGCCACCAATGCCGAAGACACGTCGCGCAGTCCTAACATGCGTGAATTTGATTGTTTTGCGATAGAGCAGGTTATGACCGGAGACCAGATCCTCCATTTTGTATTCGAGCGAATGGAACAACCCGGCGCTCTTACCAAAAATGCACTCCAAGCGGTTTTGAAATCAGGCGGAACTTCGGCAGTCGTCCTGGCAGTTGAGCAGATGGGAATCACGAATAACCTGGCGACCAGAAAAATGCTGTCGAACATGCTTTCCAGCCTGGGTGAGGCAGCTGTTCCGACTTTGCTTGAGATGTTGCACGATAAACGCTGGCAGATTGTCAGGAATATCTGTGCCATTCTCGGCGTGATAGCCAGCAGCGATGCGGTCCCTGGGCTTATGACGTGTCTGCAGCACACTGAAATACGTGTCTGCAAGGAAGCCATCCGCAGCCTGGCCGGAATCGGGGGGCGGGAGGCGGAGTCGGCCATTATCGGCATATTGCGCGGAAACGACAGCGACCTCTACCCCCAGGCGATAGCATCTCTTGGAGGAATGAAGAGCAGAAAGTCTTTGCCTGATATCATGCGGATTCTCTCCACTAAAGATACATTTCTCAAGACACTTCCTCTGAAGCTCGATGCACTGGCTGCGATTGCCATGATCGACGACAGGCAGGCGACCCCGCGCCTTGTCGAGCTCCTCGAGGAACGTCATCTTCTGGCGGCAGGTCGCTGGAAACAGCTGAAAACTGCAGTTGCGCAATGTCTCGGTAAATTGGGCGATGCCAGAGCACTGCCGGTTCTGAAAGAGTATGCTTCAAATCCGGGAGAACTGGGCGCTGCCTGCGCCGAGGCCGCCGGGCTGATAGAAAAATCAGGGAGTAAGCCAGATGGACGCACTTGACAAACAGAACGCCCTCAGACTGATTACGCTGTTTTCCGGCGCGGTCAAGGGAATGGCCTTTTACCCGGCTTCCCATCCGGCCATTCGTCAGCCTCTGATGGATCTTCACAAGATTTTCGCGACGGCCTTCAGTCTGGCTGACAAGGTCTCGTTGGGATTGGCCGACGGCATAATGTTCTTTGATGATCATCTCTTCGTTTCGCCGTCAACCGCCATTGCCGACCTTACCAACCGCATGCTGGAGAAGTCGGTCGGTCGAATCATTGTACTTAAAGGGCTCAGTTTCGATGAGCTGCAGAATTTCGTCCGGCTGTTTTCAATCAAGGTGAGTGATTTTACCTCGCTTTCGACACAGATGCAGGAGAACGGGATCACTCATATCCAGCTGGTGAACGGGAGTGAAGACGTTCTGGACAATCAGGACGATGAGATTGAAATAGAGACGGAAGGCGATCACGTGGGGACCTATAACAAGGCGCTGAGTGCAATCAGGACCATCTGCCGTGATATAGAGCGTGGGCGGATACCCAACAGTGCTCCGGTCATCAGGATTGTGGATCGCATGGTCGGCATTACCATGCAGGAACCTTGGGCGTTGCTGGGTCTCACGATGATCAAGGATTACGACAACTATACTTTCAATCATTGTGTTAATGTCGGGGTGCTGGCCATGTCACTGGGGGCCACGCTGGGTCTGGATGCCATGACCGTAAAAGATCTGGGAATCGCCGGCCAGCTGCATGATATAGGCAAAACCATGATCCCGAAAAGTATTCTCAACAAGCCGGGCAAGTTGTCCAGTACGGAATTTGAAGAGATGAAGCGGCATCCCGAACTAGGCTCCAAGATAATCCGCGAGATGGAGGGGCTGGACCCGCATATTGCCCAGATCGTACTGGGGCATCACCTGCATTTCAACCGTAGCGGCTACCCGGAATGGGCCAGCAAGCTCCCCTTCAATCAGATGGTTGATATCATAGCGATAGCAGATACTTACGATGCTATTACCACTCTGCGAGTATACCAGCATCCGGTCAATCCCAGAACCGCGCTTTTCGAGATGCAGAAACTGGTCGGAACGATTCTGGATGGTTCGATTCTGGGGAGGTTCATCGAGCTGATGGGGAGCTATCCGGTCGGTACTCTGGTAAGGCTGGACACAAACGAGGTCGCGGTAGTATACCGCCCTAATCCTCTGGACGAGGAGTCACCGGTTGTGCGAGTGCTGATTGATGGAGAGGGGACGCGGCTCAAGATGCCACGTGAACAGTCGCTGGTGGAACGCGACGGTTCACGCTACGCCAATATTGTTGCCGTTGTAGACCCGTTGCTGAAAAATATCGATGTCGGGCGTCTGATCGCTGACGGATACTACTGAAGCGGCATCAGGCTGAGCGCCGTGGCTGCGGCCTGGCGGGTTGATGCGTGATGTGAGGACAGCAGGCCGAAAATGCTGTCCAGTGAGAGCAGGTCGTTGAGGCATGCCAGGGTGATAGCCGCTTCGGCTTCCAGTGAGCCGTCGCTGGCCTCAAGAAAAGTACGAAGTTTCTGCAGTATTTCGGGTGAAGCAGGGTAATTGCGTAATGCTGATATTGCCCTGGCCTGTACAGCCTCGTGTTGATCCTCCAGTCGTTCGACCAGCATCGGAATGGCGGAAGGAATGCGAAGGCGCCCCAATGCCTCCACGGCGGCGGAGCGAATGTCAACCTCCGGTCGGCTTGCGCAGTAGAGAATCGGTGGGAGCACCTTTTCGCCACCAATTTCACCCAAGGCATAGATAGCGCCGATTCTGGTGCCGGTGTCACCGGTTTTGAGCGCATGGAGGATCTCCTCCAGACTGCTGACCCCCTCCAGCTTTTCAATGGCCTGCGCAGTCGCAGTCCTCACGGCCGGAGCAGCGTCTTTAAGCAATGGACGTAGAGCGTCTATGCGTGCGCGGATTTTTTCTTTCATGTTGAAATATGTAGCAGAAATGACTTGATCAGACAACTGCTAATTGATTATTTGCAACTTGTGTGAGATCAGGCAATTCTGATATATTACCGTCCTGATTTATTGACGTGCCGGACTGACAACGCCGTCGTCCAGATTGCCATGTCAGGCCACATTATAAAAGGAGACAGAAAAATGCCGGGACCAGTAGAAATCAAGCCAGGGTTGCATTGGATCGGATCGGAAGATCCGGACCTGCGGACCTTTGACGATCTTTTTCCCACCGAACATGGTACCACCTACAACGCCTATCTGTTGAAAGGCACTGAAAAAACGGTGCTGATCGATACCGTTGACGAGAAGCGGGTTGACGAATACATGGACAAGGTCCGCTCGCTGGTTGATCCTAAAAGTATCGACTATATCGTCGTCAACCATACCGAGCATGACCACTCCGGGTCTTTGGCCTATCTGCTGGAACAGGCTCCACAGGCTACGGTGGTCTGTACCACTGCCGCCAAAAACTTTCTCGGAAACCTGATGCACAAGCCGTTCACCTGCCAGACGGTCAAGGATGGCGACACGATCGACCTTGGCGGCCGTACGCTGCGTTTCATCATCGCCCCATTCCTGCACTGGCCGGACACGATGTTCACCAGGCTGGAGGAAGATAATATTCTCTTTTCCTGCGACGCTTTCGCAGCGCACTATTGCAATCCCGGGAAAATTTTCAACGACGAGTCCGAAGACTTCACTTCTGCGCGCCATTTCTATTTTGACTGCATCTTCAGGCCCTTCAAGGACAAGGTCCTGTCGGCAGTCGAGAAAATCCGCCATGACGTGATCGACATGATCTGTCCCAGCCACGGACCGATTATCAGGCAGGACCCCTGGAAGGTTATTCAGCAGTTTGAAAACTGGAGCAAGCCCACTTCCCAGAACAAGAAGATATTCATCCTGTACATATCGCCGCACGGCAGCACAGAAAAGATGGCCCAATCGGTTGCCAGTGGCGCCATCCGTGACGGTCTGGAGGTTATCAGCTATCACATCAATCACTTGAGTTCCGGTGAGTTGCGCAATATGATGGAAGAAGCGGATGCTCTGATCTTCGGTATCCCGACCATCAATCGCGATATCCCCAAGCCGATGTGGGATGTGCTGGCCTACCTCAGCACGGTCAAGCTCAAGACCAACCTGGCCGGGGTGTTCGGCAGCTATGGCTGGAGCGGCGAAGCCTGCAAGATGGCCGAGGAGCGTTTGAAGGGGCTTGGATTCAAGCTGGTGGCCGACTCTGTCCGGACAACCTTCACTCCGAAACCGGAAGTTCTGGAACAGTGTGAGGCGCTTGGCAGGGCTGTGGCCGAGGCGGTTTCAGCGAGATAGATTCGTTTCAGTTTTTCTGTCGCACAGAGAGGCCGGTGATTATGCCGGCCTCTCTCTGTTTCAACCCACTTGATACCTTACTTGATAATCAGTCTGTCCACGACCAGCGAACCGGTTCCGACCGTCAGTTTGCCGCTTAGAGTCGAGTACTGTCCGCTCTGGGCGGCATAGTAGGCATCCAGTCCCCCCAGCAGTGTGATGTCTTTTCCGGAATTCAATACCAGATCCTCCAGTGGAAACGTAACAGCCCGGGCCAAGATCGTGTCGGAGGCGGCCGCCCCGGCATAGGCTGCCACCAGCGACTCATAACCGGTGCCGAGGTTTATTCTGGCCATTGATGCATACGGGAAGGTGACATCGGTCCCCTGCGGAGTGTTCAGCACAACCTGGCAGCTCGGATTGCTGCCGCAACCGGGCGCCCCCCAGGTGGCCCGTTGGCTGTTGCTGTCGGGTGTTTGTGACAGTGTCACGGTGCTGCCGGCGGGAAAATCCTGGCTGCAGGTCACGTCAGAGAAGCCCCCGGTTCGCTGACAGGAGAGGTTGGGGATATTGAAAGCCGGCTGAGGGGTGACGGAGGTGCTGGTAACGGTGCCGCCGCCCTTGTCGGGTGTAGCCAGCTTAAGGGTCACCGCCAATGTGTACATTACCGGAGCCGGACTTACGGTCAGATCCAGCTGAATCAATACCGTTTCGGAAATACCTTCGCCGCTTACCATAAGGGTGTTGCTATAGGGGATTGAGCTTGGAACCAGTCCGGTCGCATTGGCAGTTACGGTTACGCTGCTGTTCCCGGTTCCGGTGGCTGGAGTAAAGGTGAATATGCTGTCAGCAGCGTTTTTGGAAATAGCCCAGTTAAGGGTACTGCTGCCGGTATTGCTGATTGACAGTGGAAGATCGTAGCTGGTTCCCGGTATCAAGGTAAATGTCAATATGCCGGGTGTGGCAGAAATAATGGGATAGAGAAGCTTCAGCCCCCCCAGCAGCGGATAAAAGCCGTGTTCGGCGCTGTAGGAATTGCTGGCGGAGTTGCCTGTGATCCCCGGCTGCCCCAGTGTGCCGATATTTGAATATGTTCCGGAGACTGAGCTGCCTCCGGCAGTCCCGAAGGTGGAAGCCGGCTGGGTGTATGCCGCAAAAGCAGATGCGGACAAAGTCAGCACCGCAAGAAATATCGGCGCCTTGACCAGAATTGATGTTTTCATATCGCCCCCTTGAGATCATTCTTGATCTGGAACCGGTATTACTTCCCGATATTGCTTTTCTTGTTACCGCACCGGCCTATCTGTGAAAGAGCCTCCTCTTTCAGGCCCGGTTGATCTGTGGCTTCAGCCACCTTTTTGAAAAATCGTATCGCGTTGTCGCAATCACCCGCGTCACGGTACCTTTGAGCAAGCTCCAGCTGTATGGCCAGTTTTTCATTGTTTTCGGCGAACTGTTCGGCCCCCAGAAGTCCCTTGATTGCGTTGTCATGGTGAATTTTTGCCCTGGAATTGGCATCAGCCCTGATGGCGGCCTTCTCTTCCGCTTTCACGGCATTTGCTTCCGCGATTGCGGCGGTTCTTTCAACGTTTCTTGCCGACCGATCCTCGTTTTGCACCGATTTGATCGCATTGCTTACACCCGGATTCTTCGAGTTTTCCAGCTCCACTGGCAGTATATATTTCTGGACGCCGGGAAGCGAAAAACTGGAAGGACCGGAGCGGGTAACGATATCGAGCTGGTTGAAATTGATCAATTCCTGCGACGTGGTATAGGTCCCCTGCTGAAGAACCAGCACCCTGTTGTCCAGCCCTCCTGCGTTGAGAGCACCCTGCAGTGTCATATAGGGTGAGGCAAATGTGCCGGAAGTGCCAGCCACATATTTATTGACATATACCGGTATCTTGGAAGCTATCCAGTTTCTGTCGCCGTATGCCTGGCTGCTGATTCTGTCCATCTGGCAGGGGGAGAGCCTGAGCTGCGGCTCGTCGGTGTGATACGACATGACATTGTTGTAGACCAGGTCTACCGCGTTTTTCTGGCTGGCCGTGCAGCTGGCGTAGAGGCAACCGTAATTGTTCTGGGCAAGTTGATCCTTCGTCCAGCCTGAATTGTCTGTGATGGTGTCAGCGCAGGCATCCTGGTTGGTGCAGCAGGGCTCATGCGTATGCATGAGATTGAGGCTGTGTCCCATCTCATGAAGAATGCATGAAGGGGTGTTGCCGCACCACTGGTTCATCAGAATCATGTTGTTGTTCGGAGGGAAATCGCTGATGGCCGAACTCGTACCTCCATTTATGTATATGTTGATGGCGTCCGTTCGCCAGTGATAGGTGGCCGGGGCGGCAATGGCGGCGGTGCGCAACTGGTCACGCCCGGTGGTGGTAGCCGCGGAAGTGGAGTACCACTGGCTCAGGCCGGAAAGGTCCACAAACTCTATTCGGTCGACAGAGAATTCGGTATAGGCCCTGGCCAGGATATTGATGGCGGATGTAAATTCGGTGTTTATCTCGGCATCGGTGTTCAGGTTGCCTGTCGCCGGCCGATTGCCGGATGCATCCAGGATGAATTTGATTGAAATGCGGAGCGGAACCTGGGCAAATGCCGGAGTGGTAAGGCTCAGCGATATTATGAATAGCAAGATGGGTAGGTAAAATTTGCGTAAAGGATTCATGGTTGCTTGTCCTCCCTTGTCCGGTAGTAGACGTAACATAAAAAACCGGAATTGATATATGTCCTACTGAAGGGTAACCAGCACAAGTACCAGACCTTTGCCTTCGGATAGCTTTGACATGGCTTTGCCGATGATCGCTCCCTGTGCCTTGCCATTGTCTGTGACCTTCATTGCGTGGCCCGGCGTATCCGAAGTGGTGAGGAGATCTCCGGGAGTGATTGCTCCATGGGATGCGTCAGCCCAGGCATATACACGCCCGGTGAGTGCCACCGGAACGGATCCGCTTGCCGGGGTTCCTTCCTGGGACATGGTCATGCCCGCGCTGATACCGTTGGCCCCGCTGACAATTCCGGCCACTTTCTTGTCATAGGCCGCTTCTGCCAGGACCAGCTGGCCCGGATTCTCTGCATCGATGGTCACTACCATGCCCGGTTCCAGTTTGTTGGCATCCATGGAGTTGAATGGTTCCGCCAGGTCGGCGCCGCCCATGACATGGACGTTCTTCAGGTAGACAGACATATAGGTGTTTGTGGCGGTGTTGTACATGGCGACGTTTGTAATGCCGGCATTCATGCTTCCGATCTGTACATCGCCGCCGGCACCGTCACCTCCAATGTAGGCCTTTTCGCCGCCACCGCCTTCAACCCTGAGGAAATCTCCCCAGACATGCATCTTTTCAGCAGGAGCCGTGGTGCCGACACCTACATTGCCATTAGCAGCTATGTCCAGGCCCAGATAGCTGCTTCCCCGCAATGCCAGTGTTTGTGCTGAAGCCAGCCAGAACAGGTGTGACTTTGTCACGCCATTTTCGAGAAAACGGAGACCGGAGTCCTGGGCTGCTGCTGTTGTATCCAGGAAAATGAACGAATCAGGATAGCTGCTGCCTTTCAGGTGAAACCGCGCTGCTGGAGTTGTCGTGCCCATGCCGGCGTTACCGGCAGACGTGATGGTGATGCCCTTTGTGGCATCGCTATTTGCCGTCAGGTGCAGGGCGCCGGTCACTGCACGTAGACCGGAAGAGTCAGGCGTTGAATTTGTTAAAAATCCTCCCGCATCTCCGTACCCAAGGTAGGTGCGTGTGGTCGCGCCTTCGAGAAAGCGCAGGATACCCCAGGTGCTGGTGCTGGCAAAGTCGCTTATGAATCCGCCTGTGGTGGATACCGAGAGCTTGGCCGATGGTGTTGCTGTCCCGATCCCGATACTGCCGGTTGAAGTTATGTCAAGACCCGAAGCCCCGCTTCCAAGCAGTCGCAGTGTCTGGTTGGCAGCCGACCAGTAAAGTTGTGATTTTGTCGTTCCATTCTCTAGGAAGCGCAAACCCGAATCCTGGGCTGCCGCTGAAGTGTCCAGGAACATGAAGGAGTCGGGATAGCTGCCCCCCTTCAGATGAATTCTTGCTGCCGGGGCCGTTGTGCCGATGCCGATGTTGCCGGTCGGGGTAACGGTGATCCCCCTGGTGGCATCAACGTTTGCCGTCAGGTGCAAACCGCCGGTCAGTGCATATAGACCAGTGGAATCAACCAGTGAATTCAGCAAGAATCCCCCCGAATCTCCATACCCAAGATAAGCCCTGTGGGTCGTACCCTCCAGAAAGCGCAGGATACCCCACCAGGTTCCGCCGCTGAAGTCTCCCAGGTAGCCGGAAGCTGAGGCAACCGAGAGTCTGGTGGCGGGAGTCGCAGTGCCGATGCCGACATTGCCGTTGTTCACCACAAGTTGGTTCGTGCCTACGGCGAGTCCGTTGACAGGAAGGGCCAGTGACCCGCTCATGGAGTCGCCGGTCTTTTTCACATAGGCTGTGTCTAGCTTGGCTGCCGTTACGCTGCCGTCCGCCAGTTTGACGGCGGATACGGAGCTGTCGGCAAGTTTGGCCGCGGTTACGCTGCCGTCAGGCACTGTTTCCGATTCAACGGCATGCAATGCGTACGGAACGCTGGTCAGCGGCTGAAGCGGGCGCATTTCCGGGTCGGTTCCGGCTGTTACCCCCAACCAGTATGGCCGGTTGAAGGCTATGCCAAGTGCCGGCTGCGGGCTCTTGCCCAGCTCAACGCTGTAAATGCCGTTGGCCGGTGTTATGCTCACGGTGCCGCTGCCCCATACCGGCCTGACGCCGCTGGTTGTGCTGTAGAGCGAGAAAACCATGTTGGTTGCGCTATTGACCGGAGCTCCGCTGCTCCCCTTCAGGTAGCCCTGATAGTTGATGGTCTGAGGTACAGCGGCAAATGCAGCGGTGATCAGTATCAGCACTGCGGACAGTCCCAAAAACGTTGCCTGAGCAGATTTTCTCATAACCGTCTCCCTTCGTTTGCGACCAAGATTTTGTTATTATCTATAAATAATAATAAAATATCAATACAAACATCGTTTAATAAAAGAAAAATGTATACGGATGCATGTTGCACTATAACTGGCCGTAATCAAATGCTTATTTTATTCGGAAGAATGTTGCCACCAGTCGGGTCTGCTGATTGTTTGCAAAAATATAACGACATTTTATGTGTATTTATTTGAAATTGATTGGCTGGAATGGACGCTGGTGTGTGAGGGAATCAGCTTGTGGTGTGTTATAAAATGATGTGTTGTGTATCGATAGTCGGAGGGATTGGAGATAAGCCGGTGCCTGAATCCTGCCCCCCCAAGCGCGGAAGGGGGGGCAGGATCCGAAGCATTTGCGAAGCAGGTTTAGAGGATCTCTACCAGCCTGATTTCGAAATTAAGGTCGTAACCGGCCAGCGGGTGGTTGGCGTCCAGTGTGATGGTCTTGTCGGTGACTTCGGTGACCAGTACAGGCATCGGGCTGCCGTCCTGCAGGATCACTTCCATCTGTTGCCCCGGTTCCGGGTTGATGTCAGCCGGAATTTCGCTGCGATCCAGTACCGCCACCATCTCTTCAGCACGCTGGCCATAGGCGTCGTCGGCCGGAATTGAAACCTTGATGCTCTGCCCCACTTCAAGGCCGATCACCGCTTCCTCGAACTTGGGAATCAGGTTGCCCTGTCCGATAACAAATTCCATCGGGCCGGTTGCCTGGCTTCCGCAGCCGCAGCCCTCGCCGCCATCATCGTCACAGCGCTCCACAAAACCTTCCGAAGTGTCGAAAATGCTTCCGTCTTCCAGTGTGCCGGTGTAGTGGACCTTGACCTTATCGCCTGTTTTTGCCTGTGCCATGTAATAAATCCTTTCTGGATGTTTCCCGATTATTACCGGGAGATAGTGAGTGTATCGATTGTCTTTTTGAGTAAAAGTGGATCACCGGAAATTCTGACCCGTTTATGCCGGGATGTTTCTCCTGAGATGATCTCCACGCATGATTTGGCCACTCCGAAACGGTCGGCCAGAAATTCGCGGCAGAGCTTGTTGGCCGCTCCATCCACAGGCGGCGAGGTCAACCTGATCTTGAGCGCTTCACCCTGCAGGCCGCAGACCTGGTTTTTAGAGGCCCGGGGCTGGACATGAACATTCAGGACGATGCCGTCTTCAACGACGGTCAAAAAAGGGAGGTCAGCCTGGTTCATCACCGGATAGTTGGCGGGCAAAGCTGTCCAGCAGGCCTTTGAAGCTCATTTCGAACTGGATCTTCTGCCGGCGAACCTCTTCGATGCGGGTTTTCAGGTCGCCAAGCTGGCGTTCGGCGTCGGCCACGATCCGCTCCCCTTTCAGCTCCGCCTCGGAGACGATCAGTTCGGCTTCTTTGTGGGCATTGGCCTTCATCTCTTCGATTACGCGCTGGGCTGAAAGCAGCGTTTCACGTAGTTCCCGCTCCCGCTCCGCCATATCCAGTGCATCACGGGTGTGGCGGGACAGCTGTTCCTTCAGTTCGTTATTCTCACGGATCAGTCCTTCCATTTCTCCGGCCACTGTCTGCAGAAAGGCGTCCACATCCTCCGGATCAAGCCCCCTGAATGTCTTGACCTTGAACTGCTGCTGCTGGATATCTAGCGGAGAAATCTTCATTGCTGTTAACCTCGCAGTTTGAGCGACATGCCGCTGCCCATCAGGTAGTGGTAGGCGGTGTCGAAAAAGATGATCTGGATGACATAAATCGCGGCAAAGGCGACCAGAGGCGACAGGTCGAGCATGCCGGTATCCGGCATATGCCGGCGGATTCTCCGCAACAGCGGATCAGTGACGCGATAGATGAAATTGACGATCGGATTGTAGGGGTCGGCGTTGACCCACGAGATGACAACGCTGGCCAGGAGTATGTATTTGTAGATCGTCAGGAGACCGCTGGCCAGTTCTACGATTTTGGCCAGCGCCAGCAATATGTTTCCGAAGAGCACCATCAGATTACCCCGTCATCATGGTTAAAATAGCACTCACTATGCATTAATCACGATACAAAGTCAAAACAGAATGACAGGTGTGCTTGCCTTGACTGCTGCTGTCTGCTACACTGCCGTGCCAGGGCGGCTTGAGTGCCGCCTTATTTTTATTGGAGATCAACATGCCGGATTTACAACTGTATCTTGACAAGGCGGTCGAGGCCGCCCGCATAGCCGGAGCCTTTCAGCGTTTTCGCTTCACATCGGCGCTGGTTATCGACCTGAAAGGTGACAAGGACCTGGTGACCGAGGTTGACCGGGAATCGGAACGCCTGATTGTTGAACATCTGCTGTCAGAATTTCCGGACCACGATATCGTGGCCGAGGAAGGGCAGTATCCGCAGGACGGCTCACCCTTCCGCTGGATCATCGATCCGGTTGACGGCACCACCAACTATGCCCACGGTTTCCCCTGGTTCTGTTCCTCGATCGGTCTTATGCATGATGAAGAACTGGTGGCGGCAGTTATCTACAATCCGGTTCAGGATGAACTGTTCACCGCAACCCGGAAGGGGGGAGCATTTCTGAATGGCCGCCGGATCTCAGTATCCGGCCGTGCACCCCTGAAAAACTCCCTGCTGGGGACCGGCTTCCCCTACGACTGCGCCAGTGATCCGGCCAACAATTTCGGCAATTTCATCACTTTCCAGAAAACCGCCCGCGGCATCCGCCGGGCGGGCGCGGCGGCGCTGGACCTGGCCTATGTGGCGGCGGGACGTCTGGACGGTTTCTGGGAACTGAAGCTGAAGGCGTGGGATGTGGCCGCGGGAGTGCTGCTGGTGCGCGAAGCGGGTGGAACCGTGACAACCTTTGACGGCTCCGCCTATGACGTGTTCAACGACCGGATCGTGGCCAGCAACGGCCTGATCCATGACGAGATGATCGCCACGCTTTCCGGTGTGGCCAATGGAGCCGCCATATGAACAGAAAAATGACCGCACTGCTGCTTTCGGCCCTGGTGCTGCCCGGGCTGGGCCAGCTCTATCTGGGTCGCAAGGCAGTAGGCGGAATTATCATTGTAATCGTAAACCTGATCCTGTTGCTGGCGCTGTTCGTGCTGTTGCGGGGGCTCTCGCCGGTGATCGCCTCGCAGATCGCCGGTGGCGCGATCAGCATCTCTCCGTCAGAAGTGATCAAGGCGCTGGACGGCGCCAGCGGCTTCGGAAAAGGGGTGCTGGCCGCTTTTTTCCTGGTCTGGGCATTTTCGCTGGCGGACATACTCCGCTTTCGCGGGGAGAGTTGAACAACAGTTTTGTTGTGTCAAAAATGCTGCACGTTTGTGTATTCAATTTGACAAACAGCGTTTTCGTGTGTGATAACAGTGATGTTTATTATGAATAAAAACGTTCGTTCCTGACGGACGGAATCGGGGAGAAAATGATCGTTTCAAAAATTATCGGCAGCGGTTCCTGCATGCCGGAGCGGGTCATACCCAACAGCCATTTCGATTATCTGGTGGAAAACGCCGATGAGTGGATTTTTACACGAACCGGTATCCGTGAGCGCCGCTTCGCCCATGCTGATCAGGCCACATCCGATCTGGCCACGATCGCTGCAAAAAACGCTCTGGAAGCAGCAGGAATATCGGCGGAAGAGATCGACTGCATCGTGGTGGGCACCTCCACCCCTGACATGAGCCTGCCTTCCACCGCCTGCATCGTACAGGAAAATATCGCCGCCAAGAACGCCTTTGCCTTTGATATCAACGCGGTCTGTTCCAGCTTCGTCTATGCGCTGGAAGTTGCCGACAACTTCATCAAATGCGGCAAGTACAAG
The DNA here is from genome assembly GCA_032469775.1 of Geobacteraceae bacterium. Classification (GTDB taxonomy): domain Bacteria; phylum Desulfobacterota; class Desulfuromonadia; order Geobacterales; family Pseudopelobacteraceae; genus JACRCG01. The sequence goes on along the minus strand of JAWDJY010000015.1, from coordinate 11,247 downwards.
AAAGTGATGGCGATCGGCGCCGACACCTACTCCAAGATCCTCGATTTCAACGACAAGAACAGCTGCCCGCTCTTCGGCGACGGCGCCGGCGCAGCCATCCTGAGCAGCGACGGAGACGAGAAGACCGGCATCCAGCATACCTACATGCGCAGCGACGGCAAGGGCTGGCAACTGATCCAGGTGCCTTCCTCCGGTTCGCGCAAACCGGTCACTCCCGAAACCATCGATGCCCGCGATGTCTATTTCCAGATGGCCGGCAAACAGGTCTACGTCTTTGCCACCGAGGTGATTCCCGACATCATCAACAAGCTCTGCGCGAAAGCCGGCATCACTCCGGCCGACCTGGATTACATCATCCCGCACCAGGCCAACATCCGCATGATCGATTTCATCTCCAAAAAGAGCAGTTTCCCCAAGGAACGCTTCCTGATCAACCTGGACCGCTGCGGCAACACCTCGGCCGCCTCGGTGGCGCTGGTGCTGGACGAGAACCTGCGCAACGGCACGATCAAGCCGGGGCATCTGGTGCTGACCATGGGCTTTGGTGGCGGCCTGACCTGGGGCGGCCTCTTAATCAGGTTTTAGGCCTCCAATGCCTTCACCGGCCTGAAAAGTCTTCAGGCCGTTCATTTCCAGAAATGCCCGCAAGCGATGCTGCGGGCATTTCTGTTTCCAGCCCTGGTGAAAACTGTCCGCGGACAGCAGCATTCCGCCCGGCGCCAGCAGGCCGGCCAGATTGGCCGTAACCAGCTCCAATTCCCGGGAACGGTTTAGAATCGGGCCACCCAGCAGACCGTTGCACAGTATCAGGTCAAACGGTTCCGTTGCCGCTGGAGCTGTGAGGTCGACGCTGCTGAAGAGAATGCGCGAAGTGCAGCCATTCTCGAAGAGCGGGCGGGTTTCCTGACGGAACAGTCTTTCGCGCTGCCGGTCATGGGGAAAACTGCAGTGGGCGGCGGCCCAGACCTCCAGCGGCTCAAGCGTCCATCCTTCGACCCGGATCTTCTCCGGGGCATATCCCTGTTCAAGCAACAAGCCGGCCAGTGCGTAGCTCTCCTCGCCGGTGCCGCAGGCCGCGTCCAGGCAGCGCAGCGGTTCTGCCTGTCGCTGCCCTAGCCATTGCCGCACAAACGCCGACTGTTGCGGATAACGCCCGAAACCGCCGTAGAAGCGGCTCGGCAGGAACGAGGCGAACAGGAACTCCTGCAACAGGTCTTGGTTGACCAGTAGGTTTTCCAGTAAGCGGGCCGGATTTACAGCAAACTGAAAGCGAGGCGGCAGCCCGACAAAAACGTCGGCCCAACCGAGTGCCTTGAAAAAAGGGGTGCTGGAGAGGATTGGTGGATAGCGCAGCGCGGAGCGGTAGAGGTGGCTGAAGGCAGCGGTGATTTCGGCCAGCGGCAGGTATGACTCGCACTGCAGGCGGAGCTCCGGGGTGACGAGCACAGCCGGCGCGATCAGAGGCGCCGGGCAGGTGGCGGCATAAATCTCAAAAAGCTTCTGCAGGCGTTGGAGTTTGCCCCGGAAGCGGTCTGCATCTATTTCCGGGACAAGAAGGCGGTCCAGGTTCGCGCAGGCATCCCCGCGCTCCAGGGATGGCGACAGCGAATACATCAGAAACTGCGGATCGGATGGTACAGCGTATCCCGTTCCACCGGGGTCTTGCCGGCCTTGCGGATCAGGCGGATGATGCCTTCTTTGGTCAGCGACTGTGGGCTCTGGGCGCCGGCGTCGTGGCCGATCTTTTCCTCCACCACGGTGCCGTCCAGATCGTTGACCCCGAAGGCTAGCGCAACCTGGGCGATCTTTTCCCCCAGCATGATCCAGTAAGCTTTGATGTGGTCGAAGTTATCCATGAAAATGCGGGCGATGGCCAGCGTCTTCAGGTCATCCAGTCCGGAGGTACCCTTGATATCCAGCTTAAGGTCCGAATTTTCCGGCTGGAAGGCCAGCGGTATGAAGGCCTGGAAACCGCCGGTCTCATCCTGCAGCGTGCGCAGCAGCTCCATGTGCGCTACGCGGTCGGCCGCCGTTTCCAGATGGCCGTAGAGCATGGTGGCATTGGTCTTTAGTCCCGCCAGATGCGCCAGGCGGATGATCTCCAGCCAGCGTGCCCCGGAGATCTTCTCGGGACAGATCTTCCGGCGGACCTCCTCCACCAGTATCTCGGCCCCGCCACCCGGCATCGAGCCCAGTCCGGCGGCAATCAGCCGCTTGAAAATATCTTCAATGCTCAGGCCGGAGATGCGGGAAAAATATTCGATCTCCACGGCGGTGAAAGCCTTGATGTGCAGGGACGGAGCAACCCTGCGGATCGCCGCCAGCGCCTCTTCGTAGAACCCGAAGGGCAGATCCGGGTGCAGGCCGCCGACGATATGCACCTCGGTGGCCCCTTCTCGCTCGGCTTCCTCCGCCCGGCGGCAGATCTCGTCCAGCGCCAGGGTATAGGCCCCCTCTTCGCCGGCGGTGCGGGAGAAGGCGCAGAAGGCACAGCGGTTGACGCAGACGTTGGTGGGGTTGATGTGGCGGTTGACGTTGAAGTAGACGTTTGTGCCGTTCTTGCGGGTGTTGACTTCGGCGGACAGTTCGCCGATGGCCAGAAGATCGTTGGAATCGAACAGGAACAGCGCCTCGTCGGCGCTGATACGCTGCCCGGCGCGGACTTTTGCGGAGATGGTTTCGAAGGTTGTCATGGGGTGGAGTCTACGAAAAACGGGCGGTGAGTGCAAGCGGAAAGCTATTGCCGCTCCGTCACCGCACCATACCGACCGCCATCCTGATCGCCGCCAGCAGGCTCTTCTCCGAGGCCTTGCCGGTGCCGGCCAGGTTGTAGGCGGTGCCATGGTCGACCGAGGTGCGGATGATCGGCAGTCCCAGGGTGATGTTGACGCCATCGTCGAAGTGCAGCATCTTGAGCGGGATCAGCCCCTGGTCGTGGTACATGGCCACCACGCCGTCGTAGGCGCCCTTTTGGGCGAAGTGGAACAGGGTATCGGCCGGGAGCGGCCCCTGGGCGTCGATCCCGTCGGCGCGGGCTCTTTCGATGGCCGGTGCGATGATGTCGCGATCCTGGTTACCGAATTTGCCCCCTTCTCCGCAATGCGGGTTGAGCGCCAGCACCGCCAGCCTGGGGCTGGTTATGCCGGTCAGGCGGGCGACACCTTCGGCGGTGATGCGGATCGTTTTTAGCACCTGCTCGAAAGTCACCAGCCGGGGGACATCCGCCAGCGCCTCATGGATCGTCACCAGGCTGACCCGCAGCACGTCTCCCGCCAGCATCATCACGAAGTCATCGGTTCCGCACAGCTCGGCCAACAGCTCGGTATGGCCGGGATAGTCGTGCCCGGCCCGGTGCATGGCCTCCTTGCTGATCGGGGCGGTGGCCATGGCTGCCACGCGTCCATCCAGGCAGAAGCGGGCCGCCTGGCAGATGTAGCGGAAGACCGCATCGCCGGCCGCGGCGCCCGGCCGGCCGTACTGCAGGTCGTCGGCGGACAGCCGCGACAGCGCCAGCAGCGCGACACAACCTTCAGGAGTTGCCGCCGCTTCCTCCGGAGCGGAGATCTCGTGGATCCGCAGGTCCGATTGACAGACGGACAGCGCCCGTTCCAGCGCCGGCCGGTCGCCGATAACGAACGTCCGGCAGCCGGCGGCAACCTGTGGCGACTGTAGCGCCTTGACTATGATTTCGGGGCCGACTCCGCAGGGGTCGCCCATGGTGATGGCAATCAGGGGGAGTTTTTGCATCTCTGTCAGCTTTCCTTGAGTTCCGCCACCGCCAGGGTGACGTTCTCCGATTTGACTTTTTTCAGGAGCAGTCGGTTGCCGCCCGAGGCCAGGATGGCGGCCGGTTCGGCTACTCCGCCGCTGCCGACCGCGGCCAGCACATGTGGCGACGGCGGCGACGGGAAGGGGACCCGGTTCAGCTCATCGCTGCTGTAGCAGCGCAGCGGGACATCCAGCCTTGCAGCGTATTCCAGCAGTCCCGGTTCGTTGCTTTTGGCGTCGGCCGAGGCGATGCAGCAGACGCTTTTGGTCGAGAGGAAGATTCGTTTCAGCTGCGTGGTGACGAATTCCTCGATCTCGGCCACAGGGGTGCCGCGATTGCAGCCGATTCCCAGCACCAGGTTGCGGGGACGCAGGATCAGCAGGTTTTTCGGCAGGGTTTGCGGCGGCAGGTGGCGGTTGGTAACGAACAGGAAGCCTTGCGCCTGGCTGCGAACCGCCTCGGCAAAGGTGTCATGGAAAGTCACCTTGCAGCGTCCGTGCAGCCAGTTGCGGGTGACGCCGCTGGGATCCACCACCGCGATCTCCTGCTGATCCAGCAGCAGCGTGTTCAGGTGCTTGACCCTGGAGATGTCGTCGATCAGCCACCCCTGCTCCCTGGCCAGCATGTCGAAGGAGGGCAGCTCATTGACGTCGGTGGCGGTGGTGATCACCGGACGGGCGCCGCAGACGAAGGCGCAGCGTTCGGCCAGCTGGTTGGCACCCCCCAGGTGGCCGGAGAGCAGCGAGATCGCGAATGTCCCGCAGTCGTCGATCACGACCACGGCCGGGTCGCTTTCCTTGGATTCCAGCAGCGGCGCGATCAGGCGCACCACGATGCCGGCCGCCATGATCAGCACCAGGCCGTCATAGGCCTTCCAGTTTTCGGCGATCACGCTTTTCAGGTCAGCGGGGTCGAAACAGACCTTCTCATTACCGGCCTGTCCGGCGTAGCGCCGGGAGACGAACAGCTCCGTGCCGGTCATGCTTTCCCGCAGCTTCTGCCCCAGGCGGGCGCCGTTGCGGGTTATGGCAAAGACCGCGACGCGCATCTCAGACCACTACGCTTTCCCGGTAGCCGTGGGAAAAACCGTCGTCATACAGCAGCGAGCGGGCTTTGAGCCCTTCGCGCCGCGCCGCCAGCACATCCCCGACGATGATCAACGCCTGGCGGTCGATGCCGGCCTCGCGCACCTTGGCGGAGATATCGGCCAGCGTGCCCCGGATGATCTGCTCATCCTCCCAGGAGGCGCGGCAGACGATCGCGGCAGCGGTGTCGCCGGTATATGCGCCCTGCAGCAGCTGTTCGACGACTTTCTCGATCATGCCGACCGAGAGGTAGATCACCAGCGTGGCGCCGATGCGGGCGATTTCGGTCAGCCTTTCCCGCTCCGGCACCGGTGTGCGCCCCTCGACGCGGGTGAAGATCACGGTCTGGGAAAGTTCAGGCAGGGTCAGCTCCTGTTTGAGCGCTGCTGCTGCGGCAAAGGCGCTGGTCACGCCCGGCACGACCTGGTAGGTGACTCCGATCCGGTCGAGCGCCTCCATCTGTTCCTGGATCGCGCCGTAGATCGAGGGGTCGCCGGTATGCAGCCGGACCACGCTCCGCCCGGCGGCGATGGCGTCCATCATGACCGTGATCACCTCACCCAGCGTCATGCCGGCCGAATCGTAGACGTCGGCTTTGGTAGCATAGCGCTGGACCAGCTTGAGATCCACCAGGCTGCCGGCAAAGATCACCACATCGGCGTGCCGCAGGAGACGCGCGCCGCGAACGGTTATGAGGTCTGCGGCGCCCGGTCCGGCTCCGACAAAAGATACAGTGGGGGTCATTTATGCACTCCATCATGTTCGTAAAATCAGCAGGTTCGACTGTTCTTTTAGTCCGTAACCGGTTGGATGTCAAGCCGGCGCGCTACTGCGGCAACACTTGCCCGGACTTTTCCCGCCCGGCCAGTTCAGGATTGTGTATCGTCATGACGGCAACCTGGTGTGAATCGTGCCGATATGGCGCAGCGAACGATTGTTGAAGCTGCCGTGATAGATGAAATGACAAAAAACGCCGTGAAGCCTTGTAATATTAGGTTTTGCGGCGTTTTGTTCCGGTTTGTTTTTTTGAACATGGAGATGCGACACCTATGGGGTGCTCCACACTCTTACCGGACTGGCAGGCCCCGCCGGAATTATAATGTGTAAAGAAACTTTGCAACTGCAGGTTTTTTTACACATTTTGAAAAGCGAATTGAAATCGTGTGGTTACGTTGATCTGCTCCGGGTGTGGAAAGAACCTTTACACTTTTTGGAAAGGTTCTGCCGGTTCGGAATTGTGCGCCGCCCATGAATTCCATCTCGCCAAGCTACTGTAATGTTTGCCAGCTTTTTCATTTGAATGATGCTATGCCCCGGAAGCCGGTTTTGGCCCTGACTGTGCAGTATGGAGCAGTTGATCTTCGGCCGTCCGGGTTAAACAGGCAACAAGCAACCTGGAAGCTCGAGTCAAATACCGAACTGTAATCCGCCTCCGAATTATCCTTTTCTCATCCAGGTGCGCGTGATATATGAATTTCATGAAATTCCAGGCCCGTCTTCAGGAAGGGTATACATGCTGAAACATATAAAGGCACACAAGCACCTGAAACCCGGTGAAAATGGAACGCTGCGGCTGGTCGAGAGGTTCGGCGATTCTCTGCTCTGCGTTCGCTACCGGTACGATTCCATTAGGGACATGCGCATCAAGACTGTTGAGATCATCGTAGATGAAAAACCAGGGAAAGGCGTGCCGCGAATCCGAGAGACTGACACGGTTCTGGTACAGGTCCCATTCACCATGAAGGTGCTCCGCGATCGGTTGAAAGGAGTAGGTGCAAAGTGGGACCCGGCGTTAAAGCTTTGGCGGGTTAGATGGGGGTTGATTCGTGGTGACAAGGAGTTGATGGAGAGAGTTGTGAAAGAATAAATATGGCTTGTATGAGGAATTCAGCAAACGGCCTATATTAGGCATAAAGTTATTATATAGGTAATAAATGACTTTTATATGGAAACCTACTAATAACGAGTTATTTGAAGCAAGGGAGGATTATTGATGGAGCTGACACAGAGTGGTTTTTTCTTTGATCTGCCAATTTATTCACCAATCAAAATTGACGACGAACACCTAGAAAGCTTTAAAGACATTATAGATGGCACAAGGAAAAAAGAGTTCGAGGGATATAATCCCTGGAGAAAGCTCGAATCGACATTTGTTGTAACTACTGATCTTATCCCTAGCCACTCGTCTTTTCTGACAAGTGGCGGTTACGGCACTATCAATATAAAGTGCAAAAGAACTGATGATTCGTTTAGGTTCTTTGTTCTTTGGTCGCCTACAACAAAAGAGTTTATGAAAATAGGTCAATATCCTTCAGTGGCAGATTTCCATATCTCAGAAATTAAGCAATACAAGAAGTTACTGCCTGAAGAGAAGCTCAGAGAATTCACAAGAGCTATCGGCTTGGCAGCAAACGGAGTTGGAATTGGCTCATTTGTATACTTAAGGAGGATTTTTGAGTTTCTTGTAAATGAAGCATTTACCAAGGCTAAGAACGATGGTGTACTCGATGAAGAGACTTTTTTTAAATGTAGAATGGATGAAAAGCTCGAACTATTGTCACACTACTTACCCGACTTTCTTGTCAGCAATAAAGGTATGTACTCAATATTGAGTCTTGGTGTGCATGAACTTGATGAAAAAACATGTTTGGCTCACTTTGATACTCTGAGAGTAGGAATTGAGATAATTCTTGATGAAAAGCTTGAAGAATTTAGGAAGAGTGAAAAGATTGCAGCAGCCAAGAAAAAACTTGATGAATTGAAAGGTAATATCAAGAAATAACTAGCGGCGGCACCGGTCTACGCTTCGCTCCGCCGGTGCGCCTTGTGACGTTGGCTGACAAAGGAGATAACGCATGTCTTGGTACAATGAAGGAACTATTACATCAAAATCATTCACATGTGGCTACTGCGGCAATGTAGTTGCGTCTAACAAAGGGTACCATCACAACCAAAGGCCGGATAATAGGGTATTCATCTGCCCTCATTGCGAAAAGCCATCATTCATTACTTCAACTGAACAAGTACCCGGTGTTGCACCAGGAAATGAAGTTAAGTCACTCCCGGCAAATATTGACAATTTGTACCGAGAGGCAAGGAACTCAGTCGCTGCCTCAGCCTATACTGCTGCAGTTCTCGTGTGCCGAAAGCTCTTGATGAACATAGCAGTTTCTGAAGGGGCAGAAGAAAATAAATCTTTCCTTTTCTATGTCGAGTACCTGGCAGACAATGGCTACGTCCCTCCAAAAGGAAAAGGCTGGGTAGACCACATTCGAAAAAAAGGTAATGAGGCAAATCATGAAATCCTTCTTATGTCTCTTCAGGATGCCGAAGACCTAATTTCTTTCTCAGAAATGCTGTTGAAGTTTATTTACGAATTCCCGAGCAGAGTGCCATAGTTCATCGCGGCACGACATAGCCAACCCTTATAAGGCCCCCGTCCGTCAATAGGCAAAATGATGCCCGGACGATTTTGACTCGTTTTTTTGCTTGAATCGCTGCAGCAGTTTCCCGGTTCCGACTCGTATTTCTCACAACCGGCATCAGAACCGGAAAAGGTCCTGCACCAAACACTTATCGAGGTTCACACCGCTGCTGATGCGGCTTTTGCAGCGACTGCGCAGACATCATCCGCGCGACCTGGAAACTCTATCGTACCCTCATGCCGTCCCATTCAAGAAATCGGGCTCGTGTTTGCACACGGCGCAGTTGGTACCGGGCTCGGCGAGGGGCAGAACACAACTGAAACTGAAGCAATCGTTCATCTATGTACGGAGCGGGACGGGGCTCCAATCCAGCGATACAAGTTACCGGGTATCGACATAGCGACCGCATCGCGCTCTATATGGCGCATTGCTCAATTGCCGGTCGCAGGGCATGCTCACCCGTATCGGTTCTAGTTGGACGTCGGGCTGCTCCCGTCCCCTCCAGCTCTACGCCGTGGCCAGGAACTTGTCCCGGTTGAACGGCACACCGTCTCTCAGCATGTAGTAAATCGCCCGGGCCAGCTTGTGGGCCAGGATGGAGAGAGCTTTCCCCTTGCCGTGCTTCTGGGCCAGCCTCTCCACCAGTTGTTTGCCCGGCGGATTATGGCGCAGGAACGATACCGCCATTTCCGAGAAAGCCCACTTCAGATGGGCATTACCGATCTTGGCACCGCCGGTTCCCTTCTTCTTGCCGGCCGACTCGTGGGGACACTTCACCAGTCGGCAGTAGGAGGCAAAATCCTGCACTGTTCCGAAACGATTGATGTCGTGGATCTCGTAGAGCAGCACCATGGAAAGAATCTTGCCGACCCCGTGGATCGAACTGAGCAGCATGAGTGTCCGCCGGTCCTGGCGGCGGGAAGTTTTCTCCAGTTCCCATTCCAGGGCACCAATGACATTGTCATAGGCATCTATCATCGCGATGTCGATCTGCACGATCTTTTTCACCTCCGGATCAGGGAAATGATCGGGGACCGTACTGCGAGGCCCTTCGTAGGTCATTCGAACTTCGATTTCCGGCAGATTGTACTGGATGGCCGTACTGCGCACATGAGCGAACAGATCGGCCCGACGGCGGACTAGAAAGCAGCGGCGGCGTAACAGGTCGCGGGTAGCCCGCATCTCGGGCGGATAGACATAGGCCATGGGGAACATGCCACCTCGCAGCAGCCCGGCAATCTTCTGGGAATCGATCTTGTCGTTCTTGACCTTGCCGCCGTGCACTGCCTTCATGTACAGGGCGTGCCCGAGAACGAAATCGATCTTCTCCCGGTTGCAGAGATCAGCCAGCCAGTACCAGGCGAACATGCATTCCACGCCAACCACCAGGTCGTCCCTGAATGGTGCAATGACCCTGAGGAAATCTTCCGGAGAGGTGGCAATGTTGCGGTGCAACACGACCACCCCATCAGCATTGAGGATGCAGACGAACATTTTTTTAGAGTGCAGGTCGATTCCGCAGTAATGTTTGTGTGTTTTTGTGTAAAATCTCATACGTAAGGCCCCCCTTTGGATTCCCTTGGAATTGGTTCTCGCAAAGCTGAGCATACCGTAAAACGTATGCCCAAGGGGGGCCTTACATAGTATCCAGCCGGCGGCACACAGTCGGCTGACGCCGCTGGTGCGCCTCATCACCGTTGGTCATGATGAGAAAGGATTGCTGCTGAAATGCAAAGTGTCGACTTGGGAACACTATTTGAGAAAGCTGCTTATAGCATTTTGAAAGAAGCTTTTAAGTGTTGGGAATTTGAAGTGACCGACGCGAAAATTCAGCGTTCAGGCACTCAACACGGCTTTGATTTGTACTTCAAGATAGTGAAAGAGCGAGTCGTCCATAACTTGTTTGTTGAATGCAAGGCATCGAATAGCTTCAACGAAATTGAGCAGGTAGAACTGGGCGACAAAATTGCGCAACTGCACTGGGCAGGCTATCCTCGCAAGGATTTTCACATATTCTTTTCGCCTACGCGCGCCGTCAAATACAACAACCAGCAGCTCACCATCGAAGATAATCACTGGCCGTTCGTGATCGTGGACTGGATGCGCAGGGCGGATAGCAATCCTATTCTGGACCTTTTCGCGGCGTATGACGGAAGTAATCCAGATATAACCGCTTATTCGGAATACCTCTTTCGGGAAATTGTCAGGGATTACACTACAGAAAAAACTTTTGCCGAAGTTTGTAACCGTCTAAAGAACCATCTGGATCGTCGCCTCGGCGAACACAATGCCATCGCTGAGCAGGCCGACTTTCGCATCATTAACGGACCTTTCTGGAGCCAGGTTCAGAAAGAAACTCATTCTGAATACCTGCACTACTACTACACTCGGACTGACGCTTCCGAGGCAAGGCTGAGGGAAGTCGTAGCCAACGAATTTGATGTTCGGCATGAGGTGCTTGAAAAAGAGTTCGACCAAATTTTGCGTCAAGCTATCAGCGAAAAATCTGCACTGATTAAAATCTTGTCCAAAGGTGGAGAGGGGAAATCAACCTTCCTTCATCGTATCGCCAGAAATTATTGTGATAATCATACTGTGATCTGGCTGGATAGCCTGGAATGTTTGGCGGCGATCAAGCAGAAGATTCAATGCATCGAAGCAGAAGGCGCATTGTTGTTTCTGCTAGATAACGCGGCAATATACGGACGAGATTTAGTGGAGTTCTCGCAGAAACTGACAATGATGTTTAGGACTAATCATCTGGTGATGGTAGTGGCAGAACGCGAGTTCCGCTATGTGAATATTGAAGGTAAGGAAACCTTCGAATCTGCATTTAACGAGTGACCTTCTCCCTTAAATCTCAGCCATTGCAAACTTAGTGATTTCGGTCTAGAACCTCAACCAAGGAGCTAGACATGAAGAAGCGATTCACCGAGGAGCAGATCATTGGCATTTTGAAGCAAGCCCA